>CAZAPJ010000016.1:0-81655 GCA_964487025.1 uncultured Hydrogenophaga sp.
CGGCCCAAGCTGTCGTCCCCCCTCCAAGCGCCGCGCAGCGGCGCGCCAGAGAGGAGGGAAGCCGCGCAGCGGCGCAGGGGGGCGTCACAAAACTTCAAACAGGCCCGCGGCCCCCATTCCGCCGCCCACGCACATCGTGACCACCACGTACTTCACGCCGCGCCGGCGGCCTTCGAGCAGGGCGTGCCCGACCAGGCGCGCGCCGGTCATGCCATAAGGGTGGCCAATGGAGATGCCGCCTCCGTCGACGTTGTAGCGGGCCGGGTCGATGCCCAGGCGGTCGCGGCAGTAGAGCGCCTGCACCGCAAAGGCCTCGTTGAGCTCCCACAGGCCGATGTCGTCGACCGACAGGCCGTGCTGCCGCAGCAGCTTGGGCACCGCGAACACCGGGCCGATGCCCATTTCCTCCGGCGCGCAGCCAGCCACGGCGATGCCGCGGTACAGGCCCAGCGGACGCAGCCCGCGCCGCTCGGCCAGGGCGCGCTCCATGAGCACGCAGGCCGACGCGCCGTCGGAGAGCTGGCTGGCGTTGCCGGCGGTCACCGTGCCGCCTTCGAGCACGGGGGCGAGCTTCGCGAGCGAGGCTAGTGTGGTGTCGGGCCGGTTGCCTTCGTCGCGCGCGAACCGCACCTCGCGGTGGGAGACGGCCTGGGTTTCCTTGTCGACTACCGCCATGGTGGCGTCGATCGGCACGATCTCGGCGTCGAGCCGGCCTTCCCGCTGGGCCTGCGCCGTGCGCTGCTGCGACTGCAGCGCGTAGGCGTCCTGCGCCTCGCGCGGCACGCCGTAGCGCCGGGCGACCACCTCGGCGGTCTGCAGCATGGGCATGTAGGCGTGCTCGGCCCGGGCGATGACGCGCGGGTCGGTCTCGGCGCTGGCCCATTGGAAGTAGCGCGCCTGCACCGCCGAGATGTTCTCGTGCCCGCCCGCGACGACCACGTCCATGCCGTCGACCATCACCTGCTTGGCCGCGGTGGCGACCGCCATCAGGCCGGAGGCGCACTGGCGGTCCAGCGTCTGGCCCGACACGCCGACCGGCAGGCCCGCGGCCAGCAGCGCGTTGCGCGCGAGGTTCATGCCCGCGGTGCCGGCGCACAGCACGGTGCCCATGACCACGTCCTCGATCTCGGCCGGGTCGACCCCGGCGCGCTTCACCGCCGCCGCGATGGCGTACGCCGCGAGCGAGGGCGACTTGATGTGGTTGAGCGATCCCTTGTAGGCGCGGCCGATCGGGGTGCGCGCGGTCGAGACGATGACGGCTTCTCTCATGATGGGGTTTTCCTCGGTTGGAAGGCGCCCTGCGCGAGCAGGGCGGGAACGGCCCAGTAGCCATGCGGGTCGCCGCGGGCGGCGTGGTGCCGCATGCGCGCGGCGACGTGCGCCAGGCCCAGGCGCTCGGCCATGAACATCGGTCCGCCGCGGTGGTCGGGAAAGCCGTAGCCGGCGGTCCAGACGATGTCGATGTCGCCGGCGCGGTAGGCCATGCCCTCCTCGAGCAGGCGCGCGCCCTCGGCCACCATCGGCAGCAGCAGCCGCTCGACGATCTCCTCGTCGCCGATGTTGGTGCGCCGCGCGATGCCCAGCTCGGCGGCGAGCGCCTCGGCCAGGCGCGGCAGCTCGGGGTCCGGCACCGGCGTGCGGCCCTCGTAGCGGTAGTAGCCCGCGCCGCTCTTCTGGCCCAGGCGGCCGAGCGCGAACAGGCGGCGCACGATCGGCCGGTAGGCCGGGTCGGGCATCGGCCCCTCGGCCTTCTCGCGCTCGATGAGCGTGTTGGCCGCCACGTCCACGCCGGCCATGTCGAGCATGCGGCACGGGCCCATCGCCATGCCCCAGCGCGCGGGGTTCTCCACCGCCGCGTCGATCTGCGCCGGGCTGGCGCCTTCGAGCAGCAGGAACTCGGCCTCGCGCAGGTAGGCCTCGGCCATGCGGTTGCCGATGAAGCCGTAGCACACGCCCGAGACCACCGCGACCTTGCCCAGCCGGGGCGCGAGCCGCATCACGGTGGCGAGCGCGTCGGGCGCGGTGCGCGCGCCGCGCACCACCTCCAGCAGCCGCATCACGTGGGCCGGGCTGAAGAAGTGCATGCCCAGCACGTCCTGCGGGCGGCCGGTGGCCTCGGCGATGGCGTCGACGTCGAGCGTCGACGTGTTGGTCGCGATGATCGCGCCCGGCCGGCACGCGCGTCCCAGGCGCGCCGCCACCGCCTGCTTGAGCGCCATGTCCTCGAACACCGCCTCGATGACGAGGTCGCAGCGGGCCAGCGGGGCATCGTCGAGCGTGCCGGTGATCAGCGCCAGGCGCGTCTGCACCTGCTCGGCGCTGAGCTTGCCGCGCGCGGCGCTGGCCTCGTAGTTCGCGCGGATGCGCGCGAGTCCGCGCTCCAGCGCCTCGGCCGAGGCCTCGACCACGAGCGTCGGCAGGCCCGCGTTGGCCAGCGTCATCGCGATGCCGCCGCCCATGGTGCCGGCGCCGACCACGCCGACCTGGTGGACCGGCCGCAGCGCCAGGCCGGGCGGCAGGCCCGGGATCTTGTTGGCCTGCCGTTCGGCGAAGAACAGGTGGCGCAGCGCCGCCGACTGGGGCGAGGCGATCAGCTCCAGCAGCAGTCGCGCCTCCAGCGCCTCGCCTTCGGCGAACGGCTGTTGCACGGCGGCCTCGACCGCGCGCACGATCGCGCGCGCGGCGGGGTAGGCGGCGCGGCGCGTCGTGGCGTCGTCCATGGCGCGTTCGAACAGGCCCTCGGGCACGCTGGCCGGATCGACCTGGCGCGCGCTCAGCGGGCGCGGCGCCGCGCCCTGGTCCAGCAGCGCCTGGGTGTACGCGAGGCCGGCGGCGAGCGGCTCGCCGGCTTCGAGCACCGCGTCGACGATGCCGGCCTCGAGCGCCTCGGGCGTGCCGAGCATGCGGCCGCTCTGGATCATCTCGAGCGCGCGGGCCGCGCCGCTCAGGCGCGGCAGGCGCTGCGTGCCCAGCGATCCGGGCAGGATGCCCAGCTTCACCTCGGGCAGGCCCACGCGCGTGCCGGGCAGGGCGGCGCGGTAGTGGCAGGCCAGCGCGAGCTCCAGCCCGCCGCCGAGCGCCGTGCCGTGCAGCAGGGCCACGACGATGCGCGGCGAGCGCTCCATGCGCGCGAGCGTGCCGTTGAACGCCGCGGTGCTGAAGCCGGGGTCGTCGAAGATCGTGATGTCGGCGCCCGCGACGAAGGTGCGGCCCTCGCAGTGCAGCAGCAGCGCGGCGAGCGAGGGGTCGGCCTCGAAGGCGTCGAAGGCCGCCCCGATGCCGTCGATGACGGCCGGCGACAGCGCGTTCACGGGCGGGTTGGCGATGCGCATCACGCCGATGCGGCCATGCCGTTCGAGCGAAACCGGTTCATTCATGGTGGGGCGTGCTCCTGGGTCTCTGGGAGGGGGACGGGGGGCCGGCCTCGGCCGCGTGCCGTTGCACGAAGTCGATCACCGCGGCATCGAAGGCCGCGGGGGCTTCCAGGTTCACGGCGTGGCCGGCGTCGAGATCGGCCACCTCGCCGCGCGGGATCGCGCGCGCCGCGAGGTCCCGCCAGCGCTGGAACGGCGCTTCGTGGCGGCCGTTGACCAGCAGCACGGGGCAGGCCAGGCGCGCGAGCTCGCGCGCCACCGAGAGCGCGGGCGCGGTCACGCGCGCCAGCCGCAGCACGGCCTGCGGATGCACCGCGTCGGCGGCGGCGATGAGCGCCGGCTTGAGCCCGGGCGGCAGGCGCTTGCCGCCCCTGGGGTGCATCGGCAGCTCGCGCACCGCCTGCGCGCCGCCGGCCTCGATCGCCTCGATCATGCGCTGCTGCGTGGCGCGCAGGCGCGCGTCGTCCGGGTCGGCCAGCGCCGACGACGAATTGGTGAACACCACCGCCAGCACGCGCTCGGGATGGCGCAGCGCGTAGTGCAGCGCCAGGCCGGCGCCGAACGACTGTCCGACCAGCACCAGGCGCTGTTCGCCCAGCGCCTCGCGCGCGCGCTCGAGCTGCGCGACCATCGCCGGCACGGTGTAGGCCGCGTCGTCCAGCGGCGCGGGCGAGCGGCCGTGCCCCCACAGGTCGAAGGCCACCGGCCGCAGGTGCCGCGAGAGCGCGGGCAGGTTGGGGTGCCACTGCAGGCGGCTCGAAAGCATGCCGTGCAGCAGGAAGGCGCAGGGACCGCGGCCGGGCAGCGCCTCGCGGTGCAACTGGGGCGCGCCGGTCACGGCTTGCGGGCCTGGTAGGGCTGCAGCGCCTGTCGGAGCAGATCGAGGTAGCGCTCGCGCTCGCGGCGCAGGATCTCGATCGGCCCGCCGATGCCCAGCACCATGGGCGGCTGGCTCGGCGGCGTGGGCATCTCGACCGCGATCACGCCGGCCTGCGGGTTGACCGTGCCCTCGGTGTAGGCGTAGCCGTCCTGCCGGATCCGATCCAGCTCCTTGAGCAGGTCGCCCACCTGCATGCGCAGGTGGGGCTCTTCCTCGGCGTTGATGCGCCAGAGCAGTTGCTGGACTTCCACGTCGCTCTTGCGGCTGAGCAGCACCCGGCCGGCGGCCGAGCGGCACAGCGGGCGCAGCGAGCCCGGCTTGATGTACCAGGCCGGGCCGTCCTGGCGCGGCGACTGCACCATGTGGATGTACTGCACGTAGATATCGTTCTGCATGCCCACGATCACGGCCTGCGCGCCGCTGGCCAGGCGCAGCTCGTCGATCAGGTGCGACAGGCTGGTCTGGCTGAAGAGCTGGTCCTGCACCCAGCCGCCGAACAGCGACACGCGCAGCGTCGGCACGTAGCGCCGCTGGTAGCGGTCGTAGTCGAGGTAGCCGAGCCGGGTCAGGCTCTTGAGCAGCGCGGAGGAACTGGACTGCGGGTAGTCCAGGCCGCGCACCACGTCGGTGACCGACAGCGGCCGCCGGCATTCGGCGAAGAACTCGAACAGTTCCAGCACGCGCTTGGCGGACTTGATGACGCCCGCCAGCTCGCGGCTGGTCGCGTCGCCCGCGGCCGGCTCGTCCCGCGGCTTGTCGGTGGCTTTCCTGGCCATGGCCGTCGAACGTTGCTGCTACATGCCGTAGAGGTCGGCGCGGCTGAGGATGCCGCTGCGCAGCAGCCGCACGGTGGCCACGTCGACCATCACGCCGTCGACCTTGATGGCGCCCGAGCCGGCGGCCTCGGCCGCGGCGTACTCGGCCACCAGCCGGCGCGCGCTCTCCACCTTGGCCGGGTCGGGGCTGAACACCTCGCGCGCGATCGCGATCTGGTTCGGGTGGATCGCCCACTTGCCGACGCAGCCGAGCGTGCCCGCGCGCCGGCATTCCTCGCGGTAGCCCTCGTCGTTGCGGAAGTCGGCGTACGGTCCGTCGACCGGGTCGAGGCCGGCCGCGCGGCAGGCCATCACGAGGCGAAAGCGCGCGTAGTGCCACATGTCGCCGGGGTAGCCCGAGGCGTTGCCGATCGCGGCGTCCAGGCTGATGCCCATCGAGGCCGAGAAGTCGCCCATGCCGAAGACCAGGCACTCGAGCCGGTCGGTCGAGCGCGCGATCGACTCCACGTTCTGCAGGCCCTCGACTTCCTCGATCAGCGCCTCCAGGCCGATGCGCCGCTCGAGCTTGAGCTTCTTCTCCATCATGGCCAGCAGGCGGTCGGCGAACAGCACGTCCGCTGCGCTGGTGACCTTGGTCATCATGATGGTGTCGAGGTTGCGGCCGGCGCCCTCGACCACCTCGATGATGTCCTCGTAGGCGTATTCGGTCGACAGGTCGTTGATGCGCACGCAGCGCACCTTGCCGCCCCAGTCGAGGCCGTTGAGGGCGTCCACGATCCGGGCGCGCGAGGCCGCCTTCTGGTTCGGCGCGACCGCGTCTTCGAGGTCCAGGAACACGTGGTCGGCGGCGCTGGCCGCCGCCTTGGCCATCATCTTCTCGGAAGAGCCGGGGGTGGACAACTGGACGCGGCGCGCGCGCCGCGGACGGGAAGGGTTCATGAGGGGTCTCCTGGTTCGTGTTCGGAAAGGGGAGGGCCGGACAGGCCCTAGCCGACGGCGCCGCGGGACCTGAGCGCGCCGGCCTGCTCGCCGGTGACGCCGATCTCGCGCAGGATCTCGTCGGTGTGCTCGCCCGCCAGCGGCGCGCGGCGGGCGATGCGCCCGGGCGTGTCCGTCATTTTGAGCGGGATTCCGGCGATCGCCATCGGCCGGTCGAGCCCGGGGTGCTCGACCTGCTCGATCATCGCGCGCACCGCGAAGTGCGGGTCGTTCACGATCTCGGCCACGTTGTTCACCGGCCCGAACGGGATCTTGCCGCCCAGCACCTCGGCCAGCTCCTTCTTGGTGCGCGCGGCGGTGTAGCGTTCCAGCTGCTCGTAGACGAAGTCGCGGTTGTCCACGCGCGCCTGCGCGGTGGCGGTGCGCGGGTCGGTCACGAGGTCGGTCCGCCCGATCAGCCCGCACAGCAGCGCCCACCAGGTGTCGAAGTGCGCGGCCAGCGTGACGAAGCCGTCCTTGGCGCGGAACAGGCCGAAGGGCGAGAGCAGCGGATGGCGGTTGCCCTCGGGGTGCGGCACCAGGTCTTGGAACGAATGCTGGTGCACCGTGCGCTCGCACAGGGCCAGCACGGCGTCCACCATCGACACGTCGACGAACTGGCCGCGGCCGGTGCGGGCGGCGCGCAGCAGCGCCGAGGAAATGCCGAAGGCGCACAGCGTGGCCGGGTACAGGTCGCCGACGCCGGGGCCGACCTTGAGCGGCGTGTCGCGGTCGGGGCCGTTGATCTGCATCAGCCCGCCCATCGCCTGCGCCACGACGTCGAAGGCCGGCCAGTCGGCGTACGGGCTCTTGCCGGTGCGCGGATCGCCGAAGCCGCGGATCGCGGCGTAGACCAGGCGCGGGTTGCGCTGGCTCAGGGTCTCGTAGGACAGGCCCAGGCGGTCCATCACGCCGGCGCGGTAGTTCTCGACCACCACGTCCGCCGTGTCCACCAGCTTGAGCGCGATGTCGCGCGCGCCCGGGTCCTTGAGGTTCAGGCCGATCGAGCGCTTGTTGCGGTTCACCGACGCGAAATAGCCGCCGAAGGCGCGCAGCCCGTCCTCGGGCCGGAACGGGCCCGCGCCGCGGCTTTCCTCGCCTTCCACCGGCTCGATCTTGATGACTTCGGCCCCCTGGTCGGCCAGAAGCTGCGTGCAGAAAGGGCCCGCCAGCATCTGCGTGAAGTCGATCACGCGGATGCCGTCCAGCGCGCCGAACCCGGTCGCGGCCATCAGCGTGCCGCCCAGTGCGAGCGGCGCTTGATCAGCACGGTGCGCTCGCCTTCGAACACGATGCTGCCGTCCTGCTTGGCGCCGTAGTGCTTGAAGCGCACGATGCCCGCGTCCTCCCGCTCGGCGGGCTCCACGGCGAGGACCTCGGTGTAGGCGGTCAGGGTGTCGCCGTGGAAGACGGGGCCCTGGAGCCGGATCTTGTCCATGCCGAGTTCGGCGATCGCGTTCTCGGCCGTGTCCTGGCTCGCCAGGCCGACGAACAGCGAGATGTTCACGCCGCCGAACGACAGGCGCTTGCCCGCCGGGTGGCTCTTCATGACCTCCTCGTCGAAGTGGCCCGAGGCCGTGTTCATGACCAGGTTGGTGATCAGCACCTGCTCCAGCGGCTCCAGCGTCTTGCTGCGCACGTGCCGGATGACGTCGCCCACGGTGAAGTCCTCGAAATAGTTGTCGCGTTCGGTCAGTTCAGCGAGTTTCATGGCCAGGCGCCTTTCCTTCTTTCGTCATGGTTTGCCGAGCAGCCGGTCCGAGATGATCCGCAACTGGATCTCGGACGTGCCCTCGAAGATCTTGGTCAGGCGCGCGTCGCGCCAGTAGCGCTCCACGGCGTGCAGCGTGGTGTAGCCCGCGCCGCCGTGGATCTGCAGGCCTTCGCTGGTCACCCGCTCCGCCATTTCGGTGGCGAACAGCTTGGCCATCGAGGCCTCCAGGTCGCAGCGCCCGCCCGAGTCGATCTGCGTGCAGACCGCGTAGTTGAGCTGGCGGGCCGCCTCGATCTCGGTCGCCATCTGCGCGAGCTTGAACCGGATCGCCTGGAACCCGGCGATCGGCGAGCCGAACTGCGAGCGCTCGCTCGCGTAGGCGATGGAGTCTTCCAGCGCGCCGCGCGCCAGCCCGATCGCGCGCGCCGCGGTGTGCGCCCGGGCCTTCTCCAGGCCCTGCGTGGAGAGGTAGAAGCCCTCGCCTTCCTCGCCCAGCAGCGCCTCGGCCGGCACGCGGAATTGGTCGAACGAGAGCTCCCAGGTCTTCCAGCCGTGGTAGCCGATCTTCGGGATCGGCGCGCCGTGCACGCCCGGCGGCAGCTCGCCGCGCCGCTTGGGGATCATGAACGCCGACAGGCCCTTGTGCTTGCGGCCCGGCGGCGGCGCGCTGGTGCGCGCGATCACGACGATGTAGTCGGCGCCGTCGGCGAAGGTGCACCAGTACTTGTTGCCGTGGATGACCCAGCCGTCGCCGTCGCGCTGCGCGCGGCAGCTGATGTTGCCGATGTCCGAGCCGGCGTTGGGCTCCGACATGGCGAAGGCGCCGAGCCACTCGCCGCGCGCCACGCGCGGCATGAGCTCGCGCTTGCGCTCGGCGCTGAGCTTTTCCATGCCGGGCAGGTTGTTGGCGCGCGCGATGATCGAGGCCACGCTCATCCAGCCGCGCGCGAGCTCCTCGGTGACCAGGCAGTACTCGAACACGCCCAGGCCCAGGCCGCCGTATTCCTCGTCGATCAGGATGCCGAAGTAGCCCATCTCGGCCATCTTCTCGCGCAGCGACATCGGGATCTCGCCCTTCTCGGGGTCGAGCCGGTTGGCCACCGGCAGCACCTCGCGCCGCGTGAACTCGCGCGCCTGCTCCTGGATGGCGCGGCGCTCGTCGGTCATGTACGACCCGCTCATCGGCCGTCCCCGCGCAGGAACACCAGGTTGGAGCGCTTGAACTCGCACACCAGCTCGTCGCGCTGGTTGAAGCCCTGCGTGTGCCAGCCCACGATGCCCATGCCCTTCTTGCTGCCAGAGAGGCGGCGCTCGATCACCGTCGAGCGCGCGAACAGGGTGTCGCCGGGGTAGAACGGCGCGGCGTACCGGAGCTCGTTGACGCCCAGGAACGCGGTGCCGTGCTCGCTCAGGTCCTGCACCGAGAGGCCGAACACGGTGTTGAACACCAGCAGCGGGTTCACGGGCGTGTCGCGGTGGCCCATCGCGCGGGCGAACTCGACGTTGGTGTACTGCGGGTTGAAGTGCAGCGTGAGGGTGGTGAAGAGCGCGTTCTCGGCCTGCGAGAGGGTGCGGCCCCAGTGGTGGACGAACACGCGCCCGGGTTCGAAGTCTTCATACCAGTAGCCCTTGTCCCGGGGCTTGGCGCGTGCGGCGATGTCTTGGCTCATGGGGTGGTGCTTTCCGCTTTTTCAGCTGGGTTTCGTCTAAGCATGGACATCAGCGATCCGATGTCCGCCAGATGTTCGATCTCCGCGATCGCGCGGAGGATGGCGCCGGCCTGCGGCGCGCCGACCGCGGGCGCGGCCAGCGCCATGAACTTGCGCTCCAGCCGCTCGCGCTGGCGCGCCAGGTCGGCATCGGGCACGCCGCTGTCGTGGCGGCCCGCGAGCACGCGGCCGTCGCGCGTGTGGATGCGCGCCTCGGCCAGCATCAGCGGCCAGCCCTCGGGCATGAAGCGCACCGAAACGCGCTCGCGCAGCGCCGCCAGGTCGGCGCGCTGCGCGGTGGCGTCCGAGTAGGTGGCGGGCGCGGCGGTGTCCTCGCCGGCCAGCGCCAGCGCGGCGTTCAGGCGCAGGCTGAACTTGGCCTCCAGGCCGGTGCGCGGCGCGGCGATGTCGCACATGCGCTGCGCGCCGGGCTCGACGTCGAGCTCGATGCGCTCGACGTCGGCCGGCGCGAGCGCGTGCGCGCGCGCGAGTTCGCGCACCGCCTCGATCGAGGCATGCGTGCCGTAGCAGGCCGAGTGGTACTTGAAGAGGTTGTGGTGCAGGTGGCTGCCGCCGGCGGGCACCGCGAGCGCGGCGGCCGCGTCGGCGCGCGGACTGGTGGCGGCCGCGAAGCCCTGCGGTGCTTCCAGCAGGTCGTCGCGGCCGGTGAAGCCGCGCGCCGCCAGCCACGCGCCGGTCACGCCGTTCTCGGCCGCCTTGCCCGCGTGCAGCGGCTTGCACATGGTGCCGAACTGCGCCTTGAGCCCGCCGGCCTGCGTGCCGGCGATGCCCAGCGCCACCGCGGTGGCGTGCGGATCCAGGTCCATGAGGACGGCGGCCGCGCAGGCGGCGCCGAAGCTGCCGACCGTGCTGGTGCCGTGGAAGCCGCGCTCGTAGTGCTCGCGGCCGACGTACTGGCCGACCATGCCCGCCATCTCGTAGCCGGCCGCGAAGGCGCGCAGCAGCGCGTCGCCGCCCAGGCCGCGCGCCTGCGCCACCGCGAGCGCGGCCGGCAGCACCGCGGCCGTCACGTGGCCCTGGGCCGCGACGTTGGCGTCGTCGTAGTCGATCGCGTGGCCGGCCGCGCCATTGATCAGCGCCGCCTGGCGCAGGGTCGCGCGCGCGCCGTCGCCGCCCACGAGCGAGGCCGCGGGGCGGCCGCCTTCCTCGTCGGCCTGCGCGCGCAGCAACCGGACCAGCGGCTCGGACGCGCCCGCGAGCGCCACGCCGATCCAGTCGAGCACGCACTGGCGCGCGAGCTCGCGCACGTCGTCTCGCAGCGGCGCGCCGGCCAGCGCGGCGGCGCGCGCGACCAGCGACGCGGTGGTGGCCTGTGCGTGCGCGGCGCGCGGCGCGGCGCGGGATTCGGGAGCGGTTTTCACGCGGCTTGTCTCGGCGGTTTTTTTGTCCACATGACTATGGGGCAAAAGGGCGGAATGCGGAGAGGCGGGCAGAAGAGAGCACATACGTGATGTGCGGCGGAGGTCACTTCCGTTCGATGGCCTGGGCGATGGCCAGCGTCTGGCGCGCCGTCTCCGCGTGCAGCAGCTCGACCATCCGGCCGCCGAGCTGGATCACGCCCTTGTCGCGGTTCTCCGGGCGGTCGAAGGCTTCGACGATCTCGCGCGCCTCGCTCACGTCGGCCTCGGTCGGCGAGTAGGCGCGGTGGCAGGGGGCGATCTGGCTCGGGTGGATCAGCGTGCGGCCGTCGAACCCCAGGTTGCGGCCCTGCTCGCAGGTGGCGTCGAAGGCGGCCGTGTCCTTGACGTCGTTGTGCACGCCGTCGAGCACGGACACGCCGGCCGCGCGCGCGGCCAGGACGGCCATCGCGAGCAGGGGAACGAGCCCTTCGCGGGCCGGCGTGTGGCGCGCGCGCAGGTCCTTGACCAGGTCGTTGGTGCCCAGCACCCAGGTCGACATGCGCGCGCCGCGCGGGCGGGCGAACTGCCCGATCGCCTGCGCATGGAGGATCGCCAGCGGCGTCTCGATCATGCACCACAGCTCGGTGCTGCCGGGCGCGCCATGGAAGCTCAGCAGGGCTTCGGCGGTGCGGGCGTCCTGCTCGGTGCTGATCTTGGGGAAGAGCACGCCCGCGACGCGCGACCGGGCGAACGCGCGCACGTCTTCCTCGCACCAGGGCGTGCCCAGGCCGTTGACGCGGACCACGATGGCGCGGCCCTGCAGCTCGGGCGCGGCGAGCGCCTGCAGCACGTGGCGGCGCGCATCGGCCTTGGCCTGCGGTGCGACCGCGTCCTCGAGGTCGAAGATGAGCACGTCGGCATCGGTGCGCGCGGCCTTGAGCAGCACGGCGGGGTTGGCGCCCGGGGTGTAGAGCGCGCTGCGGCGCAGCGGGATGGGGGTGGTCATGGCTGAAGGGTGGCGAATCGGCAAGCGAGGGGGGTCCGGGGGCTCAACCCGCCGACGCCTCGCGCCGGGCGGCCAGGCGGTCGAAGCGGATCAGCGAGACGCTGCAGGCCAGCACCGCGGCCGACAGCAGCGCGTAGGCGAACGCGTAGCCGGTGAAGGCGAGCAGCGAGGAGAAGAGCGCGGGCCCGGCGACCGCGCCGGCGAAGGCGATGGACGTCGAAGCGCCGGTGACCTCGCCGGATTGTTCGGGCGGGGCGGTGTGGGCCAGGTCGGCCAGCATGACGCCGTTCCAGCCGAGCGCGCACGCGCCGTAGAGCAGGAACACGGCGGTGATCGCGTGCTCGCTCCAGCCCGGGCGGGCGCTCGCGGCGAGCGCCGTCGCCAGCGCGATCCCCAGGCCGATCAGGCCGATCACCGGGGTGCGGCGCGCGAAGCGGTCCGACACGAAGCCCATCACGAGGCGCGCGGCCACGCCGGCCAGTTGCGCCGCTGCGAGCACCGCGCCGGCCTTGAGATACGACAGCGAGAGCTCGCCGACCAGGAACGCGACCGTGAACGCCGCCAGGCAGCTCTGCGCCGCCAGGAACGCGAGCGAGGCCTGCGTGAGCACGCGGCGGCGCGGGTGCACGAAGAGCTGCCGCAGCGGCTCGAGCACCCGGGCGCGCGGGGCGTTCGCGGGCGGCGCGTCGGCGGCATCGAGGGCGCGCGCGGCCTGCAGCGCGAGCGCGCAGGCCAGGCTCGCGGCGCCCATCGCCGCGAGCGAGCCGCGCCAGCCGATCCACCCCGACAGCGCGGGCAGCAGCGCGCCCGCGGCGGCGGCGCCGATGGGAATGCTCATGCGGTTGATCGAGAACACCATGCCATAGGCGCTGGCCGGCGCGGTGCGCGTGAGCAGCAGCGCGGACGCCGCGGTGACCGGCCCGTAGCCCAGCCCGATGGCGAGCGCGCCCGCGAGCAGCGCGGGCAGGCTGCCCGTGGCGGCGACGCCGAGCCCCGCGGCCGCGACCAGCAGCGCGGCCTGGCAGGTGCGGACCGGGCCGATGCCGCGCACGCGGCCCGACACGAGCAGCGCGGTGAGCGCCGCGCCGCCGTAGACCGCGGCCGTGGCCGTGCCCGCGAAGGCGGCGCCGACCCCGAGCTCCGCGGCATAGGCCGGCAGCAGCACCGGCAGCGCGACCATGCCGAACGCGATCAGGCCCTGCACCGAAAGCGTCAGCAGCAGGGGACGTACCAGCGGATGGAGGGCGGAGGGCATGCGGAGGGCGGGCGATGAAACGGGCCACGAAACGAGCCACGAAAGATAGGCAGTTCGATCGCCGCGGGCAAGGTGGCGGCATGCAGCATCACATGCATGATGTTGTGTCGCTCGACGGGAAAAACGCTTGTTGCCGGCGGGGTTTGCTCCTGGTAATCACACACCGCTGCGGGCCGCGCCGTGTGCCGCCGCCGCCGCGGATCCGATTTGACGAAAACGTACAGGAGACCAAGCCATGTTCAATCGCCGGCACATGCTCGCCGCCGCCGCGCTGGGTGCGCTGCCACCGGTCCTGAGGGCCCAGGGCGCCTCACCGGCCGGCTCCACCGACTGGCCCAACCGGGCCGTGAAGATCATCCTGGGCTTTCCCGCCGGGCAGGGCAGCGACGTGCTGGCGCGCATCTACGCGGCCGAGCTGCAGAAGGCGTTCGGCCAGGCCTTCGTGGTCGACAACCGCCCCGGCGCGGGCGCCACGCTCGCGGCGCGCGACGTGGCCCGGTCGGCGCCCGACGGCTACAGCCTGCTCTTCACCTCCAGCGGCCCGCTCACCGTGGCGCCGCACCTGTATGGCAACCTCGGCTTCGATCCGATGAAGGACCTCGAACCGGTCGCGCTGGTGGGCCGCTCGCCGCTGATCCTGCTGGTGCGCCCGGAGTCGCCGATCAAGACGCTGCCCGAACTGGTCGCCGCGGCCAAGCAGCGCGACCTCAACTGCGGCTCGGGCGGCAACGGCGTGACCAACCACCTGGCGATGGAGATGTTCAAGATCGTCTCCGGCGCCCGGCTGCTGCACGTGCCGTACAAGGGCGCGGCGCCCGCGCTCACCGATCTCATGGGCGGACAGATCGACACCATGTTCGAGACCAGCTCGGCCGCGCTCGTGCACGTGAAGGCGGGGCGGCTGCGCGCGCTGGCCGTGAGTTCGCCCACGCGCTACTCCGAGCTGCCCGACGTGCCGACGGTGGCCGAGTTCTATTCCGGCTTCGACGCCATGACCTGGGCCGCGTTCGCGGTGCCGCGCGGCACGCCGCAGGCCATCGGCGACAAGCTCGCCGCGGAGCTGGCGAAGCAGCAGGAGGACCCGGCGGTGCGCGAGCGGATGACGATGTCCGGCGTGGAGGCGATCCTCGGCTCGACCCCGGCCAAGGCCAAGGCCTACGTGGTGGCCGAGTTCGAGAAGTGGGGCAACATCATCCGGCGCGCCAACGTCAAGCTCGCGTGACGCCCGGCCGGTCCACGCCGGCCGCCCGGTTCAGATGCGGCGCGGCTGGCCGGCCCAGAAGCGCTCGCGGATCCGGCGCCGCAGCACCTTGCCCACCGGGCTGCGCGGCAGGTCGGGCCAGAACTCGATCGACTTGGGCGTCTTGACGCCGCCCAGGCGGGGCCGGCAGGCGGCCATGATGGCCTCGGGCGTGAGGCTGTGGCCGGGCAGCAGCTGCACCACGGCCTTCACGGCCTCGCCCCACTTCTCGTCGGGCACGCCGACCACGGCGCAGTCCTGCACCTCGGGCAGCGAAAGGATGACCTGCTCGACCTCCGACGGGTAGACGTTGAAGCCGCCGCTGATGATCATGTCCTGCTTGCGGTCGACGAGGTGCAGGAAGCCCTCGGCGTCCAGGAACCCGATGTCGCCGGTGTGGTGCCAGCCGAAGCGCGAGGCCTCGCGCGTGGCCTCGGCGTCCTTGTAGTAGCCGCTCATGACGATGCCGCCGCGGATCACGATCTCGCCGGACTGGCCCGGCGGCACGAAGCGGCCCTCGTCGTCCATGATGCGCAGGTCGACGAAGCGGGTCGGGCGGCCGCAGCTCGACAGCCGCGCCTCGCCGGCGATCGCGCCGCCGGCGAAGTGGTCCTCGGGCGCCAGGTGCGCGATCGCCATGGGCGCTTCGGTCTGGCCGTAGCCCGCGCTCATCACGGGGCCGAACACCTCGATCGCCTGCCGCAGCTTGCTGGCCGACATCGGCGCGCCGCCGTAGACGAAGTAGCGCAGCGACGAGTAGTCGCGCTTGCGCAGGTCCTCGTGCGCGAGCAGCGAATAGATCGCCGTGGGCGGCAGGTACAGCCGCGTGACGCGGTGCCGCTCGATCGCGGCGAGCACGGCGCCCGGGTCCGGGCGCGGCAGCACGACGATGCTGCCGCCCTGGCGCAGGATCGACAGGCACATGCGCCCGCCCGCGTGCGTCATGGGGGCGGCGGCGAGGAACACCGGCTCGGTGTCGCGCGCGTGCAGTTCGCGGTGCGCGGTGGTGAAGGCCATGACGCTCGCGACCGTGTGCATCACGCCCTTGCTGCGGCCCGTGGTGCCGCCGGTGGCGCAGATGGCGGCGAGCGCATCGGGCGCGAGCGCGGGCGGTGCGAAGTGCCCGGGCTGGCGCGCCACCCAGTGCGCGAGCGTCTCGCCCTCGCCGGCGCCGGGCGCGTGGCCGGTACTGTCGATGCGCAGCGCCAGCCGGATGCCCGGCGCCGCCGCTCGCAGCGTGGGCAGGTCGGCCTCGAACTGGCCGTGGAAGAACAGCGCTTCGCAGTCGAAGGCGCCGAGCGTCCGCGCGTTCTCCTCGATGGCGTTGCGCGGATTGACCGGCAGCCAGACCAGGCCGGCGCGCATCAGCCCGAGCACGCAGACGAAGGCATGCGCGTCGTTCGGGCTGAGCACCGCGCCTTTCGCGCCCGGCCGCAGGCCGGCCTGGTGCAGGCCCGCGGCGATGCGGTGCGACAGCCGCTGCACCTCGGCGTACGTGAGTTGTCCGCCGTCCCAGCGCAGGCACGGATGGTCGGGCCGCGCCTGCGCCATGCGGTCGAAATCGTCGATCACGCTCACTTGGTCGTCTCCTCGTCACCGCGTGTTGGCTTCATGGGTGGGTCGATCGTGCATCGCCTGCCCGCGCCGTGGCAGCGGTCGCCCGCAATATCACGTATCTGCTGCTTTTTTGCGGCCCGTTGCCCCGGCGTGCCGCGGCGGACAGAATCGCCGCGGAAAGAATGCCCATCCCCGCAGGAGACACCGTCCATGACGCACCAGGCCGACACCCTTCGCGCGGCGCCGCGCGCCCTCACCCGGGAGGGGGCATGACGGCCGCGAGCGACCATTACCAGGCGCCGCTGGCCGACATGCGCTTCCTGCTCGGTCCGATGGGCGGCCTGCGCGCGGACGATCCGGCCGCCGGCGTGGCCGGCGACGTGCTCGAGCAGGCGGCGCGCTTCGCCGAGGGTGTGCTGGCCCCGCTCAACGCGCCGGGCGATCGCGAGGGCTCGGTGTTCCAGGCGGGCGAGGTCCGCACGCCGCAGGGCTTCCGGCCGGCCTACGAGCGGTTCGTCGCGGGCGGCTGGAACGCGCTGTCGTGTCCGGTCGAGGAAGGCGGACAGGGCCTGCCGCGCGCGCTCTCGGCGCTGGTGGAGGAGATGTGGCGCAGCGCGAACATGGCCTTCGGCGGCTGCGCGGCGCTCACGCGCGGCGCCGTCGAGGCGCTCGCGCGCAACGGCTCGCCGGCGCTGCGCGGGGCGTACCTGCCGCGCCTGGTCAGCGGCGAATGGACCGGCACGATGAACCTCACCGAGCCGCAGGCCGGCTCGGACCTCTCGGCGGTCCGCACGCGGGCCGAGCGCCAGGCCGACGGCAGCTGGCGGCTTTCGGGCCAGAAGATCTTCATCAGTTGGGGCGAGCACGACATGAGCCGCAACATCGTCCACCTCGTGCTGGCGCGCGCGGCGGGCGCGCCCGAAGGCGTGAAGGGCATCTCGCTGTTCCTGGTGCCCAAGTTCATCCCCGACGCCGAGGGCCGGCCCGGCCGGCGCAACGACGCGCGCTGCGTCTCGATCGAGCACAAGCTCGGGCTGCGCGCCTCGCCCACCACCACCATGGCCTACGAGAACGCCGTCGGCTGGCTGGTCGGCGAGGAGAACCGGGGCCTGGAGTACATGTTCGTGATGATGAACGAGGCCCGCATCGCGGTGGGCATCGAGGGCATCGCGATCGCCGAGCGCGCGCTGCAGCGTGCGGCGGCGTTCGCGCGCGAACGCATCCAGGGCGCGGACGCCTCACGCCGCACCGGCGCCCGCGTGCCGATCGTGCGGCACCCCGACGTGCGGCGCATGCTCGCGTGGATGCGGGCCCACGCCGAGGCCGGGCGCGCGCTGGCGTGCAGCGTGGCGGCGGCGCTGGACGCCGTCGCGGCCGCCGAGGGCAAGGATGCCGACGCGCAGGCCTTCGTCGACCTCATGACGCCGATCGTGAAAGGCTGGAGCACCGAGATGGCGGTGGACGTGGCCTCGACCGGCATCCAGGTGCACGGCGGCATGGGCTATGTGGAAGAGACCGGCGCGGCGCAGTACCTGCGCGACGCGCGCATCATGACGATCTATGAAGGGACCACCGGCATCCAGGCCAACGACCTGGTCGGGCGCAAGATCGCGCGCGACGGCGGACGCGCGATCGGTGCCGTGGTCGCGCGCATGCGCGAGACGGTCGACGGGCTGCGGCGCGGCGCGGGCGGGCAGGCCCCGCACCTGGCGGCGATCGCGGCCGGGCTGGCCGGCGGCATCGCGGCGCTGGAAGCGGGCGTGGCCTTCATCGTGCGCACCCACCCCGCGGACCCGGCGCGCGTGCTCGCCGGGGCGGTCCCGTTCCTGCGCCTGTTCGGCACCGTCGCGGGCGGCTGGCAACTGGCGCGCGCGGCGCTCATCGCGCAGGCCATGCTGGCGCGCGGCGAGGGCGATCCGGCGTTCCTCGCGCGCAAGCTGCGCACCGCGCGCTTCTTCGCCGACCACGCGCTGCCCCAGGCGGCCGGCTGGGCGCACGCGCTGGTGCACGGCGCCGACGCCGTGCTCGAGTTCGACGAGGAAACCGCCTGATTGGAGACAGCCGCCATGCCGAGTCCCGAATTCCACGCCTTCCTCGAGTCGTTCCGGCAGTCGCAGAAGACCGGCGACCGCTCGGTGGAGGAGGCCCGCGCCGGCTGGGAGACGATGGCCGCGCGCTTCGTGCCGGCGGTCGACCTGGCCTATCGCGCCGAGGACGCGGACGGCGTGCCGGTGGAGTGGGTCGAGGCGCCGGGCGCCGACCCGGACCGCGTGCTGCTCTACCTGCACGGCGGCGGCTACGTGCTCGGCTCGGTGCCGAGCTACCGCGAGTTCGCGGGGCGCCTGTCGCGCGCCGCGCAGGCGCGCGTGCTGCTGGTCGGCTACCGGCTGGCGCCGGAGCACCGGTTCCCGGCGGCGGTCGACGACGCGGTGACCGCGTGCCGCTGGCTGACGCGGCGGCTGGGCGGCCTGGCGCGCGTGGCGGCGGCGGGCGACTCGGCCGGCGGCGGCCTGGCGCTGGCGATGATGCTCGCGCTGCGCGACGCGGGCGAGCCGCTGCCGGCGGCCGCGGTGTGCCTGTCGCCGTCGACCGACCTGGCCAAGACCGGCGAGTCCATCCGCACGCGCGCGCACCTGGATCCGCTGGTGAGCGTGCCCAACACCTTCGCGCACGCCAGGCGCTACCTCGGCGACGACGGCGACCCGACGCACCCGCTCGCCTCGCCGCTCTACGCGCGCCTGGAGGGGCTGCCGCCCCTGCTCGTGATGGTCGGCACGCACGAGGTGCTGCACGACGACTCGACGCGGCTGGCCGAGAAGGCGCGCCGCGCCGGCGTGGACGTGACGCTGGAGGTCGCCCAGGACATGGTGCACATCTGGCCGTTCTTCGCGGCCATCCTGCCCGAGGCGCGCGAAGCGGTCGAGCGCATCGGCGCCTACATCCGCAGCCGGGTCTGAGGCCATGTCCGGGAGCGGCAGCGCCGAGGTCCAGGTGAACGAGCCCTCGCGCTGGCGCGCGCGCGAAGCGCTGCCCGGCACGTGCCTGCGCGGCTGCTGCGGCATGGCGCTCGATGCCGACGGCACCCTGCTGGTGGGCAACGTCGCCAGCAGCGCCATTTCGCGCATCGACCCCGACAGCGGCGCCGTCACGCCGTTCATGGGACCCGAGCGCGCGGTGCAGGGCGCCGACGACATCACCACCGACGGGCGCGGCACCTTCTGGACCACCTGCGCCACCGGCCTGGGCGGCGAGTCGGTGTTCCGCATCGACCCCGACGGCCGCGTGCGCGCGGTCTGCGCCGGGCTCATCGGCGCCAACGGCATCCGGTACGACCCGCGCCGCGGGCGGCTGTTCGTGGGCCAGTACGGCGCCGGCAACGGCTTGTTCGAGATCCACCCGCTCGGGCACGGTGCGCCCCGGCTCATCACGCGCGACTTCGCCAGCACCAACGCGATGGACCTCGACGCCCGGGGGCACCTGCTGGTCACGGTGGACGGCGGGCGCATCGCGCGCGTCGACCCGGACACCGGCACCTGGTCGGTGCTCGACGTGCGCTTTCCGCACAACTCCGCGCTCAAGGTGGCGGCCTCGGGCGAGATCTATGTCAGCGGCTACGCGCAGGGGCGCGGCATCGTGTGGCGCGTGGACGCCGAGGGGCGGCAGGCCCGGGTGGTCTGCGACGAGGGCCTGCCGCCGCTGGACAACCTGCTGCTCGGGCCGACCGGGCGGCTGTTCGTCTCGAGCCTGCGCGAGGCCACCGTGCTGGAGATCGACGCCCAGGCCGGCCGCGTCGTGCGCCGCCACTCGGCGCCCGGGCCCGCGAGCCTGGGCTCGATGGCTGCCACGCGCGCGGGCCTGTACGTCAACGACGGCCTGTCGCTGCAGCGCTTCGACGCCGAGGCGGGCGTGCTGCACATGACGCGCGGCAGCTTCTTCGAGCGCTCGGGCTTTCCCGCGCCGGGCTGCCTGTGCGCGGACGCCGACGGCGGCCTGCTGATGGCCACCGGCTGCCAGTTCCCGCTCGCCGACGCGCGCAGCGCGCGCGTCTTCCACGTGGACACCGAGACCTTCGCGGTGCGCGCCCTCAACGGCGGCACCTACCAGGGCGTGGAGCTGCCGAGCGCGCTCTGCGCCGACGGGGCGGCGGTGTACGTGGCCGAGTTCCTCAAGGGGCAGGTGACGCGCCTGGACACGCGCGGCGACGACACGGCGCGGCGGGTCGTCGCGCACGGGCTGCAGGGGCCGATCGGGCTGGCCTGCCGGGGCGGCACGCTGTACGTGGCCGAGGCGCTGGGCCAGCGCATCGCGGCGATCGATCTGGCCAGCGGCCGCCAGGACGTGCTGCGCGCCACCGGCCTGGGCCGGCCCGGCGCGCTGGCGCTCGCGCCGCAGGGCGGCCTGCTGCTGCTCGACGTGGCCGGCGGCCGCCTGCTGCAGGTGGACGAGACGCACGCCGGGGTGCGCGAGATCGCGCACGGCCTGCCGGTGCAGCCCCTCATCGTCTCGAACTGGCCGCAGGTCGCGATGCCCAACGGCCTGGCCGTCGACGCATCGACGGGCACCGTGCACGTCGGCGGCAACGCCGATGGCTCGATCTGGAGCCTGGTGCGCCAACCCGGACGTAGCGAAACATGAAAGCGCGAATCCGTCGCCTCCATCTCGTTTCGAGGTTGGTGTACCCGTGCCGGCCAGCGCCGCCGCATCATATGCGTGATGTCTTTTTCGACGAAGGGTTTTCACGGATACGGCGGCGGTTCGCCGGAATGAACATCGCACGACCGGACTGATCCGGGTATCGGAGAGACACCATGACGGAGATATCGAAACGCGAACGCAGGCAGCGGCCGCTGGCGCTGCTGGGCATGGCCTTGCTGGCGCTGCTCGCGCCGGCGGCAGCCAGCGCGCAGAACTGCGAGGCCAAGATCGGGGTGATGGGGCCGATGTCGGGCTCGGCCGCGCTGTGGGGCATCTCGGCGCGCAACGGCACCGAGCTGGCCGCGGCCGAGTACAACGAGACCGGCGGCCTGCCGATGAATGGCCGCAAGTGCAAGGTGGTGGTCGTGAGCTACGACTCCAAGTACACCGCCGAGGGCGCGGCCGCGGGCTCCAACAGCCTCGCGAGCCAGGGCGTGAGCGTGATCGTCGGCCCGGTCGGCTCGCCCGAGGGCACCGGCGTCAAGCCGGTGGCCGAGCGCAACAAGCAGCTCACCATCAACAGCGGCTTCGCGCGCGACGCGATCGGCCCCAAGTGGCCGCTGGCGTTCCACGCCGCGCCCGGGCCCGGCACCTGGGCGCTGCCGCTGGCCAAGATCGCGAAGGAGAAATACGGCTTCAACTCGGTGGTGATCGTGGCGCCCAACGACCAGACCGGCACCGACACCGCCGCGGTCGACGCCGAGGCCTACAAGTCGCTCAACGTGAAGGTGACCGAAGAGTACTACCAGCGCGGCACGACCAACTTCGCGCCCATCGTCGCGCGCATCATGCGGCTCAACCCCGAGGTGGTCGACACCGCCTCGTCGCCGCCGGCCGACGCGGGCACCATGGTCAAGCAACTGCTCGAGGCGGGCTACAAGGGCATGTTCGGGCGCCTCGGCGGCTCGGGCACCGAGGAGATCATCAAGGCCGCCGGCAGCGTGGAAGCGCTGGGCAACATGTACTGGCTCGAATCGGTGTGGCTGGACAAGGACAAGACCGCGAAGCTGCTGGAGCGGCAGAAGGCGATGGCGCAGAACCCGCCCGGCAACGTGGTCGTGGTCGCGCTCTTCGCGGCCTCGGCGCGCATGGCGCTCAAGGCGATCTCGAGCGCGGGCACCGCCACCGACGGCCCGAAGGTCGCGCAGGCCCTGCTCAAGCTGCCGGTCGAGGACACCTACCTCGGCAAGGGCCAGTGGACCGGCACCGCGAGCTACGGCATCCAGCAGGAGTTCGGCTTCCCGGTCGGCATGGGCATGATCGTCAAGGGCAAGAACCTCGGCGTGTCGCTGGTCGACGTCGGCGAGAAGAACTGACCGGCCGGCCGCGGCGCACCACCGTCACCGTTTTCGATCGATCTTCGGGACAGGCATGGAAACCCTCATCTCCGCCGGCGTGATCGGCATCGGGCTCGGCGCGCAGTACGCGCTGCTGAGCCTGGGCTTCACGATGATCTACGGCATCCTGGGCGTGATCAACTTCGCGCATGGCGGTTTCTATGCGCTCGGCGGCTACGTGGCCTATGCGCTGGTGCACCTGATGGGCTGGCCCTATCCGCTCGCGGTGCTGGGGGCGGTGGCGTGCACCGCGGCGCTGGGCTACGTGTTCGAGCTGCTGCTGATCGAGCCGCACGTCGACAACCACCTGGCCACCATGATGCTGACCATGAGCCTGTATCTCGTGATGGGCACGGCGCTGGTGGTGTTCTTCGGCACCGAGCCAGTCGAGTTCCGCTTCCCGATCTCGGGCAGCTGGCGCCACGAAGGCATCTATGTGCCGCGCGCCAACGCCGTCATGCTGGCCGCCTGCCTGGCCGCGCTCGCCGGTGTCTACGGGTTGCTCTACAAGACCGGCTTCGGCCGCGCGCTGCGCGCGCTGGCCGACGACCGCTCGGTCGCGACCGCGCTGGGCATGCCGCCCAAGATCCTGTTCCCGGCCGCGTTCGCGCTCGCCACCGGGCTGGCCGGGTTCACCGGCGCGCTGGTCACGCCGATCCTCTCGCTGCACCCGCACGTGGGCGACTCGGTGCTCGCCACCTCGTTCCTGATCGTGATCCTCGGCGGCCTGGGCAGCGTGGGCGGCGCGGCGGTCGCCGCGTTCGCGGTCGGCCTGATCGAGTCGTACTCGAGCATCTACCTGGGCGGCTCGGTGGGCGCGCTGGGGCTGTTCGTGCTCGTGATGCTGATCCTGGTCGTGCGCCCGCGCGGCCTGATGGGGCGGCAGGTCCGGGCGGCGTGAATGGTCGACACCCCCCTGCGCCGCTTTGCGGCTTCCCCCCTCTCTGGCGCGCCGCTGCGCGGCGCTTGGAGGGGGGACGACAGCTGGGGCCGGCGGAGCCGTCCCGCGCTGTCTCTGGGTTTTGCGCTGCCTCGCTCCGGGGCCTCGCGTCGCGTCATGGAACACGATGACTGAAATGACCACGCTTGCACCATCTCCTGCTCGATCCGCGCCGGCGGACGCCACCGCGCTGGCCGACCGCTCGCCCTGGATGGGGCGCACCGAGGTCGCGGTGGTGCTGGTGCTGCTGGCGGCGGCGCTGGTGCCCTGGGTCAGCCAGAACCTGTTCGTCTATTCGCTGACCAACCAGATCCTGATCGGCACCGCGGCCGCGATGAGCGCCTACATCATGCTGCGCATGGACCTGCTGTCGTTCGCGCTGCCGGCGTTCATGGCGATCGGCGGCTACGCGGCGGCCATTGTCGCCAAGGGCGGGTACACCAACCTGGGCCTGCTGCTGCTGACGAGCTTCGCCGTGCCGGCGCTCGTCGCCCTGCTCCTGGGCTCGCTCGTGCTGCGCCTGCGCGGCACCTACTTCGTGCTGATCACCTTCGTCTTCAACGAGGTGCTGCAACTGCTGCTGTTCGAGGTCGGCGGCGTGACCGGCGGCGCCAACGGCATCGCGGGCGTGCCCTCGAGCACGCTGCTGGGCGTGGAGCTGTCGAGCAACGAGGCGGTGCTGTGGGTGACGACCGCGACGGCGGTGCTGGCGGCCGCCATCACCGCGGCCGTGACCTGGCGCTACCGGCGCGAGTTCGCCTCGATCAGCGAGAACGAGGTGCTGGCGTCGAGCCTGGGCCTGGTGGCCTGGCGCTACAAGACCATCGGCCTGGTCGTCTCGGCGGGCGTCGCGGGGCTCGCGGGCTTCGCGCTGGTCAACATGCTGCTGACCGCGCACCCGAGCTCGTTCTCCACCATGACGGGCTTCAACTACATCGTCTACGCGATCGTCGGCGGGCAGGCCTCGATGTTCGGGCCGCTGATCGGCGCGGCCGTGCTGGCCACGGGCACGCAGTTCTTCGCCAGCCAGGGCGAGTATTCGCCGGCGCTCTACGGCGTGCTGGTGGCGGCCGCGGTGATGGCGGGCAAGGGCGGCCTCGCGGGGCTGCTGGCGGCGGCGATCGGCGCGGTGCAGCGCCGCTTCGCGCGCCAGGGGCGCGCGCCGTGACCGCGGCGGCCATGGCGGTGCCGCCGGGCGGCGCGCAGCAGGCCGCGCGCCGGGGGCGCGCCGAGCTCTCGGTGCGCGCGCTGGCCAAGCGCTACGGCGGGCTCGAGGTGTTCAAGGACGTTTCGCTCGAGTTGCCGGCCGCGAGCGTGCTGGGCGTGATCGGCCCCAACGGCGCGGGCAAGACCACGCTGATCAACGTGATCTGCGGCATGGTGCGCCCGAGCAGCGGGCAGGTGATGCTGGACGGCGCCGACATCAGCGGCCGCCCGATGCACGCCATCAGCCGGCTCGGCGTGGTGCGCAGCTTCCAGCAGACCAACAGCTTTCGCTCGCAGAGCGTGCGCGAGAACCTGCTGCGCGCCGCGCGTTTCTCGGGTGCGCCGGCGGCGGCGTGGGACGGCGTGCAGGACCTGCTCGCGGAGTTCGACCTGCTGCCCCGGCTGCACGAGCGGTGCGACAAGATGCCCTACGGCGCGCAGAAGATGCTGGGCCTGATGATGGCCTACCTGTGCCACCCGCGCGTGCTGCTGCTCGACGAGCCCGCGGCGGGGCTCGAGCGCAGCGAGCGCCCGGGCGTCGACCGGCTGGTGCAGGCGGCGGTGGAGCGGCTGGGCTGCAGCGTGCTCGTGGTCGAGCACGACATGGAGCTCGTGCGGCGCCTGTGCCCGCGCATCGTCGTGCTCGACAGCGGCCGCGTGCTCGCGCAGGGCCCGACCGCCGAGGTGCTGGCGCGGCAGGACGTGATCGACGCCTACGTGGGCGCGGGCGTCGATTGAGGCCGTGGTGCGAGCGAGGATGAGGGCATGCTGAAGATTCGCGATCTCGAGGTGCGTTACGGCGGCATCCGCGCCGTGCGCGGCGTGTCGGTCGATGTCGCCGCGGGCGAGACGGTGCTGCTGGTCGGCGCCAACGGCGCCGGCAAGTCCAGCCTGATCAACGCCGTCGCAGGCACCGTGGCGGCGCAGGGCGGCACGATGGTCTTCGGCGAGCGCGACCTGCGCGGCGTCGCCTGCGCCGCGCGCGCGCGCCTGGGCATCGGCTATTCGCCCGAGGGGCGCCGCGTGTTCGCGAACATGACGGTCGAGGAAAACATCCGCGCCGGCGCGTTCGGCCGGCCCGGCGCGCAGGCCGGGCAGATGCTGCACTGGATCCGGGACAACTTCCCGCTCGTGGCCGACCGCGCGCGCCAGCCCGCGGGCCAGCTCAGCGGCGGCGAGCAGCAGGTGGTGGCGCTGGCGCGCGCCGTGGCCGCGTCGCCCGCGCTGCTGCTGCTCGACGAACCTTTTCTTGGCCTGGCGCCGGTGTGGATCACCCGCGTGAGCGAGGCGATCCGCAAGCTGCAGGCGCGCGGCATGTCCATTCTCATGACCGAGCAGATGGCGCGGCCCGCGCTCAAGCTCGCGCAGCGCGCCTACGTGATGCGCGGCGGCGAGGTCGTGCACCAGGGCGACGCCCAGGCGGTGAGCGCGCTCGCGCTGTCCGACGAATACCTGTGAGGAGACGCGTTCGATGAAGGGAAAACTCCAGGCCGATTTCATCGGCATCGTCTGCTACCGGATCAGCCGCGACCGCCCGGGCACCTTTCTCGCGACCTGGTACTCCACGCGCACCGACGAGCCCGCGCTGGGCACGGGCGTCGCGCGCGGCGACACCTCGCGCGGGTTCTGCGGCGTGCACCAGATCCGCTACCACGAGCCCGACGGCGCGCCCGCCGGCACCGGCGAACCCTACGAGCTGACCATCGTCCCGCAGGGCGAGGCGCGCGAGCTGACCTGGCGGCGCCATGGCGCCGTGGCCTACCGCGGCATCGGCATCGAAAGCGGCGACCAGCTCGTCGCGAGCTACTGGCGCCCGTCCGAGGCCTGAGCGCGCGAAGCGGCGCCCTCCGGCGCGTTCAATCCACCCGGGCGCCGGACACCTTGACCATCTCGGTCCAGCGGTCCGCTTCGGACTGCACGTAGCGGCTGAATTCGGCCCGGGTGGCGATGCGCGCCGCCGTGCCCATGCCCTGCAGCGTGTCGCGCACCTGCGTGTCGGCGAGCGCGGCGTGCAGCGCGTCTTCCAGCTTCTGGGCGGCAGGCGCAGGGGTGCCCCGGGGCACGGCGATGCCGAACCAGCCCAGCACCTCGACCCCCGGGTAGCCGGCCTGGGCGAAGGTGGGCACCTCGGGAAAGGCCGTGACGCGCGCGTCGGCCGCGACCGCCAGCGCTTTCATCTTGCCCGCCTTGACGAACTGCTCGGTGCCCGCGACCGGCCACAGCACGAAATCCACCTTGCCGGAAATCAGGTCCGGGAACAGTTGCGCGGACGACCGGTACGGGACGTGCACGATGTCCAGCGCGTGGCGGCGCTTCATCAGCTCGACACCCAGGTGCGAGGTCGTGCCGTTGCCGCCGGACGCGTACATCCGCCGGCCGGGGTTCTGCCGGATGTCGTCCACCAGGTCCTTGAGCGACCGGAACGGGCTGTTCTCGCCGACGCAGAGCCACAGGGGCGAGACGCCGACGAAGCCGAGCGTCTCGAACTGGTTCAGCGCATAGCCCGGCTTGGGATAGAGCGCGGGGTTGATCGTCATCGCGGTGGACATCAGCAGCATCGTGTAGCCGTCCGCCGCGCTGCCCGCCACGCGCGCGGCGCCGATGTTGCCCCCGGCGCCCGCCACGTTCTCGACGACGATCGCCTGGCCCAGCCGGGTCGACATGGCCTGGGCCACGGTGCGGGCGACGACGTCGGTCGGCCCGCCAGCGCCGAAGGGGATCACCAGCGTGACCGGGCGCGAGGGAAAGGCCTGCTGGGCCAGGGCGGGCCGCGCCAGCGAGGTGGTGGCCGCGGCGCCGGCCAGGCCGGCCTTGATCGCGCTTCGGCGGGTCAGTGAATCCAGGTTCATGTTTGTCTCCGTTATGTGGATGGGGATGGGGCGGTGGAGATGGGACCGGTGCGCGCACCGGTCCGGCCTACACGGCAATGCCCGCGCCGCGGGACCGTTCCTCGATCAGCGCTTCGGGCAGCACCGGGATGCCTCGGGACAGGGACTGGGGGCCGTACAGGTCGGCCATGCCCGGCGGCTGGTCGCGCGCGTCCCGGGTGCGCAGCCAGATGCGCTCCAGGTAGCGCTTGCGGTCCGGCTCGGGCCAGTCCTCGTAGTCGGTCCGCGAATGCAGGACCTGGTAGTTGTTCAGGAACTGCATGTCGCCGGGCTGGAACTGGGCGTCGAGGAACACGCCGGGCTCGCGCGCGACGCGGTTGATGTAGTCGAACGCCGCCTGCTCGTCCGCCGCGAGCGGCACGCCGGCGGCCTCGGCGCCGAGCTTGGCGAAGTGCGGCCAGAACAGGAAGTCGTGGCCGCCCGCCGCCCGCGGGGCCAGCATGGGCAGGCGCCGCGCGCTCACCGGCCCTTCGCCGGGCGCCTCCTCGCCCTTGCGGAAGAAGTGGAAGCCCCGGCGCAAGGCGTCGATCAGCTCCGGGCGCTCCCGCTGCATCCGGCGAAGGATGCTGGCCGAACTGGCGATCCGGCTGATGCCGCCGCTCTTGGCGCCGCGAATGCACAGCAGGCCGACCACGTCCGCGAAATCGGAGTGGAAGTTCAGGTCCCCTCGGCCGCGGTTGCCCCGGAACGTCCGGCTGTCCGGCGACACGCCGACGTCGGTGACGGGAACCAGCTTGTCGCCGCGCGCGTTCTGGGAGATCGGCACCCCCAGGTGGCACGCGATGCCCCAGTAGACCACGCGGGACTTCGCCGGGCCCCACTGGGCGACCGGCAGGCCGCGCAGGAATGCGAATCCCAGGCCGGCCTCGATCTGCTCGCCGAGCCGCCGCAGCACCGGGCCCAGGCCGGGCAGCGGGAAATCCCTGGCGGTCAGGGTGTCGATCGCCACCGTCTCCCGCTCGGTCGCGCGCTGGTAGGCCGATTCGAGTTCGGCGAGTTCGGCCGCGCTGAAGCGGTGGATCCAGTCGTCGCTTCGTGCGAGCTCACGTCCGAGCCATGCGCTCGCGGGTGCCGCGTCCTGCATTGGGTTTTTTCCAGTCCATGTCGTTTCAAACGGGGGCCATGCTAGGGCCGGAAGCGATTGCAGGAAAATGAAAAGAATTCGCCCATCCTTAGCCTTTGGCTAAGGCATGCCGATGGATACCCATGGAGTGAGAGATGAACCTTCGCCAGATGGAGGTGTTTCGCGCCGTCATGCTCACCGGGACGGTGGCCGCCGCCGCGGACCTGCTGCACGTCTCGCAGCCGTCCGTGAGCAAGGCGCTGGCGCTGGGCGAGCGCAGGAGCGGCTTGAAGCTGTTCGAGCGCGTCAAGGGCCGCCTGCTGCCGACGCCGGAAGCCAAGCGCCTGTACCAGGAAGTCGACAAGCTGTGGTTCGGCGTCGAGAAGATCCGAAGCCTCTCCGCGGAGCTGGCCAGCGCGGAGCACGCGTCGATCCACATCGCTTCCTCGCCCAGCCTCGGCGCCGCCCTGATCCCGCGCGCCGCGACCGCGCTGTACGAGCAGGTGCCGGGCGCGAAGGTCCGGGTCGATCTGCTGGTGCCGCACCTGCTGGTCGATGCGATCGCCCAGCATTCGGTGGACGTCGGCCTGTCGCTGTTCCCGCTCGATCACCCGAACATCGCGAAGATCGAGCAGTTCCGGTGCGGCCTGGTCTGCGTCATGCCCAAAGGCCATGCGTTGAGCGGGCGCAAGACGGTGGCCCCGCGCGACCTGCTCGGGTACCGGGTGATCTCGTTTCCGCCGGAGGCCGCGTACGGGATGGCGCCCGAGGCGGTCTTCGGATCGGTCATGGACCGGCTCCACTTCGGCCTGGAGGTGCGCGCCGGCCAGAGCGCCTGCCTGTTCAGCGCGGCGGGGGCCGGTGTCGCGGTGGTCGACGAGCTCACGGTGATGGGCAACGCGTTCCCGCACCTGGAGGTGCGCCCGTTCAAGACGCCGGCCAAGCTGACGGTGACGGTCGCGCACCACGCGCACACGCCCTTGTCGGTGATGGCCAAGCGCTTCATCGGCGTCCTGTCGAAGACACTCGGAACGGGATAGCGCACTAGAATGCGCCAGTACCGGCGGGCGCCGGGGTCACAGGAGGAAGAACCGCATGGAAAGCAGCAACTTGAAAAAATGGTCGGCCGAATTCTTCGGCACGTTCTGGCTCGTGTTCGGCGGCTGCGGCAGCGCGGTGCTGGCGGCGGCCTTTCCGGAACTGGGCATCGGCTTCACCGGGGTCTCGCTGGCCTTCGGCCTGACGGTGCTGACCGGCGCCTACGCCTTCGGCCCGATCTCGGGCGGCCATTTCAACCCGGCGGTCTCGGTCGGGCTGGCGGTGGGCGGCCGGTTCCGCGCGGCCGAACTGCCCGGCTACATCATCGCCCAGGTGCTGGGCGCGATCGTGGCGGCCTGGGTGCTGTACCTGATCGCGACCGGCAAGCCGGGCGCCGAGGTCGGCGGCTTCGCGACCAACGGCTACGGCGAGCACTCGCCGGGCGGCTACGGCCTGATGGCCGCGCTGATCGCCGAGGTGGTGCTCACCGCGGTGTTCCTGCTGGTCATCCTGGGCGCCACGGCCAAGCGCGCGGCGGCGGGTTTCGGCGGGCTGGCGATCGGCCTGTGCCTGACCCTGATCCACCTGATCTCGATCCCGGTCACCAACACCTCGGTGAACCCGGCGCGCAGCACCGGTCCGGCGCTGTTCGGGCCGTCCATCGCGCTCGACCAGCTCTGGCTGTTCTGGGTCGCGCCGATCATCGGCGCCGCCCTGGGCGCGCTGATCTGGCGCGCGCTGCTCGCGTCCAGCGACGATTGATGCGTTGAACGCACCGGCGGCGCGCCGCCGGACGGATGAAAGGGGTGGATGCGGTCACGCATCCACCCCTTGTTCGTTTTCACGCGGCGGCCTCAGCGCGCCAGGGCCTTCAGGGTGTCCAGTGGGTCGGCCTGCGCGGCGGTCTTGTCCTGGCGCCAGCGCAGGATGCGCGGGAAGCGCACCGCGACGCCGGACTTGTGCCGGCCGGAGCGGTTCACGCCTTCGAAGCCGAGCTCGAAGACGTGCACCGGCTCGACCGAGCGCACCGGTCCGAAGCGTTCGAGGGTGTGCGCGCGGATCCACCGGTCGAGCTCGAGGATCTCCGCGTCGGACAGCCCGGAATACGCCTTGGCCACCGGCACCAGGGCGCTGCCGTCCCAGAGCGCGAAGGTGTAGTCGGTGTAGAGCGTGCTGCGGCGGCCGTGGCCGGCCTGGGCGTAGATCAGCACGGCGTCGATGGTCAGCGGGTCGATCTTCCACTTCCACCAATCGCCGCGCCGGCGCCCGTGCTGGTAGGGCGAGCCGCGCCGCTTGAGCATCAGGCCCTCGACGCCGCGTTCGCGCGCGCCCTCGCGCAGTCCGGCGGCCTGCGCCCAGTCGTCGGCGTGAAGTTCCGGGGACAACTGAAGGCTGGGGTTGTCCAGCGGGCCCAGCAGGTGGGCGAGCAGGGCCCGGCGCGCCTCGATCGGGCGCCCGCGCAGGTCCTCGCCGCGCAGTTCGAGCAGGTCGTAGGCGAGGGCGCGCGCGGGCGCCTCGGCCAGCAGACGCTCGCCCGGCCGGCGCCGCTGGATGCGGCGCTGCAGCGCGGTGAAGGGCAGCGGATGCGCGTCGCCTTCGGCCCAGGCCAGCAGCTCGCAGTCGATGACCGCGTCGTCCGGCAGGGCGCGCGCCGCGGCCTCGATCTCGGGAAAGCGCCCGTCCAGCCGTTCCTCGCCGCGCGACCACAGCGCCAGCGTGCCGGCGCGGCGGATCAGCTGCAGCCGGATGCCGTCCCATTTCCATTCGAGCAGCCAGTCGCCGACCGGGCCGAGCGCCGCGTCGGGCGCCTGCTCCAGCGGCGAGGCGAGGAAGAACGGGTAGGGCGCGGCCGCGTCGCCGGCCTGGGCGGCGGGGTCGAGCAGCCGCTCGAAGAAGGCCGCCGACGGGCGCCAGTCGCCCAGCAGGCGCTGGGCGATGCGCGCGACGTCGACGCCGCTGGCCTGTGCCAGGGCTTGCTGGACCAGCCCCTGCGACACGCCGACGCGCAGGCTGCCGGTGAGCAGCTTGTTGAACACCAGCCGCTCGGCGAAGGGCAGGGTGCGCCAGGCGTGCTCGACCAGCGCCCGGCGCTCGTGCTCGGACGCGTTGGCCACGGCCAGCAGGCGCTCTTCGATCCAGGCCGACAGGCTTTCGTCGCCAGGTGCCTGATCGTCGGCCGCCGGGCCGGGCGGCGGATCGTCCAGCAGCAGCGTGAGCGTTTCGGCCAGGTCGCCCACGTGGTGGTGGCATGCCTCGACCAGCCAGCCGGGCGTGCCCGAGACCTCGGCGATCCAGGCGCGCAGCTCCGGCCGCGCGGCCAGCTTCGCCCCGGGTCCGCCCAGCTTGCGGCCCCCGAGCAGCCAGACCGCCCAGGCCGCATCGCCGGCCGGCGCCTCGGCGAAGTAGTCCACCAGCGCCGCGCGCTTGTCCAGCGTCGCCGTGCTGCGGTCGAGCCGCTGGAAGAGCGCCGCGAAGCGTTTCATGCCGCTTCGCCGGACCGCGTCTGGAAATGCCCCGCCGCGATGCCCGCCTCGCCGAGCACGCGCACCAGGGCCTCGCCGTCGCCATGGGTGACGATCACGCGCCGGGCGCCGCAGGCCTGAATGGTCCGCAGCAGGTCGGGCCAGTCGGCGTGGTCGGAGATCACGAAGCCGCGGTCGTGGTTGTGCCGGCGGCGGTTGCCGCGGATGCGCATCCACCCCGACGCGAAGCCCTGCTGCGCGCGGCGGAAGCGGCGCACCCAGGCGCTGCCGGCGGCCGAGGGCGGCGCCAGCACCAACTGGCCGGCGAACGAAGCGCCGTCCGGCGCCTCGGCCACCGCGCGCGTGGGCGCCATCGGAATGCCGGCCTCGCGGTAGAGGGCGACGCCGGCCTCGATGGCGCCGTGCAGCCAGACCGGCTCGCGCACCAGCGGCAGCAGCTCGGCCAGCACGCGCTGGGCCTTGCCGAGCGCGTAGCAGTACAGGATCGCGGCCTCGCCGGCGGCGGCGCACTCGTCGCGCCAGGCCACGATCTCGCGCGCCACGGCGCCGGTGTCGGGCCAGCGGTAGATCGGCAGGCCGAAGGTGGATTCGGTGATGAACACGTCGCAGGGCACCACCTCGAACGGCGCGCAGGTGGGGTCGTGCTGGCGCTTGTAGTCGCCCGAGGCGACCCAGACCTGGCCGTCGACCTCGATGCGCACCTGCGCCGAACCGAGGATGTGCCCGGCGGGGTGCAGCGAGACGCGCGCGGCGCCGAGCGTGAACGGCTCGCCGTATGCGTGCGGCGCGTAGGCCTGGTCGCCCAGGCGCCACTGGAGGATCGCGTGGCCGGGCGCGGCGCAGTGGTAGCTCCCCATGCCCGGGCGGGCGTGGTCGCTGTGGCCGTGGGTGATGACCGCGCGCGGCACCGGCCGCGAGGGGTCGATGTGGAAGTCGCCGGCCGGGCAGTACAGGCCGGCCGGGCTCGGGACGACGAGGTCGGACGCCGGGACGCTCATGGGCGGGTTTTCGTCGCGGGCAAACGCCGCCGCGGCGCATCGTCGGGCTGCGCGGCGGCCATGCGCGCGCTGCGCTCGGGCGCCTGCTGGACCAGGCCGGTGATGGCCTGCGCCTCGGGCAGGTTCTTCCAGTAGCGGCGCGGCATCTCGCGCCGCATGGCGCCGGTCTTGAGCCGCGCGGGGTTGAAGATGCTGCGGTAGTAGTCGAGCCACAGCGCCTCGCCGGCATCGGGCGGCGGCGCCTGCGACCGCTCGGCGCCGGTGAAGAACCGCAGCGCCTCGCGGTCCCACTGCACGCTCAGGCGCGGCGTGAGGATGGCCCAGGGCAGGGCGGCGAAGCGGTCGACGAAGAAGGGCGCGGCCGCGCGCACGATGTGGTGGACCGGCTCGAACCAGGCCACGTGGCGCACGGCGCCGTCGCCGCCGTCCAGCGGGCGGAACCGCACGAAGGCGTGCATCTTGTGGATCTCGCGCTTCACCTCGTGGGCCATGCGCTCGAGCGCGAGGCGCTCCGGGTCGAGCGCGTCCTGCCAGCGCGCGGGGTCCGCCGTCAGCGCCCGGGCCATGCGGTGCAGGCGCGGGAAGCGGTGCGCGCTGGCGTGCAGGGCCACGGTGGGCGCGAGCGCCGTGAAACCGGCCGGCAGCGCCTGCAGCGCGCGCAGGGGCGGCTGTTCCCCGGCGGGCGCGTGGCCGGGCGAGGCATCGCCGCCATCCAGCAGATCGCCCTGCGCGTCCGACCGCTCGCGCCAGCGCACCTCGTGCGGCGCGGCGCCGCTGGCCAGCAGCGCCGAGAGCGCGCGCAGGGTGGGTTCGGCGTCGTGCGCGTGGTAGTCGATTTGCCAATGCGTCATGGCGTGCTGGCGTGCCGGGCGCCTGTGGGCGGGAGGCCAAACAGGTCTGGCTGGCTTGGCTGGTGCCGGGCCGTCCACGGTGTGGCCCGGATGCCGGCGCTGGGCCGGTGGTCGGGCAGGTGCACGAAGCCCAGCGCCTTGCGGCCGGCCGGGCCGAGCCGTTCGAGGTCGGCGCGCCGCAGGGTGCGCACGCGGCGCGCGGCGAGCAGGCGCTGCACGGACCGCATGCCCAGCCCGGGCACGCGCAGCAGTGTTGCCTGGCTGGCGCGGTTCGGGTCGACCGGGAAGAAGCCCGGGTGCGCCAGCGCCCAGGCGAGCTTGGGGTCGACGTCCATCGGCAGCAGGCCGCCGGGCGGGACCAGTTCGCCGGCCTCGAAGCCGTAGAAGCGCATCAGCCAGTCGGCCTGGTACAGGCGGTGCTCGCGCAGCAGCGGCGCGGCCTGGCCGGGCAGGCGGGCGCTGGCGTGCGGGATCGGGCTGAAGGCGGCGTAGTAGACGCGCTTGAGGCGGTAGCCGGCGTAGAGGGCGGCGCTGGTCTGCAGGATGGCCCGGTCGTCGGCCGCGTCGGCGCCCACGATGATCTGCGTGCTCTGGCCGGCCGCCGAGAAGGGTGGCGGCGGCTGCGGCCGGGCCAGGGCCTGGCCGGGCATGGAGCGGATGCGCGGCGTGTGCGCCTGCGCTTCGCGGGCCTCGTCGAGCCGCCGGCGGATCGCCGCCATCGATTGCCGGATCTGCTGGCTGCTCTTGCCGGGCGCGAGCGCGTCGAGCGAGGCCTGGCTGGGCAGCTCGATGTTGATGCTCAGGCGGTCCGCGAACCGCCCGGCCTGCGCGAGCAGCGCCTCGTCGGCGCCGGGGATGGTCTTGAGATGGATGTAGCCGCGGAAGCGGTGCTGCTCGCGCAATTGCCGGGCCACGGCCACGAGCTGCTCCATGGTGTAGTCCGGCGAGCGGATGATGCCCGAGCTGAGGAACAGGCCCTCGATCAGGTTGCGGCGGTAGAAGTCGAGCGTGAGCTCCACCACTTCCGCGATGCCGAAGCGGGCGCGCGGGACGTCGCTGGAGACCCGGTTGACGCAGTACAGGCAGTCGTAGACGCACCAGTTGGTGAGCAGGATCTTCAGCAGCGAGATGCAGCGCCCGTCCGGCGCGTAGCTGTGGCAGATGCCCATGCCTTCGTTCGAGCCCAGGCCGGCCTGGTCGCGCGAGTCGCGGCGCACCCCGCCGCTGGAGGCGCAGGAGGCGTCGTACTTGGCCGCATCGGCCAGGATGATCAGCTTGCGGGCGGTGGCGTTCATGCTGTGATTTTATACAGTACCATGGCTGTACATCGCCACCCGCCCATCGGCCGCCCGCGGGGCCGCCAGCGTCCTGTCGTGGCGGAACTGGACATCCCTTGAGCGTGGCGGCGCACGGCCCGCGTTCCCGAAGGGCAGGGGAGAAAAACCCGCACAATGCCGGCTGCCTGTTCATCCTGTCCATGCCACCTGCTGTTCCGATGCCCACCCCCGATGCGCCGCCCAGCGGCGGCGGCAGCCTCGCGCGCGAGGCGCTCGCGCTGGCGGCGTTCGACCACGTGATGGCGCATGCGCCGGGCTACCGCGCGCGGCCCGGCCAGCGCGAGATGGCCGCGCACATCGCGCACACGCTGGCCGGCGTGAACCTCGGCGACGACTCGGTGGCCGGCGATGCGGGCCTGCCCGCGCGCGGCATCGCGGTGGTGCAGGCCGGCACCGGCGTGGGCAAGTCGGCCGCGTACGCGGCCACGGTGATCCCGCTCGCGCTGGCCGCGCAGAAGCGCGTGATCCTCAGCACCGCCACGGTCGCGCTGCAGGAGCAGCTCATGAGCAAGGACCTGCCCGCGCTGGCGGCCGTGCTGCCCGAGCCCTTCGTCTTCGCGCTGGCCAAGGGGCGCGGGCGCTACGCGTGCCGCCTCAAGTTGGACCAGCTCGCCGCCGGCGACGCGGCCAGCGCCGAGCTGTTCGATCCGGCGGACGAGGCGGCACCCGCCACCGGCGATGCCGCCGCGCGCTGGCAGGAGCGCGGCCGGCAGTACGCCGCGTGGGCCGGCATGCTCGACGGCGGCGCCTGGGACGGCGACCGCGACCGGCTCGAAGAGCCGCCGGACGGCGCGCTCTGGGCCGCCGTGGCCGCCGAGCGCCACACCTGCACCGCGCGCCACTGCCCGAGCTACCACGGCTGCAGCTACTACCGCGCGCGCGCCCGGCTGGCGCAGGCGCAGGTGATCGTGGCCAACCACGACCTGCTGCTGTCCACGCTGGGGCTGCATGCGCTGCCCGCGCTGCAGGACTGCTACGTGGTGCTCGACGAGGCGCACCACCTCGGCGCGGTGGCGCAGGGGCAGTTCACCGCGTCGATGGACCTGATGCGCGGCCAGTGGCTGGACAAGCTGCCGCGCGCGGTGGACGAGGTCGCCGCCGCGCTGGCGCACACGCCCGCGGCGGACGTGGCCGCGCTGGCCCGCACGCTCAAGCAGGCACAGGCCGAACTCGCGCGGCTGGCCATGCTGCGCATCGGTGCCTTGCCGGCGTGGCGCGAGCTGACCGAGCCGGCCCGCGCCGGATGGCGCCAGCCGCCGGCCCGGTCCGAGCGGCGCGATGCGGGCGCGCCGGTGGTGGACCGCTTCGAGGCCGGCGTGCTGCCCGAGGGCTGGAGCGAGACCGTGGCCACGCTGCAGGCCGGCGCCAGCGCGTTGCTCAAGGTGTTCGAGGCGCTGGCCGCGCAGCTCAAGGCCAACGCGCGCGACGACCCCGGCGATGCCGCGCGCTGCGCCACGCTCTACAGCCGCCTGGGGGCGTTCGCGCCGCGGCTGCAGAGCGTGCAGGAGACCGCCACGCTGTGGCTGCAGCAGGCTGGCGAGGGCGGCCAGCCGCCCCTGGCCAAGTGGCTGGAAGCGGGCCTGGGAGCCAGTGGGCTGGTCACGCTGGTGGCGTGCGCCTGCCCGCTGCAACCGGGCAGCCTGTTGCGCGAGCACTTCTGGCGCCAGGTGCGCGCGGCGGTGGCCACCTCCGCCTCGCTCGTCACCTGCGGCAGCTTCGACCACTTCCTGCACGAGGCTGGGCTGGCCTGGGACGAGGCGGTCGCGGTGCGCGAGGTGCAAAGCCCGTTCGACCACGCGCGCCAGGGCCGGCTGGTGGTGGTGCAGACCGCGGCCGACCCGAAGGACGTGGCGGGCTACACGCGCGAGATGCTGGACGCGCTGATGGCCGACCTGCGCGAGGTGCGGCGCGGCGCGCTGGTGCTGTTCACTTCGCGCGCGCAGATGCGCCAGGCGCAGGCCCTGCTGGAGCGCGGCGAGCACGCCGCGCTGCGCGAGCGCATCCTGGTCCAGGGCGAGGCCTCGCGCGCCGCGCTGCTGCGCCGCCACGCCGAGCGCGTGGCCGGCGGCCAGCCCTCGGTCCTGTTCGGCCTGCAGTCGTTCGGCGAGGGCCTGGACCTGCCGGGCGAGCTGTGCGAGTGGGTGTTCATCACCAAGCTGCCGTTCGCCTCGCCCAACGACCCGGTCGGCCAGGCGCGCGCCGACTGGCTCAAGAGCCAGGGCCGCGACCCGTTCAGCGAACTGGTGGTGCCCGCGACCGGCGCGCGCCTGCTGCAATGGACCGGGCGCGCGCTGCGCAGCGAGACCGACGAGGCGGTGGTGGTTTGCTACGATCCCCGCCTGCTGCGCCAGGCCTACGGCCGGCGCATGCTCCAGGGCCTGCCGCCCTACCGCCTGCAGCGCCGCGTGGGCGGTATGCTGGCGGATGCATGACCGCATCGACGGCTTCGTTCCATGCCCTTCGACGTCCCTCGCGCGCCCATGAATGAACGCACACGCCGCTTCCCCCTCCCGTGACCGACCCGCACGCCCCGGTCTCGTTTTCTTCTGGATGATCACCTTGCTGTCTGCCTTGCTCCATGGCTGCGCGCTGCCTCCGCTGGAGGGGCGCTCCATTTCCCGGGCCCTCACGCCGGCCGAAGCCGCCGATACCGCGCTGGGCCGTGTGCTGGCAGCCCAGGCGCAGGCCAACCCCGGCAAGTCCGGCATCCTGCCGCTGTCCGACGAGCTGGACGCCTTCGCGGCGCGCGTGCTGCTGGTGCGCGCGGCCGAGCGCACGCTGGACGTGCAGTACTACATCTGGCGCAAGGACCTCACCGGCACCATCCTGCTGCACGCGCTGTGGGAGGCGGCGCAGCGCGGCGTGCGCGTGCGCCTGCTGCTCGACGACAACGGCATCTCGGACATGGACGCCATGCTGCTGGCGCTGGACCGGCATCCGGGCGTCGAGGTGCGGCTGTTCAACCCGTTCGTGCTGCGCCAGCCCAAGGCGCTGGGCTACCTGACCGATTTCCCGCGGCTGAACCGGCGCATGCACAACAAGGCGCTGATCGCGGACAGCCAGGCCGCCATCATGGGTGGGCGCAACGTCGGCGACGAGTACTTCGGCGCCACCGACGGGGTGCTGTTCGCCGACCTCGACGTGCTCTGCGCCGGGGCCGTGATCCCCGATCTCTCGGCCGACTTCGACCGCTACTGGGCCAGTGCCTCGTCCTATCCCATCGGCCGCCTCGTGCCCTACGAGGCCGCCCGGGGCGGCGCGGAGGCGCTGGCGCGCGAGGCCCGGCGGATCGAGCAGGACCCGCGCGCGCAGCGCTACCTGGAGGCGCTGATCGCCTCGCGCTTCATCCCGGACCTGCTGGCCGGCACCCGGCTGCCCCTGTGGGCCCCGGTGGAGATGGTGAGCGACGACCCCGACAAGGTGCTGGGCAAATCGAAGAAGCGCGACCTGATGGCGTACCAGCTCCAGCGCATCCTGGCGCACCCGCCGCAGCGGTCGGTCGACCTCGTGTCGCCGTACTTCGTGCCCACGGCGACCGGCACCGACCTGTTCGCCCGCCTGGCCGCCAGCGGCGTGCGCGTGCGCATCCTGACCAACGCGCTCGAGGCCACCGACGTGTCCGCCGTGCATTCGGGCTACGCGCGCCACCGCAAGGCGCTGCTGCGCGCCGGCGTGCAGCTCTACGAGATGCGCCGGGGCGTGGGCGCGGGGGGCCGCGGCGGCCTGCTGGGCAGCTCCGGCTCCAGCCTGCACGCCAAGACCTTCGCGCTCGACGGCCAGCGCGTCTTCGTCGGCTCGATGAACTTCGACCCCCGGTCGATCCGCCTCAACACCGAACTGGGCTTCATCATCGACAGCCCCGAGATGGCCGACGGCATCGCGCAGATGTTCGAGCGTGAGGTGCCCAAGATGGCCTACGAAGTGCGCCTGGACGAGCAGGGCCACCTGTTCTGGGTCGAACGGCCCGAAGGCGGCGGCGAGATCCACCACCAGGGCGAGCCCGGCGGCTCCTTCGCGCGCAGCGCCTGGATCGGCCTGCTGTCGCTGCTGCCGATCGAGTGGCTGCTGTAGCCGCCGCTCACACCTCCACGATGATGGGGAAGGCGGCCTGCAGGCCGTCTGGCCCGGGCGAGAACGGCACGGTGACGGCGGCGCGGTCCTCGTCGTTCAGGCGGCGCCAGATGCCGTCGCGCGCATTGCCCGGGTCGCCGGCCACGTAGAGCTGGGTGGTGAGCAGTTCCGCGCGCGCCAGCTTCACTTTCACGTGGATGTGCGGCGTGCGGCCGGTGTACGGCACGGGCCTGAGGGTGCGAAAGCGGTAGCGGCCGTCGCGCCCCACGGTGACCTGGCCGAAGCCCTGGAACGCGGGGTCGGCGCGGTTGCCGTCGCCCGGGTGGTGGTAGCGGCCGGCTTCGTCGCACTGCCAGATCTCGACCACCGCGCCGGCCACCGGCACGCCGGCCGTGTCGGTGACCGTGCCCTCCACCCAGGCCGGCTGGCCCTTGCCGTAGACGGCGTTGCCGTTGCGCAGCAGGTCGGCGTCGGTGTCGGCCGGCAGGTTGACCGGGTAGAACGGCCCTTCGGTCTGGCGCGGCGTGGGGCGCAGCCGGGACTGGGCCAGCGCGCTGGGCAGCCAGCCCGGCAGGGCCAGGCTGGCGGCGGCACCGGCGACGAGCACGTGCCGGCGGCGGGAGGAAGCGGGGAGGGTCATGGTGTTGGCGCTGCAGAGGGGAAGAGGGGCTCCTTCAGATCCAGCACGACGAAGCGGGTGTCGAGGTCGTCCGGATCGCTGGGGTGGCTGGTCTCTTGGAAGCCCAGGGCGCGCGCGAGTTCCAGCATGCCGGTGTTGACGCGCAGCACCGTGCCCACCATGCGCCGGGTGCCGCGCGCGCGCAGGTAGCCGATCATCTTCGACATCAGCCGGTGGCCCAGGCCGCTGCCCTTGAGGTCGGAGCGCACGATCACGCCGAACTCGGCCGTGTGGTTGTCCGGATCGATCGAGACGCGCACCGTGCCCAGCGTTTCCTCCTCGCCGGCGGCGGCGGCGCGGCGGGTGGCGATGAAGGCCATCTCGCGCGCGTAGTCGATCTGGGTCAGCCGCGCCAGCTCGCTGTGCTCGATGTGGCGGCGGCTGTAGAACACGCGCAGGCGGATGTCCTCGGGGTCGAGCCGCTGCAGGAAGGCCAGGTGCTGCGGCTCGTCCTCGGGCCGGATCGGGCGCAGCGTGACGGACTGGCCCTGCCAGGTCCAGGTCTCGGCCAGCTCCTGCGGATAGGGCTGGATCGCGAAGTTCGCCGCGCCCGCGGGGCGGCTGGCCGAGAGCCGCACGCGCGCGTCCAGCGCCACGGCGCCCTCGTGGTTGGCCAGCAGGGGGTTGATGTCCAGCTCGGCCAGCTCGGGCACGTCGGCCAGCAGCTGCGAGACCGCCACCAGCACCCGCGCGACGGCGTCGATGTCCGCGGCGGGCTCGTCGCGGTAGCCGCGCAGCAGCCGGGCCACCCGCGTGCGCGCGATCTGCGCCAGCGCCAGCGGCGTGTTCAGCGGCGGCAGCCCCAGTGCGCGGTCGGACAGCACCTCCACCGCCACGCCGCCCTGGCCGAACAGCACCACCGGCCCGAACACCAGGTCCACGCTGGCGCCGATGATGAGCTCGTGGGCGTGCTTCTTGCGCACCATGGTCTGCACGGTGAAGCCCTGCACGGTGGCGTCGGGGCGCTGTTCGCGCACCCGGGCGAGCATGGCCGTGCAGGCCTCGCGCAGCTCGGCGGCGCTGCCGATGTTCAGCCGCACGCCGCCGACGTCGGACTTGTGCGTGATCTCGTGCGAGAGGATCTTCAGCGCCACCGGGTAGCCCAGCGCGTCGGCGGCGGCCTGGGCGGCCTGCGCGTCCGGCGGCACCACCCGCGTGGCCACCACCGGCAGGCCGGCCGCGGCGAGCAGGTCCTTGGCCTCGGGCTCGGTCAGCAGTTCGCGCCCGCTGGCGAGCACGCCCTCGACGATCGCGCGCACGCGCGGCAGGTCAACCGCCTGCGCCGCGTCGTGCAGGGGCGGGGTCTGGAGCAGCTCCTCCTGGTGCCGGCGGTAGGTGCGCAGCAGCGAGAACGCGCGCACCGCGTCCTCGGGGGTGTCGAAGTCGGGCACGCCCACGCCGCGGAACAGCGCGCGCGCCTGGGCCACGGCAGCGTCGCCCAGCCAGCAGCCGAGCACGCGCCGCGGCGCGGCCTGCACCATCGGCAGCAGGGCCTGGGCGATGTCCAGGCTGGGCACGATCGCGGTCGGCGCGTGGATGAACAGCACCGCGCTCTCGGCGTCGTCGGACAGCACGCGCAGCGCGTCCACGTAGCGCCCGGCCGGCGCGTCGCCGATGATGTCGACCGGGTTGGCGTGCGACCAGTTGGCCGGCAGCACGGCGTCCAGCCGGGCCTTGAGCGGCGCGTCCAGCGCGGCCAGGGGCACGCCGGCGCGCGCAGCCGCGTCGGCCGCCATCACGCCGGCGCCGCCGCCGTTGGTGAGCACGATCAACCGGTCGGCGCGGTTGTCGTGGAAGCGCGAGAGCGTCTCGGCCGCGAGGAACAGGTCCTGCAGCGTGTCCACGCGCAGCATGCCGGCGCGCGCGATCGCGGCGTCGAACACCGCGTCCGAGCCGGCCAGCGCGCCGGTGTGCGAGGCGGCCGCCTGCTGCCCGGCCGCCGAGCGCCCGGCCTTGACCACGATCACAGGCTTGTTGCGCGCCGCCGCGCGCGCGGCCGACATGAACTTGCGCGGCGCCTCGATGCTCTCGATGTAGAGCAGGACGGCGCGCGTGCGCGGGTCGCTACCGAGGAAGTCGAGCATGTCGCCGAAGTCGACGTCGGCGCGCTCGCCGAGCGAGACGAAGTGCGAGAAGCCGATGCCGCGCGAGCCGGCCCAGTCCAGCATGGCGGTGACCAGCGCGCCCGACTGCGAGACGAAGGCCAGCTCGCCGGGCCGCGCGCCGCGGTGCGCGAAGCTAGCGTTGAGGCCCAGGTGCGGCACCAGCATGCCGATGCAGTTGGGCCCGAGGATGCGCAGCGTGTGCACGCGCGCCGCGTCCAGCATGGCCTGCTTGCGCTCGGCGCCCAGCCCGGCGGTCAGCACGATGGCCGCGCGCGTGCCCAGCGCGCCGAGTTCCTGGATGATCGGTACCACGCTGCCGGGCGGCGTGCAGACGATGGCCAGCTCGGGGGCCTCGGGCAGGTCGCCGACGCGGGCGAAGGCGGGCACGCCGTCGAGCGCCGCGTGCTTGGGGTTGACCGGGTAGAGGCGGCCGTGGAAGCCGCCCTCGCGCAGGTTGCGCCACACCGTGCCGCCCACGCTGGCCGGGCGCAGCGACGCGCCCAACACCGCCACCGACGCGGGCGAGAACAGGGCGTCGAGGTTGCGGATGCTCATGGCTGGGGAACGCCTGGTGCGGATGCCGGTGCCTCGGCTGTGCGGGAAGGCGTGGCCATCCAGGCCAGCAGCGAGGCGCGCATGGCCTCCTCGACCGACATCTCGATCGGCGTGATCCAGCCGCGCGGCACGAAGAGGGTGTAGCCGCCGATCATGTAGCCCATGGGCAGGTACACCGCCACATGGTCCGGCTCGGCCAGGCCCGGCGGCAGCCCCTCCATGTGCTGGCGCGTGACCAGGCCGACGATGACGGCCGGATTGCCCGGAAAGCGCAGCGCCACGACCTGCTGCGCGGATTCCTCCTTCTTGTGCGGCGCGAAGTAGTCGGCGAAGCTCTTGAGTGAGGAATAGATGCTCTTGACCACCGGCAGGTTCGTGAACGGCAGCTCCACCCAGGACAGCAGGCGCGAGGCCGACGGCTGCGAGATCACGAACCCCAGGCCCACGATCATGGCCGCGCCCAGCAGGATGCCCAGGCCCGGCAGGTAGAGCTCGCCCAGCAGGGGCCGCACCAGCCACATGGCCAGCGATTCCAGCCACACCACGAACAGGTACAGCACGTAGACCGTGAGCGCCACCGGCAGGAAGGCGATCAGGCCACGAAAGAAATACTGGTAGATCGGTTTCATGGTGTCCCGGGGTGGCGGGCGCGAGGGCGCCCGGCTGCTGCACACGAGCATATCAGCCGAGTGCGCCTGGCCTGACGGCTTGCAAACGGCGAAAATACCCCCAGCTGCCTGACGTTTGCCCCGAAGAAAAGCGAAAAGAACGCGGTTTTCTCCAGGCAGCCACGCCTGGCGCTCGCGCCAGCCCCGGAACTCCCCGCAGGCCTCGGCCTCTGTCTCCCATGGATGCGTTTCTCGATTTTCTCGGCCGCGTGCTGCGCGGCGTGCTCCGGCTGGCCCTGGGCGTGGCCGCGCTGATCTTCCTGCTCAGCCTGCTGCTGGCCACGCTGGTGGTGGTGCTGGGCGTGTCGCTCTGGTCGCTGCTCACCGGCCGCAAGCCGGCGCCGGCGATGGTGTTCAGCCGTTTCCGGCAGACGTCCGAGCGCTACGCGCAAGGGGTCTGGCCGACCGGTGCCGGAGCGCCGCGCCGGTCCCCTCCGGGCGACGTGGTCGACGTGCAGGCCACCGAAGTGCCGTCGGAAGACAGCCCGCCCGACCAGCACCACCACCCCCGCGGCGGCGGGCCGGACGGCGTGGCCCGGATGATGCGGTACTGAGCCAGCAGGCGCTGCGCGGTCCGCCGGACGGGCGCCCGAGACAACCCGGTGCCCGTCGGGGCGAAGCTGTGGCATCCTTGTGCGCACGGCGGCCGCCCTCTCGGGGGTGGGCTGGCTCGAGGCAGGTCCAACGCACGACAGGAGATTCCCATGAGCGACGCCCCCGGCAGCGGTTTCGGCAAGTTCGTCCCCGGCTTCGAGTTCCTGCAGAACCTCGCGGGCCAGGCCGCCAGCGGGGTGGCGCAGGGCATCGGCCAGAACATGCCCCAGTTGCCGAACCTGAGCCACTGGGTCGCGCCCACGTTCAGCGTGGAAGAGCTGGAAAAGCGCATCGAGGAACTCAAGGCGGTGCACTTCTGGCTGGACCAGAACGCCAAGGCCCTGGGCGCCACGATCCAGGCGCTGGAAGTGCAGAAGATGACGCTGTCCACGCTCAAGTCCATGAACTTCAGCATGGGCGATGTGGCCAATGCGTTCAAGATCAAGGCCGCCGACACCTTGGCGGGCCTCAAGGGTGCCGCGCCCGCCCCAGCCTCGGCCCCGACGCCGTTTGCCGGCCTGGAAATCCCGCCCCGCACTTATGGCGCGCCCGAGCCCGCTGCCCAGGAGGAAGCCGCGCCCGCTGCGCCGCCGGCCCCTAAACGCCGACGGCCCCCCGCCCGCGCCAAGGGCGGCAAGGCGTCGGCTGTCGCGGCCACGGCAGCGCCCGCGGCGGGCGGCGTGGTGGACCCGATGCAGTGGTGGGGCGCGCTGTCCCAGCAGTTCCAGCAGATCGCCACCAACGCCATGAAGGACGTGGCCAGGCAGTCGGCGCTGGACGCCACCCGCCAGGTCGCCAGCGAACTGACCGGCCAAGCCTTGAAGACCGCCACCGGCGTGGCCGGCAAGATGACGCGCAACCTCACCGGCACCATGGCGCGCAACGCGGGCGCGGTGGCCGGCGCCGGCCGCGCCGCCACTGCCGTGAAGAAGAAAAAACCGGCGCCGCGCAAGCCGCGCGCCAGCGCGAAGCCGGCGGGGCGTTGAACCGGGCCCCGCCGCCGCCATCATGAAACGGTTCCCCTATGCCCACGCCACCCATCCCCAGTGGCGCATGGCGGCCGCCCTGGTGCTGGCGCAACTGCGCGCGCAGATGGCCCTGCCCGAGTTCGCGCAGGCGCCCTCGCTCGGCCTGCTCTACATCACCGACCACTATGCCGGCGAGGCCCAGGCCCTGCTCGAGCACCTGGGCGCCGAGCTGCCGGAGGTCACGGACTGGGCGGGCACGGTCGGCGTGGGGGTCTCGGCCAACAACGTGGAGTACTTCGACGAGCCCGCGCTGTGCGTGATGCTGTGCGACCTCGGGCCCGACCAGTACCGCGTGTTCAGCGGCGTGGCGCCCCTGCAGCCCAGCGGCCGTGCCGCCGGCTCGCCGGGTTTCGAGGCGCACACGGCGCTGGTGCACGCCGACGGCCGCGTGCCCGACCTGGCCGAACTGATCGGGGAAGTGGCCGATCGGACCCGCAGCGGCTACGTGTTCGGCGGCCTGGCCGGCAGCCGCAGCGCCAGCGTGCAGTTCTCGGTCGGCAGCGCGGGAAACCTGCGTGGCCAGGGCGCCGCCGGCGGGGTGTGCTTCGGGGGGCTCAGCGGCGTGGCCTTCGGCCCGGGCGTGGGGCTGGTCTCGCGTGTCACGCAAGGGGCGCAGCCGGTGGACCGCGAGCGCATGGTGACGGCTGCCGACGGCAACCTGGTGCTGGCGCTCGACGGCGAGCCCGCGCTCGACGTGCTGCTGCGCGAGCGCGCGATCTCGCTCGACGCGCCGCACCAAGCCATGCCGCGGCTGCGCGCCACGCTGGTCGGGCTGGTGCCGCCGGCCGCCGAGCTGCGGGACGGCGGTGACGTGGCCGCCGCGCAAGCCTCGCGCATGCGCGGCCAGTTCGGCACCGACGTGCTCGTGCGCCACCTCATCGGGCTCGATACGGCGCGGCGCGGCATCGCCATCGCCGAGGCGGCGCCGGTCGGCACGCGCCTGGCTTTCTGCGAGCGCAATCCCGAGGCGGCGCGGGCCGACCTGGTGCGCATGTGTGCCGAGGTGCGCGAGGAACTCGAGCCGGAAGAGGCCGAAGAGACCGGCCCGGGCGCCCGCGGCACCGCGCTGGGCGCTTCGGCCGAGCCGGACGCGCACCCGGCGCGCCGCATCGCGGGTGCGGTGTACGTGAGCTGCGCGGGGCGGGGCGGCCCGCACTTCGGGAGCCCGAGCGCCGAACTGCAGACCGTGCGCCGCGTGCTGGGCGACGTGTCCCTGGTGGGATTCTTCGCCGGCGGCGAGATCGCCCACCACCGCCTCTACGGCTACACCGGCGTGCTCACCGTGTTCACCTCCCGTTCGGCGCCATGACCATGACCGCTACCACCAGCCCCGCCCCGTTGTCCGCCCGCAGCCTGTTCCACTTCGCGTTCAACGTCACCGACCTGGATGCCGCGCGCCGCTTCTACGGCGGCGTGCTCGGCTGCCGGGAGGGCCGCAGCACCGACACCTGGGTCGACTTCGACTTCTTCAGCCACCAGATCTCGCTGCACCTGGGCGAGCCGCTGCGGACCGCGCGCACCGGCCTGGTGGGCGAACACCGCGTGCCCATGCCGCACTTCGGCCTGGTGCTGCTGCTGCCCGAATGGCGGGCGCTGGCCGAGCGGCTGACCCGGGCCGGCGTGGACTTCGTCCTGCCGCCGCAGTGCCGCTTCGAAGGCCAGCCCGGCGAACAGTGGACGATGTTCTTCTGCGATCCGTTCGGCAACCCGATCGAAGTCAAGGGTTTCGCTTCGCTGGCGCAGATCTACGAGAGCTGATTCGCTGTACGAGAAGACCAGCGATCCGGCCGGGCCGCCCCAGGCCGGATCAGTTCTCTTGGGGGGCAGCGGTCCGCTCAGCAGCGGAGCGTAGGGGCTGAATCCGCTGGTTGATCGCGCCGAAGATGGACTGCCCGTCCCGGCCCTTCATCTCGATGCGGATCGTGTCGCCGTACCGCATGTAGCCGGTGGCGGGTTGGCCGTCCAGCAGCGTTTCCATCGCGCGCTTCTCGGCGATGCAGCCATAGCCCTTGGGCCATTCCCTGCGGCCATCGGTCTCCACGCCCTGGTTGCTCACCGTGCCGCTGCCGACGATGGAGCCGGCGCGCACGTTGCGCGTCTTGCAGACGTGCGCGATGAGCTGGCCGAAGTGGAAGCCCATCTCCGGCCCCGCGTCGCACAGGCCGACCTTGCGCCCGTTCCAGGTCGATTGCAGCGTGAGGTGCACGCGGCCGCCCTGCCAGGCGTCGCCCAGTTCGTCGGGCGTGACCGCCACCGGGCTGAACGCCGTGGCCGGCTTGCCTTGCAGGAAGCCGAAGCCCTTGGCCAGCTCGTCCGGGATCAGGTGGCGCAGCGAGACGTCGTTGGCCAGCATCAGCAGGCGGATGCCGTCCAGCGCCTGCTCGGGCGTGACGCCCATCGGCACGTCGCCGGTGACCACGGCGATCTCCGCCTCGAAGTCGATCCCGTGTTCCTCGCTCGGGCAGACCACGTCGTCGCAGGGGCCGAGGAAGTCGTCGCTGCCGCCCTGGTACATCAGCGGGTCGGTGTAGAACGAGGCCGGCACCTCGGCGCCGCGCGCGGCGCGCACCAGTTCCACGTGGTTGAGGTAGGCCGAGCCGTCGACCCACTGGCAGGCGCGCGGCAGCGGCGCCATGCATTGCGCCGGATCGAAGGGGAACGCGTGGCGTGCCTTGCCCTGGTTGAGCGTGTGGTACAGGTCCTGCAGCTGCGGGCTGATGAAGTTCCAGTCGTCCAGCACCTGCTGCAGCCGGTGGGCGATGCCGGTCGCATAATGCGCCGTGCTCAGATCGCGCGAGACCACCACCAGTTGTCCGTCGCGCGAGCCGTCTTTGTACGTGGCGAGTTTCATGCAGGCCGCCTCCTGCGGCCAGGGAATGAATGGAATGAACGAGGCAGGATTCTGCCTGCTCCCCGCAGGAACCTGTCTGCCCGATCGCTCTCCAAGTTTTTCATGCGCCCTCCGCTCCATCGTCCATGCCCGTGACCCGGACGCCCGCCGCCGCTCCCCGCTGGTCCACGCTGCTGGGCCTGGGCGCGGGGGTGCTGGCGCTGCACCTGATGCTGCTGGCCGATGGCCTGCCGGACCTTGCCGCCGGGCCGTCCCCCGGCGTGGCCGAAGCGCCTGCGGCCAGCGCGCCTCCATCGGCCACACCGGCGGCCGCCACCGCGGCGGCGGCACCGCCCCCGGCGCGAATCAGCACGGTCCGCTGGATCGCCGCCACGCCGCCGCCCCCGCCGGCGGTGGAGCCGCCGCCCATCCCTGTGGCCAGAAAACCCGCGGCGAAACCGGTGCGCCGGGCCGAGCCCGTCGCGCCGGCACCCGCACCAGCGCCGGCGGCATTGCCCGAACCGGCCGCCGTCATCGGGCCGGCACCGGAAATCGAGACGCCGCCGCCGCTCGCCGAAGCGCCCGGGGCCGAGGACCCAATGGCAGCGCCGCCGCCCGTGGAGGTCGCCGCCGCCACCGAGGTGAGCGAGCTCGCGCAGGCCGCTCCGGCGCCTGCAGAAGCGGAGGCTCCAGCCCCGCCGCCGCCTCCAGCCCCCGATGCGGCCGCTGCCCCAGCGCTGCCGCCGGCCCAGCCGCCCGGCAGCACGCGCCTGCACTATGCCGTGTCGGGGCAGTCCAAGGGCCTCACGTACCACGCCAGCGCGGTGCTCGACTGGATGCTCGACGCCGGCCGCTACAGCGCGCGCATGGAGATGCGCATGTTTCTGCTGGGCAGCCGGGTCCAGACCAGCACCGGCCAGCTCGGCCCCGAAGGCCTGCGGCCGGAACGGTTCGCCGACCAGGCGCGCAGCGAGCGCGCGGCCCACTTCGAGCATGACCACCACCGCATCCGGTTCAGCTCGAACGCCCCGGACGCGGCGCTGCTGCCCGGCGCGCAGGACCGCTTGAGCCTGTTCCTGCAGATGGCGGGCCTGCTGCAAGCCCGGCCGCAGGCCTATGCCGATGGCCAGGTGATCGAGATGCAGGTCGCGGGCACCGGCGACGCGGAGATCTGGCGTTTCCGGGTCGGCGAAGAAACCACCCTGGCGCTGCCGGCCGGCGAGCTGCGGGCGCGCCACCTGACGCGCGTGCCGCGCAAGCCGTACGACAGCACGGTGGAGATGTGGCTGGCGCCCGGCCTGAGCCACCTGCCCGTGCGGCTGCGGATCACCCAGGCCAATGGCGACGTGGCCGACCAGCAGCTCAGCCAGATGCCATGATGATGATCCCCTTGAAGTTGGCGTGAACGTTGCTATGTAGAGGAGGTCAGAAGGCTTTCATGCCCCCACGTTTTTGCCGATATAAGGGCAATTGGAACACCGCTTGCTTTTTTTCGAGGACATTTCCGCCATGAACATGCTCTACGAGTCGGAAACCTTCGCCGTGGTCCACATCCTCGCCAACGCACCCACCGAAGGCGGCGATGCGGCGGCCGGCGGCGGCGGTCCGCAGATTCCCCGCCATGGCTTCGAGATCGTGGACAAGCGGTCGGGCAAGGAGGTCTACCTGGACGGCTCCTGGGCCGAGATGTTCCAGCAACAGATCGTCGCCTGGCAGCAAAGCACCCCGTCGCAGGAGGAAGTGGAAGACACGCTGGAAGGCTACGCCACGCTGGCGCAGATGCCGGTGGTGATGCATTGACTCCCCCCTGCGCGGCTTCGCCGCTTCCCCCCTCCCTGGCGCGCCGCTGCGCGGCGCTTGGAGGGGGGACGACATCTCGGTCCGGCTAAGCCGGACCCTCGCTGTCTCTGGGTTGGTGTCCGCTCGCGACTCTCTATTCCGTTTCCGCTGAACCTCGTGGTGCCCGGCCAAGGCTCCAGCGGTACACCGGCTCGGCCAGGGTCAGCACCGCCACCAGCCGGCAGACCTGGAACGCGGTCACCACCGGTACGCCGAGTTGCAGCACCTTGGCGGTAATGGCCATTTCGGCAATGCCGCCGGGGGCCGTGCCGAGCACCAGGGTGGCGGGGTGCAGGCCGGTCGCGGCGGCCAGGATCCAGGCGAAGCCCGCGCACACCCCCATCAGCAGCAGGGTGCTCAGCGCCACCGACACCAGCCAGCGGGGGGCCGTGTGCACGAAGGCGGGCGTGAAACGCACCCCCAGGCTGACGCCGATGGCCAGTTGCGCGGCATGGGACAGCGCGAGCGGAATCGCCGACAGCACCACCCCCGAGAGCGTGAGGGCCATGGTGACCGCCAGCGGCCCCATGAACCAGGGGTTGACCCGGCCCGTGCGCCGCATGAGCAAGGCCCCCGCCAGCGTGAGCGCGGCCAGCCCCGCCAGGCCGGCGGGCTGCACGTCCCGAAGCGCCGCGGGGGGCGGCGCGTCGAGGCCGCTCATGCCCCAGAGCTGCATCGCGAACGGGATCGTCAGCGTGACCATCAGAATGCGCAGGGAGTGGGCGGCGGCGACGAGGTCGGTGCGCGCGCCGTGGCGCTCGGCCATCAGCGTCATCTCGGAAGCGCCACCGATGGCGCCGGCGAAATACGCGGTGCGGCGCATCTGCTCGGAAGCCGGCCCGGTTCGGCGCCCGGGGTGCAGGCGGGCCAGGACCGCCGAAGCGCCCAGGCCCAGCACCAGCGCCCAGACGATGCCGAGCGCGATCGCCCACCAGAGGCTGACGACCAGCCGACCGACTTCGGGCGTGAAGTACAGCCCGAGCGAAGTGCCGATCAGCCACTGGCCGGCGTTGCGCAGCGGGTTCCAGCTCTCGGTGGGCGCGCCGAGCACGGAGACCAGCGAGGTCGCCAGCAGCGGGCCGAGCATCCAGGGGATGGGCGTGTGCAGCCGGTCGCACAGGCGCGCGGCGGCGTAGGCCAGCAGCAGGGTCAGCAGCACGCGCGGCCAGGACGCGGGCCGCCAGTCGGTCGGGCGGGGCACTCGGAAGGGCTCGATGGCATGGGGCGCGCGCACCGCGCGCCGCGGGTCGGGACAGGGCGGCAAGGCCCGCAACGAACCCGTAGTATCCACGCATGACACTTGGCCGCCCCTTTGCCCTGGCCGCTGCCGGCCTGCTCTCGCTGTCGCTGCTGCTGTTGTCCGGCTGCGCGCAGCCACCACCTGCCGCCCCGGTGCCGCGCCTGCTCGATCGCCTGCTGCCCACCCAGGCGCTGCTGCTGGGTGAGCAGCACGACGCGGCCGAACACCAGGCCTTGCAGCGCGACGTGGTGCAGGCCCTGGCCGCGCGCGGCCAGCTCGGCGCGCTGGTGATCGAGATGGCCGAGCAGGGACGCGACACCACGGGCCTGGCCCCCGGCGCCAGCGAGGCGCAGGTGCGCGAGGCGCTCGGCTGGACCGGCGAGGGCGGCGGCTGGCCCTGGGCCGCCTACGGGCCGGTGGTGATGGCCGCGGTGCGCGCCGGCGCGCCCGTGCGGGGCGGAAACCTGCCGCGCGCGCGCATGCGCGAAGCCATGGGCGATGCCACGCTGGACACCCTCGTCGATCCCGGCGCGCTGCAGCGCCAGCGCGCCGCCATCCGGGACGGCCATTGCGGCCTGCTGCCCGAGGCGCAGATCGGCCCCATGGCGCGCATCCAGATCGCCCGCGACCGGGCCATGGCCCAGGCGCTGGCGGCCTCGGCCGCGCAGGCCGGGGCGGGCAGGACCGTGGTGCTGGTGGCCGGCAACGGCCACGTGCGCCGCGACCTCGGCGTGCCGCGCCACCTGCCCGCGGGCCTGCGGTATCGGATCGTGATGGCGCAGGCGGGTGGGAACACCCCCGCGTCGGCCAGCGCCGACACCACCTGGCCCACCCCCGCGCTGCCGCCGCGCGACCACTGTGCCGAACTGCGCCGGCAGTTGCCGGCACCGCGTTGAGCCCGGCCGGCGCCATGGAAGAGAGCGCCGCCCACGCTCACTGGCGTACCTTCGCCCTGGCGGGCTGCGGTACGAGCGCCTTCGGGCGGCCGTGCGGCGCTCATGCCCCCGAAGCCCACGCCGTGGCAACTGCGACAATCCGCGGGTCATGCAAAACACCTACGTCCTCACCCTCTCCTGCCAGGACCGCCCCGGCATCGTGCACGCGGTCTCGGGCTTCCTGTTCGAGCACGGCGGCAACATCGAGGAGGCCGCGCAGTACAACGACCATGACACGGGCCTGTTCTTCATGCGGGTGCAGTTCGCCTGCACCCAGCTCACCCAGGACGACCTGCGCCTGCGCCTGAAGCTGTTCGCCGAGCCCTTCGGCATGCGCTGGAGCCTGCACCCGCTGGCCGAGCCGATGCGCACCGTGATCTTCGTGAGCAAGGAAGGCCACTGCCTCAACGACCTGATGTTCCGCTGGAAAAGCGGGCTGCTGCCGCTGGACATCCGCGCCATCGTGAGCAACCACCGCGACTTCTACCAGCTCGCGGCCAGCTACAACGTGCCCTTCCACCACATCCCGGTGACGGCGGCGACCAAGGCGCAGGCCGAGGCGCGGCAGCTCGAGATCATCCGCGGCGAGGACGCCGAGCTGGTGGTGCTGGCGCGCTACATGCAGATCCTCAGCAACGGGCTGTGCCAGGCGCTCTCGGGCCGGGCCATCAACATCCACCACAGCTTCCTGCCCAGCTTCAAGGGCGCCAAGCCCTACTACCAGGCGCACGACCGCGGCGTGAAGCTGATCGGCGCCACCGCCCACTACGTGACGGCCGACCTCGACGAAGGCCCCATCATCGAACAGGACGTGGCGCGCGTGGACCACACCGACACGGTGGAAGACCTCACCGCCCTGGGCCGCGACACCGAAAGCCAGGTGCTGGCGCGGGCCGTGAAGTGGCACAGCGAGCACCGCGTGCTGCTCAACGGGCACAAGACCGTCGTGTTCAAATGAAAAGGCAACGGAGCCCATGATCCGCATCCCGCCGATCCAGTGCCTGCTGACCTTCGAGGCCCTGGCCCGGCTGCGCAGCGTGACGCTGACCGGCGAGGAGCTCAACGTCACGCCCAGCGCCGTGAGCCACCGCGTGCGCCAGCTCGAGCAGATCCTGGGCGCCAAGCTGTTCGGGCGCGCGGATTTCTCGTTGACCACCGAGGGCAGCGAGTACCTGGCCCACGTGCGGGAAGGCCTGGCCGCGCTGCAGCGTTTTCCCAGCCAGGCCTCGCCGCCGGGGCGGCGCAAGCTGCGCCTGGCCGTCACGCCGACGTTCGCGCGCTCCATCCTGCTGCCGCGGCTCAAGCACTTCAGCGAAAGCTACCCCGAGATCGACCTCACGCTGCAGGTCAGCATCCCGCTGCTGGACGTGGTGGCGGAAGACGCCGACCTGATGGTGCGCTACGGCACTGGCCGCTACGCGGACGTCGAGCACATCTGCCTGATGAAGGACGAGGTCACGCCGCTGGCCTCGCCCGCGTTCGCGCGCGAGCACGGGCCGTTCGACCTGCCGCAGGACCTGGAGGGCGTGCCGCTGCTGCGCAGCCCGCTGGAGCCGTGGCGGACCTGGTTCGCTGCGCACGATCTGGACTGGCCGGAACCCGCCGAAGGCTCGCAGTTCAACGACGTCGGCCTGATGTGCGACGCCGCGGCCGCCGGCATGGGCGTGGCGCTGGCGCGTCTCAAGCTCGCCGCGCCCTGGCTGGAGCAGGGCACGCTGGTGCCGCTGTACGAGCGCCGCGTGCCCAGCCCGCATGCGCACCACCTGTGCTGGCGCACCGGCACGATGGACCGCTGGGAGTGCGCCGCGTTCGCCGAGTGGCTCAAGCGGACACTTTGCTAACGCCAGCTTTGCAGACGGAGAAAGAGGAAGTCATTGTCAGGGGCGCCGTGGAGCCGGCTTCGCCGGGCCACTGGTGCCGTCCCCCCTCGAAGCGCCGGAGGCGCGCCACGGAGGGGGCTGAGGGCCGCGGGCTCCAAGCCTGCCTGCGCAGGCTTGGACGTGCCCGAAGAGCAGCCGCCTCTGGCGGCCGCACCGAGCCGCGTCAGCGGCGCAGGGGGGTGTCACTCGATATGCAGGCGCTGGCCGGCCGAGGCGGCTTTCTTCGGCAGCGTCAGGCGCAGCACGCCGTTCTCGTAGCGGGCGCGCGCGGCGGTGTCGTCGATGTCCTGCGGCAGTTGGAAGCTGCGCGAGACCGCGCCATGGAAGCGCTCGCTGCGCAGCACCTTCTCGCCGTCGGTCTGGCGGTCTTCCTGCTTGACCTCGGCGCGCAGCGTCACGACGTCGCCGTCGATGGTGACGTGGATGTCCTCGCGCGCCACGCCGGGCACCTCGGCATCCACGGCGTAGGCCTCGGGCGTTTCCTTCACGTCGATCCGGATCTGCGAGGGCAGGGGATCGCCGTGCAAGGGCTTGACGTAGAACCCCGGGGCAACGTCCTTGAAGAAATCGTCGAAGAAACCGCGGCGGGCGATGAGGCTGTTCATGGTGAAAACTCCTGTTGAGTGGATGGGCGTCGGCGGCGCCGAGCGCTTCGGGATGGTCAGAAACTGATGGCTGGCCGGCGCGATTTCAAGAGCCTGGTGGACCCCATGCGAACATGCGCCCGCTTCACGAACCGCTGCAAGTTTCTTCACACCCTCGCCGGGACCATTGGCCTACACTGAACCGCTCCCACGCCGACCCGCCCCAAGGACGCCCCGCCATGAACGCCCCCGACATCGCCCCCGAGACCCGCGCGGCGCCGCGCGCCGAGCGCCAGGCCGAGGTGGTGCGCGCGCTGCAGGCGGTGCTGCCCGCGCACGCGCTGCTCTGGCAGGCAGAGGACACCACGCCCTACGAGTGCGATGGCCTCACCGCCTACCGCGAGCGGCCGCTCGCGGTGGCGCTGCCCGAGACGGAAGACCAGGTGGCCGCCGTGCTCCGGGCCTGCCACCGGCTCGACGTGCCGGTGGTGGCGCGCGGCGCGGGCACGGGCCTGTCGGGCGGTGCGATGCCGCACGCGCTGGGCGTGACGCTTTCGCTCGCGAAGTTCAACCGCATCCTGTCGATCGATCCGCGCGCGCGCACCGCGCGGGTGCAGGCCGGCGTGCGCAACCTCGCGATCTCGGAGGCCGCGGCGCCGCGCGGCCTGTACTACGCGCCCGACCCGAGCAGCCAGATCGCCTGCACCATCGGCGGCAACGTGGCCGAGAACTCCGGCGGCGTGCACTGCCTCAAGTACGGCCTCACGCTGCACAACGTGCTCGCGGTGCGCGGCTTCACGGCCGAGGGCGAGCCGGTCACCTTCGGCGGCGGCGCGCTGGATGCCCCGGGCCTGGACCTGCTGCCGCTGGTGATCGGCAGCGAAGGCATGCTGGCGGTGGTGGTCGAGGTCACGGTCAAGCTGGTGCCCAGGCCGCAACTGGCGCGCTGCATCATGGCCAGCTTCGACGACGTGCGCCAGGCCGGCGACGCGGTGGCCGCGGTCATCGCCGCCGGCATCATCCCGGCCGGGCTGGAAATGATGGACAAGCCCATGACTGCCGCGGTGGAGGACTTCGTGCACGCCGGTTACGACCTCGACGCCGCGGCCATCCTGCTGTGCGAGAGCGATGGCACGCCCGAGGAGGTGGAAGAGGAGATCGGCCGCATGAGCGACGTGCTGCGCCGCTGCGGCGCGACCGCGATCGCCGTCAGCCGCGACGAGGCCGAGCGGCTGCGTTTCTGGAGTGGGCGCAAGAACGCCTTCCCCGCCAGCGGCCGCATCAGCCCGGACTACATGTGCATGGACTCGACCATCCCGCGCAAGCGCCTGGCCGACATCCTGCTCGCGATCGCCGAGATGGAGCGGACCTACCAACTGCGCTGTGCCAACGTGTTCCACGCCGGCGACGGCAACCTGCATCCGCTGATCCTGTTCGACGCCAACGACCCCGACCAGTTGCAGCGCTGCGAACGCTTCGGCGCCGACATCCTGGAGACCAGCGTGGCCATGGGCGGCACCGTGACCGGCGAGCACGGCGTCGGCGTGGAAAAGCTCAACAGCATGTGCGTGCAGTTCTCGCCCGAGGAAAACGCGCAGATGTTCGGCGTGAAGCGGGCTTTTGATACCAAAGGGCTACTCAATCCCGGCAAGGTCATTCCCACCCTGCAGCGCTGCGCCGAGTACGGCCGCATGCTGGTGCGGCGCGGCGCCGTCGCGCACCCCGAATTGCCTCGCTTCTGACGGTCAAATATCACATCCCGCGATGGGACCCCTGGGGTACAGTTGTGCTCGATGAGCGCCCTGCTTCCCTCGCAAAACCGCCGCCTCGAAACGCGCAGGCCCGAGCGATCGGTCCTGGAGCGGGAGCGCGCGCTGCTGGCCGAGCTCGAGGCCCTGAAGGCGGAGAACGAACACCTGCGCTGCTGCTATGCGCAGGCGCTGGGCCGGCAGGCGGCTGCAACAGCCTCGCGCGTGCACCAGACCACCGAGGTAGGCGGCCCGAGCCTGCCGTTGCCACTGGATGCCGCGCTGGGCGCGGATGGCGCCGCGGCCAGCCCGCACACATCGCGGCTGGAGTACGAGGCCTTGTTCGGGGCCCTGGCCAGCGTGTTCCCGATCGGCGTCTTCCGCACCGACCATACCGGCGTGCTCACCCACGTGGACGAGCAGCTGCAACGGCTCTTCGCGCTGGAGCGGCAGGATTTCCCCAACTTCGGCTGGCTCCACCGCGTGCACCCCGACGACCTGGAGCGCGTGCAGCAGCACTGGGTGCAGGCCCTCTCGAGCGGCGAAAGCCAGAGCGTCGAATTCCGCCTGGTGCGCCCCGGCAATGACGTGAGCCACGTGCTGGTGCGCAACGCGCCCCTGCGCGACGCGCAGGGCGCCATCACCAGCCAGCTGGGCTTCGTGCAGGACATCACGCCGATGCGCGCGCTCGAGGCCGAGGCGCGCATCAAGGACCAGCTCAACCGGCAAATCATCGCCAGCAACCCCGACCGCACCAAGGTGCTCGACCTGCAAGGCCGCAAGCTGCCGATGGCCGGGCCGGGCGAGACCGCCGGCGAGGCCGAGCGGGCCGACTGGACCGCCGGCTGGCCCGAGGACGGCGCGCGGCTCGCCCGCGAAGCCATCGACGGCGCGCGCGAGGGCCGCAGCACGCGCTTCGTGGCCCGCAGCACGGCGCCCGACGGCGCGCCCAAGTGGTGGGACACGGTGGTCACGCCCATCTGCGATGCCCAAGGCAGGCCGGTCATGCTGCTGGCGGTGTCGCGCGACATCACCGCGCTGCACCAGCAGCAGGAGGAGATCCAGCGCTTCAACGCCGAGCTCGAGCAGCGGGTGCGCGAGCGCACCGAGGAGCTGGGCGAGGCCAAGGAGCGCATCGCGCTGGCGCTGCGCGACGCGCAGACCCTCTACAACAAGGCGCCCTGCGGCTACCACTCGGTGGACGCCAGCGGCATCTTCGTGCAGATGAACCGCACCGAGCTGGACTGGCTGGGCTACGAACGCGAAGACGTGATCGGCCGGCTCAGCTTCCGCGACGTCATCGTGCCGAACGAGCCGCCTGACGGCGAGGACCTGCTGCAGCGCCTCATCCGCGACGGCAAGCTCGAATCGATCGAGACCCGCGTGCGCCGGCGCGACGGCAGCACCTTCCCGGCGCTGGTCAGCAGCACCGCGGTGTTCGACCGGCAAGGCCGCTTCGTGCGCAGCAACACCACGGTGATCGACATCACCGAACGCAAGGCGGCCGAAATGGCGCTGCGCGACAACCAGCGTTTCCTGCGCGCCATCACCGACCACATTCCCGGCCTGGTCGCCTACGTCGATGCCGGGCTGGTGTACCGGTTCGCCAACGCCGAGCACCTGCGCGTCTTCGGCCAGGACCCGTGCTGGCTCGTGGGGCGGCACGCCAGCGAGGTGCTGAGCCCCGAGGTCTGGGCCGACGCCCAGCCCCGCATGGAGGCGGCCCTGTCCGGCCTGCCCCAGCACTTCGAGACCTCGCGGCGCAAGACGGACGGACAGGACGTCTTCCTGAGCGTGACCTACCTGCCCGATGTGCGCGAAGGCCGCATCAAGGGCCTGTTCGTCCAGACCATCGACATCACCGAGCGCAAGCGCGTCGAGGAACGCGTGATGCACCTCAACGAGGAGCTCGAGCAGCGCGTCCGGGACCGCTCGAACGCGCTGCTGGAGAGCGAACAGCGGTTCCGCCTGATGGTGGACAACCTGCGCGACTACTGCATCTTCTTCCTCGACGCGGACGGCATCATCACCGACTGGACCGACAGCGCCCAGCGCATGAGTGGCCATCCGGCGAGCCAGATGGAGGGCCGCCACTACGGCTTCCTGCTCGATCCCCTCGTCCCGGAGCAGGGCAAGGCCCGCGCCAACCAGATGCTGCGCCTGGCCGCCTCGCGCGGGCAGCACGAGCAGCACGACTGGAACACGCGCAAGGACGGCACGCGGTTCTGGTCGCACTCGGTGCTCATCGCCCTGCGCGACAACAGCGGCGAGCTGCGCGGCTACGCCAAGATCAACCGCGACATGACCGAGGCCAAGCGGATCGACGACCTGATGCGCAACATCAACGACGAGCTGGAGAACCGGGTCGTCGAGCGCACGGAGCAGTTGCTGGCGGCCAACAAGGACCTGGAGTCGTTCTCCTACTCGGTCTCGCACGACCTGCGCTCGCCGCTGCGCCACATTTCCAGCTTCGTGAGCCTGCTCGAGGAGCACCTGGCCGACCGGTGCGATGAAGTGAGCGCGCGCTATCTGAGCACCATCGGCAACTCGGCCCGGCACATGAGCCAGCTCATCGACGGCCTGCTGGCGTTCTCGCGCCTGGGGCGCGCGGCGGTGAACCTCACGCCGGTGGACCTGACCCTGCTGGTGGACACCGTGGTCAGCCACCTCGGCCACGACACCGAGGGCCGGGTGGTGGACTGGGTGATCGCGCCCGACCTGCCGGTGGTGCAGGGCGACGCGCTGCTGCTGCGCGAGGTGTGGGCCAACCTGCTGGGCAACGCCTACAAGTACACGCGCCCGCGCGAGCGCGCCCGCATCGAGGTGGGTTGGAGCGTGGATCCGGTCGAAGGCTACACTTTCTTCGTCCGTGACAATGGCGTGGGTTTTGACACAAAATACGCCCAGAAGCTGTTCGGCGTTTTTCAGCGGTTGCACAGAGCTGCGGAATTCGAGGGTACTGGCATCGGCCTTGCGCTCACGCGCCGCATCATCGAGCGGCATGGGGGCAGCATCTGGGCCGAAAGCAAGCTCGGCGAGGGCAGCACCTTCTACTTCTCGCTCCCGTTCGAGAGCCCCTACGGGCTCGAAGCCGCCCCGATCGACTCCATGCCCGCTGCCCTGGAATCATGACCAAGAATGCCCATGCCATCCTGCTCGTCGAAGACAACCCCGACGATGCCGAACTGACCAAGCTGGCGCTGGCCCGCCACGGACTCGACGGCCGCGTGACGCACGTGTCGGACGGCATGCAGGCGCTGGACTATCTGCACCGGCGCAATGGCTTCGTGAACCGCTCCGGCAGCAACCCGATGCTGATCCTGCTGGACCTGAAGATGCCGCTGCTCGACGGCATCGGCGTGCTCAAGGAAATCAAGGGCTCGGAAACCCTGCACCACATCCCCGTGGTGGTGCTGACCTCGTCCACCGAACCCAGCGACCTGCTGCGCGCCTACGAAGCGGGCACCAACGCCTACATCGCCAAGCCCACCGAGTTCTCGCAGTTCCTCAGCGCGATGAAACACGTCTGCGAGTTCTGGATCAACATCAACCAGACCGCGCCGCAACTGCCCGGCGCGGGAGTACGCACGACAGGCTTCGGCGATTTGATCTGAACTGACAGCGGAGGTGATGGAAGAGGGCGAGCGAAGCGAGCCGTCCTAAACCCAGAGACAGCGAGGGACGGCTTTGCCGGCCCGAGATGTCGTCCCCCCTCCAAGCGCCGCGTAGCGGCGCGCCAGAGAGGGGGGAAGCCGCGAAGCGGCGCAGGGGGGAGTCAACCAATATCAGAGTCGGCCCATTGCGAAGACGGGCCTTCTTCGGCGGTGGCGGGTACGTTGAGGTTCAGCACGAACACCACCTCGCCGCCGAAGCGGCCCACGCCCAGGCTTTTCATGAGCACCTGCTCCTGCTCGGGCCGCTCCATGCGCAGAAAGCAGATGGCCTGCTTGGTGCCTTCGTGCATGGCGGTGAGAATGTCCAGTCGCGCAATGCGGCCGAATTCGCTGCACAGCTTGAGCAGCGCGGACTTCAGACTGGGGACATCGCTGTATTGCCTGAGTTCGGCGAGTGTGCTCACAATCAACTCCCTCATGTTGTGATCCGGTCACAGCAACCACTGCGAGACCCATGTGCAGCCAGACGGCAGGCACGGGGGGGATTATGGTAGAGCATGCCCGTGGCATTTGATGATCCTGTTACAAAATCCTTCTCAACCCCGGATCGCGTGCAGAACGTCACAACCGGCGGCGCCATGGAGGCGGCGCCGGCCGGCACCGCCTCGGTATGCTCGTCGACTGCAAGCCCTTTCCAGACACCATCGACCCTCGACGAAGCGCGAGCCTCTTCCCTCTCCACCATGCGCCCTGGAACTGACATCGGCCCGGCCAGCCAGCGGGCCGAATTCGACCGCCTCGCGGCATTGGCCGCCCAGATGGCCGGCGCCCGCGCAGCCTTGCTGCTGGACACCGCGCGCACGCCGGCCGAGGTGCTGGGGGGATACGGCCTGGCCGCCGACGCCGTGGCCGCCGTTCTGGACGCGTGCGCGCCCCTGCTGGCCGCGCCCACGCAGGATGGCCAGATCGCCGCCAACGGCAACCACGCCGTCTGGCTGCCGCTTCCGGTGGCAAACGCCACCGCGCCGCTGCAGGCCGGGCTGCTGCTGCTCGAGGCCCCTGCCGGCGCCACCGCCTCGCCGGCGCTGCGCACCCTGGCCAGCCACGCGGCCGACGTGATCGCGCTGGCGCGCCGCTGCGACCAGATCGAGCAGTACAACGCCAACATGCTGCGCGAGAGCGAGAGCCGGCTGAACCTGACCGAACACACCGCCAGCGCCGGTAGCTGGTCGCTGCAACTGTCCACGCGCGAAGTGGTGCACTCCGACGAGTTCGCCACCATCCTCGGCCTGGGCGAACGCGAACGGGTCAGGGACCTGGAATCCATGGTGCGGCGCTACGCGCCCGAATGGCGCAGCGGCATCCGCCAGCGGCTGGAGCGGTGCGCGCAGAACGGCGAGCCGTTCGACGAGGAGATCCAGATCCTGGTCGAGGGCGCGAACCCGAAGTGGGTGCGCACCGTGGGCACCGCCGTTCGTGGAACCCACGGCGAGATCGTGCGCATCCAGGGCGCGATCCAGGACATCTCGGCCCACAAGCAGGCACAGCAGGACACCCTGCGCCTGGCCATGCGCCTGACCACCACGCTGGCCAGCATCACCGAGGCCTTCGTGACGCTGGACCGCCAGTGCTGCTTCACGTACCTGAACCAGGAGAGCGAACGCCTGCTGCAAAAGACCACGGCCGACCTGCTCGGCCAGGAGGTCTGGCAAGGGTTCAGCCCGGGCCTGACGCAGCGCCTGAAGGAGCAGCTCACCAAGTCGCTGCGCTCCAACCGCCGGGTCGAGCTGGAGGACTATTTCCCCACGCTGGGCAAGTGGCTGGAGGTGCGCGCCTATCCGTTTGCGGAAGGCCTGGCCGTGTACTTCCGCGACGTGACCGAGCGGCGCCGCTCGCAGGAGCAGCTCATGCTGCTGGAAACCAGCGTCGCCCGCCTCAACGACATCGTGGTGATCGCGGAGGCCGGCAGCGGCGAACACCAGACGCCGGGCATCGTGTTCGTCAACGACGCGTTCGAGAAGCAGACCGGCTATTCGAGGGCCGAGGTGCTGGGGCAGGAGCCCCAGATGCTGCTCGATCTCGACCCCACCTTCACCAAGCTGCGCGACATGGCCCGGAGCCTGCGGGAGGTCCGCCAGGCCCGCACCGAGCTGATGATCCGGCGCAAGAACGGCGCCATGTTCTGGGTGGAGCTCGAGGTGGTGTCGGTGCAGGCCACGGCCGAGGACGTGACGCACTGGGTGGCGGTGGGGCGCGACATCACCCAGCGCAAGACCGCCGAGGACATGATCCGCCACTTGGCTTTCTACGACGCCCTCACCGACCTGCCCAACCGCCAGCTCCTGCTCGACCGGCTGCAGCAGGTGCTGACCGCCAGCGCCCGCACCGGCCAGCACGGCGCCCTGATGTTCATCGACCTGGACAACTTCAAGGTCCTCAATGACACGCTGGGCCACCACATGGGGGACCAGCTGCTGCAGAAGGTCGCGCAGCGCCTGACCAAGAGCGTGCGCAAGACCGACATGGTGGCGCGCCTGGGCGGCGACGAGTTCGTGGTCATGGTCGACGACCTGAGCGCCGACCCGGACGCCGCCGCCTACAAGGCGCGCGCGCTGGCCGAGAAGGTGCTCAACACGCTGCGCGAGCCGTTCCAGCTCAACGGCCACCAGCACTTCGCCACGCCCAGCATCGGCGTGACCTCGTTCAACGGCCAGCAAAGCGACGTGGGCGAGCTGCTCAAGCAGGCCGACCTCGCGATGTACCAGGCCAAGTCGCTGGGCCGCAACACGCTGTGCTTCTTCGACCCCGGCATGCAGGCCTCGGTCAGCGCCAACGCCAGCGTGGGCTCCGACCTGCGCATGGCGCTGCACGAGAAGCAGTTCGTGGTGCACTACCAGCCCCAGGTCGACCGAATGGGCGTGATCAAGGGCGTGGAGGCGCTGGTGCGCTGGCGGCATCCCCAGCGCGGCCTGATCAAGCCGGCCGAGTTCATTCCGGTGGCCGAGGACACCGGGCTGATCCTGCCGCTGGGGCAATGGGTGCTCGAAAGCGCCTGCGAGCAACTGGCCGCCTGGGCCGGCCAGCCCCAGACCGACAGCCTGAGCATCGCGGTCAACGTCAGCGTGCGCCAGTTCCGGCACCCGGACTTCGTCGACATGGTCATGGCCGCGATCCAGCGCACCCGCATCCGGCCGCACCGGCTCAAGCTCGAGCTCACCGAAAGCCTGCTGGCCGACCGCATGGAGATCACGATCGAGAAGATGGGCATGCTCAAGACCCTGGGCGTCACCCTCTCGCTGGACGATTTCGGCGTCGGCTACTCGTCGCTCTCGGTGCTCAAGCGCCTGCCGCTGGACCAGCTCAAGATCGACAAGGGCTTCGTGGCCGACGTCCTGACCGACCCGAACGACGCCGCCATCTCGCGCGCCATCATCGCGCTGGCGCAGAGCCTGAGCCTGCAGGTGGTGGCCGAAGGGGTGGAGACCCAGGAGCAGCGCGACTTCCTCGCCTACCAGGGCTGCGACCAGTTCCAGGGCCACCTGTTCGCCAAGCCGCTGCCGATCGAGGCGCTGGACGCCTTGCTGCAGAACCCGACGGCCGGGATGGTGGTTCTTTCCTAGATGCCGCGGGCGCGCCCAAGGCGACCCGCGAAGCGGCGGAGCGTGACGGCTTCATCTATACGTTCAGCAGCAGGAAGCGCCGCTCCCAGGGGCTGATCACGTCGAAGAACTCCTGGTACTCGGTGTCCTTGATGGCGCTGTAGGTCTGGATGAAGTGCTCGCCGAAGAGCTCGACCAGCGGGCGGCAGGCCATGAGCAGTTCCACCGCGTCGTCCAGGTGGCGCGGCAACTGGTGGGGCTGCTCGTAGGCGCTGCCCTGGAGCGGCTCGCTCGGCCGGATCGCCTGCTTCATGCCCAGGTAGCCGCAGGCCAGGCTGGCCGCGATCGCCAGGTAGGGGTTCACGTCCACGCCGGCCAGGCGGTTCTCCACGCGCCGCGCTTCGGGGTCCGAGTGGGGCACGCGCAGGCCGCAGGTGCGGTTGTCGTAGCCCCAGCTCAGGTTGATCGGCGCCGAGGTGAAGCGCGAGAGCCGGCGGTACGAGTTCACGTAGGGCGCGAAGAACGCGGTGGCGGCGGGCAGGTAGGTCTGCAGGCCGCCGATGTAGTGGAAGAAGGCCTCGGACGGCGCGCCGTCGGGCCGGCTGAAGACGTTGCGCCCGTCCTTCAGCCCCACCACGCTCTGGTGCACGTGCATGGCGCTGCCGGGCTGGCCCTGCATGGGCTTGGCCATGAAGGTGGCGTACATCTGGTGGCGGATCGCCACCTCGCGGATGGTGCGCTTGAACAGGAACACCTGGTCGGCCAGCGGCAGCGGGTCGCCGTGGTCGAGGTTGATCTCCATCTGCGCCGTGCCCATCTCGTGGATCAGGGTGTCGAGCTGGATGCCCTCGGCCTCGCACCAGTCGTACATCACGTCGAAGATGTCGTCGTACTCGTTGATCGCGTCCATCGAGAAGCTCTGCATGCCGGCCTCGGTGCGCCGGGTGCGCCCCACCGGTGCCTTGAGCGGGATGTCCTCGTCGGGCTCGACCTGCACCAGGTAGAACTCCATCTCGGGCGCGACCACCGGCCGCCAGCCCTCGTCGGCATAGAGCCGGAGCACGCGGCGCAGCACGTTGCGCGGCGACAGCCCGGCCGGCGTGCCGTCGAACTTGAAGCAGTCGTGGATGATCTGCGCGGTCGGCTCCTTGGCCCAGGGCACCGGCCTGAGCGTGGCCGGATCGGGCCGCAGCAGCATGTCCGGATCGGCCACCGAGGTGTAGTCCTTCTCGGGGTAGCCGCCGGTCACCGTCATGGCCAGCACCGCCTCCGGCAGCCGCAACCCCACCGCCGGGTCGTACTTGTGGCGCGGAACGATCTTGCCGCGCGCCTGGCCCGCCATGTCGGGAATGATGCACTCCACTTCGGTGATGCGGTGCTCGTCGAGCCAGTGCTGAATGCGCTGCGCATCGGAACCCGGACTGGCGGCGTCGGTCATGGAAGATCCGCAAGGAAATGAGGAAGAGCCAGTATCGCACCGCCGACGGATCATCTTCGGTGGTCGCCAGGCTGCCCCCACCTAGGGACAGCGAGGGTCCGGCTCCGCCGGCCCAAGCTGTCGTCCCCCCTCCAAGCGCCGCGCAGCGGCGCGCCAGAGAGGGGGGAAGCGGCGAAGCCGCGCAGGGGGGAGTCACATGAACAACGCCACGTTGCCGCCCGCTGCGGTGGTGTTGATCGTCAGCGTCCGCTCGGCGCAGAAGCGTGCGAGGTAGTTCGGTCCGCCGGCCTTGGGGCCGGTGCCGCTGAGGCCCTCGCCGCCGAACGGCTGCACGCCGACCACCGCGCCGATCATGTTGCGGTTCACGTAGACGTTGCCGACCCGGGCCGCGGCGGCCAGGGCCTGGGCGCGGCGGTCGATGCGGGTCTGGATGCCCAGCGTGAGGCCATAGCCCAATGCGTTGACCTGGGCGATCACGTCCAGGGGATCGCCGCCCCAGCGCACCACCTGCAGCACCGGGCCGAAGATCTCGTGCCGCACGTCGGCGATGGCGGGCGCCTCGAACATCTGCGGCGCGACCAGGTTCGGCAGCGCGCCCGAAGGCTGGAACGGCGGCAGCAGCGCCCGGGCCTGCGCGTGCAGGCGCGCCAGGTGGGCGCCGATGCCTTCGAAGGCGTCGGCGTCGATCACCGGGCCGAGATCGGTCGCGAGGTCGGCCGGGTCGCCCACCGCCAGTTCGCGCGCCGCGCCCCGGACCATCGCGATGACGCCGTCGGCGATCGCCTCGTGCACGCACAGCAGGCGCAGCGCGGAACAGCGCTGGCCCGCGCTGCGGAACGCGCTCTGCACGACGGCGTCGGCCACCTGCTCGGGCAGGGCCGTGCTGTCGACCAGCATGGCGTTGATGCCGCCGGTCTCGGCGATCAGCGGCACGATCGGCCCGTCCTTCGCCGAGAGCGCGCGCTGGATGGTCTTGGCGACCTGGGTCGAGCCGGTGAACACCACGCCGGCGATGGCGGGCTGCGCCACCAGGGCGGCCCCCACCGTCTCGCCCGGCCCGTGCAGCAGTTGCAGCGCCGCTTCGGGCACGCCGGCGGCGTGCAGGATCCGCACGGCTTCGCGCGCGACCGCCGGCGTCTGCTCGGCGGGCTTGGCCAGCACCGTGTTGCCCGTGGCCAGCGCCGCCGCCACCTGGCCGGCGAAGATCGCCAATGGAAAGTTCCAGGGGCTGATGCAGACCCAGGCGCCGCGCCCTTCGAGCCGCAGCGTGTTGCTCTCGCCGGTCGGGCCGGGCAGGGTGCGCGGCGCCTGGAGGCGCTCGGCTTCGCCCGCGTAGTAGCGCAGGAAGTCGATCGCCTCGCGCACCTCGGACACCGCGTCGCCCCAGGTCTTGCGCGCTTCCTTCACCAGCAGCGCGCTCAGCGCCGGCAGCCGCGCCTGCATGGCGCCGGCCGCCCGGCGCAGGATCGCGGCCCGCTCCGCCACGCCCGTGCGGTTCCAGGCCGCGAATGCCTCGACGGCGGCCCGGCAGGCGGCGGGCACCGCGTCCACGCGGGCTTCGGGCAGCGGCGCCACCACCGCGGCGTCCAGCGCATCCAGCAGCCGCTGCCGGTGCGCGGACACCGCCAGGTCCAGGCCCTGGCTGTTCGGCCGCCCGGCGCCGTACAGCCAGGCCGGCAGCGGCAGCGCCGGCTCGCCCGGGGCAGCCGCCGGCCCGCGCGCCTGCGCCAGCGGCGACACCAGCAGTTCCTCCATGCCGATCGACTCGTCGGCCAACTGGTGCACGAAGGACGAGTTGGCGCCGTTTTCCAGCAGGCGGCGCACCAGGTAGGCCAGCAGGTCGCGGTGGGCGCCCACGGGCGCGTAGACGCGGCAGCGCACCCGGGGGTCCTTCAGCACCTCGCGGTAGATGCCCTCGCCCATGCCGTGCAGGCGCTGCAATTCGAAACCAGGCGCCCCCACGCTCCACCGCTGCGCGGGTCGCTGCCCCCCGAGGGGGCTCGTTTCGCCTTGGGGCGGCCCGGCGGCGAAACCAGGCGCCCCCACGCTCCGCGCCATTTGCAGGATCGCGGCGATGGTGCCCGCGTTGTGCGTGGCGAACTGCGGAAAGATCGCGTCGCCCGCCGCCAGCAGCGCGCGTGCGCAGGCCAGGTAGCTCACGTCGGTGTGCGGCTTGCGGGTGAACACCGGGTAGGCCTCCAGCCCGAGTTCCTGGGCGCGCTTGATCTCGGCGTCCCAGTAGGCGCCCTTGACCAGGCGGCACATGAATTGCAGCCGGTACTGGCGCGCCAGCCCCGCCACGTGTTCGATCAGCTCGACCGCCCGGGTCTGGTAGGCCTGCAGCGCCAGGCCGAAGCCGCGCCACTGCGGGCATTGCGCGGCCACGCGGCGGGCCAGCGCCTCGAACACGTCGAGCGAGAGCTCCAGCCGGTCGACTTCCTCGGCATCGATCGTGAGGTTGAGCCCGGCCGCCGCCGCCGCTTCGCACAAGGTCCAGGCGCGCGGCACCAGCTCCTGCAGCACGCGGGCGCGCTGGGCGTCCTCGTAGCGCGGATGCAGCGCGCTGAGCTTGATCGAGATGCCGTCGTTCTCGCTCGGATGGCGCGCGGTGTCCGAACGGCCCGCAATCGCCGCGATCGCCTGCTGGTAGCCCGCCAGGTAGCGGCGCGCGTCCTCGTCGGTGCGGGCGCCTTCGCCCAGCATGTCGAAGCTGAAGCTCAGGTTGCCCTGCGCCTTGCGCGCGATGGCCGCGGCCTTCATGCCCTCCTCGATGGTCTGCCCCAGGACGAACTGCCGCCCCAGCAACTGCACCGCGCGCAGCGTGGCTGCGACCACGGTGCGCGCGCCCAGCCTGGCCAGCGGCCCGGGCGGGTCGCCCGCCTCGGGCAGGAACTTCTTGGACAGCCCGATCGCGGTGGCGGACAGCCGCGCCAGCGTCGAGTCCTCCGACCGATCGAAGTCCGCCCGGCCCAGCTGGTCGGCGGTCAGCGCGATCGCGGTCTCGGTGTCGGGCACGCGCAGCAGCGCCTCGGCCAGCCGCATCAGCGCCAGGCCTTCGGCGCTGGAGATCGGGTACTCCTTGAGCAGGCTCTCCATGGCCCAGAACGGCGGCGGATGGCGGCGCACCGCCGCCACCCAGGGCGCGGCCTCGGCGGCGGCAGCGGGCCAGTCGAGCATGCCCTGCAGCGCCTCCAGGCGCTGGGCCAGGACCTCGTCTTCAGGGCGGTAAGGGGAAGGCAGCCGGTCGGAAGAATGGGACATGGGGCGATCCATGAAATGGCGGGGATGTCGGGATACCGCGCATGCTGAAGGCTGTTCGGCGAAATATTTGACCGATAAATCTTTATTCGATCGGATAAACCGCGTTAATGCTCCTGTCCCTCCAGGGCCGACGCCTTGACGCGAACGGCAAAACGTCAAGCCGCCGAAACGGGCCTGGCCGGCCGCTCGCCGAACAGCGCCCGCCCCACCCGCACCATCGTGGAGCCGGCCGCCACCGCCGCCTCCAGGTCCTCGCTCATGCCCATGGACAGGGTGTCGAGCGCGAATCCCTCTTCGCGCAACTGGTCCCACAGGGTCCTGGCGCGCAGGAACACCGCGCGCTGCGCATCGACATCGGGCGCTGGCTCCGGGATGCACATCAGGCCGCGCAGGCGCAGGCGGGGCATCCGCGACACCGCGTGCGCCAGCGCACGGACTTGCTCGGGCGGCGCGCCCGACTTGTTGGGCCCGCCGTCCACGTTGACCTGCAGGCACACCTGCAGCGGCGGCCGTTCGGCCGGGCGCTGTTCGTTCAGGCGCTCGGCGATCTTGAGGCGGTCGACCGACTGGACCCAGTCGAAATGGTCTGCCACCAGGCGCGTCTTGTTGCTTTGCAGCGGCCCGATGCAATGCCATTCGATCGGCGGCGCCAACGGGGCGATGGACGCGGATCCGCGCAGCGACAGGATCTTCTCCACGCCTTCCTGGACGTAGTTTTCGCCGAATGCGCGCTGGCCGGCGGCCTGTGCCTGACGAACGGCGTCAAGCCCGAAGGTCTTGGACACCGCCAGCAGCCTGACCTCGCCCGCCTCGCGGCCGGCCTGCGTGCAGGCGCGCACGATCCGCTCCCGCACGGCTTGGAGCTTGTCTTCAATCGTCGTCATAATCGGCCGTCGTCACTACACACCACACACGGGACCCGGGATGGACATCACCCAGCTGCTGGCCTTCAGCGTCAAGAACAAGGCGTCCGACCTTCACCTCTCCGCGGGTCTTCCGCCCATGATACGGGTGCACGGCGATGTGCGGCGCATCAACGTCGACCCCCTGGACCACAAGCAGGTCCACGGCATGGTCTACGACATCATGAACGACAGCCAGCGCAAGCAGTACGAGGAGTTCCTCGAGTGCGACTTCTCGTTCGAGATCGAAGGCCTGGCGCGTTTCCGCGTCAACGCGTTCAACCACAACCGCGGCGCCGGCGCGGTGTTCCGCACGATTCCCAGCAAGATCCTCACGCTCGAGCAGCTCAACGCGCCCCGCATCTTCGCCGACCTGGCGCTGCGCCCGCGCGGCCTGGTGCTGGTGACCGGCCCGACCGGCTCGGGCAAGTCGACCACGCTGGCCGGCATGGTCAACCACCTCAACGAGACCGAGTACGGCCACATCCTCACGGTGGAAGACCCGGTCGAATTCGTGCACGAGTCCAAGAAGTGCCTGGTCAACCAGCGCGAGGTGGGCCCGCACACCCTGAGCTTCGCCAACGCGCTGCGCTCGGCGCTGCGCGAGGACCCGGACGCCATCCTGGTCGGCGAAATGCGCGACCTCGAGACCATCCGCCTGGCGATGACCGCCGCGGAAACCGGCCACCTCGTGTTCGGCACGCTGCACACCTCGAGCGCGGCCAAGACGATCGACCGCATCATCGACGTGTTCCCGGCCGAGGAAAAGGACATGGTGCGCGCGATGCTGTCCGAGTCCTTGGTCGCCGTGATCTCGCAGACCCTGTGCAAGACCAAGGACGGCGCCGGCCGCGTGGCCGCGCACGAGATCATGTTGGGCACCAGCGCCATCCGCAACCTGATCCGCGAGGCCAAGGTGGCGCAGATGTACTCGGCCATCCAGACCGGCAACAACGTGGGCATGCAGACGCTCGACCAGAACCTGGCCGACCTGGTGCGGCGCAACGTGATCAGCGCGGCCGAGGCGCGCAGCAAGGCCAAGATTCCGGAGAATTTCCCCGGCTGATGAAGGTTGGGCGTTCGGCGTTGAGCGTCGAGCGTCACCGGCAGCCCTTCGCTCAACCCCCAACGCTTAACGCCCAACGACCATGGAACGCGACCAGGCTTCGAAATTCATCAACGACCTGCTCAAGCTCATGCTCAGCCGCAGCGGCAGCGACCTGTTCATCACGGCCGAGTTTCCGCCCGCGATCAAGGTCGACGGGTCGATCGTCAAGGTTTCGCCGCAGCCCCTGAACGGCACCCACACGCTGGCGCTCGCGCGCGCCATCATGAACGACAAGCAGGCTGCGGAGTTCGAGCGCACCAAGGAGTGCAACTTCGCGATCTCGCCGCCGTCGATCGGGCGCTTCCGCGTCAACGCCTTCATCCAGCAGGGCAAGGTCGGCATGGTGCTGCGGACGATTCCAGCGGTGCTGCCCACCATCGACAAGCTCGGCCTGCCCCAGGTGCTCAAGGACGTGGCGCTGTCCAAGCGCGGGTTGTGCATCCTGGTCGGCGCCACCGGCTCGGGCAAGTCCACCTCGCTCGCGTCCATGGTGGACTGGCGCAACGAGAACTCGCACGGCCATATCATCACGGTCGAGGACCCGATCGAGTTCGTGCACCCGCACAAGAACTGCGTGGTGACGCAGCGCGAAGTGGGGCTCGACACCGACTCCTGGGAAGCCGCGCTCAAGAACACGCTGCGCCAGGCGCCCGACGTGATCCTGATGGGCGAGATCCGCGACCGCGAGACGATGGAGCACGCGATCCAGTTCGCCGAGACCGGCCACCTGTGCCTGGCCACGCTGCACGCCAACAGCGCCAACCAGGCGCTGGACCGGATCATCAACTTCTTCCCCGAAGAACGCCGTGCGCAGTTGCTCATGGACCTCTCGCTGAACCTGCGCGCGCTGATCTCGCAGCGGCTGGTGCCGCGCCAGGACAACAAGGGCCGCCACGCCGCGGTGGAGATCATGCTGAACTCGCCCCTGATTTCGGACCTGATCTTCAAGGGCGAGGTGGCCGAGATCAAGGAAGTGATGAAGAAGAGCACCCAGATGGGGATGCAGACCTTCGACCAGGCGCTTTTCGACGCCTTCGAGGCCAACATCATCACGCTCGAGGACGCGTTGCGCAACGCCGACTCGCTCAACGACCTGCGCCTGCAGATCAAGCTCAACAGCCAGCGCGCCAAGTCGACCGACCTGGCGGCGGGCACGGAGCACCTGACGATCATTTGAGCCCCCCGCGCCGCGCTGGCGCGCGTCACCCCCCCAGGGGGGCAATGCCTGCGGCCCGGCGAAGCCGGTTCCGCGGCATTTCTTGCATTAGAGTCCTACCTCATGAGCAGCATCGCCGAACGCCCCTACGAACCCGTTCCTCCCCGCCAGGTCGCCTTTCTCGGCCTGGGCGTCATGGGCCATCCCATGGCAGGCCATCTGGCACGGGCAGGCCATGCGGTGACGGTCTACAACCGCACGCCGGCCAAGGCGGCGGCCTGGGTGGCCGCGTTCGGCGGGGCGCACAAGGCCACGCCGCGCGAGGCGGCGCAGGGCGCGGACATCGTGTTCGCCTGCGTCGGCAACGACGACGATCTGCGCTCGGTCACGCTGGGTGCAGATGGCGCCTTTGCCGGCATGCGGCCGGGCGCCGTGTTCGTGGACCACACCACCGCATCGGCCGGCGTGGCGCGCGAGTTGTCCAGCGCGGCCCAGGCCCTGGGGCTGTCGTTCATCGACGCGCCGGTCTCCGGCGGCGAGGCCGGGGCGCAGAATGGCGCGCTGACCGTGATGTGCGGCGGCGATGCCGCGGTGTTCGAGTCGGTCCAGCCGGTGGCGATGGCGTTCTCGCGCGCGTTCACCCTCATGGGCGGCAGCGGGGCCGGCCAGTTGACCAAGATGGTCAACCAGATCTGCATCGCCGGCCTGGTGCAGGGCCTGTCCGAGGCGATCGCCTTTGGCCAGAAGGCGGGGCTGGACATGAACCAGGTGCTCGAGGTGATCGGCAAGGGCGCGGCGCAGAGCTGGCAGATGGACAACCGCGGCAAGACCATGGTGGCCGGCCGGTTCGACTTCGGCTTCGCGGTGGACTGGATGCGCAAGGACCTGGGCCTGGTGCTCGACGAGGCCAAGCGCAACGGCGCGCGCCTGCCGGTCACCGCGCTGGTGGACCAGTTCTACGCCGACGTCCAGGCCATGGGCGGGCATCGGCTGGATACGTCCAGCTTGATCAAGCGGTTGAAATAGGACTCCCCCCTGCGCCGCTTTGCGGCTTCCCCCCTCTCTGGCGCGCCGCTGCGCGGCGCTTGGAGGGGGGGCGACAGCTTGGGCCGGCGGAGCCGGACCCTCGCTGTCTCTGGGTTTTTGCTCGCTTCGCTCGCTTATTTCACTGGCGCCGGCTGCTCGTTCGCGGCGGGCTTGCGGGTCTGCATGCCGGCCAGTTCTTCTTCGGTCAGGATTTCGAACGAGCGGACCACGCGCTGCACGCCCGAGGTGTAGCGGGCGATTTCGGTCGCGCGGTCGGCTTCGCGCTGGGTCACGCGGCCCATGAGGTACACCGTGCCGCGCTCGGTCACGACCTTGAAGGCGTTGGCCGACAGGTCCTTGGCGTCGACCAGGCTGGCCTTGACGCGGCCGGTGATCAGCGTGTCCGTGGCCCGCTCCTTGAGCGTGGGGCTGCTGGCCACGCCGATCTCGTTGATGATCTCGGTGACGTTGTCGACCTGGGACACGATCTGGCCCGCCTGCGCCTTGATCGCTTCGCTGGCGGCCTCGCCGGTCAGCAGCGCGCGGCGGTTGTAGCTGGTGACGGACACGCGCGCGCGGCCCTCGGGGATCTGCTCGCGCAGCCGGTTGGCCGCGCGCAGTTCGATGCCCTGGTCGTCGAGCTGCGCGCCCGAGGTCCGGCGGTCCACCGCGACCAGCGCGCCGGTGACGGCGCCGCCCACCATGATCGGGGCGCAGGCCGAGAGCGCGGCCACGGCCAGGCCGGCGGCCATCCAGCGGCTCCAGGAACGGGGTTGGGGGCGGGAAGAAGGCTGCTTCATGATGAGGAACTCTCCAGATGGGGAAGGGATGCTGCGTCGTCGGGCAGGCCCAGCAACTGGGCGTCCACGCCGTCGCAGATGCAATGCAGCATGAGGTGGTGCACCTCGAGAATGCGGGCCGGCAGGTCGTGCGGCACGCACAGGTGCACGTCGGTGTCGCGCAGTTGCCGCGCCAGCTCGCCGCCGCGCGCGCCCGTGAAGGCGACCACGGTCATCTCGCGCTCGTGGGCCGCTTCCACCGCGGCGAGCACGTTGGCCGAATGGCCGCTGGTCGAGAACACCAGCAGCACGTCGCCGGCCTGCCCGAGCGCGCGCACCTGGCGCGCGAACACGGCGCGCGCATCGGCGGCGCCGTTGGCGATGCCGGTCAGCACCGCCGCGTCGGACGCCAGGGAGATCGCGGCCAGTTCCGGGCGCTCGCGCTCGTAGCGCCCCACGAAGCTGGCGGCGAAGTGCTGCGCGGACGCCGCCGACGCGCCGTTGCCGCAGGCCAGCACCTTGCCGCCGCCGGTGACGCTGGCCAGCACCGCGCCAACCGCCGCCTCGACCAGCGGCGCGAGCGACGGCGCGCACTGGTACTTCAGGTCGGCGCTGTCGATGAACTGTTGCTGAATGCGTTGCAATAGCATGGCGCGATCATAGCGGCGAGGCTTGTATCAAAAAGCGCCGGCGGTATCGAAAGCCGCGCGCAGCCACTCGATGCGATCGCCTTCGATCAGGACGACATCGAACCGGCATGGAGGCTCTGAGCCCAGCCGGAGCAAAAAGTGCCGGGCCGCGAACACGATGCGGCGCTGCTTGACCCCGGTGATGCTCGCGGCCGCGCCGCCCTGGCGCGCGCCGCTGCGCTGGCGCACCTCGACGAACACCAGCGTGCCGTCGGGCTCGCGCATAATCAGATCGACCTCGCCGCCGCCGCGACCGGGCGTCCTGAAATTGCGCTGCACCAGCGCGAGCCCTTGGCGCCGCAGATGGGCCAGGGCGACGTCCTCGGCGGCGTCGCCCCGGGCCTTGGTGGTCGCCGCGCCGGGCGGAGCCGGCCGCTTCCCTTTCCCCTGATTTCCGAAACCCCACATTGTCGGCAAGCACTCCATCCCTGTTGCAGGCTGCCCGCGAAGCGGCGGCGCACCAGCATTATCCGCAAGGGACCTTGTACATGGTCGCCACGCCGATCGGCAACCTGGCCGACATCGGCCTGCGCGCGCTGCACGTGCTCGCGCTGGCCGACACCGTGGCCTGCGAGGACACGCGCCACACCGCCGCGCTGCTGCAGGGCTACGGCCTGCACAAGCCGCTGCTGGCGCTGCACGAGCACAACGAGGCCGAGGCGGCGCAGACCGTGCTGCAGCACCTGCGCGAGGGCCGGCGGGTGGCCTACGTGAGCGACGCCGGCACGCCGGGCGTGAGCGATCCTGGCGCCCGCCTGGTGGCGGCGGTACAGGCCGCCGGCCTGCGCAGCGTGCCGGTGCCGGGCGCCAGCAGCCTGACCGCGCTGCTCAGCGTGGCCGGCCACAGCGGCTGGGACGGTCGCTTCGTGTTCGCCGGCTTTCTGCCCGCCAAGGCGGCCGAACGCCAGCGCGCCGTGCGGGCGCTCGGCGAGGACGCCCGCGCCTGCGTGCTGCTCGAAGCGCCGCACCGCATCGAGGCGCTGGCCCGGGACCTCGCCGCCCTGGGCCCGCGCGAACTCACCGTGGGCCGGGAACTGACCAAGCAGTTCGAGGAAGTGGCGCACCTCGCGGCCCGGGATTTCACCGCCTGGCTGCAGGCCGGCGCGCACCGCACGCGTGGGGAGTTCGTGCTGATGGTGCACCCCGCGGACACCGCCGCTTTACAGGATGACACCGGCCTGGACGCCGCCAGCCTGCGCACGCTGGACCTGCTGCTGGCCGAACTGCCGCTGAAGACCGCAGTGCGCCTGTGCGCGGAGATCACCGGCCAGCCGCGCAACGCCGTCTACGGCGCCGCGCTGGCACGCCGCCAGGCCGCGGGGAGCAGCGGCAGCGGCGGCTGACGCCTCACTTCCGTTTCGCCCGCTGCAGCGTGCGCTGGGTTTCCTGGAGGTCCATGCCGTACGCCTGCGCGAAGGCCTCGATCGGCTGGCCGCTGCTTTCGAACGCCCGCAGCAGCGCGGCATCGCGGGCGGCGCGGGCGGTGGCCTCGGCCAGGGCTTCGCGGGTGATCTCGTTGGCGGCCTCGTCACGGCTGCGTGTCGCGGCGGCGTAGGCTTCCTCGCCCAGGCCCGAGGCCTCGAAAGCCTGGGCGATGCGCCGGCGCAGCTTGGGCCGCAGGTCCTCGGCGGTGCGGCCCTGCCGGCGGCGGAACACCTCGAGCAGCGCGTGGTGCACCTGCTCAGGCGTGAGCGCCTCCACCGGCTGGCCTGCGAGGTCGTGCCGCGGCTGGCCCGAGGCCACCACGCTGAGGTAGCGGGTGGAGCGCGTGTGCAGCGCCAGCGCGGCCTTCAGGCTGTCGCTCTCCAGCACGCCGGGCTGCGCGTCGAGCAGGTCCTGGAAGATGCCGCGCTTGAGCGGCCGGGGCGTCTCGCCGAACAGGGCCGGGTAGAGCTGCGCAAGCTGCTCCAGCACCGGATGCGGCAGGCGGTGCACAGCCGGCGCGGCCGCCGGCGCAGAGGCCGTCCCGGCAGCCGCCCCGCGGCGGGCCGACTTGCGCGGCGCCCCACGGGCAGACGGCCGGGCCGCGCCGGGCAACGGTGGAGAGGTGTCGTTCATGGAAGACGTGGCAGACGAAAACCCGTGATCATGCCTCAGCCCGAAGCAAAGCCCGCAACAGAAGAAGCAGCACCCAACCCAGAGACAGCGAGGGACGACTCCACCGGGCCCTTACCCCAGCCCTCTCCCGCCAGCGGGAGAGGAGTGCAGAGACAGCTTCCGGAGTGCAGCAACGCCAAGCCCAGGGACAGCGCGGGACGGCTTTGCCGGCCCCAGCTGTCGTCCCCCCTCCAAGCGCCGCGCAGCGGCGCGCCAGAGAGGGGGGAAGCCGCAAAGCGGCGCAGGGGGGAGTCCTCGTTCATCGGCGCAGTTGGCTGAACGCTTCGAACTCCCAGCTGCGCATCGCCAGCACCAGTGTGTAGCCCTCGCGGTCCCGCGCGGCCAGCTTCTGGTCGGTCTGGTGCTGCTGCGCGAAGTCCTGCGCCACGCGCTGCAGGCGCTCCAGGAACAGCGGGGCCAGCGTGCGGCTGACCGAGCCGTGCACCAGCATCATGCCTTCGCCGCTGCGGTCGAAGCCGCCGGCGAAGTAGTCCAGCACGACGTGGTCGCGGAAGTAGTTCATCACCGGGCCGTGCGGGCGCCAGCGGAAGGTCTTGGCCAGCTTGAGCCGGTAGCGGTTGAGCGGACGCAGCTCGATGATGCCGATGCGGTCGAGCTGCGCCAGGCATTTGACGCATTCGGCCTCGCTCAGGCGGTACATCGTCGTGATCTGCTCCACCGTCCACTGGCTGAGCACGCAGATCGCCACCAGCAGCAGCTTCTTGTCGGCCACGACGGCGCGCTCCTGCTCCTGCGTCATCTCCCTCAGCAGGGGCTGCGAATCGGCCACGCGGCGGGACAGGTCGGCGAAGTCCACCTTGAGCGCGTGGCAGATCGCGTCCACGCGCGAGAGCGACATGTCGCCCTTGGCCAGCATGCGCTTCACGCTCGACTCGGCCATGCCCATGGCACGGGCCAGGTCGGCGTACGTCATCTGCGCAGCCTTCAGTTCCTTCTTGATGGCCTGGACGAGGTCGGTGGTGGTGCTCATGCGTTGCCTGGGTTGGGGTGGGTGATTAGGTATCGAAATTCGATGCTTGAAAACTTACTTTATTAAACTGTATCGTGAATCGATCCCTTTTGAGGGAGGTGACGCGCACACTGACGGACATGCCCACTCCTCGACGGAGCCATTCCATGTCCTCCCATTTCGTCACCCCCATGCCCGCTGGCGCGCGCCCCGCGCGCGCCCCGAAGGCCGTTCCCGCCGTGATCGGCCGCTTTCGCTCGATCGGCCTGTGCCTGCTGGCGCTCTGGCTGGTCGGCGTGCTGGCCGGGCCGGTGCTGGCCGCTTTCCTCGGCCTGGAATTCCTGGTGCCTTTCCATGGGCATGCGCCGGCCGACAACCACCGGTTCGCGGACATGCGGGCCTGGCGCGGATTGTCGAATGCAATGGACGTGCTGAGCAACCTGCCGCTGGCGCTGGCGGGCGGCCTGGGCCTGTGGGTGTTGGGCCGCCGGCCGGTGGCGGTCGACACCTGGCAGGCGCTGCTGGTGTTTTTCGGTGGTCTGATCCTGACGGCGCTCGGCTCGGCCTTCTATCACCATGCACCCCATGCGACCGGGCTGGCGTTCGACCGCATGGGCATGGCGGTGACGTTCGCCGGGGTGCTGTCGCTGGCGGTCGCCGAGCGCGTGGACCGGCGCCTGGCTTCGCAGGTGCTGGGGCTGGCCCTGTTCACCGCGCTGATCTCGGCCGCGCTGCCGCTCACGCACGGCAACGTGCTGCCCTGGGTGGTGGTCCAGTTCGGCGGCATGGCCCTGATCGCCTGGGCGGCGCTGCAGCCCGCCGCGCCGGGCGCGCTCGGGGTGCGGCTGGGCGCGGTCATTGCGCTCTATGCGCTGGCCAAGGTGCTGGAGGCCCTGGATGCCGGGGTGTTCCAGGCCACCGGCGGCTGGATCTCTGGACACAGCCTCAAGCACGTCGTGGCGGCCCTCGCGGCCTGGCCCATGATCTCGGCCGTGATGGCCGTGCACCTGAGGCAGAATGCCGGCACGGCGCGCTGACTGGCCATCGCCCAGGGCGCGGAGCGTTCCCGCGCCGCCCCTGGCAACCCAACCCAGAGAGACACCCGCATGACCTCAGCCGCGTCCACGCCCCGTGCCACCGCCGATGATCTCCCCGCCGCCCATGAGGGCGGCCAGTTCAGCCTGCTGGGGCAGCGCCGCTTCGCGCCCTTCTTCTGGACCCAGTTCCTGGGCGCGGCGAACGACAACCTGTTCAAGTTCGCCTTCACGGTGATGGTGACCTACCAGCTCCAGGTGGCCTGGATGCCGCCTGCGCTGGCCGGCCTGGTGATCGGCGCGCTGTTCATCCTGCCGTTCCTGCTGTTCTCGGCCACCAGCGGGCAACTGGCCGACAAGTACGACAAGCGCACGCTGATGGTCCTCGTCAAGCGGCTGGAGATCCTCATCATGGCCCTGGCGGCCTGGGCTTTCTTCACGACCCAGATCCCCGTGCTGCTGGCCTGCACCTTCCTGATGGGCCTGCACTCCACGCTGTTCGGCCCGGTGAAGTTCGCCTACCTGCCGCAGCACCTGGGCGAGCGCGAACTCACCGGCGGCAACGGCATGGTGGAGATGGGCACCTTCGTGGCCATCCTGCTGGGCAACCTCGTGGGGGGGCTGATCATCGCGGTGCCCGAGATCGGCGCGCACCACGTGGGGTTCAGCTGCGTCGCGCTGGCCCTGCTGGGTCGCGTGGCGGTGCAGTTCGTGCCGGCCACGCCCGCCACCGACCCCGGACTGAAGATCAACTGGAACCCGGTGAGCGAGACCTGGCGCAACCTGAAGCTCGCGCACGGCAACACCGTGGTGTTCCGCTCGGTGCTGGGCATCAGCTGGATGTGGTTCTTCGGCGCGGTGTTCCTGAGCCAGTTCCCCAGCTTCGCCAAGGAGGTGCTGCACGGCAACGAGCAGGTGGCCTCGCTGCTGCTGGTGGTGTTCTCGGTCGGCATCGGCACCGGCTCGCTGCTGTGCGAGGTGCTCTCGCGCCGCCACGTGGAGATCGGGCTGGTCCCGCTGGGCGCGATCGGCATGAGCGTGTTCTCGATCGACCTGTACTTCGCCTCGCGCGGCCTGCCGCCCGCAGCGAGCCTGGACGTGGCGGCGTTCCTCGCGCAGCCGGGCCATTGGCGCGTGCTGGCCGACCTGACGCTGCTCAGCCTGTTCGCGGGCTTGTACAGCGTGCCCATGTACGCGCTGATCCAGATGCGCAGCCAGCCCACGCACCGCGCGCGCATCATCGCCGCCAACAACATCCTCAACGCGCTGTTCATGATCGCCAGCGCGGTGGTGGCCGGTGCCTTGCTGCAACTGGGTTTCACCATCCCCCAGATGTTTCTGGCGGTGGGCCTGGCGAACGCGGTGGTGGCGTTCTACATCTTCATGCTGGTGCCCGAGTACCTGCTGCGTTTCGTGGCCTGGGTGGCCTCGCGCCTGGTCTATCGCTTCAAGGTGCGTGGCGACGAGCACATTCCCACCGAGGGCGCGGCCGTGCTGGTGTGCAACCACGTGAGCTTCGTCGACGCCGTGCTGATCATGGCCGCCAGCCCGCGCCCGATCCGCTTCCTCATGGACCACCGCATCTTCCGCCAGCCGCTGCTGGGCGGGCTGTTCCGCCTGGCCAAGGCGATACCGGTCGCCCCGCAGGGCGAAGATCCCGAAGCCTACGAGGCCGCGTTCGCGCGCGCCGCGCAGGCGCTGCGCGAGGGCGAGCTGCTGGCGATCTTTCCCGAAGGCGGCATCACGCGCGACGGCCGGCTCCAGCCCTTCAAGGGCGGCGTGGTGAAGATCCTGGAACAGGCCGCGCGCGAAGGCTTGCAGCCACCGGTCATTCCCATGGGGTTGACCAACCTCTGGGGTTCGTTCTTCAGCCGCGTGGAGGAGCGCGACGGCGAGCGCGTGGCGATGGTGCGGCCGTTCCGTCGCGGCTTGTTCAACCGCGTCGGGCTCAACGTGGGCGCGCCGCTCGCGCCGGCATCGGTGTCGCCGGAGCGGTTGCACCAGCAGGTGGCGGCCCTGTTGGACTGAAGCCGTTTTGCCTCCAGGCGCGGACCAGGCTGGAGGCACGGACGTGTTTCAATCGAGGGCGTGCAAGCGCCCCGCCAGTCCCATATCCGCTCCGCCGACCGTCCCGGCCGCTTCGGGTCCGCGGTAGAGCGTTTCCGGCTGCGGCTCGCGCACACCGACGCCCTGGCCGGCGCCTGCCTGCTGGCCATACTGGCCGGCCTCCTGACCGGCGTGGTGATCGTGGCGTTCCGGCTGATCACGGAGAGCAGCTTGGTCTGGGCCGGGTTCCTGCCGGACATCGAGCGCTTCGAGGCGCTCGATGGGGCGTGGCGGCTCGGGTTCGCCACCGGCGGCGGCCTGCTGATCGGGCTGCTGTTCCAGTGGGTGCCGGCGGCGGCCCGCCAGGTGGGACCGGTGCACGTGATGGCGCGCCTGGCGAACCATGGCGGACGGATGCCGTGGGCCAATGCGGTGATGCAGTTCGTCGGCGGCGCGGTCTCGATCGTCGCCGGCCATTCGGTGGGCCGCGAAGGGCCGGTGATCCACGTCGGCGCGGCCAGCGCCAGCCTGCTCGGCCAGTGGATGCGCGTGCCCAACAACACCATCCGGACGCTGGTCGCCTGCGGCGTGGCCGCGTCGATCGCGGCATCGTTCAACACGCCGATCGCTGGGGTGGTGTTCGCGATGGAGGTCGTGATGTTCGAATACACGCTGTCCGGTTTCGCGCCCGTGATCTTGGCAGCGGTCAGCGCGACCTCGGTCAGCCGGCTGGTCTTCGGCCCCGATCCGGCCTTCGCCGTGCCTCCCATTCAACTGGTGTCGCTGCTGGAGTTGCCGTGGGTGGTGCTGGTCGGGCTGGTGATCGGCTGCTTTGCGGCAGCCTACGTCCATGGCATCGGCCTGGTCGAGCGGCGCACCGCGCGCGTGCCGCTGTGGCTGCGGATGACGGCCGCCGGCGTGCTGACCGGGCTCTGCGCCCTGGTGGTGCCCGAGGTGATGGGGCTGGGCTATGACACGGTGCAGATGGCCATGCTCGGGCAGATCGGCCTGGCGACGCTGATCCTGATCGCCGTGTTCAAGCTGGTCGCCACCATCGCCTGCGGCGGGCTGGGGCTGCCGGGCGGCATGATCGGGCCGATGGTGGTGATCGGCGCGACCGCGGGCGGCGCGCTCGGCGTCGTCGGCCATGCCCTGGTGCCCGGTTCGAGCGCGGAGCCGGCCTTCTACGCCATGCTCGGCGTGGCCGCGATGATGACGGCGAGCCTGCAGGCGCCGCTGGCCGGCCTGATGGCGATGCTCGAGCTGACCGGCAACCCCAACACCCTGCTGCCCGGCATGGTCGCGGTGATCACCGCCTTCCTGGTCGCGCGCGTCGTGTTCCGCCAGGAGCCGCTGTTCGTCTCCATCCTCCACCTGCGCGGCATCGATCACCGGATCCGCCCGGTGCGCCAGGTGCTCGAGCGCACCGGCGTCGCCGCGGTGATGAGCCGCCGCTACGTGGTGGTCGACGGCGGCGGCGAAGGCGAGGCGTTGGAGCTGCAGCGGTTGCTCGCGGGGTCGCCCGAATGGGTCGTCGTGGCCGAGGGGCGCGACATCAAGGCCGTCTGGCCTGCCGACGAGGCGGCTGCGTTGGCCCCAGGGGGCGCCGCCGATGCCGCGATCGAGGCTCCGCTCGCCGCGCCGGAGGCGCCGCCGCGGTTCGCGACGGTGCCGCTGCATGCCACCCTGGGCGAGGCGCTGGTGCTCATGGACCAGGCCGGCGCCGACGTGGCGCTGGTCTCCAGCGCCGCCATCGTGCAGCGCCATTGCCTCTATGGGGTGATCAGCCGCCGGCAGATCGAATCCGGCGTGCACGGATGAGCGAGCTGTGCCGACGCCCGTGCTTTCGTCCGAATCAGAACGGGATGTCGTCGTCCATGTCGTCGAAGCCGCTGGACTGGCGTGCGGCGGGCGCAGGGGCCGGCGGCGCCTGGCGCGGGGCCGATGGCGCCGCGGCGCGGGGCGCCGCAGCGGGCCGGGAATAGCCACCGCCGCCACCTTCGTCGCCGCCACCGCCACCCATGCCCTCGCGGCCGCCCAGCAGCTGCATCTCGGTCGCGATGATGTCCACCGTGTTGCGCTCGACGCCGTCCTGGCCGGTGTACTTGCCGTACTTCAGGCGGCCTTCCACGTAGATCGGGCGGCCCTTCTTCACGTATTCGCCGGCGATCTCGGCCAGGCGGTCGTAGAAGGTCACGCGGTGCCACTGGGTCTCCTCGATCGTCTCGCCGCTGTTGCGGTCCTTGCGCCGGCTGGACGTGGCCACGCTGACGTTGGCCACCGCCTGGCCCGAGGGCAGGTAGCGGATTTCGGGGTCGCGGCCGCAGTTGCCGACGAGAATGACTTTGTTGACGGATGCCATGGTGGATAGTCCTGTGGTGAAAGGCGGCAGCTCCTTCAGCCTGACCGCAAAACGACTTGCCATTGTGCCGTAACTGGGGACTCCCCCCTGCGCGCCTTCGGCGCTTCCCCCCTCTCTGGCGCGCCGCTGCGC
>CAZAPJ010000017.1:0-75207 GCA_964487025.1 uncultured Hydrogenophaga sp.
CGTCGGCCATCTTGTCCGAGTCGTACTCGTTCATCTGGCAGCCGAAGGTTTTGATGAAGACTTTGCGGGGCATGGCGGTGGGCGGTCGGAAAGGGGATGGAGCCTGCCGGGCAGAAGGCCGGCAGCCGTGGGGTGGCCCGCGTCGGCGGAGGGCCGGGGCGGTCAGCGGGACGCGGCGTCCGGCGCGCGGGTCTGGGTCTGCTCGGACTCGAAGCGGTAGTTGCGCTCGACGCCGAAGCCCGGGCGCTTCTCCTTCGCCTCGGCCTCGGTCAGCAGCCAGACCTGGTGCACCTGGCCGCGGGAATCGAGGGTGTAGTTCACCGTCAGCAGCCGGTTGACCAGCGCGGCCGGCCGCACCACCTTGTTGCTGGCGTCGAGGATGCGCGCGCCCGGCGCGAGCCGCGTGGGCCGATCGTCCATCGTGACCAGGGGCGGCTGCAGCACCTGCAGCGAACCGCGCAAGGCCTTGGCCGGGAAGCTGCGCTGCACCGCCTGCGCCTGGGCCCCGCCGGCGGCCAGCAGGCCCAGCCCCGCGGCAACCGCCAGCGCCCGCCGGCGGCACGGATCGAAAGAGGAAGAAGCGGATGGGGTCACGCAGCGGTTCATGGTATGTGTCCAGAGGCTGTGGGGAGGACAGCGGCGCGCGCGTGGGACGCGCGCTGAGTGCTCAAGCGAGGCATTGTCTCACGGCCGCGGCGTATGCAGTGGCCCCAACCCACAGACAGCGCAGGACGCCGAGGGCCCTCACCCCAACCCTCTCCCAGAGGGAGAGGGAGTGAAGACACGCAACCGGAGCGAGGTAACCTAAAACCTAGAGACAGCGAGGGACGGCTCCGCCGGCCCGAGATGTCGTCCCCCCTCCAAGCGCCGAAGGCGCGCAAGAGAGGGGGGAAGCCGCGTCAGCGGCGCAGGGGGGAGTCCCCTATTTCCAGCGCACAGGTTCCACAGGCACGCTGCCTCGCTCGCTGGAGAGCGTGAGCACGCCGTCCTGCAGCGTGGCCTGCAGCTGCATGCTGCGCTCGGCGAGCTGCTGCGCCAGGGCGGGGGCCGCGCCGGCCGGCAGGCGCCAGACCTGCAGGCGTTCGAGCCGGGTGAGCCGGCCCTCGATGCCGCGCCACCAGACCTCGGCCGCGCTGCCGAAGGCGTACACCACCACCGCGTCGGCCTGGCCGCAGGCCTTGGCCAGCGGCTTGTCCTCGGGCTGGCCGACCTCGATCCACAGGCGCTTGCGGCCGGTGAAGTCGGTCAGCGAGACGTCGGGGTCGTCCGGGTCGGACAGGCCGGCGCCGAAGGCCAGCGTGCCGTCGCCGCGGCAGGTGTCCTGCAGTTCGTGGGCCTGCAGGGCCAGCGCGGCCAGCCGGACCATCATGCGTTCGTCGGTCTCGCTCGGGTGGCGGGCCAGGGTGAGTGCGTGGTCGGCGTAGTAGCCGTGGTCGATGTCGGCGATCTGCAGGTTCGCCTTGAAGATGGTGGACTTGAGGGCCATGAAAAAAGCGGGTTCCGTTGCCGGAACCCGCTTCGGGCATGCTGCTGGTGGCGATAGGTGGACTTGAACCACCGACATCAGCATTATGAATGCTGCGCTCTAACCAACTGAGCTATATCGCCAGCGAAGCGCGCATTATAGCCGCGTTTCGGTGGCCGATCACTGGTGTTTGAACACCGGCGGACGCTTGTTCACGAAGGCGTCCATGCCCTCTTTCTGGTCGGCGGTGGCGAACAGGGCGTGGAACAGGCGGCGCTCGAACATCACGCCGTCGGACAGGCTGCCTTCGAAGGCGCGGTTGACCGCTTCCTTGGCGGCCATCACGCTGGGCAGCGAGAAGCCGCAGATCGTGAGCGCGGCGCCCAGGGCCTCGTCCATCAGCTTGTCCAGCGGCACCACGCGGCTGACCAGGCCGGCGCGCTCGGCTTCGGTGGCGTCCATCATGCGCGCCGTGAGCACCAGGTCCATGGCCTTGGACTTGCCGACCGCGCGCGGCAGGCGCTGGGTGCCGCCGGCGCCGGGAATGATGCCGAGCTTGATCTCGGGCTGGCCGAACTTCGCGTTGTCGGCCGCGATGACGAAGTCGCACATCATCGCCAGCTCGCAGCCGCCGCCGAGCGCGAAGCCGCTGACGGCGGCGATCACCGGCTTGCGGACCGAGCGGATGGTTTCCCAGTTGCGCGTGATGTAGTCGCTCTTGTAGACATCGACGAAGCCGAAGCGGGCCATCGCGCCGATGTCGGCGCCGGCCGCGAAGGCCTTTTCGCTGCCGGTGACGATCATGCAGCCGATGCCGTCGTCGGCGTCGAAGGCCTTGAGCGCGGAGCCCAGTTCGTCCATGAGCTGCTCGTTCAGTGCATTGAGCTGCTTGGGGCGGTTGAGCGTGACGATGCCCACGCGGCCTTCGGTGCGCAGGGTGACGAGTTCGGGAGCGGTGGCGGAAGTGGTCATGATCGGAAGGTCTCCTGCAGCGGCGTTGAGCGAAGGAGCCACACTATATATAACGTATAGCGACAGCCCCATCTCGCCGCGGCAGCGGGTGGTACATTGCCCGGCTGGAACCCGCCGCCCCACCGTTTCGAATCGAGGAGACCTTCCGATCATGACCACTTCCGCCGCTGCCGCCGTGGTGTACGAGGAGCGCGGGGCCGTGGCCCTGCTCACGCTCAACCGCCCCGAGATGCTCAACAGCCTCTCGCGCGGGATGCACGCCGAGCTCTGGGCCGCGCTGGACAGGGCCGAGGCGAACGCCGCGGTGCGGGCGCTGGTCATCACCGGGGCCGGGCGGGGCTTTTGCGCCGGGGCGGACCTGTTCGAGTTCGATTTCGAGCCCGGCCCCGATCTGGTGCGGCGCGCCGACCCGGGGCCGGTGATCGACGAGGCCTTCAATCCCACCGTACGCCGCCTGCAGCGCCTGCGCATGCCCACGCTGGCGGCCGTCAACGGCGTGGCGGCGGGCGCGGGCGCGTCGCTGGTCATGGCCTGCGACATCGCGATCGCCGCGCCCGGCGCGAGCTTCATCCAGGCCTTCAGCAAGATCGGCCTGGTGCCCGATGCCGGCGGCAGCTGGTTCCTGGTCGAGCGCCTGGGCCTGGCGCGCGCCATGGCGCTGGCCATGACGGGTGACCGGCTGCCGGCGGCGCAGGCCAAGGAATGGGGGCTGGTGTGGGACGTGGCCGAGGACTGCGTGGCGGCCGCGCTCGCGCTGGCCGAGCGCCTGGCCGCGATGCCCACCCGGGCGCTGGTGGCCACGCGCGCGCTGCTGCGCGAGGCGGGCACGCGCACCCTGGACCAGCAGCTCGACGTGGAACGGGAGACCCAGTCGGCGCTGGGCCGCACGCACGATTACCTCGAAGGCGTGATGGCGTTCCGCGAGAAGCGCCAGCCCCGGTTCACAGGCGAGTAGAGAACGCCCCCCTGCGCCGCTGGCCGGGGGATGCGCTGATCAAGCGCCCAGCCAGGCCTGCACGGGCGCGGTCTGGTCCACCGCCAGCCGCACGGTGTGCGACGCGGTCGGCCACCGCAGCGGCAGGCGCAGCAGGCGCCGGTCGCGCGAGACCAGCGCGGTCAGCGACGATCGGGCGGCGCGCAGGGCGGGCAGTTCGTCGAGCTTGTGCAGGCGCCAGGCCTCGGGCGCGCCGCCGCGCCGGGCGGGGGCGAATTCCACGCCCAGCCATTCATCGCCCGGCGCCATGCCGGCGGCTTCGGCCGCGCCGCCGCGCAGCACGGTCTTGAGCACCACCGCGTGGCCGGGCTCGCTCACGCGCAGCCCGAGCTGCTGCGCGATCGGCGCCTGCTCGAACGAGGCCTTCACGCCGTGGCGCTCCAGCAGGGAGGGCAGCGGCAGCTCGCCGGTGCCGTGCACCCAGGCCGCGATCTCCGGGGCGTAGCTGCGCCGCCCGAGCTGGGCCAGCACGCGCAGCAGGTCGGCCTCGCGCATCGGCCCGCCCGCGCAGCGTCGCCAGAGTTCGCGCATCACCGCGTCGAGCGTGGCGTGGCCTTCGGCACGCAGCGTGAGGTCCAGGCACAGGGCCACCAGCGCGCCCTTGGTGTAGTAGCTCACGGTGGCGTTGGGCGTGTTTTCGCCCACGCGGTAGTACTTCACCCAGGCATCGAAACTGGCCTGGGCCACGGTCTGCACCAGGCGGCCCGGTGTCTGCCGGACCTGGTTGAGCGTGCGGGCCACGAGCTGCAGGTAGGCCGCGTCGTCGATCAGGCCGGCGCGGCGCAGCATCAGGTCGTCGTAGTAGCTGGTGAAGCCCTCGAAGAACCAGAGCAGCTCGGTGTGGTTCTCGGTGTCGTAGTCGTAGCGCGCGAACTCGGCCGGGCGCAGGCGCTTGACGTTCCAGGTGTGGAAGTACTCGTGGCTGATCAGGCCGAGCAGGGTGGTGTAGCCGTCGGTGGCCTTGAGCGGCTCGGTGGGTTCGCCCGGCGCGCGGCGGTGCGGCAGGTCGCCGCGCTGGCAGATCAGGGCGGTCGAGTTGCGGTGCTCCAGGCCGCCGTAGCCCTCGCCCGTGGCCCACAGCAGGAACACGTAGCGCTGGAACGGCGGCTGCTCTCCGGCGTCGCCGTGCCAGAAGCGGATCTGCGCCTCGCAGATGCGCTGCGCGTCGGCCAGCAGTCGCGCGCCGTCCAGGCCCTCGCCGGCGCCGCTGACCACGAACCGGTGCGGCACGCCGCCGGCGGTGAACTCGCCGCTCCAGAAGCGGCCCATTTCCACCGGGCAGTCGGCCAGTTCGTCGTAGTCCTGGGCCTGGTAGAGGCCGAAGCCGTCGGCGTCCACGCGCCGCGGCGGCAGGCCAGTGGCGACCTGCCAGCCCCGCGTGGCCTCCCCGGCCTCGAGGGCCAGCGCATGGGGCTGGTCTTCCTGGCCGAGCACGCGCAGGCACAGGCTGGTGGCGTTGAAGAAGCCGCGCGCGGCGTCGAGGTAGGCGGTGCGGACCGAGGGGTCGAAGGCGTAGACCTCGTAGCGCAGCTCCAGCACCGCGCCGGCCTCGCACTGCACCTGCCAGCGGTGCTTGTCGAGCTGCCGGACCGGCACCGCGCGCCCGCCCTGGCGGGCGCCGAGCCGCTGCAGGTGCTGCGAGAACTCGCGCACCAGGTAGCTGCCCGGGATCCACACCGGCAGGCTGAAACGCTGGTTCTTCGCCGGGCGCTGCACGCGCAGCGTGACGGCGAACAGGTGCGCGTGGGCGCTGCCGACCGAGACGGTGCAGCGGATGCCGGCGGTGGCGGAGCCCTTGGCGGACGGTGCGCGCCGGGCCATCACGGCTTCGCGCTGTCGAGCATCTTCTCGATCCGGTCGGCGCCGATGGCGCCGGGCACGCGCGAGCCGTCCGCGAACACCAGGGTAGGGGTGCCCGTGACGCGGTGCTTCTTGCCGAACTCGAAGTTGCGCGCCACGGCGGCGGTGTCGCAATCGGCGGCGGCCGGGAGGGCTTCGCGCATCATCCAGTCGGCATAGGTCTTGGCCTTGTCCTTCGCGCACCAGATGTGGCGCGCCTTCTCGGCCGAGTCGGCGCCCAGGATCGGGTAGAGCAGCACGTGGATCGTGACGTCGTCGACCTTGAGCAGTTCGCGTTCGAGCCGTTTGCAGTAGCCGCAGTTGGGGTCCGAGAACACCACCAGCTGGCGCTTGCCGTTGCCGCGCACGACGGTGAACGCGTCCTTGAGCGGCAGGTCCTTGAAGGCGATCGCGGTGAGCTTCTGCAGCCGCTGCTCGGTCAGGTTCACGCGGGCGCGGGCGTCGATGAGCGAGCCCTGGATCAGGTAGTTGCCCTGGGCATCGGTGTAGAACAGCTCGCTCTGGTTGACCCGCACCTCGAACACGCCCGGCATGGGGGTCTTGCTCACTTCGTCGATGGGCGGGAAGTTGGGCAGGCGTTCGGCCAGGTTCTTGCGGATCGCCGCTTCCTGGGCGAAGGCCGCGAGGCTGAGGGCGGCCAATGCGGCGGCCAGGAGGGGCTTGAGGCGTTTCATCATTCGGAGGAACCGTGTGCGGGGTGAGGAAAGCGGGTGCGGCGGGTTCAGGCCGCCTGGCCCATGGCCTGGCGGGCGATCCAGCGCTTGAGCGGGCCGCTGCGGTCGAACCCGCTCAGGCCCCAGTTGCGCAGCGCCTGGATGCGCGCGTCGCCGTGAGAGAACAGGCCGAACAGCTGGTCGGTGACCCAGCCCATGGCGCCGACGTCGGCGGCGCGTGCGCGCTCGTAGCGGCGCAGCAGCTTCAGGTCGCCCAGATCGCGCCAGTACTCGCGCTGGCCCAGCACGCGCGCGAGTTCGGCCGCGTCGGCCAGGCCCACGTTGAGGCCTTGCCCGGCCAGCGGGTGCATGGCGTGCGCCGCGTCGCCGGCCAGCGCCACGCTGCCGTGCGCGGTGCGCGCGATCCAGCGCCGCGCGCGCGACAGCTCGAGGGGCCAGGTCTGGACGGGGCTTTCCATGTGCATGTGGCCCAGGGCCAGCGCGCAGCGCGTCTGCACGGCCTGGGCGAAGGCTTCTTCAAGGGTCTCGGGGGCGGCTTGCAGCCAGGCGTCGGCCTGCTGTGAGGGGACAGACCACACCAGGGCCACGGAGTTCCCCTGCGCGCCGCCCAGCGGCAGCAGGGCCATCACTTCGCCGCGCGAGAACCATTGCCGCGCCACGCCGCCATGCGGCTGCTCGCAGCGCAGGCGCGCGGCCAGCGCCTTGTGGGGGTAGGGCCGTACGTCGAAGTCCAGGCCCAGCTCGGCGCGCGTCTGGCTGCGCCGGCCCTCGCAGACCACCGTGAGCGAGGCGCCGGCGGCCGGCGCCTCGTCCATGCGCTCGATGCCTTCCTGGAAGCCGATCGCGTCGGCCAGGCGCCGCTCCAGCGCGGGCACGTCCACGATCCAGGCCAGGGCCGGCACCCCCTGGTCGTGCGCGGAAAAGCGCAGTTCGCCGCCGTCGTCGCCCCAGACCTGCATCGCTTCCACCGGGGTGGCAGCGGGGGTGGCGGTACTGTCCGGCCAGGCGCGCACGGTCTGCAGCAGCTCGCGCGAGGCCGCGTTGAGCGCGTAGGCGCGCACGTCGGTCGGGCCGGCGCCGTTGGCCGGGGCGGGGCCGATCAGGGCGACCCGCAGGCGTTCGCGCGCCAGCAGCAGGGCCAGGGTCTGGCCGACCACGCCGGCCCCGCGGACCGCGACGTCGAAGCGCCGGGCCGGCCGGGGGCGGGAGGTGCTGGAGCTCATGGGGCGGATTCTAGAGGGCACAATCTCCCGCGTTGCGTTCGCACCTGCGCGGCCTGCCGTCTCCCGTGCGTTTTTCCGTGCACTTTTGCCCGCCTGCCATGACCGACGCCCCCTCTTCAGCCACCACCACCGACGTACAGGCCGCCATCGACCAGCTCTGGGTCTACCCGGTCAAGTCCTGCGCCGGCGTGGCCCTGGACGAAGCCGAGCTGACCGACACCGGCCTGCTCTACGACCGCGCCTGGATGGTGGTGGACGCGCAGGGCGGCTTCGTGACGCAGCGCGATCTGCCCCGCATGGCGCTGATCCGGCCCGCGTTCCGCATGGGCCAACTGGTGCTGCGCGCGCCCGGCATGCTGGCGCTGCACCTGGCGCTCGACGCGGCGGAGCAGCCGGCGACGGTGCGCGTTTGGAACGACGAGGTGCCGGCCTACGACATGGGCGACCTCGCGGCGCAGTGGTTCAGCGATTTCCTCGGCCCGCAGGCGCCGGCACACCTCCAGCGCCTGCGCCTGGCCCGCTTCGACCCCGAGGTGCGCCGGCCCAGCAGCGCGCGCTGGCTCAACGGCCGCGAGGCGGGCACGCAGTTCGCCGACGGCTTCGCGCTGCTGGTGGCCAGCACCGCGTCGCTCGACGGGCTCAATCAACGCCTCGCGGCCGCGGGGCATCCGCCGGTGGACATGCGGCGCTTCCGGCCCAACATCGTGCTGCGCGGCGTGGAGGCGCACGACGAGGACCGCCTCGGCCCGATGCGCATCGCGACCGACGGCGGCGGCGCGGCCGTGATCGAGACCGTCAAGCCCTGCGCGCGCTGCCCCATGCCCAACATCGATCCGGACAGCGCCGCCGCGAGCCCCGAGGTTGGCGACACCCTGCAGGGCTACCGGCAGGACCCGCGGCTCGACGGCGCGGTGACCTTCGGCATGAACGCCATCGTGATCGAGGGCGACGGGCAGGTGCTGCGGGTGGGGCAGCGCGTGGGCGCGGACTGGAAGTTCGACTGATCGACCGTCGATCGATCAGGTCTTGGCCCGCCGCGCGAACGCGTCGCGGTACAGTCCCGGCGTCATGGCCGTGTGCTGCTTGAACTGCCGCGTGAAGTGGGCCTGGTCGGCGAAGCCGCACAGGTAGGCGACCTCGGCTGTCGCCATGGAGCCGGCGCTCAGCAAGCGGGCCGCGCGGGCCAGGCGGGCACCTGCCAGCGCCCCTGCTGGCGGCACCACGCGGCGTGGCCGAGCGGCCGGGCCTGCAGGGCCGGCGTTCCCACCAGCTCGAACAGCGCCACCAGGAAGCCGAACACCAGCAGGTCCCCGGCGGGGGTTGGTGGGCGCTGCGGGTCGAGGGAGGCGTGCTTGAGGTGCAGCACGCCGGGGGCCGACCGGGTGATGCGCGTGCGGTGCCGGGCATGCGCGAAGCGTTCCAGGCGCTGCCAGCGTTGCAGCAGGTCCATGGGGTCGCGTGCCAGGGCGAGGGCGATCCGCAGCGGCTCGTCACCCATGCCGTGCACCGCTTCGCCCAGCCGCACGATCACGTCCGGCCCATGGGCCTGCCACAGGCGCTCCAGCCAGGCGCGCTTGTCGGCCAGCGCCACGTGGGCCTGTCACCAAGTCCTCGCCAGTGACTGCTGCCCCGGAACCTGTGAGTGGCACCAAACCCATCACGATCCGTCTTCACAACCGTGTCATCAATGCCTTCAAGGCCGAGGCGGCCAGGACGGGTACGGGCTACCAGACGCTCATGCACCGTGTGCTGGCTGACGCGGCGGAAGCGTTCGCCCTATAAGCAAATGGGGGTGAGCACTGGGGATATTGTGAGAAAAAGAAGAGGTGGCCGTGAACGTATGTACGCTGGCTGCCGCTGTGCATCGCACGGGTAGCTGTGTCGCGCGGACTGGCCGGACTCCCTCCCGGTGGCTGGAGCTGCTGCGCCTTCGCTACTGTTCACGGCGAACGGGCCGACCTATTTTCTTTTCCAAACGCTGGTAGTCGGCCTCGCTTCTGTCACAGTTGAGCGGAATCGTATTTCCCGTCACGGTGAAGGTGCGATTCCTCGTTGGCGGCAGGCTGCCTATCCTTTCGCACGAGAGATCATTGAGCCTCTTGACTTCGGGCGTCTGCCTGTCGTATTCATAGAGGAGTTGGCCATTGGCCAGCTTGAGATAGTACAAGGTCACTTCGCCTTCAATCTCAATGTCCTCGTACAAGGTGCCACGGACCGTCCGGTGAAGCCAGACCACGCCCGCACCGCCAAGCGGAGCTGCACCGATGACCTCACGGTCCGTCATGCTGAACGGGGGGCCGGTCGGCCTCTCCGGTGGTTGTTGCGGTATGGGTTTCGACAACTGGGCCAGGGAAGGTGTCGCAATGGAAGCGAGCGCAATCGCTAGCGCCCCGAGTGATGGTTTCACCAAGATGAGCCCTCCTGAGGTGGTGTGAAGATCCTGGACTCACACATTGCGGCGACTCACGCCCTGAAGAAGGAGAAGAGAGCCATGGAAGAACACCTGCGTGGTCCGTTTTGGCTCGCGTCTGAGAACCTTCAATGAGGCCCGTATCTGGCTGGCTGAAGCCGATTCTAGGTGTGATTTGACGAGACTCCACTGAACTGAACCGCCGGCTGCCGCTCCATGTGCACGCATTCACAATTGACCTATGCATGACCATGTGGCCCGTATGCTTGGGGAGGCAAAAGAGCGCCTCCACGAAGCTGACATCCTGGCACGTTCGCTGGCAAGCGGGTCCGGGGAGAGCCTGCTTCGAATTCTCGCGCTCGAAGTGTTGCTCAAGGCTGCCCAGTACGCCACTCTGGGGAGGTACCAGCCTCACCATAGATATCGAGAGCTGTGGAAGGCACTCTCGCCGGAGGTTACCGCCCCCGTTCTGGAGGTTGCCCGTGATTGTTATCCCGGGCGTGCAGACTTATCGGATCTCGACGCCCTACTGGATGACTGGCAGTTCGCTTTCACCAAGGGGCGTTACTTCTTCGAACTGCACGAGGGCCACTCCGCTGCAGAGCAGCAAAGAATAGGGGAGGCCTGGATTTCCCGTGGGGCTCCGATGCATGAAGCAGAAGTCCGGTTTCATCCGCTTGAACTATCGGCCCTGACCGAAGGATTGGTCACTTACCTCGAAGGGGTGTAGGTATTGAGGTGGAGAGCCGCTGCATTTCGGACTGGATGAGCGCCAGCGGCTCCCTTACGTCCTCCACGCTCAACTGCACGTAGTGCCGGTGCAGCACATCGCCCTTCTGTGCGGTGTGGTTCAGGATGCGCCGCAGCACAGCGTCGCCCACGCCCAGGCCTTCCCCCGCCGTCGCCAGCAGCTTGCGCAAGTCGTGAAGCATGAAGGCGGGCGCGCCGACCCGGGCGGCCATCTTTGACAGGTGCCCGGCAGCCACGCCCTTGAACAGCTCATCGCCCGGCTGTAATCCCGCACAACGGCGCTCCAGGATCTCGCGCATGACCGGCGTGATGGGTAGTTTGTGGGGCTTGCCGTTCTTGGTCTCAGGAACGCTCAGAACGCCCGCCACGAGGTCGATCTGTTCCCGACATAGGTCGGCGCACTCATTGCGCCGCAAACCCGTGTAGAGCGTCAGGAGCAGGAAGTCGCGCTGTCGTTCGCCGAGCTTGTCCACCGCCGTGCGCCACGCAGGCAGATCGGCTTCTTGCAGCACCCGGGCACGGGGCTGGGCTCGATCGGGCAGCAGGCCCACCGTGGCGAGCTTGGCGAAGGGCGAGGCGAGCTCCACTCCGTGCAGGGCGTTGACGTACTTGATAAGCGCCCCGAGCAGTCCGCGTGCCAGCTCCACCAATGCCGCCCCTTTTCCCTGCGCGAATGCCCGGCAGTGCTCCGTGAATTCCGGCTGCCCCAGGTCGGACACCGGCCTGTCGAGCCATGGGCCGAAGTGGGTGCGCAGCAGCGATTCATAGCGCTTCCGGCTCGATGTCTTGATCCCCTTGGCCTGGCAGTAGTCCAGATGCACCGCGCGCAGGGTGGGCAGTGCCATGGGGGCTGGAGGGCGTTCAGGTCGCTCGCCCCGGCGGCACTGTGCAAGCACCTCCATGGCCCGGGAGCGGGCTTCCTCGACGCTCATCAGGGGCCAGTACCCCAGGTTCATGCGGAACTGCTTGCCCGCCACGCTTGTGGCGACCCGGAAGGCGAGCTTGCGCGGGTTGAGCCGCACGCAAAAGCCGCTGAGCACGCGGTCGCGCAGGATGCGCCCGTCGCGCGCCGTGGTGCGGCGGAGCAGAGATTCACTGATCAGTACAATCGGCATTCATTTCCCCTCGGCAAAAGCAGGACAAAGTCCTCGAAAAATCGGTCAGAGAACACCCGGCACGATGCGCCCGGGTTTGCGATCCCGGCCAACCGGGCCGGCGCGGATCGGGCACCTCCACCACGCCGGTGTTGGGCTCGAAGGTGCGGAGGGGGTTGATTCACAAGGAATTTCCATGAGCCTCCAATGCGGCATCGTGGGCCTGCCCAACGTGGGCAAGTCCACCCTCTTCAACGCGCTGACCAAGGCCGGCATCGCGGCCGAGAACTACCCCTTCTGCACCATCGAGCCCAACACCGGCGTGGTGGAGGTGCCCGATCCGCGCCTGGCGCAACTGGCCGAGATCGTCAAGCCCGAGCGGGTCGTGCCGGCGATCGTGGAGTTCGTCGACATCGCGGGCCTGGTGGCCGGCGCCAGCACCGGCGAGGGCCTGGGCAACAAGTTCCTGGCCCACATCCGCGAAACCGACGCGATCGTCAACGTGGTGCGCTGCTTCGAGGACCCCAACGTCGTGCACGTGGCCGGCAAGGTCGACCCGATTGCCGACATCGAGGTGATCCAGACCGAGCTCTGCCTGGCCGACCTGGCGGCGGTGGAGAAGGCCCTGCAGCGCCTGACCAAGGTGGCGCGCGCGGGCGACAAGGAGGCCACGCGCCAAGTGGCGCTGTTGGAGAAGTGCCTGGCCGCCCTCAACGACACCCGGCCGGTGCGCACGATCGACTTCAGCAAGGAGGAGCGCGCGCTGCTCAAGCCGTTCTTCCTGATCACCGCCAAGCCCGCGATGTTCGTGGCCAACGTGGCCGAGGACGGCTTCGAGAACAACCCGCTGCTGGAGCGCCTCCAGGAATTCGCGCAGAAACAGAACGCGCCGGTGGTGGCGATCTGCGCCAAGATCGAGGCCGAGCTGTCCGAGATGGACGACGCCGACCGGCTCGAATTCCTCAAGGAACTGGGGCAGGACGAGCCCGGCCTGAACCGCCTGATCCGCGCTGCCTACCAGCTGCTGGGCCTGCAGACCTACTTCACCGCCGGCGTGAAGGAGGTGCGCGCATGGACCATCCGCGCCGGCGACACCGGCCCGCAGGCCGCGGGCGTGATCCACACCGATTTCGAGAAGGGCTACATCCGCGCCCAGACCATCGCCTTCGACGACTTCATCGCCTACAAGGGCGAACAGGGCGCGAAGGACGCGGGCAAGATGCGCGCCGAAGGCAAGGACTACGTCGTCAAGGATGGCGACGTGATGAACTTCCTGTTCAGCAGTTGACGATCCCATGGATGAGGAGCCGGCCCGCGAGCGCCTGGCCAAGCGGCTGTCGGCGCAGCTTGCGTGTTCGCGCCGGGACGCGGAGCTCTACATCGCGGGCGGCTGGGTGCGGGTGGACGGCGCCGTGGTCGAGGAGCCGATGGCCCGCGTGGGTGAGGGGGAGGTGGTCGCGCTCGATCCGGGCGCCAGGCCCGAGCCGCTGCCGGAGGTGACGCTGGTCTGGCACCAGCCCGCAGGCGTGGCGCTGCCCGAGGCGTCCTGCCTGCCCGACGAACTGGCGGCGCACTGGTTCGCGCCGGCGCTGCGCGGCGTGCCCCGGGATCGCTCGGGCTGGCGCCCGCTCAAGGCGCACCTGCACCGCCTGCTGCCGGCGGCACCCCTGGAGGCGGCGGCCAGTGGGCTGGCGGTGTTTACGCAGCGCGCGGGCGTGCAGCGCCGGCTCGCCGATCGCGCGGCGCCGCTGGAGCATGAGTGGCTGGTGGACGTGCACGACGACGACCCCGCGCTCGACGACGCCGCGCGCCGCGAGGCGGTGCTGCAGTCGCTGTCCCAGGCCCTGTTCTTCGACGGCCGGCGGCTGCCCGATGCGCGCGCGAGCTGGCAGAGCGAGCGCCGCCTGCGCCTGGCGATCAAGGGCACGCTGCCCGGGCAGGTGGCGCACCTGGTCGAGCGCGCGGGCCTGCGCCTGTCGGCGCTGCGGCGCCAGCGCCTGGGCCGCATCGGGCTCGACGGCCTGGCGCCGGGCCAGTGGCGCTACCTGGCCGGGCACGAGCGCTTCTGAAGCCGCGCCGCCCACGCGCTCAGGCCCATCGAGGCCAGCAGCAGCGCCAGCGCCACGTGGTGCAGCTGCAGCATCTGGCCCTGCGCGATCATCACCCCGCCCAGTGCGGCGCCCAGGGCCTGGCCGCCGTAGATGCCCGAGCTGTTGAGCGCCACGGTGGCCGGCGCGAGCGCGGGCGACATCTGCACCAGCCGCGCCTGCTGCGCGGAGTTCATCGCGAAGCAGCCCAGCCCCCAGGGCACGACCACCAGCGCCTGTTGCCACAGGCCCAGGCGCCCGAGCGGCCAGAGCAGCATGGTCAGCGCCATCGCGCCGGCCGCGATCAGCACCGCCGAGCTGGTGCCGATGCGGTCGATCCAGCGCGACATGGCCATGTTGCCGACCAGCCCGAAGGCGCCGAACCACAGCAGCATCAGGGAGAGGGTGCCGCTGCGCAGCGACAGGGTTTCCAGGAAGTAGGGCGCGAGGTAGGAGAGCAGCATGAACTGCCCGAAGCCCGCGAACAGCGTGACGCTCACGGCCAGCATCAGCGGGGCCGAACCCAGGGTCCGCGTCCAGGCCTGGCGCGAGAGCGCCGCTGGCCGTATGCCGCCGGGCAGCTCGCGCCAGACCCACCAGCCGCTGCCCAGCGCCATCAGGCCCACCAGGCCGAACACCCAGCGCCAGCCGAGCTCGCCGCCGATCCAGGCCGCCAGCGGCATGCCCATGACCGAGGCCACCGACCAGCCGAGGAACACGAACGTGATGGCCCGCCCGCGCTGCGCCAGCGGCACCAGCAGGCCCACGCTGGCGGCGGCCTGCGGCGTGAAGATCGCCGGCGAGAGCATGGCCAGCACGCGCAGCGGCAGCAGGCTGGCGTAGTTCGGCGCGAGCGCGCAGGCGCCGTTGAGCAGGCCGTACCAGAGCAGCGAGAGCGCGAGCAGGCGGCGCCGGTCCCAGCCCGCCACCAGGGTGGCCAGCATCGGCGCGCCCAGGCCCATGAGGATGGCGGCCGCGGTGATGAGCTGACCGGCCTGCGGGACCGAGACGTCCAGCGCGAGGCTGAGTTCGCTCAGCACGCCCGGCACCGCCATCATGCCGGTGCCGATCACGAAGTTGCCCACCATCAGCGCCCAGAGCGTGCGCGGCAGGGCGTCGCCGGACGAAGGGGCGCCGGCGCCGCCGCTCATGGATGGAAGGTGCCCGGAAAGACCCACAGGAGCGCGGCCGTCATGGTCAGGTAGCGCAGGAACTTGCCGACCGCCATGTAGGCCAGGCAGGGCCAGAACGGGAACTTCAGCCAGCCGGCCACGGCGCACAGCGGGTCGCCCACCACCGGCAGCCAGCTCAGCAGGCAGGCCCTGGGGCCGAAGCGCTCCAGCCAGCGCAGCGCGCGCAGCTCGGTCGGGCTGCCGCGCGCGCGGTCGACCGCCTTGTGCGTGCCCAGGCCCATGAGCCAGCTCACCGCGCCGCCCAGCGTGTTGCCCGCGGTGGCGACCAGGATCGTGGGCCAGAACAGCGCCGGGTTGAGCTTGATCAGCCCGAACACCGCCGGCTCCGAGCCCACGGGCAGCAGCGTGGCGGAGACGAACGCCACCACGAAGACCGTGCTCAGGCCGAACTCGGGCAGCGACAGCAATTCCAGCAACGAGGTCATCCAGTGGGCCATGGTGGGCGGGGCTGGCGCGACAGGGTCGCCCCGGGGCCCGAGGAAAAGACGGAAGGAAAGGAACGCAGGCGAAGGAAAAGAAAAATGACCGGAAGGATATCGCCTGCTGAAAAAACAGGCAGATACAATGCCCTTCCCGCCGCAGCTTGCTTGCGCAGGTTGCGCGGCCATCCCTCACTCGACACCCGCCCGAATTCTCCCACCGCCATGCAGCTCGGGGCCTTCACCTTGTCCAACGCCCTGTTCGTCGCGCCCATGGCGGGCGTGACCGACCGGCCGTTCCGCAAGCTGTGCAAGCGGCTCGGCGCGGGCTACGCGGTGAGCGAGATGGTCACCTCGCGCCCCGAACTGCAGGACAGCCTCAAGACCTCCCGGCGCGCCAACCACGAGGGCGAGGCGGCGCCGATCGCGGTGCAGATCGCCGGCACCGACGCGCGCATGATGGCCGACGCGGCGCGCTACAACATCGACCGCGGCGCGCAGATCATCGACATCAACATGGGCTGCCCGGCCAAGAAGGTCTGCAACCAGTGGGCCGGCTCCGCGCTCATGCAGGACGAGGCGCTCGCGATCGGCATCGTGCAGGCCGTGGTGGCGGCCTGCGAGCCGCGCGGCGTGCCGGTCACGCTCAAGATGCGCACCGGCTGGTGCGCCGCGGTGCGCAACGCGCCCGCGCTGGCGCTGGCCGCCGAAGCCGCCGGCGTGCGCATGCTCACGGTGCACGGCCGCACGCGCGAGCAGGGCTACAAGGGCGAGGCCGAGCACGACACCGTGGCCCACATCAAGAGCCGCGTGCGCATCCCGGTGGTGGCCAACGGCGACATTCTCAGCCCCGAGCGCGCGCGCGAGGTGCTGCGCCGCACCGGCGCCGACGCCATCATGGTCGGGCGCGCGGCCCAGGGCCGGCCCTGGATCTTCCGCGAGATCGCCCATTTCCTGGCCACCGGCGAGCACCTGCCCGCGCCCACGCTGGCCGAGGTGAAGGCCTGGCTGCTCGACCATTTGCAGGACCACTACGCGCTGTACGGCGAGTTCACCGGCGTGCGCAGCGCGCGCAAGCACCTGGGCTGGTATGCGCAGGCACTGCCGCTGCCGCCCGGGGCCGCGGCGCTGTTCCGTTCGCGCGTCAACGCCGCGACCACCACGCAGGCGCAGTGGCGCTGCGTGAGCGACAGCCTGGACGAATGGGCGTCCGGCGCATCGACACCGTCGCCCGGTTCGGGTCATCACTGCTGGAAGCTGGCCGCATGAAAAAGAACCCCCTGCACGACTGCGTGCGCGCCAGCCTGGAAGACTTCTTCCGCGACCTCGACGGCACCGAGCCGTCCAACCTGCACGACATGCTGGTCAAGGCGGTCGAGAAACCTTTGCTCGAGGTGGTGATGGCGCAGGCCCAGCACAACCAGTCGCGCGCCGCGCAATGGCTCGGGCTGAACCGCAACACGCTGCGCAAGAAACTGCTCGAACACAACTTGTTGTGAGGGGTTGAGCGTTCGGCGTTCGGCGTTCGACGTGAACTCCCCTTCCAACCTGTGCACCGCCTCCCTCGCTCAACGCTCAACGCTCAACGCTCAACGCCAAACCTGACATGCGCGCACTCCTCTCCGTTTCCGACAAGACCGGCATCGTCGAACTGGCGCAGGCCCTGCACGGCCTGGGCGTCTCGCTGATCTCCACCGGCGGCACCGCCAAACTGCTGGCCGAGCAGGGCCTGCCGGTGACCGAGGTGGCCGAGGTCACCGGCTTTCCCGAGATGCTCGACGGCCGCGTGAAGACGCTGCACCCCAAGGTGCACGGCGGCCTGCTGGCGCGGCGCGACCTGCCCGAGCACGTGGCCGCGCTGCAGGCGCACGGCATCGAAACCATCGACCTGCTGGTCGTCAACCTCTACCCGTTCGAGGCGACCGTGGCCAAGCCCGGCTGCACCCTGGAGGACGCGATCGAGAACATCGACATCGGCGGCCCGGCCATGGTGCGCAGCGCGGCCAAGAACTGGAAGGACGTGGCCGTGCTCACCGACGCGGCGCAGTACCCGGCGGTGATCGACGAGCTCAAGGCCAGCGGGGCGCTCAGCGCCAAGACCCGCTTCGCGCTGTCGGTCGCGGCCTTCAACCGCATCAGCAACTACGACGCCGCGATCAGCGACTACCTCTCCAGCATCGAATTCGAAGAGGAGGGAGCGGGCGTCCCCAGGCGCAGCGCGTTCCCCGCGCAGGCCAACGGCCGCTTCGTCAAGCTGCAGGACCTGCGCTACGGCGAGAACCCGCACCAGAGCGCCGCCTTCTACCGCGACCTGCATCCCGCGCCCGGCTCGCTGGTGAGCGCGAAGCAGCTCCAGGGCAAGGAGCTGAGCTACAACAACATCGCCGACGCCGACGCGGCCTGGGAATGCGTCAAGGGCTTCGAGGCGCCGGCCTGCGTGATCGTCAAGCACGCCAACCCCTGCGGCGTGGCGGTGGGCAAGGATGCGGCCGAGGCCTACGCCAAGGCGTTCCAGACCGACCCCACCAGCGCCTTCGGCGGCATCATCGCGCTCAACCGCGTGCTCGACGGCGCCGGCGCGCAGGCGATCGCCAGGCAGTTCGTCGAGGTGCTGATGGCGCCCGGCTACACGCCCGAGGCGCTGGCGGTGTTCCAGGCCAAGGCCAATGTGCGCGTGCTGCAGATCGAGCTGCCGCCCGGCGGCGCCACCGCCTGGGAGCAGGGCCGCAACGCGCAGGACGTCAAGCGCATCGGCTCGGGCCTGCTGATCCAGTCCGCCGACAACCACGAACTCGCGCGCGCCGACCTCAAGGTGGTGACCCGGCGCCAGCCCACCGAGCAGCAGATCGACGACCTGCTGTTCGCCTGGAAGGTGGCCCAGTACGTGAAGTCCAACGCCATCGTGTTCTGCAAGGGCGGCATGACCCTGGGCGTGGGCGCCGGCCAGATGAGCCGCCTGGACTCGGCCCGCATCGCCAGCATCAAGGCCGGCCACGCCGGGCTCTCGCTGCAGGGCACGGCGGTCGCGAGCGACGCGTTCTTCCCGTTCCGCGACGGGCTGGACGTGGTGATCGACCATGGCGCCACCTGCGTCATCCAGCCCGGCGGCTCGGTGCGCGACCAGGAAGTCATCGACGCCGCCGACGAGCGCGGCGCGGTGATGGTGTTCACCGGGGTGCGGCACTTCCGGCATTGACGGCCCTCCGGCGTCGATCACCGCCGCCGCCGGCGTGATCGATTGCACGAACGGGGCGGTCGACCCCCCTCGAATGGGGGATTGCCCCGGGCCTGGGGCGGCCGAAGAATCGCGGGCCGGCGCGATCCCGTGCCGGTTTTCTTCAGGAGTCCCGACCCATGCCCGCCATCTCCCGTGGCGCTGCCTCGCGCGAGCGCCGTGTCCTGTTTTTCACTTCCTGCCTGCTGGTCCTGAGCGCGCTGGTGCTCGCCGGCTGCGTCGCCACCGGCGGCGGCAACAATGCGCCCGCCGTGGCGCGCGGCGCGTTCGGCGTGCCGCTGGGGCAGGTCGAGAGCGCCGGCACCAGCTACATCAAGGGCGAGAGCAAGGTGGTGCTGGCCTCGTTCCGGGTGGCGTTCAACCAGTCGGTCAAGGCGACGGCGCAGAGCAGCGCCCTGTTCAACCCGAACGTCGCGTCGGCCGCGATGAGCGGCAAGCTCATGGGCATCGAGCCCCAGGTCTACCAGGCGATCACCGACGCGGCCTACGCCGATTTCGTGCGCAAGCTGCAGGCCACGGGCCTCACGGTGGTGGTGCCCAGGGAGCTCGGCGGGTCCGCCGCGTACGGCCGGCTGTCCAGTGTCGCCAACCCGGCCGCGCTCGACGGCTCGACCACCGGCCATGTGATCCTGGTGGCGCCCAGCGGCACCAAGCTCACGCTGTTCCCGGGCGAGGGCGGCGTGGCCTCGGGCTTCTCCGGCTTCGACGCCGCCAGCCCGCTGCAGGTGCTGCCGGCGCTCATCAAGGAGCAGCAGGGCGGGGTGATGCACGTCACCTATTACGTCGACTTTCTCAACGCCAGCAGCAGCGGCCACTCGCTGATCAAGGGCGGCAACGCCCAGGTCGCCATGGGGCAGGGGCTGTCGGTTCGCTCCGGCAGCGGCATCGCCTACACCACGCTGGCGGGCAGCCGCTGCGTGGGCTACTGCCCGAACGCGACCAGCGCCATCAAGCTCGGCCAGGCCGCCTATTCCGACCAGGCCTATGGCGTTTCCAGGGACGTGACCAACGAGACGGTCAATGCCCTCGGCGTGCTCTCGGGCGTGCTCAGCGGCCGCAGCTTCTCGCGCAAGGACATCGAGATCCACGCCGATCCCGGGCGGTACAGCGCCATCGCCGCGCAACTGCTGGCCGATGCCAACACGGCACTGACCGAGGTGGTCCGGCAGGCGCGCTGAGGAAGACTCAGCGGGGCAGCGCCCGGAAGGCCTCGCGCGCGGCGGCCACGGTGTCCGCGATGTCCTGCGCGCTGTGCGCCGCGCTCACGAAGCCGGCCTCGTAGAGCGCGGGCGCGATGTAGACGCCGCGCTCCAGCAGGCCGTGGAACAGGGCGTTGAAGGCCGGGCCGTTGCTCTTCATGACCTGCGGGTAGTTCTGCGGCAGCTCGGGCAGCAAGAAGAAGCCGAACATGCCGCCTTCGCTGTCGCCGCACAGCGCCACGCCTTCGGCCGCCGCCGCGTCCTTGAGGCCGTCGACCAGCGCGCGCGTGCGCGCCGAGAGCGCCTCGAAGAAGCCGGGCTGGCGGATCTCGCGCAGCGTGGCCAGCCCGCAGGCGGTGGCCACCGGGTTGCCCGAGAGCGTGCCGGCCTGGTAGACGCCGCCGAGCGGTGCGAGCTGCTCCATCACCGCGCGCTTGCCGCCGAAGGCCGCCAGCGGCATGCCGCCGCCGATGACCTTGCCCATCACCGTCATGTCCGGCTCGAAGCCCGGAATGTGCTTGGCGTAGACGCTCTGTGCGCCGCCCAGGGCCACGCGGAAGCCGGTCATGACCTCGTCGAACACCAGCAGCGCGCCGTGCCGGGTGCACAGCTCGCGGCAGCGCCGCATGAAGGGCACCGAGGCGCGCACGAAGTTCATGTTGCCCGCGATCGGCTCGATGATCAGGCCGGCGATGTCGGCGCCATGCTCGGCGAACGCGGCCTCGAGCTGGGCGAGGTTGTTGTACTCCAGCACCAGCGTGTGCTGCACCACCTCGGGCGGCACGCCGGCGCTGGTCGGGTTGCCGAAGGTCGCCAGGCCCGAGCCCGCCTTGACCAGCAGCGCGTCGGCGTGGCCGTGGTAGCAGCCTTCGAACTTGACGATCTTGCGGCGGCCGGTGGCGCCGCGCGCCAGGCGGATCGTGCTCATGCCGGCCTCGGTGCCCGAGCTGACCAGGCGCACCATCTCGAGGCTGGGCAGGAGCTCGACCAGGACCTCGGCCAGTTCCACCTCGCGCTCGGTCGGCGCGCCGAACGAAAAGCCCTCGCGCGCGGCCTGCTGCACCGCTTCCAGCACGGCCGGGTGCCCGTGCCCGAGGATCATCGGCCCCCAGGAACCGATGTAGTCGATGTAGCGCTGTGCGTTGGCGTCCCAGAAGTAGGCGCCCTGCGCACGCTGCACGAAGCGCGGCGTGCCGCCGACGGCGCGGAACGCGCGCACGGGCGAGTTCACGCCGCCGGGGATCAGGGCCTGGGCGCGTTCGAAGAGCTGCTGGTTGCGGTCGGTCATGGAGGGGGTCAATGTCGGGTGGTGTCGAGGGGGAAGTCGTCGGTGTCCAGCGTGCTGTCGGGCGGGTTGTCTTCTGGGGCCGGCGCTTCGTCTGCGCCGTCGCCGTCGTCGTGCGCCCAGAACAGGCGGTCCGGCACGGCGTGGCCCATGCCGGGCTGGAAACCGGCGTCCAGGCACTGGTCGAGGTAGGTCAGCGCCTCGGCGCAGGCGGTCTGCAGGTCGGAGCCGCCGGCGATCAGCGCGCACAGCGCGGCCGACAGCGTGTCGCCGGCGCCGCAGAACGTGGCCTCGAAGCGTTCGTAGCGCGCCGTGGCCAGCACGGTCTCGGGTGCGGCCAGGTGGTTCTCGAGAAACTGGTCCGCCGCGTTGAAGCCGGTCACCAGCGTGTAGGGCACGCCGTGCACGGCCGCCGCGCGCGCCACCTCGCGTGCGCTCGGCGGCCGCTCGCTTTCCCATTCGGGGAGCAGCCAGCGGCACAGGGTGCTGTGGTTGCCGACCAGCACCGTGGTCTGGGGCAGCAGCAGCTCGGTGCAGGCGTCGAGGTAGGTCTCGATCGCCATCTCGTCCCACCACGAGAGGTCGGGCATGTAGGTGATCACCGGCACGTCCGAATAGTCGGTGGTGATCTCCGCGATCGCGCTCAGGTTCTCCGGGCTGCCCACGAAACCGACCTTGAAGGCCCGCACCGGCATGTCCTCGAGCGCGCAGCGCGCCTGGTCGGCGACCGCCTCCTCGTCGAACGCGATGTGGTCATGGATGTCGCTGGTGTCGCGCACGTAGGCGCCGGTGACGACCGACAGCACGTGGGCCGACGCGCTGGACATGGCCGTGATGTCCGCGCTGAGTCCGCCCGCGCCGCTGGGGTCGCTGGCGTTGAAGACCATCACGCAGGGCAGGGTGGGTTCGCCAGGCGCGTCCGCCGTGGCGGGCGCGGCGGTGCGGGAGTCGGGTGTATCGGGCATCGGAAGGGGGAAGGGTCGGGGGGCGCGGCGCCCGTTCAGGCATCGCATCATGCCGCGTGGCCGCCGGGAGCGACAGCCGGCCGCAACGGCCCGTGGAGCGGTCGACATGGCTCGATACAATGCCGCCTGATTCTAAGACAATGCCTCCTATAACCATGATCGAACCCAAGACTTGGATGTGCCTGATATGCGGGTGGATTTACGACGAGGCAGCCGGTGCGCCGGACCACGGCGTGGCACCCGGCACACCCTGGGCCGAGGTCCCGATGAACTGGACCTGCCCCGAGTGCGGCGCGCGCAAGGAGGATTTCGAGATGGTGCAGATCTGAGTCCCCATTTCCGGAGCCAGTGAACCGTGAGCACAACGCCTGTCTTGAAAGTCCTGGTGGTTGACGACAGCAACACCATTCGCCGCAGCGCCGAGATCTTTCTCAAGCAAGGGGGGCACGAGGTCCTGCTGGCCGACGACGGTTTCGACGCCCTGGCCAAGATCAACGACTACCAGCCCGACCTGGTGTTCTGCGACATCCTCATGCCGCGCCTGGACGGCTACCAGACCTGCGCCATCATCAAGCGCAACCAGCGCTTCGCCGGCACCCCGGTGGTCATGCTCTCGTCCAAGGACGGCGTGTTCGACAAGGCGCGCGGGCGCATGGTCGGCTCGCAGGAGTACCTCACCAAACCGTTCACCAAGGACCAGCTGCTGCAGGCGGTGCAGCAGTTCGGCCACTCCGGAGCCGCGTGATGCCCATCCGCAACATTCTCGTGGTCGACGACTCGAAGACCGAACTCATGGTGCTGTCCGACCTGCTGGGAAAAAACGGCTACACCGTGCGCACCGCTGAGAACGCGGACGAGGCCTTTCGTCGGATCGGCGAGGAAAAGCCCGACCTGATCCTGATGGACGTGGTGATGCCCGGTCAGAATGGTTTCCAGCTCACGCGTGCGATCACGCGGGACCCGCAGTTTTCGAGCATCCCCATCGTCATGTGCACAAGCAAGAATCAGGAGACGGACCGCGTCTGGGGCATGCGCCAGGGCGCGCGCGACTACGTCACCAAGCCGGTCAACCCGCAGGAACTGCTGTCCAAGATCCGGGCGCTCGGCTGATGGCTGCACAGACCTGATTCACGACCCGCATGGCCAAACGTCAGTCCCTCAAGGAACTTCAGGAACGACTGGCTGAGCGCCTCACGGTTGCCAAGACCCAAGCCGTTGCCGCCACCTGGCTGGCGGTCGAGGCCGAGGGGCGGCGCTACCTGCTGCCCCTGGTGCAGTCCGGCGAGATCTTCTCCTGGACGCCGGTCCAGCGCGTGCCCTACACCAAGCCCTGGTACGCCGGCGTGGTCAGCCTGCGCGGCGGCCTGCACGGCGTGATCGACCTGGCCAGCCTGATCGCCGGCATGGCGGCGGGCGGCGGGGGACAGCAGCAGCAGATGGCGCCCGCCAACGGGCCGGCGGCGTCCGAGCGCGTGTCGTCCGAATCGCGCCTGATCAGCCTGCACGCCGCGCTCGGCCTCAACGCGGTGATCTGGGTCGATCGCCTGCTCGGCCTGCGCAACCCGGCCATGTTCGGCGCGGTCGATGCCAGCCCCGCAGGGGCGCCGGGTTTTTTCACACGCACGTTGACGGATCTGCAGGGCCAGGCCTGGCAGGAGCTCGATTTGCAGGCGCTGGTGGCCGAACCCGGGTTTCTCGCGATCGCGGCCTGAGGCGCCCCGGGGCTTTCGCGCGGGGCGGGGTGGTTTGCCGCCGTTTCGTTCGTTGTGTTTCTGTTGGAAGGTTGATATTCATGGCCATGCTTGATCGATTGGGACTCTTCAAGAAGAGCGCCGGCGACGAACCCGATCTCGCCCATGCCACCGAGCAGGAGATGGCCGACCTGGTCGCGTCGCGCCTCGTGCCGGACCCGTCCGGCGACGGCTTCTTCGTCGACAGCGAAGACGGCACCGGCGAATCGGGCGGCCTGGTCTCGCTGCCGCTGCTGGGGCGCAAGCCGGCCGAGCGGCACCAGCGCACGCTGGCCGTGCTGCTGGCCGCGAGCCTGCTGGTGCTGGGCTCGGTGACGCTCTACGCGCTGAGCCAGACCAGCCGCGCCAGCGAGCAAGTGGCGGCCAGCGGCCAGGCCCTGATGCAGTCGCAACGCTTGGCCAAGAGCGTCTCGCAGGCCGTGCTGGGCCACGAGTCGGCGTTCGCCGAGGTGCGCGACAGCGCCGGCGTGATGGCGCGCACCGTGCGCGGCCTCAAGGGCGGCGACGCCGGCATGTCCCTGGCGGCCGTGGGTGTAGGGCACCAGGCGGCGCTGGACGCGCTGCTGCCCAAGGTCGACCAGGCCGAGCGCAACGCAGCGGTGGTGCTGGAGCAGCAGGGCATCCTGACCCAGGTGGGCCAGGCGCTGCGGGCCATCAACCGCCAGTCCTCCGACCTGCTGGAGATCGCCGAAACGGTGTCGTCGCTCAAGCTGCAGCAGAACGCGCCGGCGGCCGAGATTTCCGCCGCCGGCCAACTGGTCATGCTGACCCAGCGCATCGGCAAGTCGGCCAACGAGTTCCTGACCCTGGAGGGCGTGAGCCCGGAGGCGGTGTTCCTGCTGGGCAAGGACCTGAACACGTTCAAGGAGGTCGCCGAAGGCCTGCTGAACGGCCACGGGGAACTGCGCCTGCGCGCCGCCTCGGACCCGCAGGTGCGCGACCGGCTGGGCGCGCTGCTCAAGCTGTTCGAGGAGATGCGGACGGAGGCGGGCGCGATCCTGGGCAACCTGCAGGGCCTGGTGGCCGCGCGCGAGGCCCAGACCGGCATCCTTGCGGACAGCGAGCCGCTGCGCCTGGGCTTGCAGGGGCTGCAGACGGACCTGTCGGCACGCGCCGGCCTGGGCCTCGGCGAGCTGCTGGCGCTGACCCTGTCGGCCGTGATCGCCCTGCTCAGCGCGATCGGCCTGGCCTACGTGCAGTTGCGCGACAGCCGGCAGCGCCAGCAGGCGGCCGAGGCGCAGCGGCTCGCGGCCGAGGCGCAGGAGCAGGACGCCAAGCGCGTCAACGACGCCAACCAGGCCGCCATTCTGCGGCTGATGAACGAGCTGCAGACGGTGGCCGAAGGCGACCTGACCCAGGAAGCCACGGTGACGGAAGACATCACCGGCGCGATCGCCGACTCGGTGAACTACACGGTGGAGGAACTGCGCTCCCTGGTGGGCAACGTGCAGGCCACCGCCACGCGCGTGGCGCAGACCACGTCGGCGGTGGAGAGCACGTCGACCGAGCTGCTGGCGGCGTCGACCGAGCAGTTGCGCGAGATCCGCGAGACCGGCCAGTCGGTGCTGGACATGGCGCAGCGCATCAACCAGGTGTCGGGCCAGGCGCAGGAGTCCGCCACGGTGGCCCGCGCTTCGCTGCAGGCCGCCGAGTCGGGGCTGCAGGCGGTGCAGGACGCGATCGGCGGCATGAACGCGATCCGCGACCAGATCCAGGAGACCTCCAAGCGCATCAAGCGGCTGGGCGAGTCGTCGCAGGAGATCGGCGAGATCACGGAGCTGATCTCGGACATCACCGAGCAGACCAACGTGCTGGCGCTCAACGCCGCCATCCAGGCCGCGTCCGCCGGCGAGGCCGGCCGGGGCTTTTCGGTGGTGGCCGAAGAAGTGCAGCGGCTGGCCGAGCGCTCGGCCGACGCGACGCGCCAGATCGCCGCGCTGGTGAAGGCGATCCAGACCGACACGCAGGACGCGGTGGCCGCCATGGAGCGCTCCACCCAGGGCGTGGTCGCCGGGGCCAGGCTGTCGGACAACGCGGGCACCGCGCTGTCGGAGATCGACCGCGTGTCGCGCCGGCTCGCCGAGCTCATCGAGCAGATTTCCGCCGCCGCCTCGCGCGAGGCCACGTCGGCCAACGAGGTGGCGGGCAACATCCAGCACATCTTCGCGGTGACCGAGCAGACCGGCGAGGGCACGCGCTCGACCGCCCAGCAGGTGCGCGAGCTCTCGGCGATGGCCGAGGAGCTGCGCCAGTCGGTGGCCCGGTTCAAGATTGCTTGAAATGAAACACCCCCCTGCGCCGCTGTGCGGCTTCCCCCCTCTCTGGCGCGCCGCTGCGCGGCGCTTGGAGGGGGGACGACATCTCGGGCCGGCGGAGCCGGACCCTCGCTGTCCCTGGGTTTTGGTGCTTCTTCGCTTCGGAAGCCGGACCCTCGCTGTCTCTGGGTTCGGCCGTTTCATGCGGACCTTCGGTGTCCCTGGCTGGCACCGTTTCATCCGTTTCCTACCTGAATGACCATGCTCGACACCGCCACCGAGACCGACAACCCGCCGCCGGACACGGTCGCCGACCTGGGGCCCCTGGCGTGGGTCTTCGACGAACTGCGCAAGTCGCTCGACGGCGCCAACAAGGCGGTCCGGCGCTTCGTGCGCGAGACCGAGCAGGCGCGCCACAGCGACCTGGAGGCGGTCGACCCGGCCTCCCTGCGGCTGGCGCGCCAGCAACTGCACCAGGCCGTGGGTGCGCTCGAAATGGTCGGGCTCGGCGCGCCGGCGCAGGTGCTGCGCGCCATGGAAGCCGCCGTGCAGCGCTTCGTGCAGCGGCCCAATACCTGCACCGAGGAAGCCGCCGCCAAGGTCGAGCGCGCCAGCTTCGCGGTGGTGGAGTACCTCGAGGCCGTGCTCAACAACAAGCCCGTGCAGCCGGTGGCCCTGTTCGCCCATTACCGGGACGTGCAGGAGCTCGCGGCCGCCGAGCGCGTGCACCCGGCCGACCTGTGGCCCTTCGAGCACCGCGGCATCGAGGTCGGCGCACCGGCCGACGTGGCGCCGATGCAGGGCAACCCGGCGATGCGTTCGCTGTTCGACCGCCTGGTGCTGCTGGTGGTCAAGACGGAAAGCTCGGCCGCCGCGCAGCAGTTGGCCAAGCTCTGCGCCGGCCTGTGCGCCGGCGCGCAGGCGCCGCGCGTGCGCACCTTCTGGCGTGTCTGCGCGGCCCATTTCGAGGCCATGGCCCAGGGCCTGCTGCCGTCCGACCTGTACGTCAAGCGCGCGGCCTCGCGCATCCTGCTGCAGTTCGCCGGCTTCAGCCAGGGCAAGGACCAGGTCTCCGAGACGCTGCTGCACGACCTGCTGTTCTTCTGCGCCCAGGCCGGCGGCGCGCCGGCCGCGGCCGCGCCCCACCTGGCCGCCGTGCGCGAGGCCTTCGGGCTGGAGCGCTTCGCGCCGGTGAACTACCACCAGTCGACGCTCGGCCGCTTCGACCCGGCCGTGCTGGCGCAGGCGCGCAAGCGCATCCACGCCGCCAAGGAAGCCTGGTCGCTGTTCGCCGGCGGCGACGCCAGCCGCGCGCGCCAGGTCGCCGACCAGTTCAGCCTGATCGGCGACTCGCTGCTCAAGCTGCACCCGGCCAGCAGCGCGCTGGCCCAGGGGCTGGTCAAGGCGGCCGACCAGGCCATCCACGAGCCGGGCGGGGTGCGTCCCGAACTGGCCATGGAGGTGGCGACCACCACGCTCTACCTGGAAGCCGCGTTCGAGGACTTCGATCCCAACGCGCCCGAGTTCGCCGAGCGCACGCAGGCACTGGCCGAGCGGCTGGAGCGGGTGATCGCGGGCGCGCCCGCGCAGCCGCTCGATGCGTGGATGGAGCAGCTCTACCGCCGGGTCAGCGACCGCCAGACCATGGGCAGCGTGGTGGGCGAGCTCAAGGTCTCGCTCGGCGAGGTGGAGAAGTCGCTCGACCAGTTCTTCCGCATGCCGCGGGAGAAGGCCGGCCTGCACGTGGCCGTCTCGCAACTGGCCCAGATGCGCGGCGTGCTCTCGGTGCTTGGGCTGGAAGAGGCCGAGCACACCGTGGCCCGCATGCGCAGCATGGTGGACCAGATCCTCGACACCGAGGTCGACGAGGCCATGGCCCGCGAGGCCGGCACCTTCCAGCAGCTGGGCAACAACTTGAGCGCGCTGAGCTTCCTGGTGGACATGCTCAACTACCAGCCCGCGCTGGCGCGCAAGCTGTTCGTGTTCGACGAGGACAAGGGCGAGCTGCTGCCGCTGATGGGCCGCACGGTGAACGCCTACGTCATGCCGCACCCGGCCCAGGCCGACGCGCGCGCCATCAGCGATGGGGTGCAGCGCGTGGTGGAAAGCGCGCAGGACGGCGCCAGCCTGGCCGACCTCAGCCAGCAGCTCGATTCGCTGGCCGACCAGGCCTCGCTGGCGGACCAGGACGGCGTGGCCAAGGCCGCGCGCGAAGCCGCCGAGGCGGTGGTCAATGACCCAGCCGCCGCCGGCGCGCAGGCGCTCGCGGGGCTGAGCGAGAGTGCGCTGCCCGCCGAGCCGGTGGCGGCCGGCGGTGCCGGGGAAGAAGGCGACGGCGGCGAAGACGACCTGCTCGGCATCTTCCTTGAAGAAGCCCGCGAGGTCGTGGGCAGCGGCCAGGAAGCGGTCTCGCACCTGCAGGTGCAGCCCGGCGACCTCGAGCACCTCACCACGCTGCGGCGCGCCTTCCACACGCTCAAGGGCAGCTCGCGCATGGTCGGGCTCGACGAGTTCGGCGAAGCGGCCTGGGCCATGGAACAACTGCTCAACACCGTGCTGGCCGAGCAGCGGCCCGCCAGCCCGCCGCTGCTGACCCTGGCCGGCCAGGCCATGACCGAGTTCGGCCGCTGGATCGAGGACATCGCCCAGCACCGCGCCGGCGCGTGGCGCTCCCATCCGTTCCGGGCCAGCGCCGAAGCGCTGCGCGAGCAGGGCCAGTACCTGCCCCTGGCGGTGCCGGACGCGCCTGCCGCGTCGGCCGCCGCGGCATCGGCGCCACCGCCGCCGGCCGAACCCGAATCAGCCGACGAGGCGGCCGAGCCGGCCTTCGCGTTCGACCTGGGCGCGCTCGCCCAGCCGGCCGAGCCGGCGCCCGCCGCCGCGCCGGAGCAGGAAGACACGCCGGCCGGCGATCTTCCCCTGGACGGTGCGCCGGCGGCTGGGCCGCTGCCCGTCGCCGCCGCGTTGCCCGAGATCGACTTCGGCGACCTGGTCGGCGTGGCCGCCGGCGAGACACCGGCGGACCTGCCCGCCGAACCGGCGCCCGCGCCACTGCCGGAGGCGGCGCCCGAACCTGCCGCCGCGTTCGTGGCCGAAGAGGCCGTGTCCGAAGCGCCCGCGCCAGCACCCGAGGCGCCGCCGGAAGCGGCCGAGCCCGCGGCCGAACCGGTGCAGGCCGATGCCGCGCCGGCGCTGCAAGCCGATGCCGGCCTGGACGCCGACGTCCTGCCCGATGACCAGATCCGCGTCATCGGCCCGCTGCGCATCGGCCACCGGCTCTACAACGTCTACCTGAACGAGGCCGACGAGTGGTCGCGCCGCTTGAACACGGCGCTGTCCGAGTGGGCGCTCGAGCGCCACGAGCCGGTGCCCGAGTCGGCCGAGGCGCTGGCCCACTCGCTGGCGGGCAGTTCGGCCACGGTCGGCTTCGAGACGCTCTCGCAGATCGCGCGGGCGCTGGAGCACGCCATCGGCGCCGTGGCCCTGCACCAGCAGGAAGGCCGCGCCGCCACCGCCGACCAGGCCGAGCTGTTCGTGCGCGCCGCGGACGACATCCGCCGCCTGCTCCACCAGTTCGCCGCCGGTTTCCTGAAGGAGCCGCAGCCCGGCCTGCTCGAGGCGCTGCAGCAGGTGGTGCGCGAGCCGGCGCCGCTCGCCGAACCGCCGGTGCAGCCGCCGACCGCCGAGACGGAGGAGGCGCCGCTCATCGCGCCGCCGTCGCTGGCCGCCGTGGCGCCCGCCGACGCGGCCGACGCACCGCAGGACATCGACGACGACATCGACGTGCTCGACACCATCGACGTCGACCTGTTCCCCATCTTCGTCGAGGAGGCGACCGAGCTGCTGCCGCAGCTCGCGGGCGCGCTGCGCCAGTGGGTCTCGCGCCCGGACAACGGCAGCGCGCGCGCCGAGGTGCTGCGCAACCTGCACACGCTCAAGGGCAGCGCGCGCCTGGCCGGCGCGCTGCGCCTGGGCGAGATGGTACACCGCATGGAGACCACGGCCGAGCGCCTGGGCTCGGAGGTGCGCCGCAGCGCCGACCTCGAGCCCCTGCAGAGCGCCTTCGACGCGATCAACGCCCGCTTCGAGCTGCTGCGCCACGCGGACGACGAGCCGTCCCTGGCCGGGGTCCGGAACGTGGTGCAGACCGCCCCCGAGCAGCCGCCCGCGGCGGCGGACGCCCCGGCGAGCGCGGCCCCGTCGGCCAAAGCTCAGGCGCTGGCGCCCGGCCTGGCCGGCCTGCCGCTGCCCCAGGCGCCGGCGCCGGTCGCCGCGCGCGCCGGCGCGGCCGTGCGCGTGCGCCCGGAGCTGCTGGACCGCCTGGTCAACCAGACCGGCGAGGTGATGATCACCCGCTCGCGCATGGAGGCCGAACTGGTCACGCTGCGCGGCTCGCTCAAGGACCTGACCGACAACCTCGACCGCCTGCGCCAGCAGTTGCGCGACATCGAGCTCCAGGCCGAGACGCAGATGCAGTCGCGCCTGGCCCAGGCGCGCGACGCCGACCAGTCGTTCGACCCGCTCGAGTTCGACCGCTTCACCCGGGTGCAGGAGCTCACGCGCATGATGGCCGAGTCGGTCAACGACGTGGCCACGGTGCAGCGCAACCTGCAGCGCGCGGTGGAAGCGACCGAGGATGGCCTGGCGGCGCAGGCGCGCCAGACGCGCGAGCTGCAGCGCGACCTGCTGCGCACGCGCATGGTGGAGTTCGAAGGCATTTCCGAGCGGCTCTACCGCGTGGTGCGCCAGGCTTCCAAGGAGACCGGCAAGCAGGTGCGGCTGGACATCACCGGCGGCAACATCGAGATGGACCGGGGCGTGCTCGACCGCATGACCGGCGCCTTCGAGCACCTGCTGCGCAACAGCGTGGTGCATGGCATCGAGCCGCCCGAGGCGCGCCAGCGCGCGGGCAAGCCGGCCGAGGGGCAGATCGAGATCCGGCTGGCGCAGGAGCTCAACGACGTGTCGGTCGTGTTCGCCGACGATGGCGCCGGCCTGGACCTGGAGCGCCTGCGCGAAAAGGGCCGGGCGCAGGGCCTGATCGCTCCCGGCGCCGAGATCAGCGACGAACAGGTGGCCCAGCTCGTGTTCGAGCCGGGCATCAGCACGGCGCGCGAGGTGTCCGAGCTGGCCGGCCGCGGCATCGGCATGGACGTGGTGCGCAACGACGTGGTGGCGCTCGGCGGCCGCATCGAGACCGCCAGCCAGCGCGGCGAAGGCGCCCGCTTCAAGCTCGTGCTGCCGCTGACCACCGCCGTCACGCAGGTGGTGATGCTGCGCGCCGGCGCGCTCACGCTGGGCGTGCCGTCCAGCCTGGTCGAAGTGGTGCGGCGGCTGAACAGCGACGAGCTGGGCCGCGCCTACGCGAGCGGCACGCTCAACGTCGCGGGCGAGGACATCCCCTTCTACTGGAGCGGGGCGCTGCTGCAATCGTCCGCGCAATCGCAGGAGGCCCATGGCCGCACCCTGCCGGTGGTGATCTTCCAAAGCGCCGCGCAGCGCGTGGCGCTGCACGTGGACGAAGTGCTGGGCAACCAGGAAGTGGTGGTCAAGAACCTGGGCCCGCAGCTCTCGCGCCTGCCGGGCCTGGCCGGCATGTCGGTGCTGGCGTCGGGCGCCGTGGTGCTGATCTACAACCCGGTGGCGCTGGCCACGGTCTACGGCGCGCAGGTGCCGGCCTGGGTGGCCGGCCAGCGCGCCGGCGGGGTGACCGGCGCGCTGCCGCCCGGGGAGGCCGGCGGCGGCGGCGAGCTCGAGGTCCACACGGTGCCCCTGGTGCTGGTGGTGGACGACTCCATCACCGTGCGCCGCGTCACCCAGCGCCTGCTGCAGCGCGAGGGCTACCGTGTCGCGCTGGCCGCGGACGGCTTGCAGGCGCTCGAGCGGCTGCAGGCCGAGCGGCCCGCCGTGGTGCTCTCGGACATCGAGATGCCGCGCATGGACGGCTTCGACTTGGTGCGCAACATCCGCAGCGACGTGCGCCTGTCCGACCTGCCGGTGATCATGATCACCTCGCGCATCGCGCAGAAGCACCGCGAGCACGCGCGCGAGCTCGGGGTCGACCACTACCTGGGCAAGCCGTATTCGGAAGACGAGCTGCTGGCGCTGGTGGCGCACTACGCCAAAGTGAGCACTTGAGACGCCCCCCTGCGCCGCTGCGCGGCGCTTGGAGGGGGGACGGCATCTCGGGCCGGCGGCGCCAGACCCTTGCGTGAGGTCCGCCGCACAGGATGGCCATCACGGACGGGCGGTGCCGCGCGGCTTGCGGCCCGGGTGCTTGACCACCGCGTAGCGCTGCAGCGTGCGCTCGCGCGCCGCGGCGTGGTCCACGATCGGGTGCGGGTAGGTTCGGCCCAGGTCCACGCCGGCGGCGGCCAGCTCGATCTCGTTGGCCCGCCAGGGGGCGTGCAGCACCGCATCGGGCAGGCCGGCGAGCTGCGGCAGGTAGCGGCGGATGAACTTGCCCTGCGGGTCGAAGGTCTCGCTCTGCGTCACCGGGTTGAAGATGCGGAACCAGGGCTGGGCGTCGCAGCCGCTGGAGCTGGCCCACTGCCAGCCGCCGTTGTTGGCCGCGAGGTCGAAGTCGAGCAGGTGTTCGGCGAAATGGCGTTCGCCCCATTGCCAGTGCAGGCCCAGGTCCTTCACCAGAAAGCCCGCCACCAGCATGCGCAGGCGGTTGTGCATGTAGCCGGTCTGGTGGAGCTGTGCCATGGCGGCGTCCACCAGCGGGTAGCCGGTGCGGCCTTCGCACCAGGCGGCGAACAGGGCCTGGGCGTGCTTGCCCTGCTCGAACCGGATGGCGTCGTACTCGGGCTTGAAGGCCTTGTCCGCCACGTGCGGGAAGTTGGCCAGGACCTGGTGGAAGAAGTCGCGCCAGATCAGCTCCGACAGCCAGCGACTGGCCCCGGCGATGCCCTGCAGGTGCATCTGGTGGGCCACCGAGGCGATGGCGCGGATCGAGACCGTGCCGAAGCGCAGGTGCGCGCCGAGGTAGCTCGGGCCTTTCACGGCCGGAAAGTCGCGCGCCGCCTCGTAGCGGTCGATGCGCTGCACGAAGTCCTCGAACAACTGGTGCGCGCCTGTCTCGCCGGTGGGCATGGGCAGTTGCGCCAGGTTGGTGCGCTGGAAGCCGATGCCGGCCAGGCTGGGCACCGGGGCGGCGAGCGCCGCGGGGATCGGCGCCAGGGCCTGGGCGCTGCCGGCCACCGGGTGCGGCTTGAAGTGGTCCGGCGTGACGGCCTTGAGCCAGGCGTTCCGGTAGGGCGTGAACACGCCGAAGGCCTGTCCGGCCTGGGTGAGCAGCTCGCGCCGTTCGAAGATCACGTGGTCCTTGTGGCTGTGCAGCAGGATGCCCGCGTGCGCCAGGTCGCCGAACACCCGCGCGTCGCGGGCGAGCGCGGCGGGGTCATCGTCGTGGTTGGCGAACACCGCCTGCACGCCGAGCCGCTGCGCCAGCTCGGGAATCGCGCGCTGCGCCTGGGCGTGCAGCACGATCAGGCCCGCGTCCTGCACGCCGTGTTCGCGCCCGAGGGCGCGCAGGCGTTCGTCCAGTTCCACCAGCGACTCGCGGATGAACTCCACGCGCCGGTCGGCGCGCGGCAGCGCATCGAGGATGTCGGTGTCGAACACGAACGCGCACCAGACGCGGCGGCAGGCCTTGAGCGCATGGTGCAGCGCCGCATTGTCCTGCGCGCGCAGGTCGCGCCGGAACCACATCAAACCTTTGTCGTAGGTGTTCATGGAGTGGGCGGGGCCACGGGGAGCGGCGCTTAGAATTCCGCCATGCCCGCCGATTCTGCTCCCATCAACCTGACCAATCATTTCCTGATTGCGATGCCCGGCCTCAGCGACGAGCTCTTCGGCCGCAGCGTGGTGTTCATGTGCGAGCACAGCGAGCGCGGCGCGCTGGGGCTGGTGATCAACAAGCCGAGCGACATCCTGCTGCCGCGCCTGTTCGAGAAGGTGGACCTGCCGATGGGACGCGACGACCTGGCCAACATGCCGGTGTTCCAGGGCGGGCCGGTGCAGACCGAGCGCGGCTTCGTGCTGCACGAAGCGGTGTCGGGCGAGGGCGAGTCGGTGTACGCCTCCACCTTGTCGATCCCCGGCGGGCTGGAGATGACCACCTCCAAGGACGTGCTCGAGGCGATGGCCTCGGGCGCCGGCCCGCGCAAGGTGTTCGTCTCGCTCGGCTACGCGTCCTGGGGCCAGGGCCAGCTCGAATCGGAGATCACCGAGAACAGTTGGCTGACGGTGCAGGCCGACCCGAGCCTGATCTTCGACGCGCCGGTGCCCGAGCGTTACGAGCGCGCGATGGGCCTGCTGGGCCTGCAGCCCTGGATGCTCTCGCCCGACGCAGGCCACGCATGACCGTGAACACACCTGCGCCCACGATGACCATCGAAGTCCCGGCGCACTGCCAGATGTTTCTGGCGTTCGACTACGGCCTCAGGCGCACCGGCGTGGCCACGGGCAACCGGCTCACGCGCAGCGCCACGCCGCAGCCCACCATCGCCGCCGAGGGCGATGCGCGCTTCGTGCAGGTCGCGCAGCGCCTGAAGGCCTGGCAGCCCGATGCGCTGGTGGTGGGCGTGCCGTTCCATCCCGATGGCGCCGCGCACGAGAACACCGCGCGCGCGCAGAAGTTCGCCCGGCAGTTGCGCGGGCGCTTCGGATTGCCGGTGTTCGAGGTCGACGAGCGCTACAGCACCACCGAGGCCCACGCCCTGGGCGCGAAGGACGCCGATGCCGCCTCAGCCTGCATCATCCTGGAACAGTTCCTGAGGAGCCTGCCTTGACGACCGCTGCCGCTTCCCTGCCCGACGCCGAAGGGCTGTACGCCGAGCTGCTGCGCGGCGTGCGCTCGCTGATCGCCGCGCCGCCCCAACCGGTCGTGCTGGCCGGCATCACCTCCGGCGGCGCCTGGCTGGCCGAGCGCCTGCAGCGCGACCTGGGCCTGCCCGGTCCGGCCGGTGTGATCTCGTCGAGCCTGCACCGCGACGATTTCGCGCAGCGCGGCCTGTCGGCGAACGCGCGGCAGACCGCGCTGCCGTTCGAGGTGAACGGCGCGCATGTGCTGCTGGTCGACGACGTGCTGTTCACCGGGCGCACGCTGCGCGCGGTGATCAACGAACTGTTCGATTACGGCCGCCCGGCCAGCGTGCGCCTGGCGGTGCTGGTGGACCGCGGCGGGCGCGAGCTGCCGATCGAGGCCGATGTGTGCGCCGCGCGCGTGAGCGTGCCCGAGGGCCATTCGCTCGAACTCGCGCGCAGCGAGAGCGGCGATCGCCTGCATTTCGTGCTGGAAAAGACCCAGGGAGCCTGAACGTGGTGCCGCGACGCAACGACAACAACCCCCAGCTCAACGCGAACGGCGAGCTCATCCACCTGCTCTCCACCGAAGGCCTGTCGCGCGAGATCCTGACGCAGATCCTGGACACGGCGGCGAACTTCGTGAGCGTGAGCAGCCGCGAGGTCAAGAAGGTGCCGCTGCTGCGCGGCAAGAGCGTGTTCAACCTGTTCTTCGAGAACAGCACGCGCACGCGCACCACCTTCGAGATCGCGGCCACGCGCCTGAGCGCCGACGTCATCAACCTCGACATCGCGCGCAGCTCCACCGCCAAGGGCGAGTCGCTGCTCGACACCATCGCCAACCTCAGCGCCATGGCGGCCGACATCTTCGTCGTGCGCCACAGCGAGTCGGGCGCGCCCTACCTGATCGCCCGGCACGTCGCGCCGCACGTGCACGTGATCAACGCCGGCGACGGGCGGCACGCGCACCCCACGCAGGGGCTGCTCGACATGTACACCATCCGCCACTACAAGCGCGACTTTGGAAACCTGTCGGTGGCGATCGTGGGCGACGTGCTGCACTCGCGCGTGGCGCGTTCCGACATCCATGCGCTGACCGCGCTGGGCTGCCCGGACGTGCGCGTGGTCGGCCCGCGCACGCTGGTGCCGAGCGACCTGTCGCAGATGGGCGTGCGCGTGTGCCACACGCTCGAAGAAGGCATCAAGGGCTGCGACGTGGTGATCGCGCTGCGGCTGCAGAACGAGCGCATGAGCGGCGCGCTGCTGCCGTCGAGCCAGGAGTACTTCAAGAGCTTCGGCCTCACGCCCGAGCGGCTGCGCTGGGCCAGGCCGGATGCGATCGTGATGCACCCCGGTCCGATCAACCGCGGCGTGGAGATCGATTCGGCGGTGGTGGACGGGGCGCAGAGCGTGATCCTGCCGCAGGTCACCTTCGGCATCGCGGTGCGCATGGCCGTGATGTCCATCGTTTCCAGCAACGAGGCCTGAGGATGTGGCCCCCACGCTCCACCGCTGCGCGGGTCGCTGCCCCCCGAGGGGGCGCGAATCCGGCTTGGGGCGGCCCGGCGCCGGATTCCATGTCCCCCACGCCTATGAGGACCTGACGTGAAGATACTGATCCAGAACGGCCGTGTCGTGGACCCGGCCAGCGGCCGCGACGAGATGGCCGATGTCGCGATCGCGGCCGGCCGCATCATCGCGATCGGCCGCGTGGGCGCCGACTTCCACCCCAACCGCACGCTGGACGCCGCCGGCTGCGTGGTCGCGCCCGGCCTGGTCGATCTGGCGGTGCGGCTGCGCGAGCCGGGCCAGGAGCACGCCGGCATGCTCGAGAGCGAGATGGCGGCCGCCGCGGCCGGCGGCGTCACTTCGCTGGTCTGCCCGCCCGACACCGATCCCGTGCTCGACGAACCCGGGCTGGTGGACATGCTCCGCTTCCGCGCCGAGAAGCTGCACCTGGCGCGCGTGTTCCCGCTCGGCGCGCTCACGCGCGGCCTGCAGGGCGAGGTGCTGACCGAGATGGCCGAGCTCACCGAGTCGGGCTGCATCGGCTTCGGCCAGGCCGAGGTGCCGATCGTCAACCTGCAGGTGCTGCAGCGCGCCCTGCAATACGCCGCCACGTTCGGCTACCCGGTCTGGCTGCGGCCGCAGGACTTCTGGCTCGGCAAGGGCGTGGCCGCGAGCGGCCCGCTGGCCACGCGCATGGGCCTCTCGGGCATCCCGGCGGCGGCCGAGACGATCGCGCTGCACACCCTGTTCGAGCTCATGCGCGGCCTGCAGGGCGGCGGGCCTGGGGCGCGCGTGCACCTGTGCCGCCTCAGCAGCGCCGCCGGCCTGGCGCTGGTGCGCCAGGCCAAGGCCGAAGGGCTGCCGGTCACCTGCGACGTGAGCGTGCACAACCTGCACCTGACCGATGCCGACATCGGTTTCTACGACACCCGCCTGCGCCTGCAGCCGCCGGTGCGCCAGCCGCGCGACCGCGACGCGCTGCGCGCCGGCCTGGCCGACGGCACCATCGACGCGCTGGTGTCCGACCACAACCCGGTCGACAGCGACGCCAAGACATTGCCGTTCGCCGAAGCCGAGCCCGGCGCCAGCGCGGTGGAGCTGCTGCTCGGGCTGGCCTGCGCCTGGGCGCAGCAGGAAGGCCTGGGGCTGATGCAGGCCCTGGCGGTGCTCACCAGTGGTCCGCAGGCCGTGCTGGGCGCCAGCCTGGGCACGCTGCAGGCCAGCGTGGGCCGCCTCGCGGTCGGCGGCGTGGCCGACCTCTGCATCTTCGATCCCGGCGCGCCGTGGACGGTGCGCGCCGGCGCGCTGCGCAGCCAGGGCCGGCACACGCCGTTCGATGGCCACGAACTCCCGGTGAGCGTGCGCGCCACGCTGGTGGCCGGGCAGGTGGCCTACCAGCAGCAGCCGGCCGGCGCCGCTTGCGCGTGAACCGGCTGCGCGCGCTGGGGCGTGTGGCGCGTGCGGGCTGGCACGTGGTGCGGGGTCTGTGGATCATCCGCACCGAGTTCGGGCGCCTCACGCCGCCGCAGACCGATCTGGTGGTGCGCGAATGGTCGCGCCAGATGCTGCGCATCATGGGCGTGGAACTGGAGGTGCGGGGCACGCCGCCGGCCGGTGGGCCGCTGCTGCAGGTGGCCAACCACCTGTCCTGGCTCGACATCCTGGTGCTGAACGCGGCGCGGCCCAGCCGCTTCGTCTCCAAGGCCGACGTCAAGCGCTGGCCGCTGCTGGGCGCCCTCATCACCGGCGCCGGCACGCTCTACATCGAGCGCAGCCAGCGGCGCGATGCCATGCGCGTGGTGCACCACATGGCCGAGCGCCTGCGCGCGCACCAGGACGTGATCACCGTGTTCCCGGAAGGCACCACCAGCGATGGGCGCGGGCTGCTGCCGTTCCACGCCAACCTGTTCCAGGCCGCGATCGCCGCGCCGGCGCCGGTGCTGCCGGTCGCGCTGCGCTTCGTCGACAGCCGCAGCGGCGCGCCGCACGAGGCGCCGGTGTTCGTGAGCGACACCACGCTGATCGGCTCCGTCTGGTCCACGCTGCGCGCCGACGGCGTGCGCGCGGTGGTGCGCTATGGCCAGCCGCAGGCTTCGGAGGGGCGCGACCGCCGGACATGGGCGCGCGACCTGCGCGACGAAATGGCCCGGATGCTGGCGCAGTGACGTGCAGGCGCCGCGCGCCCGCGCGGCCTCGGTGCTCCTACACCGGATACACGACGCAGTTGGGCACCACGACCGAGTCGAAGATGCAGTCGCGCGATTTCAGCAGCAGGCCGTCGCCGTTCTGGACGAAGACGTCCTTGTAGTGTCCGACCTGGAGCAGGTGCGTGGGCCGGTCGACCAGCGTTTCATGCACGATATACGAAGCCTCTGCCGTGATCAGCCCGTCCGACTCGCCGCATACACGGATCCTGGAAATGTGGTGGTGCACGAAGCGCGGCGCGTACATCTCGGTGTGCGCGATCGCGTACGCGCGGTCCTCGAGCATGCCCTTGCCCTCGCACATCATCAGCGCGAGCGGCAGCCCCGCATCGACGTTGTCGCGCGCGATGACCCGGTAGACGGCGTCGTCGGTGAAGAAGCGGGTCCAGGCCTGTACGTCTCCGCTGTCCAGGGTCCTGGCGTAGTCGCAGTGGAACTCGTTCAGCAGGAGAGAAAGTTCCTGCCGGCGTCCGAGCGGTACGGCTTGTGCAGCGTTCATCTGGCTGTTCGTCGCGCGTTCCATTCTCAGAGCCCCATCATCTTGCGGTAGTGCTTGTACATGAGCCTGATGGCGCGATCGGTGATCACCGTGTCGCTGGGCTCGACGTCGCTTCCCAGCGGCGCGACGCCGCCGCGCGGCACGCCTTTGTCCAGGCCGTCCTGCACGAACTTGATCGCTTCGTGGTCGTCGATGCCGAGGAAGCCGCCAGGGCCGAAGATGTTGTTCTGGCGCAGGCGATGCCGTGTCATTTCTTCCGTGTCGTCCTCGTAGCCGAAGGCCGTCCAGATCAGCATGAACTCGTTGGGGCCCGTGGGCACGATCTGGCGCGCGCTCAGGATGTTCATCTGGCGCAGCAGGATCAGGTTCGGCCAGATGGTGATCGCGCTGCTGGACCAGTCCGAATTGAACTCGGGGAAGAAATCCAGCACACGGGGGTCGGCCAGCTTCATGCCTTCCTTGAAGGAATTGATCTGCGCCTTGTTCTCGTCCAGCTTGAGTTCGTTCTTCGGGCGTGCGTTGCGCAGCGCCGTGTGGACGCCGGCCGGGTCCGCGACGATGGTGGTCCGGTTGCCCGCGACGAAGAGGCCGAAGGTGGTCAGGTAGGTATGGAGCAGGGTGGCGTGGTACGGGTCCTTGAGGTTCTCCTGGTAGAGCTTCCAGTTGCCTTCAAGCGTGTTGCGGTGGATGCCGAGCAGCTTCAGCTTGCGGCCATTGAAGATGGTGTCGAATTCGGCGAGCATTTCCTCGCCGAGGTACGCCTCGAACGGCGGCGTTTCCTCGCTGAACGTCACGAAGATCGCGCCGTTGCGGCAGGTGACGCGCAGATGGCGCAGGTTGTGCGAGGCGAGGTCGAAATCGGCCGGCAACCCGCCCTTGCCCTGCACGCCGCGCTTGAAGGGAACGCCTTTCAGGGAGCCGTCCAGCCCGTAGTTCCACTGGTGGTAGGGGCAGACGAAGGAGTCGGCGTTGCCGCGCCATGAGCGGCAGAGTTCGGCGCCGCGGTGCGCGCAGCGGTTCTCGAAGGCGTGGATCTGGCCCTTCTTGTCGCGCGCGATCACGATCGGCACGGAGCCCGCGTAGGAGCGGACATAGTCGCCGGGGTTGGGCAGTTCGGCCTCGATGGCCGCATAGTTCCAGACGGCGCCGCCGAAGATGCGCTGCTGTTCGAGTTCGTAGATGCGCTTGTCGGTATAGATCCAGTCCGGAATCTCCAAGGGATCCTGCGGCCATTGGAGATCGGAGATGTCCACGCTGGCGCTGGATACCTCCGGGGGATGAAGGGTGATGGTCTTTTCCATGGGGTGCTCAGAATGAACCGGGTGGGTCAGGCCGCCTTGTCCAGGATGTCTTGCGGCGTGCTCGAAACCACTTCCGCATACGTCGGGATGAACTTGCCGCCGGCCACCAGCGACATGAACGCCGGCTTGATTTCCGTGGCGATCAGCTTGCCGATTTCCGCGTGGATCTTGATGTCCGTCCATTCACCGATCAGATAGAAGTGATCGGCATCGTTCGTGTCGCGGCACAGCACGCCGTCCTTCACCTGCGCCGGAGACTTGTGCATCGGGTTCCCGTCCGAGTAGTCGAACTCTTCGAACAGGCGGATGAACTCCTCGCCGCGCCCTGGCAGGACGCGGAAGTCGAAGATGTGCATGAAGCTGCCCTTGTTGGCAAGTGGTACTAGAGCCATGTGGTCACTCCTGATGAGGATGGGATGCGGGTTTGACAAGGTCGGGCGTTGCGGAACTGGGGCCTGGCCCTACAGATCGAGAAGCAGGCGCTTGCCGGTGCATCTCGATACGCAGATCATCATGGTCTTGCTCTGGGCTTTTTCCGTGTCCGACAGAACGGAATCGCGGTGATCGGGTGTGCCCTCGAGCACCGTGGTTTCGCATGCGCCGCAAATGCCTTCCCGGCAGCTGTACGGTGCATCCACACCGGCTTCCAGCAAGGTATCCAGCAAGGATTGACCCGGCGGCACTTCCACCGTCATGGCGCTGCGCGCGAGTTCCACCGTGAAGACGCCATCGTCCTCCTTCGATACGGCCGGCGCGTCGTCGGCGGGAGAGAAGCGCTCCAGGTGGATCCGATCGGAGGCGATGGCGTGGCGGGCGCCCGCTTGCTCGTAGGCGCTCAGCATGGGCGAAGGGCCGCAGCAGTAGAAGTGCGTCGATGGCGGGGCCTCGGCGATGAGCTGCCCGATGTCCGGCGGGCCGCCGGCTTCATCGTCGAAGTGGAACCGGACGCCCGGCTGTTCGGCCAGTTCGGCTGCGAATGCGGCGCTGCGGCGGCTGCGGGCGCAATACAGGAGCGTGACCTCGCGTCCGGCTTCGCGCAAGGCGTTGAACATGCAGCGAATGGGCGTGATGCCGATGCCGCCGGCGATCAGTGCGGTGGGGCCGTCCGCATCCACCAGCGCAAACATGTTCCGGGGCGCCGAGATCTGGATGTCGGCGCCAACCTTCAGGTCGCTGTGGACATAGGCCGAACCGCCTCGGCTGTTTTCCGGCAGGCCGACCGCCACCACGTAGCGGTGCCTTTCGGCGGGTGAGTTCGTCAGCGAGTAGCTGCGGATGCCGATCGGCAGGTGCAGGTCGATGTGGGCGCCCGGCGTGAACGGCGGCAATGCCGCCTCCGCGCCGCCGTCGAGCGGGCGCAGCTCCACGCTGACCACGTTTTCCGCCTCCTTGCGGATCGCATGGACGCGCATGGTCAGGCGCGTTTTGGCCGACGCGCCGCTTTCCGACGGCGCCGCGGCATCTTCGTTGCCGATGGCGTCGGCACCTTCCGGCTCGGGCCGGCATGCGCTGTCGATCATGGGATTCGGTGCGGCCCGGTGCCGGGCCATGTGCATCTCCAGCTGTTGCCCGACGGCAAGCAAGAACGATTCCTGCCAGTGGCCGGCGACCAACTGGCAGCCGATGGGCAGCCCGCTGGCCGAGGTGCCGCAGGGCATCGTCAGCGCCGGGTGGCGGCTCAGGTTGAACGGATTGCCGAACGGCGTCCACGCCCTGGGGCTGTGCTGCAGTTCCGGGTTGGACGGGGTGAAGCGCTCCGCTTCGAACGCGGTCACCGCCGTCATCGGCGTCAGCAGGATGTGGCGATCCGGCAGCAGTTGCCCGACTTGGCCGGCGAATGCTTCGCGTTCGGCGCGGGCCTTCAGCAGATCGACGGCGCTGATCCGCTGCCCCGCGGCGCGGGCGTCCCGGACCTGCGGACTGAGCAGGGCGATGCGCTCGTCATCCAGATCGCGCAGCAGGTGGGCGTAGTTCGCGCGGGTATAGGTCAGAAAGATGCCGGCGGGGTCGGGCAGCTCGGGCTCGACTTCCCGGACCTCGCAGCCCAGCGCTCGCAGCAACCGGACCAGGGCCGCGAAGCTGGCCTCGATCTCGGGGTCGAGCCAGGCGGCGTACCCGAGCGTGCGGCTCGCCACGAAGGTGATCTCCCGCAAGTCGACCGATCCGGCATCCAGCAACGCCGGTGACTGCCATTGCGGGCTTCCATATTGCCCGTTCGCCATCACGCCGAGCATGAGCGCGCAGTCCTCGACGCTGTTGGCGATCGGACCAGGGCAGCCCAAGGTGTGCAGCACGCCCCCGCGGTCCGTCGGCAGACGGCCGCCGGTGGGCTTGAAACCGACCACCCCGTTGAGGGCGGCGGGGACGCGGATGGATCCCCCGGTGTCCGTGGCGACGGCCGCGGCGCAGAAGCCCGCAGCGACCGAGACCGCCGCCCCGCCGCTGGAGCCGCCTGCCGTGCGGGCAGGGTCGCGCGCGTTGCGCGTGATGCCGGTGAGCGGACTGATCGTGACAGGGGCGCCGCCGAACTCGGCGGTCGTCGTCAGGCCCACCACGACCGCCCCGGCATTCAACAGCCGCTGCACGACGGGGGCCGAGTGCGGCGATGGGGCGGCCGACGTCACCAGGGAGCCGGAGCGGCTCGGCAGTCCTTGCACCGCGAGCATGTCCTTCACGGTGATGGGGACGCCATCGAGGGGACTCAGGGGCGTTCCTTTGCGCCACCGGGCGGCCGAACGGGCCGCGGCCTGGCGAGCGCCTTCGTGATCGACGTGGACGAAACTGTTCAATGCACCGTCGTTCGCTTCGATGCGGCTCAGCAGCCGGTCGAGCTCGAGTTCCGGTGAACGGCCCCGGGCGAACTGCGCCGCCAGTTCGCTGGCGAAGATCGTTGACCCGTCTTCAGCCATGAGCAAGCCCTGGAGCGGAGTGGGCGGCGGCCCGCAAGGCGCCGCTGGATCCCCAGGCACGTGCCGACTGGCCGATGCAGGCCCGGCGGGGCGCTTGATCCAGGCTGCACACCGATAGGGCCGTAGGTGTTGTGCCAATCATGGTTTTCATTCCAATTATGGTACAACAATGCCATTCACTGCGTCAACGCTGTACCGGGTTTCCTCCCATGGTGCCAAAATTGACACAACCCCAGGATCAACGTCTGTCAGAGAGTTCGCTCCATGCACTGCTCGCCCGGCCCCTCCGATCTGCTTCTCGTCATCGACGTGCAGAACGACTTCGTCACAGGCTCCGTCGCGATTCCCGATGCGCCCGCCATCGTTCCGGTGATCAACGGGTTGTCCAGGCGCTTTGCGCAAACCGCCTTCACGCTCGACTGGCATCCGAAGAACCACATTTCCTTCGCGAGCAGCCATGAGGGCCGTTCCCCAGGCGACGTGATCGAAGCCTCCTATGGGCCTCAGGCGCTTTATGCCGACCACTGTGTGCAGTGCGAGTGGGGTGCGGAACTGGACGCGGGGCTCGATCTGGCGCGGTCGGTGCTGAGGTTGCACAAGGGCTGCCGCACGGACGTGGATTCCTTCTCGGCATTCATGGAGAACGACCGTGTGACCACCACGGGCCTGGCGGCCATGCTTCACGAGCGCCAGGTGCAGCGGGTGTTCTTCACGGGCCTGTCGATGTATGGGTGTGTCCGGCATTCGGCCATCGATGCAAGAAAGGCGGGCTTCGAAGCCTTTCTCGTGGCCGATGCCTGCCGCGCGCGCCCCTCTGCCAGCAACGACCAGTTCGCGCGGGAACTGGTCGACGCGGGCGTGGTGTTCCTCAACTCGACGGACTTTGCCTAGTGTCGCGGCAGATCCTGGGTCAGGCCGCTGATTCGATGCCGATCCGTTCCAGGTAGTCGTTCAGCACATGGTGGATCGCCACCTCCATGCCCACCATGGGGCCTGGGTTGTAGTGGCGCGACCCCATGGCCCGCTGCAGCGAATCGATCATCAGGCGGTCCTCCTCGAGCACGGCAATCTGGTAGTCGCAGTACACCTTCGCCTTCGATTCGAAATCGGGGTCCGAGAAGAATTCGGCCGGGAAGAGGTGGTAGCACAGGAGCTGACACTTCGACGGCCCGTTCGGCCAGATGACGATGTAGCGGACCTGGTCGATGCGCGCGAACATGTGCGCGTTCGGCGGCATGCGGAAAGTGCCCCCGAAGCTGTTGTCGTATTCGTCGCCGAGCCATGGCATGCGGCCAAAAAGGCTTTTGCCGCCAGGGGCGGCAGGCGCCGCCGTGTGGTAATAGCTCACACTGCCGTGTTCGCGCAGCTTCACATTGTTGGCGTGGGCGTCGAAGTGCGCGCCAAAGGTGCTGGCATGCAGCACGCGGACGTGGTAGATGTCGAGCAGGTTCTCGACCGCAAACTTCCAGTTGCAGTCCAGGTCGATCACCAGCTTGGCGCTCAGGCGGCAGTTCTCCTGCTGGAGGTAGTCGTAGTCGGCCTTGTAGCTGGCGATGAATTCGTCGAAGGGCTGCGCCTGCGGCGACAGATTGATGAAGACATTGCCGCCCCAGAGGCCCAACTGGATGGGCGACAGCCGGGTGTTGCGGCGATCGAAGCCCGTGTTGTCGGCCGCCAGCGGCGCGCCGGCCAACTGGCCGTCCAGCCGGTAGGTCCACCCGTGGTACGGGCAACTGAACATCTGGGTGTTGCCCTTCCCGAACGCGACTTCCACGCCGCGATGCGCGCACACGTTCGCGAAGGCGTGCAGCCTGCCTTCCTTGTCGCGCGAGAGAAGGACAGGCTCATCGAGCAGGCGCAGCGCCATGTAGTCGCCGGCGTTGGGCAGTTCCTCTTCCCGTGCCACGAAGAGCCACTCGCGCATGAAGATCCGCTCCTTCTCCAGCTCGTAGATGGCGGGGTCGGCATAGAGGCCTGGCGGCGCGTGGCGCGCGGTTGGCAGCGGCATGCGCACGCCGGCTACCTGGGCGGCGGTGTACGGAGTCGGGCTCATGTGGGATCGATCCTTGGCGTTCGTTGGGGGGTGAGTGAATGCTTCAAGAGTGGACAGGCACCGCCGGCGTGGCTGCCTGGCGAGTGGGTTCCTGCGGCTTGAGGACGGTGCGCCCCTCGTCAACGACTAGTTGCCCGTCCACCCAAACCGACTGGGTCGAAATCACCGCATCCGGATGGTTCTCGCCGCCGCCGGGCACCCACCACGGCAGGCCCAACCCGACGGCGTTGCTACCACATACCCGCATGTCCTCGACGAAGCAGTTGCCGCTCAGGTGGGCGGCGGGATGCACGCCGTGGGTGAAGTGGATGACATAGCCGAACTGCCCGCCGCCGGCCCGCAGCAGGGCCTTCTCGAGCAGGGCGCGGTCCGGGCCGGCACCCGTGACGGACCGGATGCGGCCGTCGACCTCCAAGGTCAGGGGGCTTCGAAGCGGTGTGTAGAACTCATGAAAAACGGACTCGATGACGATGCGCCCGCGCACGCTTTCGAGTTCCGGATTCATGCCGCAGGCGCCAGGGATCATGAAGATTCCGGGCTCCGTCGCCCGGCGGGGCCGAGGCCCGTTCGACGCCGCAAGCTGGTAGGTGACGTCTGTGCCCGCGGCCGTCGTGATGCGCACGCTTCGGCCGGCGTTGCGCGCGATATGCTGCTCGAACGCCTCCATCTCGCCGAAGACCGTGTCCAGCACGCCATTGCCGAACATGCGGTGCAAGCCCGCCGCATTGAGATCGCTCGCCAGCATATAGCGGATGTGCTTCCTGTCCATCGCGTCCGCATGGACCTGCGAGCCCGCGATGTAGGGAAAGGTGAGGTCTATCCATACGTCGCATGCGTTCACGGCACCGGCCAGGGTCGCGGACAGGTAGGGGTCCGCGAGCTTGCCCTGGAAGGGCAGCTGCGGGATGGTGATGATGGTTGGCCGGCTGCCCAGGGCGATCGCTGCCGCACACAGCGACTGCACCACGGCCTGGTCGCCGGCCGTGTCGGTCGTGATGACGAGGCTCTCCTCGGGCCGCAGGCAGAGGTAGTCCAGAAAGGCCTGCGCGGCGCCGAAGAGTTCAGGTCGGAATGGGGTGTTCATGGCGTTGGCGTGGGGTTTTCAGGACGATACGGCTTGGGTGAGTCGCGCATCGATCCGCTCGGTGGCGCCGCACGCGCAGCGCCTTGCCTGTGCGCGAGGGCGAAAGCGGTTCAGGGTGCCGGCGCGAGCGTCGATGGCCGACGCCGCGCGCAGGGCGCCTTGAACGCTTCGCTCGGTCATTTCGTCATGGGGACGAACTGGTTCGTGTAGTGCGTCTCGGGCTTTGTCCCCTTCTTGATGAGATCGATCTCCTCCAGCACGCTGATGGTGGCTTCCCAGTCGGAAGGCGGCATCCACAGCAGGGGCTTGTCTTTCGACGCTTCTGTGTTCAGGAAGGGGTAGAGCGATTCGATCTGCGCCTTCATGAGCTTCGGGTCGAGCTTGGCGTTGGGGCGGTGCTTGATCAACGCGGCAACGGCCTCTTCCACTGCCCCGCCGCGATAGATGGCTTCCCACGAGCGCTGCATCGTGGCGACGAAACCGGCCAGGACTTGTGGCCGCTCGGCAATGGTCTTTTCGTTGCTGATCAGGCCCATGCTGAGGATGTTGATGCCGACATCCGCGTACAGCAAGCCCCTGGAGGGGCGCGGGGTGAAGTCCTTCAGCGTGTACAGGGGCACCAGTGTCAGCATGCCATCGGCCTTGCCGGACATGTAGGAAGACACCTTGGCGGCAAGGTCGACGCTCATCAGGTTGACCTTCCTCTTGTCGACGCCGGCTCTCTTGAGATAGGTGTCGATGAAGGGGGTTTCCGACGACGAAGGCGAATAGATGATCGTTTTGCCTTCCAGATCGCTGGGCGACTTGATCGGGCCATTCGCATCGACGATCAAACCGTAGTCGCCCTTTCTCACGATGCCCGCAATGGCCTTGACCGGTGCGCCCTTGTCCCGCGCGATCGACACCGCCGACAGGTTGGCGTAGGCAACGTCGATCTTGTTCGATGCAAGCAGCGCCACCGCCGGTCCGGTGCCATTGCCGTCGTCGATCTCGACCCGAAGGCCTTTCTCCGCGAACCACCCCTTTTCCTGCGCAAGGTAGAAAGGAGCATGCATGCCATAAGGCAGATAGTCGAGCCGGACCTTGACGGTCTCGTTGGCGGAAGCGGTCCCGGAGGCGGTCCCGAAAGCCGCCAGCGCGCCGGCAAGTGCCAAGCCTTTCGTGTAGTGCCACAAACGGGAGCGGGAAAGAGTCGCGAACATGGGGGTTCTCCTGAGGGTTGGGAACAAGTTGTACCAATGGGGACAGTCGTCATCCATCCGCACCAGCGTCGGGGAATCGCAGCTCGCAAACGGCTACCCGGTGGCAGCCTCGAAATGCACCAATATGCAGATAGCCATGCGTTTTCGGTGCGTTGGCAGCTTTTTGAATTTCATACCAATTTTGGCATTGAATCATTTGCCGTTTGCCATGTCAAGGTGGTCAAGGCGGCCTCGTTGACTGCGCCTGGGTGCATCACCCAGCAAGGTTCGGGCCTGCACAAGACCAAGCGCGTGCGCGCATGCGGGTGGCGCGGTCATGCCGCTGAAAAAAAGCAAAGCGCCGCAGCAGGTCCTGAAGCGCGCCCAAGGAGGCTTGAGCACAGGAATCCACTTGGCCATCGGCGACAAGGGTGCCCGGCGTGCATCCGTTGTTGGCCGTGAGGGGCGAGGCAACGAGCACCTGGACGGTGCGGCCTACCCTTGATCTGGGAACTGATTTTGTTTCTTGTGCCACTTTTGGGGCGTTTTGGGGCAAAAATGGGATGCAAGGCTGGCGCTTGCCTGGCATGAAAGCTGCGTGAAGACGCTCAGTCGTTCCAATTTTGGGACGTAACCGAGGGCTTGTCCATACCGTTTCCCAACTCAGACGGCCCAGTAGAAACCCCAAGTGATGTTGACGCCATTCGAACTGCAGATGTACCATTATTGGAATGAAGACCATGATTGGAACGTTTGCTTCGATAGCCGGTCTGCATCGTGAAGATTGATCGCCACTCCTCCTTAAGGACTTGATATGTTGAAAGCCCCCTCCGCATTTGGTGTCGCTTCCGGCTCCCTGCCTCGCTTCTGGGCGGTGGCTTGTGGACTGCTCCTTGGCCTGTCTGCTGCTTCGTGGAGCACGGGCGCCCGCGCCGCCGAGCTGGTGAAGGTGCGCCTGGACTTCTTGCCCTATGGTTTGCATGCGCCGTTCTACCTGGCTCAGGAAAGGGGCTGGTTTGCGGAGCAGGGCCTTCAGGTGGAGATCGACGACGGCAATGGCACCGGCCCCGCGATGGCGCTGGTGGCCGGCGGCAAATACGACATTGCGCAGATCAGCCTGGGCGCGCTGCCGATCGCGCGCGAGAAGGGCATGCCGATCAAATCCATTGCCGTCATCCAGCGCAGGGGCGATTTCGGTTTGGCCGTGGATGAGGCCAGCGGCATCAAGAAGCCCAAGGACCTGGAAGGCAAGACCATCCTGTACTCCCCGGGCTCGGTGGAAACGCCTTTTATCGACCGCTATCTGGCCGCGGGTGGCGCGGACAAGAACAAGATCAATCTCGTCAGCGTGGACGTCGGTGCCAAGATTTCCAGCTACATAACGGGCAAGGGCGACGGCATGTTTGCCCCGGTTGCGCTCTACACCATCAAAGGGGTGACGCCGCGCAATTCGGTGCGCATGCTGTTCACCGACTATGACATCAATCTGCCGGGCTTCGGCCTGATCGCCAGCGAAGACGCCATCGCCAAGCGCCCCAAGGTGCTGGCGAGCTTCGTGGCGGTCTTTCAGCGCTCCTGGGACGCGATCCGCAGCGGCGGTGCGATCGATGAATCCGTTGCGGCCTTGCTCAAGGCACGTCCCCAGGCCAAACTCAACCCGCAACTGATGAAGGCGCAAATCGAGGCCTCGATTCCCTTCATCGACTCCCAGGCAGCGGCTGGAAAGCCCATGCTGTGGGCTGCCCACGAGGATTGGGCCGCCACGGTGAAGGTCATGGAGGACACCAAGCTGATCAAGCAGGGCACGGACGTGAGCGCCATCTACACGAACCAGTTCGTGCCTCAGGGGAAGTGATGCTGGAATCCGTTGCAGATCAACGCCCTGCATCCACGCCCATGGGCGCTGCTGCCATGCCACCGGGCGCGCCCGTTCATGTGCAATTGAGCCATGTGGGCAAGACCTACCATTCGATGAATGGGGATCTGACCGCATTGCAGGATGTGAATCTGAGCATCCGCGAGGGTGAGTTCGTCAGCCTGCTCGGCCCGAGCGGCTGCGGCAAGAGCACCGTGCTGCGCTGTCTCGCGGGTCTCGAGGAAGTCACTTCCGGCGACGTGTTGGTGAAAGGCGAGCGCATCACGGGATCGGTCGAAGGCCTGGGCATCGTGTTCCAGCGCGATGTGCTGCTCGACTGGCGCACGGTGCTCAACAACGTCATGCTGCCTTCCGAGTTCGGCGACCGTTCGAGGGCGGCGGGCATGAAAGCCAAGGCCAGGCACTTGCTGGAGATGGTGGGCCTGAGCGGCTATGACGATCGTTATCCCTGGGAGCTCTCCGGAGGCATGCGCCAGCGCGCGGCCATTTGCCGGGCGCTGCTGGACGATCCATCGCTGCTGCTGATGGATGAGCCTTTTGGCGCGCTGGACGAGTTCACGCGCGACCAGCTCAACCTCGATCTGCTGCGCATCTGGGCGGAGACGCGCAACACGGTTCTCTTCATCACCCACAGCATTCCCGAGGCCATTCTGCTGTCCGACCGGGTGGTGGTGATGGCGCGCAACCCTGGGCGCGTCGCCGAGATCGTCGACATCGACCTGCCGCGCCCGCGTACCCTGGCGCTGCGCGATACCGCCCAGTTCGCCGAATACAGTGCCCACATCCGCTCCGTCTTCGAGCGCCTGGGCACGGGTGCAACCCTATGAGTTCGACCATGACCACATCACTGCCGTCCGCCTCCAACGTCGCAAGCAAAGGACCGGCGGGCAGCGCACAGCGGCGCAGGAACGGCATGCGCAAGTCACTGACCCAGGGCTTCTACCTGACCGTGACGCTGGCCGTGCTGTTGCTGGCATGGGAGGCCGCCTGCCACTTCTTCGAAATCGGCGCGTACCTGCTGCCCAAGCCGAGCGAGGTGTTCGCGGTGATCATCGAGGATCCGATGTTCCTGTTGCACCACGGCATGGTGACGGCCGCCGCGACGCTGGCCGGTTTTGTGCTGGCCACGCTGGCCGGCGTCCTGATCGCCATCCTGATCGTCTATTCGCCGTTTCTTGAAAAGACCTTGTTTACGGCGCTCGTGGCCTTCAATGCGATTCCCAAGATCGCCATCGCTCCGCTGTTCATCCTGTGGATCGGTACGGAACTGGAGTCCAAGATCCTGATGGCCTTCCTGATCGCCATCTTCCCGATCATCGTGGACACCGTGGCGGGCCTGCGTTCGGTGGACCCCGCGCAGCTCGACCTGGTGCGAACCTACCGCGCATCGCAGGCCCAGACCTTCTTCAAGATCCGCTTCCCCAACGCGCTGCCCAGCATCTTCGCGGGCATGAAGGTCGGCATCACGCTGGCGCTGATCGGAACGATCGTGGGCGAGTTCGTGGGGGCCAACCGTGGTCTGGGCTTCGTCATCCTGCAAGCGCAGGGCACGTATCAGACGCCGCTGGTCTTCGCCGCCATCACCGTGCTGTCCGTGCTGGGCGTCATCCTGTTCAATGCGATCGATTGGGCGGAGCGCCTGGCCTTGCCCTGGCACGTGTCCAACCGCAGCAAGAAGCACTGATGGATTGCCACCATTCCCGCCCGCGCGCGGGACGCTGGCGCCGCCCGATGTTCCGCGGGCACATTCCTTTTCACAAAAACTGAAAGAACACCATGATCGGTCCACTGAGCTGGGTGCTGATTTACGTTGCCGACGTTCCGAAGATGCGGCAGTTTTACGAGCAGGTGCTGGGACTCTCGGTCCGGCGGGCGACCGACAAGGTGGTGGTGTTCCGCACCGGCGCCTGCACGCTGGAGTTGATGGGCAATATGGACAACGGCCCGGCGCAGATGGACGACGCCCGGGGCTGGGCGCGCAACAAGGTGCTGGTCTCCTTCCACGTTTCCGATATCCATGCCGAGACCGCGCGCATGGAAGCGGCGGGCTACCCTTGCCTCACCGGCATCAAGCCCACGGTGGTCTCCATTCCGGGCACGCCGCCGCGCGGCTTCATCGCGCAGTTCATGGACCCCGAGGGCAACATCATCGAGTTCGGCCAGATGGCGTTGGAGAACGACTGAACAACACCAAACACCATGGCCGCTCTGGCCTGTGGAGACCGTCTTCATTCAACCTGTAGGGAAGTTCTCGCCATGATCGCCTTCTTCAAAACTCTGAGTCGTCCCTGGGCCCATCTCTCCGTGCTCGCTCCGCTGTGTGCGGCGTTCTCGGTCTCGGCTGTCCACGCCCAGGCCGTTTCTCCCGGCGCCTACCCCGATCGGCCGGTGACGATTGTGGTTGCGTACGCCCCGGGCGGTGGGGTCGACGGCGTTGCGCGCATTCTGGGCTCCGCGCTCTCCAAAGCCTTGAACCAGTCGGTGGTCATCGACAACAAGCCCGGTGCGGGTGGCGTGATCGGCGCGCAAGCGGTGGCACGCGCGCCTGCGGACGGCTACACGTTCCTGTTGGCGGACCCCGCTTTTGCCGTGGCCCCGAGCCTGTTGGCGCGTGCGCCCTATGACCTCGCCAGCGATTTCAAGGCGGTCTCGACGGTGACGACGTCGCCGTTGGTGCTCAGCGTGCCGGTCAATTCCGCCATGAAGTCCGTGGCGGAACTGCAGGAAGCGGGTCGAAAAGGCAGCGCAGGCATGACCTATTCGTCGGCTGGCATCGGTACTTCACCGCACATGTCGGGCGAGCTGTTCCGCTTGCGCAGCAAAAGCAACTTCGTGCACGTTCCCTACCGCGGCAGCGGCCCGGCCATGGCCGATCTCGTGGCGGGCAACATCGACTTCTCCTTCTCGACGATGGCGGCCGCGCTGCCTTTCATCCGGGATGGCCGTTTGCGCGCCTTGGCGCTGACGGGGCCCGAGCCGGTGCCCGAACTCAAGGACGCCGTGCCGCTGGCGGCTTCGCTGCCCGGCTTCGACGTGCGTTTCTGGACGACCCTCATGGCGCGCAGTTCCACGCCGCCGGAGGTGATGAACAAGGTCAACGAAGCCATGCGCACCGCGCTGGGGTCCGACGAGGTCAGGCAGGCACTGAAGCGGATTGGCGAAACGGCCACCTATATGCCGCTGGACAAGAGCGATGCGTTCGTTCAGGGCGAATGGAAGCGCTGGGCCGATGTGGTCAAGGAGGCCAACATTTCCGTGAACTGAGCCTTCACGCTTGGCCGCAGCGGGCACCCCGCCTGGCGGGGGGGCGCCGCGGGTCCAGGTTTCGCTGCCTAGCGTTGTGCCGAGGGATCGAGCAGGGTGCCGGCGGGCAGTTGCGCGCAATGCGCGTAGATGTCCCCGGGCCGCGTGAACCACACCTTGTCGCGGTCGGGGTGGTTGACGATGGTTTTCAGGGCGCGCCGCAGCGCCCGGAGGCGGTAGGGCTGGCCCACGATCATGCCGTGCAGGGCCAGGCTGCACACCAGTGGCTGCTTCTCGCTTTGCTGCAGCATTTCCTCGAACTGGTCGATGATGGCCTGGCTGAAGTCGTCCGGGCTTTGCTGGCGCACCAGCATTTGCGGTGAGTCGTTCAACTCGAAAGGATAGGGGATAGACATGATTTTCCCGCGCCGCGTTCGCATCCACAGGGGTTGGTCGTCGGCGGGCCAATCCATCACGAACTTGAAGCCCGCTTCGTCCAGCAGATCCAGGGTGGCCTTGTTCACGGACATCCAGGGCGGCATCCAGCCCAGCGGCGCGCGGCCCCAGTGCTTGACGATCTCGTCGCGCACCTCCGCGATGAAGCGCGCCTCGTCCTGCTCCCACATGCCGCTGTGACGTTCGGCGTTCGTGCGGCCATGGGCAATCACCTCGTCTCCGCGCGCCTTGATGGCGGCCAGTATCTGCGGCGCGTACTCGAACAGCGTGGTGTTGATGAGGTGCGCTGCCGGCAGCCCGAGCTCATCGAGCAGGTCGAAGATGCGCCAGACGCCGACACGGTTGCCGTAGTCCGTCCAGGCGAAGGCGCGCTGGTCCGGGGCCGGAAGCGGCACGGACAAGGAATGGGTGAGGCCGGTACCGAAGGCGAAGTGCTCGATGTTCAGGCCAATGAAAAAAGCCAGGCGTTTGCCGCCTGGCCAGGTGTATGCAGGGCGCTCCGTGATCGGGCTATAGGCATAGCGGCCATGGTGGGGCAGCAGCATGGGGCGGGTCCTCCGGGGAAAAAACACGAGGTGGCGTTCACAAGTGTACCAAAATTGGATATCATTCCAATATTGACAGCAACCAACCACCGGAGCGGTTGATGAAGCCCAGCAAGTTCGCGTACTACGAGCCCACCTCCGTCGAGCAGGCGGTGGTGATGCTCGCAGACGTGGCGGAGCACGACGGCCGCATCATCGCGGGTGGCCAGACGCTGGTGCCGGCGATGGCCCTGCGGTTTGCGCAGCCGGCCTACCTGGTCGACATCAACGGCATTGCGTCGCTGCAGGTCCTGCGCCGGCACGAAGGCGCGCTGGAGATCGGCGCCTGCGTGCGGCACGCCGCGTTCCACGCGCCCGTGGTGGACGGCCCGCTCGGGGCGCTGCTCAGCACGGTGGTGCGCCACATCGCCCACCTGCCCATCCGCAACCGGGGCACGTTCTGCGGCAGCATCGCGAACGCCGACCCCTCGTCGGAATGGTGTCTGGTCGCGGTGACCCTGGGCGCCACATTTCATGTGTGCAGCCTGGGCGCGTCGCGCGACATCGCCGCCCCGGACTTCTTTCTGGGCTACATGACGACCGCGCTCGCTGCCGATGAGCTGCTGGTGTCGGTTCGCCTGCCGCTGCTGCCTGCGCATGCGCAGTTCGGCTTCGAAGAGGTGAGCCGGCGCGCGGGCGACTTCGCGCAGGCGGTGGCCTTGGCCGTCGTGGAGGCGCAGGACGGTACCTTGCGCAACGTGCGCCTGGGTCTTGGCGGCGTGGAAAGCACGCCGCGCCGCATGCATGGGGCCGAGGCCGTGCTGGAAGGGCAGGCGCCCACGCCGGCGCTGATCGACGAGGCCGCGCGGATCGTCGCGGCAGACGTCGAACCGCTGGACACCACCGCAGAAGGCCTGCGCTACCGCCGCAGCCTGAGCGCGACCGTGGTGCGCCGCTCGCTGGCGAAGGCTTGCGCGTCGATCGGCGGCTTCAATCCCCAGCAATGAGCAAGCAGATGGACAAGATCGACATTGCCATTTGCGTGAACGACGAGGTCTTCGATCTGCGCGTGGAGCCGCGCCGCCATCTCGCCGACGCGTTGCGCGAGGACTGTGGCCTGACGGGCACCCACGTGGGGTGCGAGCACGGCGTCTGCGGCGCCTGCACCGTGCTGATGGACGGCGAGCCGGTGCGCTCGTGCCTCGTATTGGCCGTGCAGGCGCAGGGCCGGCAGATCCGCACCGTCGAAGGCATGGCCTGCGGGGAGCGCCCGCATCCGCTGCAGCAGGCGTTCATGGATCAGCATGCCCTGCAGTGCGGGTTCTGCACGCCGGGGTTCCTGATGCTGGCGCAGGGCGTGCTGGAAAAGAATCCCGACGTCAGCGACGCCGAGATCGTGGATGCGATGTCGTCGAACCTGTGCCGCTGCACGGGCTACCACAACATCATCGCCGCCGTGAAGCAGGCGCGGAACAGCATGAGGCAGGAGGAGACGCCGTGAGCGCCGCACGGCCGCCCGAGCGCGCTCGCACCGCGGTCCGCCAGGGCGAAGGTGCGCCGCTGAGCGCATTGCCCGCGATCGCTCCCGTCCTCCGGGTGCTGATGCCGGATCCGGAGCCGGCGGATGCGGTCATCGGCCGGTCGGTGAGCCGCCTGGAGGACCCCGTGCTGGTGCGGGGCGCGGGCCATTTCGCGGCGGATGTGAACTTTCCCCGGCAGCTGCACATGCGGGTGGTGCGCTCGCAGGTGCCGCACGGCCGGCTGCTCGGCATCGACGCCGCCGCGGCGTGCGAGGTGCCTGGCGTGGTGGCGGTGTGGACGGGCCGGGACGTGGCGGACATCCCGCCCATTCCGTTCCGCGCCACCAAGGTGCAGGGGCTGGAGGCATATTGCCAGCCAATCCTCGCGCAAGGGCATGTCCGCTACGTGGGCGAACCCGTTGCGGTGGTGTTCGCCACCGATGCGTACGTGGCGGAAGACGCGGCGGCGCTGGTGCAGGCGGACATCGAACCCCTGCCGCCCGTGATGGACGCGCGCCTGCCGCCGAGCGAGTTCCTGCCCGGCCTGGACACCGAGCCGACGGTGATCCGCAAAGGATACGGCGATGTCGACGCGGCCTTCGACGCGGCCTGGGCGCATGTCGAGCTCGAGCTGTCGATCGGCCGGCACAGCGGCGTGCCGCTCGAATGCCGCGGCGCGGTGGCGCGCTACGACGCCGCGCGCGACGTGCTGGAGATGCACGGCGCGGCCAAGAAGTCGCACTGGAACCGCGACGAGATGGCGAAGATGCTGGGCCGTTCGCCGTCCAGCATGCATTTGTACGAAGGGCATGTCGGCGGCGGCTTCGGCGTGCGCGGCGAACTCTATCCCGAGGATGTGCTCGTCTGCCTGGCGGCGCTGAGGCTGCGGCGGCCCGTCAAGTGGGTGGAGGACCGGCGCGAGAACCTGCTGGCGACCAACCACTCGCGCGAGCAGTACCACTTCATTCGCGCCGCGATCGACGAACAAGGGCGCATCCTCGGCATCCGCAACCGCTTCTTCCACAGCCAGGGCGCGTACGTGCGCACCCACGGCCCGCGTGTGGCCGACATGTCGGCCGGGCTGCTGCTGGGGCCGTACCGCGTGCCGGCCTACGAGGTCGCCGCGCACTACCGCATGACGAACAAGACGCCGGCCGCGACCTACCGTTCGCCGGGCCGCTACGAGACCACGTTCGTGCGCGAACGGCTCATGGACGCGATCGCGCTCAGGACCGGCATCGACCGGATCGAGGTGCGCCGGCGCAACCTGATCGGCCAGGACGAGATGCCGTACACGCGTCCCCTGGATGCGCTCGGGGTGGACGTGGTGCTGGATTCGGGCGACTACGCCGGCCTGCTGAACAAGGCCCTGGACCGCGCCGAGTGGGACCGCCGCTACGAGGACATCCGGCGCCGCCGCCAGGCGGGCGAGCGCGTCGGCCTGGGTATCGCGATGTTCGTGGAGAAGTCGGGCCTGGGGCCGTCCGACATGGTCCGGCTGACGGTGGACACCAGTGGCTGCGTCGAGCTGGTCACCGGCGCGGGCTCGGTCGGGCAAGGGATGGAGACCGCGCTGGCGCAGATCTGCGCGCACGAACTCGGCATCGACTACCGGACGGTGCGCGTGATCAAGGGCAGGACCGACCAGATCGAGTTCGGCAATGGCGCGCACGCCTCGCGCGTCACCGTGATGTCCGGCTCGGCCACGCAGATCGCCGCGAAGAAGGTGCGAGACAAGGCGCTGGACGTCGCGTCGAAGCTGCTGGGGTTGCCGGCCGGTGAGCTGGATATCCGCCAGGGCGTGGTGCGGCCGCGCCACGATCCGTCGGCCGCTGGCGTGACGCTGGCGAAAGTCGCGGCCTACCTGCACCCGAGCCAGAAGACCAGCAACGGGTATGAACCCGGCCTGTCCGCCGAAGGCTGGTTCTACAGCGACCACATGAACTACCCCTACGGGATCCACATCGCGCAGGTGCGCGTCGACGAGGGGACGGGGGCGGTGCAGGTCGAGAAGTACTGGGTGGCCTACGACGTGGGCCGCGCGGTGAACCCCAAGATGATCGAGGGGCAGATCGTCGGCGGTCTGGCCCAGGGCCTGGGGGGTGCGCTGTACGAGCAGTTCAGCTACGACGCCGCGGGGCAGCCGCTGTCGACCACCTTCGCCGACTACCTGATGATCACCGCGCACGAGATGCCGCCGGTGGACGTGATGATCACCGAGGATGCGCCCAGCCCCCTCAACCCCCTGGGCCTGAAGGGCGCGGGCGAGGGCGGGACGAACGCGGTCGGCGCGGCCATCGCCTCTGCCGTCGACGATGCACTGCAGATGCCCGGCGCGATCGATCGACTGCCCGTGCTGCCCGAGGACGTGTTCCGGCTCCTCGCCGAACGAGAGGCCGCTGCGGGCCCTGCACAAGAAACATGATGCAATTCACGAACAGTTTCGAAGTTTCGCTGCCGCCGGAGGAGGCCTGGCCCTTGTTGATGGACGTGCCCGTCATCGTTCCCTGCATGCCCGGCGCGGAACTGGTCGAGCAGATCGATGCGCGCACGTTCAAGGGCAAGGTGTCGGTGCGCCTGGGCCCCGTCGGCCTGGTGTTCCTCTGCGATGCCAAGTTCACCGCGCTGGATGACGAGAACCGCAAGGCCACGGTGGAGGCCGTCGGTGCGGATGCCAAGGGGCGGGGCACGGCCCAGGCCACGATCGATTTTTGGTGCCAACCGTGTGCCGCGGGCTCGAAGATCCTGATCACCACGGACCTCGCCTTGTCCGGCGCGGTGGCGCAGTACGGACGCGGCGTCGGTCTGATCCAGAACGTGGCGAACCAGATCATCGTGCAGTTCGCGCGCAACCTGGAAACCCGCATCGGCCAGATCAAGGCGCATGCGAAGGCCGGCCTGGTGCCCACCAGCCAGGAGGCGCCGCCGCTCGAACCTGGCCCGCGGATGGCGGCTGTGCCGGGCGAGCGCATGGCGGTGGTCGGCGGCGCAGGGGGGGATGTCTTCACCCAGGGCTACCGCCAGGGATTCGGTGCCGGTTTCGCGGCCGGCCATGCCGCCGGCATGGCCGCCGCGGTGGCCATGCAGCGGACCGGGCAGCCCCTGGTGTTGCCCGGCGAACTGCCGCCGCTGCCGCCGTCGCGGCCCATCGGCGGCATCTCGCTGATCTTCTCGTCGCTGTGGGCGACGGTGCGGGGATGGTTTGGCGGGAAACCGAGATGAAAAATTCGGCCGCCCGGCGGCTGGGGAATCCAATCAGGAGGTTTGCTTGACGATCAAGAAGAACACTGTGCTCACCATGCTCGGCATGGACGAGATCCGGCGCTATTACGCGTCCGGCCACTGGCGCGATGAAACCATCTACACCAGCGCGCGGCTGCAGGCCCGGGAGCGGCCCGACAGTTTTGCGATCCGCGATGGCGCCAACCGCATCACCTACGGGCAACTGCTGGCCTGCGCGGACGCGCTGGCCGCCCGCTTGGGCGCTGCCGGCGTGCAGCCGGGGCAGCGCGTGGGGCTGTGGACGTCCAGCCGCGTGGAGACGGCCGTCGTCTGGCTCGCCTGTTCGCGCAACGGGTACACGTGCGTGCCCTCGCTGCACCGCGACCACACCGTGGGCGACGTGTGCGCTTTGATGGAGCGCGTTCGCGCCGCCGCGTTCATCGGCCAGAGCGGCTGGGGAGCGGATGCCGCGCGCCGCAGCATTTTCGAGCTGCTGGACGATGTGGCCGGGCTGCGGATCGCGATCGATCTGGCCGACGGCGCGCCCGGGTCGGACCTGCTGACGCCCACGGGCGGCGCGGACGCCGGCGATGATGCGGTCAGCGACGATCCCAACCGCGTGGTCTATCTCGCCTTCACGTCGGGCACGACGGGGGAGCCCAAGGGCGTGATGCACAGCGACAACACGCTGCTTTCCAACGCGCGCGCCATCGCCAAGGATTGGGATTTCGGCCCGAAGTCCGTGCTGTACACGATGAGCCCGTTGAGCCACAACCTCGGCCTGGGCGCGATGATCAGCGCCTTCGCCACCGGCGCCGAGCTCGTGGTGCACGACGTGCCGCGTGGCGCCAGCCTGGTCGACCGCCTCGTGGAGACCAACGCCACCTTCCTCTTCGGCGTGCCCACCCATGCGATCGACATCCTGAACGAGCTGCGCTCGCGTGGCCTGAAGAAGCTTGGCTGCCTGGAGGGCTTCCGTGTCTCGGGCGCATCGGCTCCGCCCGAGGTGGTCGCCGGATTGATCGAGCATGGCGTCATGCCCCAGAGCGGCTATGGCATGACCGAGGCCTGCTCGCACCACTACACCCTGCGCAGCGACCCCCCGGAGCGCATCATCAATACCTCCGGGCGTGCCTGTTCCGGATACGAAGTGAAGATCTGGTCGACCGAAGATCCCGATCTCGAGCTGGCGGCCGGCGAAGTCGGCCAGATCGGCGGGCGCGGCGCGAGCCTCATGCTCGGTTACTTCGACAACCAGCAGGCCACGGAAGAATCGTTCAATTCGCAGGGCTGGTTCATGACCGGCGACCTCGGCAAACTCACCGAAGACGGCTATCTCGTGATCACGGGCCGCAAGAAGGACCTGATCATCCGCGGCGGCCACAACATCTACCCGGCCCGCATCGAGAACCTCGCGCTGCAACACCCGGCCGTGGCCCGCGCGGCGGTGCTGCCGGTGCCGGACACGCGCCTGGGCGAGAAGGTCTGCCTCGCGGTGATGTACAAGCCCGGCCAGTCGGCGAGTGCCGAGATGCTGATGCAGCACCTGGATGACGCCGGCCTGTCGCGTTACGACATGCCCGAGTACTTCGTGGCGTTGCAGGACATTCCGCTGACCGCCAGCGGCAAGATCTTCAAGCGCGGCCTGGTGGACGACGTGAAGGCCGGGCGCCTGCATGTCACGCCGGTGCAGTTCAAGCCCGCGACCGCGGCGGTATCGTGACGGCGGCTGACGAAGCGCTGGAGCGCCTGCGCCACGAGCTGCGCCATCCGCCGTTCCACGCGGTGCTGCGTCCGCAACCGGTCTCGGCCGATCCCGACAGCGGCACGGTGGTCATCCGCCTGCCGTACCAGGCGGCTTTCGGGCGCGCGGGCGACAGCCCGGAGGTGCATGGCGGCGTGGTCGCCGCCCTGATCGACATGGCGGGTCATGCCGCGGTGGCGGTGCAGATCCGGCGCATGGCGCCGACCATCGATCTGCGCATCGACTACCTGCGCCCGGCGCCGGCCGAAGACCTTTTTGCCACCGCCCGCACGATCCGGCTGGGGCGCGCGGTGTCGCGTGTGGACATCGACATTCACGGCGGCGACGGCAAGCTCGTCGCCATCGGTCGCGGGGCTTTCAGCAGCCTCGCACCCACCACGGAGGGAAACGCATGAAAGCCGTCTTGATTCGGGAATTCGGCCCGATCGAATCGTTGAAGATCGAAGACGTGGCCGATCCGGTCGCCGGGCCCGGCCAGGTGCTGATCGACGTCCAGGCCACCGCGGTCAATTTCGTCGATCTGCTGGTGGTGGCAGGCACCTACCAGTTCCTGCCCGAACGCCCGTTCGTGCCGGGCAAGCTGCCCACGGGCATCGTGAGCGCGGTGGGCGAGGGCGTGACGAACGTGCGCGTGGGCGATCGCGTGCTGACGCTGGCGGAGCAGGGCGGCTACGCGCAAAAGGCGCTGGCCAAGGCGACCGATTGCTTCCGCCTCCCCGACAGCATGCCTTTCGTCGAGGCCGCCAGCATGGCGCTGGCCTATGACACCGCCTGGTTCGCGCTGTGCGAGCGCGGCCGCGCGAAGGCCGGCGAAACGGTGCTGGTGCTCGGCGCCAGCGGGGCCGTGGGCCTGGCCGCGGTGCAGTTGGCCAAGGCCTATGGCCTGAAGGTGATCGCGGGCATTTCCGGTCCGGCCAAGGCCGATCTGGTCAAGGCGGCCGGCGCCGACGCCTGGATCGATCTGTCGAAGGACAACCTGCGCGACAGCATCCGCGAACAGGTCCATGCCCTGACCGGCGGCAAGGGGGCCGATATCGTGCTGGACCCCCTCGGCGGCGACATCTTCGACGGCGCCGTCCGCGCCGTCGCATGGTGTGGGCGCATGGTCCTGATCGGCTTTGCCGCAGGCCGCATTCCCACGCTGAAGATGAACTACGTCCTGGTGAAGAACATCGAGGTCAGCGGCATCCAGGTGAGCGACTACCGCAAGCGCACGCCCGACAAGATGGCGCACTGCATGGCGGAGATCTTCCGCCTGTACGAAGAAGGCAGGCTCATGTCGTCGCCGACGCGCACGTTCCCCCTGGAGTCGGTGCAGGAGGCGCTGGGCGCGCTGCAGAACCGCAAGGCCGCTGCGCGGCTCATTCTTCTGCCCCACGGAGATCCCGCCGCACGGTGATGTCTCAAGGGCCGCGATGTGTACCAAATTTGGGGCACTGCTGTATCATTCCTACCTACAGCTACGGCGCTCGATCCCGCGCGCTTTGGGGCATCACGGGAGTGTTGAATGTCATCGCGATATGAAGAAATAGGTCAGCGGGTCAAGGCTTTCCGCATGGCCTCCGGCATCAGCGCCGAAGAGGTGGCGCAGCGCATCGGCATTTCGCGCACCGCGTTGTACCGTGTCGAAAAGGGCGATATCGCAAAAATCGACACGCTCGAGCGCCTGTCCGATCTGCTGGAGGTGTCGATGCCCACGCTGCTGGGTGTGGGCATCGAGTACATGGCCTCGGCGGTGAGCTACTTCGAGCGCACGCGCCAGTTGGAGGAGCGCGCCGACCAGATCATCGTGCTGGCCGGCCCGGTGTCGTTCCTGCTGGCGTCCGACCGGTTCAGTGCCGTGATGGAAAAGTCGCTGCGCGAATCGGTGCCCGCCGACCATCCGCAGCGGGCCAGGTATCTGGCGGATGCCGACCAGGTGGTGGCCATCCTGAATGAGCGCAAGAAGACCTACATGCGCCGGCGTCCGAGCATCGTCAACCTGCTGTCGGCCGAGCAGATCGCGCGCTTCCTGCAGGCCGGCCTGATGGGGCGGTACGACCTGCCCGAGGACGTGCGCCGCGAGCGGCTCGCCGGCGCACGGGCCGAGGTCGAACACCTGGTGAAACTGTTGGAGGCCGACGATCTGGGCGTGCAGATCGGTCTGGTGACGGACATCCTGCCGCACAACGGCTTCCAGATCTTCCGCCAGGCGGACCGCAGCACCTTGACCATCAGCCCCTTCCGCCTGGGCGAGCATCCCAACATCCGCGTGGGCGTGGCGATGCTGACGTCCGCGCCGGAGGCGCTCAAGCTGCATGAAAAGATCGTCAGGGAAGCCTGGCGCACGGCGCTCAAGGGGGCGGAGGCGGCCACCTATCTGCGCGGCCTGCTCGCGTCGGTCGACGAGCCGCTTCCCATCGTGGCACGGGCCGACCCCCCCGCGAAGCGCAAAAGAAGCGCGGCGGCGCAGCCGGCGGGATAGCGCCGCCGGCGACAGGGCAGGGGCCGCCAGCGGCGCCCCGGCACCATCGACATTCCCACCATTCGCTGCCCATGAACGCCATTGAACGGTCGAGCCGCGCCGAGCTCGTGTCCGCCAACCACATCCTCGCCCGTGCCGGCGTGCTCGACGCCTTCGGCCACGTCAGCATGCGCCATCCGGAGCGGGAGGATCGTTTCCTGATGGCCATGTCCAAGGCGCCCGAACTGGTGGAGGAGGGCGACATCCTGACCTACGACGCCGATGCCAGCGCACTCGATGCGCACGGAAGGGCGCAGTACATCGAACGCTTCATCCACAGCGAGATCTACCGCGCGCGCCCCGACGTGCTGGCGATCTGCCACCACCACAGCCCCTCCGTCATGCCGTTCTGCGTGGCCGGCGTGCCGGTGGTGCCGGTGTACCAGCACGGCGCGATGATCGGGCGCCACGTCCCCTTGTGGGACAGCCGGGACGATTTCGGCGACACGAACATGCTGGTGACCAATGGCGTGCAGGGCGCGTCGCTGGCGAAAGCGCTCGGCCCGGCCTGGATGGTGCTGATGCGCCACCACGGCGCCACCGTGGTCGGCACCCGCTTGCGGGAGCTGGTGTTCCGCTCGGTGGTGGCCTGCCGGAACGCCGAGTTCCAGTACCGCGGCATGGCGCTCGGCCCCGTGGCGGGCCTGACCGAGGGCGAGATCGAGCTGGCCGCCAAGGTGCCGCCGGCGGCCATCGACCGCGCCTGGGATCTCTGGGCAAGGGCGTGAAGACGCCCGCCGCCTCGCTCAGCGAATCGCCTGCAGGGCGCTGCGCACGCGCGCCGGGCTGAACGGCACCGTGCGCAGCCGCACGCCGACGGCGTTGAAGATGGCGTTGCCGATCGCCGCGGCGCTGGGGACCGACCCCGACTCGCCGGCGCCCAGCGGGGGGCGGCCCTGCGCGGGCATCACGAGCACGTCGATCTCGGGCAGGTCGGCGAAGCGCAGGATGGGGTAGGCGCCCCATTCCTGCGAGACCACGCCGCGCTCGTCGAAGCCCACCTGCTCCATCAGCGCGCGGCTGACCGACTGGATGACGTTGCCATGGATCTGGTGGCGCACACCGGCCGGGTTGATCACCTGGCCGCAGTCGTAGCCCACCCACACCTTGGCGACGCGCACCGCGCCGCTCAGGGTGTCCACCTCCACGTCGCAGACCCAGGCGCAGTAGGCCGAGCCGACCCCCGGGAACGTGCCGTGCACGTACTGGTGCTGCGCGAAGCCCCGGCCCCTTCGCACGTGCGGGCGCGCCGGGTCTCCGATGGGCTGCGGGCGCTGGCCGGGCCGCCATCCCGCGCGGGCGGCCACCGCCTCGCTGAGTTCGCGCGCCCGCGTGTCCTCCATGAAGCGCAGCCGGAACGCCAGCGGATCCTCGCCGTGCCGGAATGCCAGCTCGTCGATGAAGGACTCGTGGCTGAACACGTTGGGCAAGGCGGACACGCCGCGCATCCAGGCCGCGCGCACGATGGGCGCCATGTCCTCCACGGCGATGCGCGCGTCGCTGCAGCGGTACTGCGGAACCGCGGTTCGATCGCCCTTGTGCTCGACGATGGGGTCGGGCGGCAGCACGCCGGTCTGCATCAGGGCCAGCACCGGCGCGTTGTTCGACGGGTAGCGGTTGGTGAAGGCGTAGGCCAGCGTGTGGTCGCCCGTGACGGCGCCGCGCACGTCCATCACCTGGGTCGTTCCCTTGGGCTCCCAGGCGTGCTCTTCCTCGCGCATCAACTGCAGGCGCACCGGTGCGCCGGTTTCGCGCGACAGCAGTGCCGCTTCGGCCGCCGCATCGTCGGCGCAATTGCGCCCGTAGCAGCCGGAGGCCTCCAGGCGCACGATGCGCACCGCTTCGGCCGGCAGGTCGAGCAGCGCCATGAGGTCGGCGTGCAGGAAGTGCGTGTTCTGCGTGCCGCTCCACACCGTGACCGCGCCGTCCCGGAACTCGGCCACGGCGCACGAAGGCCCGATCGAGCCGTGCATCTGGTACGGCCACACGTAGGTGGCCTCGAGCGTGCTGCCGGCCGACGCGCCGAGCGCCGCGTCGACGTCGCCAACCTCGCGCAGCACGCGCTCGGCCGAGGGGTTGGCGCGCACCGCGGCCTCGGGGTCGTTCAGGTCGGGCAGCGGGGGCGGTGTGCGCCACGTGACCTTCAGTTGCCGGGCGGCCTGTATCGCATGCTCCTCCCGGCGGGCCACCACCCCGACGAAGTCGCCTTTCACCACCACCGCCACCAGGCCCGGAACCTGCGCGACGGATTCCCGGTCCACCGCGATCAGCGAGCGGCCGATCATGCTGCCGACGTCGCGGCCGCGGTAGGGCGGGCGCACCATGCGCGCGTGCAGCATGCCGGGAACGCGCAGGTCGTGCACGTAGACCGGCGCGCCGGTGACCTTGGCGGGGATGTCCACGCGCGGCATGCTGCGCCCGACGAGGCGGTACTGGTCGGGGGGCTTGAGCGGCACCGCCGCGTCGATGTCCAGATCGAAGCGCTGGCCTTGCGCGAGCGCACCGTAGCCGGCGCGCTGGCCCGCGGGCCCGTGCACGACGCCGTCGGCCACGCTCAGCGCATCGACCGTGCAGCCCCACTGTTCGGCGGCGCGCTGCAGGAGCGCCCGCCGCGCCTGCGCCGCGGCCCGCCGCATGGGCACGGCCGCGCTTTGAATGGAGGCGCTGGCCGTGGTCGGGCCCTGGTCGGGCGTGCGGTCGGTGTCGCCCAGCACCATGTGTACGCGGTGCAGGGGCACATCCAGCTCTTCGGCGACGATCTGCGCGAAGGCCGTCCGCACGCCGGTGCCCAGGTCCACGTGGCCGTTGATGGCATAGACCTCGCCATCGGACGAAATCTGGATGTAGGTGCCGACCTTGCCTTTGTCGACGAGATTCACCGCGTGGCGCGGCGGCGGCTCGCCCTGCGGATTCAGGCGTTCTCGCGAGACCGGCGCGGCTTCGTTCAGGGCGCCGGATGGCAGTGGGGCGTTCATGGTGCGACTCCTGAAGCGGTGCTGGCGGCGCCCGTGCGCCGGATGCGCGCAATGGCTTCTTCCACGCCTTCCCAGGGGGGATTGTCGCGTGCGTGCTCGGCGCGCAGGTAGCGGACCAAGTCGCCGATCTGCTGGTCGTTCAGCGTGCCGGCGAACCCGGGCATGAAGCCCAGGTCTTCGGATGCCGGGTTGTCGATCCCGTGCAGGATCACCTGGATGAGGTTGTCCGGGCGGTCCGCGGAGATGTTGGGGTTGAATGCCATGTTGGGCCGCACGCCGAACAGCGCGACGCCCCGCACGGGATCGTGGCAGGCGGCGCAGGCGCCCTGGAAGATGGCCGAGCCCGGCAGGGTTTGCGCGAGCACCGCGGGCGCCGGCGCGGTGGGCGCCGGGGCGGCGCCGGCGGGGGCCTGGGAGCCGCCCGACAGGCTGGCCAGGTAGGTGGCCATGGCCAGGATGTCGCGGTCGGGCAGGGCGCCGAGTCCTTCGATCACCGGCGCCATCGGGCCGGCGGCGACGCCATGCCGGTCGGAGTGGCCGGTGCGCAGGTAGTTGTAGAGGTCGTCGCGCGACCAGGGCCGGGCGCCCTGGGTGAGGCGGTTCAACGCGGGCGCGTCCCAGCCCTTCACCTCGGTGCCGGCGAGAAAGCCCTCGGGGCCGCTCTTTTCCGCGCCCAGGGCGTTGCGGGGCGTGTGGCAGGCGCCGCAATGTCCGACGCCGTTGACCAGGTACGCGCCGCGGTTCCACAGCACGGACTGCGAAGGGTCGGGCGTGTACGGCGTGGCGTCGTGGAAGAGGGCGTTCCACCCGGCCATCATCGGGCGCATGTTGTAGGGGAAGGCCAGTTCGGTCTTCGGCGGCCTGGAGGACACGGCGGGCTGCGTCATCAGGAACGCGTAGAGCGCCTGCATGTCGCTGTCGTTGATCTTGGCGAACGAGGTGTACGGGAACGCGGGGTACAGGTGGCGGCCGTCGCGGCCGATGCCGTGGCGCATCGCGCGTTCGAACGCCTGGTACGACCAGGCGCCGATGCCGGTCTCGGGGTCGGATGTGATGTTGGTGGAATAGATGGTGCCGAACGGCGTGTCCATGGCCAGGCCGCCGGCGTTGGGCGCGCCGCCGGGCGCGGTGTGGCACACCACGCAGTTGCCGGCCGACGCGATAAGGCGGCCGCGCTCGATCGCGCTGCGCGAATACACGCTGAGGTCGGGCGCTGCGGGCGCGATCGCGGGCCGCCACGGCATCGCGGTGGCGGCCAGGCCCGCCGCGGTGGCCGCCGCGGCGCCGATCCAGGCCGTGGCCTTGCGCCGAGGCGCGTGCCGCTCCTGCCCGCCGCCCGGCAAGGCCGGAGCGCCCATGTCGGCGCTGGCCGCCGGCATGGTCTGGAGCGCGGCGTGCCGCAGCGCCGGGCCGTCGAAGGGCGGTGTGCGCAGGCGGATGCCGGTGGCGTCGTAGAGGGCATTGGCGATCGCGGCCGCCATGGGCAGCATCAGGGCCCGGCTGCCGGACAGGTCGGTCAGCGCGCGGCTGTCGGCCGCGGGGGCGAGGTCCACGACTTTCACAGCGGGCGTGGGCGACGAGGTGGCGCCGCCGCTCCAGTCGTCGTGGCTTTGCGGGCCGCTCAACAATTGCGCGGCAGCGGCGGTGATGCGCGCCTGCACGTGCTCGTCGTGCGCCGGCACCGCGTGCATGCCTTCGACGTGGTGGCCCACCGTGAGCCCGGCGATCTCGATGCGGCCGGCCAGCGCGTCCACCTTGAGGTCCACCACCCAGGCCGACCAGGCCCGTTGCGGCTGTCCGGTGCTGTCGTCGACCGTGCAGGCGTACGCGAAGCCGCGGCCGATGCTGGGTTCCTGCCCGGCGCGGCCGCGCCGGTCGGCGGCGGGCTGCCATGCGGCGCGCCGGGCGACCGTCTGCACCAGCGTGCGGCCCTGGGCATCGCCCAGGCGGTCGATCCGCCACTGGACCGGGTCCAGCCCGGCTTCGCGGGCGCACTCGTCGGCGAAGGACTCGATAGCGAACGTGACGGCCACTTCGGCGGTGCGGGGGTCGATGCTCCACGGCGGCGTCAGCGCGTGCGTGGGGGGCAGCGCCTCCAGCGCGAGGGCGTAGGGCATGGGCGCCGTGTGCGCCGGCGCGGCGTCCGGTCCCGTCGCCAGTCCCGCGGCGAGCGCGGACCAGGACGGGCGTCTCGCCAACGGCCACTCGGGCGCCATGGTCCAGGCCGCGCCGCTTTGCGCGCGCAGGCGAATGCCAAGGCTGGCAGGCGCCTGCGCGCACAGGCCCTGGACCCGCACCGCCTGGCCGATGGCGCGCGCGATCAGGGCCGCATCGACGGCGGCGTCGTGGCCTTCGATGGCCCGGTCGGGCGCAGGGCCGCCCCTGGACGGTGCCCTGCCCACCTGGACACGCGCGGGATCGAGGCCGAACAACTGTGCGAGCTCGCGCCGCAGCCGGTCCGGCTCGACCGCTTCGGCCAGCACCTCCAGTGCGTCCGCGGACGTCCACACGGCCCACGCCTGAACCGGTTCGCCGGCAGAGGGCGTGCCGCCGGGCCACACGTAGTCGTGGCCGCATGCCGCGTCCGTGCGGGGCGCTTGGGGCCGGGTCGGTGCGATGTCTCCAGGCGGCGCGGTCCAGTGCACGGTCAGGCGGCTGGCTGCCGCAAGGGCGAGCTCGGCCGTGGGAGCGGCCACCGCGAGAAAGCCACCTTGCTGGACCACCTGCACCGGCCCCAGCGAGGCCAGCGCGCCGCGATCGAATTCGGCGGCCGTTGCGCCGCGGTAGCGGGTGCCGTCCCAACGGGCGTGTGCGGGGCGCAGGACGACGCCGGTCCATGCCCGATCCCCCCGGGTGGACAGCGCGGTGTTCGCCGCGATGGGGTTCATGGCGCGGCCGCCTCGCGGGCGCGTTGCGCGGCCAGGGCCACGGCTTCCACGATTTCCAGGTGCGCGCCGCAGCGGCACAGGTTGTAGTGCAGGGCGTCGCAGATGCCTTCGCGGTCGATGTGCGGGTTGCGCGCGATCAGGGCGTGCGCCGTCACGATCATGCCGTTGGTGCAATAGCCGCATTGCGCCGCCTGGGCATCGATGAACGCCTGCTGCACCAGACCGGGCGACGAGGCGTCACCCAGCCCTTCCAGCGTGGTCACCGACCGGCCCACCGCGGCCTTGACGGGCACCACGCACGAACGGGCGGGCCTGCCGTTGAGCAGCACGGTGCAGCTGCCGCACTCGCCCAGCCCGCAGCCGTACTTGGGGCCATTGAGCGCCAGATCGTTGCGCAGCACATACAGCAGCGGCGTACCGGGTTCGGCGTCGACCTGGTGCCGCTGACCGTTCACGTCGAGCTCGAGTGGCATGGATGTCCTGGGTGGGGCGAGGTATGCGGCACAGGATAGGTTCGTACCCAAAATGGGTCAAACGATTTATTCTTCTCGAAGCGCAAATTTTTTTCATCCGAACATGCACATTTCACAGCTCCCGCTGACCTCGCTGCGCGCTTTCGAACTGGCTGCGCGCCACCTCAGCTTCAAGCTGGCCGCGGCGGACCTCCACGTCACCCCCACCGCGGTGAGCCACCAGGTGCAGCAGCTGGAGAGCCTGCTGGGCGTGCAACTGTTCAGGCGGGTGCACCGGGGCCTGGTGCTGACGCCGGCGGCAAAAAGCGCGCTGGCGCCTTTGAGGGAGGGGTTCGACGGCCTGTCCAGGGCCATGGACGCGCTGTCGGCGTTCAAGGAGGGCGGGGTCCTGACCGTGAGCGCCCCCCCGTCGTTCACGATGCGCCTGCTGATGCCGCGCACGCACCTGTTCCTGGCCCGGCACCCGGAGGTCGACCTCAACATCACCACCCGCATGCGCGACCCGGTGCTGGCCAGGCGCTCGTCCAAGGGAGAGTCCGCGATGCTGCGGGAGTGGGTGGAGTCCTCGGACGTCGTGGTGGTCTACGGCAGCCAGCCGCAGCTCGATGCCGAGGTGCGGGAAATCGTGCCGCTGTCCCTCACGCTCCTGTGCAGCCCCACCCTGCTGGCGGGCCGCCAGCCGCTCGATGGGCCGGCCGATGTGCTGAACTTTCCCTGGCTGCACGACGACCGCGGGCTGACCTATGGCGGAACCCCGTATTGGACCCGGTGGCTGGAGGCGGCAGGGGTCGCGGCGCCCCAGTCGAGCCGGGGCCACCGTTTTACCCACGCCGCGCTGGCCATCGAGGCGGCGGTGCGCGGCGAGGGCCTCCTGGTCACCACGCCGGAGCTGTGCCGCCCGGAACTCGACAGCGGTTTGCTGGTGGCCCCGTTCCGGGTGTCGGTGCGCCTCGATGCGTCGTATTTCCTGCTCACGCGGCGTGGTGCGGCGGCCCGCGTCGGCCTCTTCGCGCAGTGGCTGGAGCAGATCTTGTCGGCCTGATCGGCCAGGCCAGGGTTTTCTCATCCGCAGGGGCCGGGATCTGGACGCCTGGAGGTGCTTTGGTGCCGTTTGTTCCAAATTTGGTACCACATTTGGTACGATCGCAGGCCGCGTTTTGCTGGGAAGGAGCGCCGATGACTGGGCCTGGAGTGGAATGGGATGCGAGCATGGAGGCCGCCAAGGGTGCCGATGCCCCCTCCTGGCACTGGGCGGAGGCCGCGCTGAAGGCGGTCGCGGCCCAGGAGGCCGAGGTGCGGGCCTGGACCCATGTGGCCGACGTGGAGGCCTTGAGCGAGGGGCGCGCGGCGCCGCCCGAAGGGCCCTTGCACGGCCTTCCCTTCGGTGTGAAGGACGTCATCGACGTCGCGGGCATGCCCACGCGCTGCGGCTCGGCCGCGGCGCCGGAGGGGCCTGCCGCGGTCGATGCCAGCTGCGTGAGCCTGCTGCGCCGCGCGGGCGCCGTGCCCATCGGCAAGACGGTGACGGCCGAGTACGCCTTTCGCACGCCGGGTCCCACGAACAACCCGCGCGCGCCCGGGCACACCCCGGGAGGATCGTCCAGCGGATCGGCGGCGGCGGTCGCGGCGGGCATGGTGCCCTTCGCGCTCGGCACCCAGACCGGCGGCTCCATGATCCGTCCCGCTGCGTACTGCGGCGTGGCGGGCTTCAAGCCGTCCTTCGGCGCGGTGTTCCGCGATGGCCTGACCCAGACCTGCGAATCGCTGGATGTGATCGGCTGGCACAGTTGTTCGATCGCCGTCGCGCAAGCCGTCGCCCGCGTGCTGCTGCCCTACCCGCTGCCTGCCGCCGATGCGCCCGCCCTGCCCAGGCGCGTGGCGGTCGTGGCGTCCAGTCCGGGCCATGCCCTGGAGCCCGAAGGCGCACGCGCACTGCAGGACGCACGCCGGGCGCTGGAGGCGCGGGACATTGCCTGCATCGACGTCGACTTCGAGCAGGCGGCGCGCATCGACAAGGCGCATGGAACCCTCATGCATTTCGAGTTCGCGCGTAGCCTGGAGCCGGTGGCGCGCCTTCATGCCGGCCGGCTGAGCGCGTCGGTGCTGGACACCATCCGCCTGGGGTTCGAGGTGCCCGCCGAGGCCTATCTGGAGGCACGGCACCGCCAGGCGGAATGGCGCATGCAGTGGGCGGCGATGTTCGGCGACACCGATCTCATCCTGACGCCGAGCGCCCCCGCCGGGGCGCCAAAAGGCATGGCCAACACGGGATCGTCCGCCTTCAACCGCATCTGGTCGCTGCTCGGCTGGCCCTGCCTGCACGTGCCCATGGGCCGGTCGGCGACCGGTCTGCCCGTGGGCGTGCAGCTGGTGGGGCCGTTCGAGGCCGACCACGAGGTGCTGCGCTGGGCAGGGGCGGTGCAGCCGCTGCTGTTGCAAGCCCAGCCGACGTAGCCCCCCGAAACGGGCCGCTGATACACTCGGCCGCCATGCCGTTCTCCCGTGCCACCCGCCGGATCGCCGCCTGGCTGGCCATGCTGGCCGTGCTGCTGGGTGCGCTCGCCCCGGGCGTGGCGCAGGCCCTGGTGGCCGCGCAGGGCGGCTCCGGCTGGATGCAGGTGTGCAGCGCCAGCGGCATGGTGTGGGTGCAGAGCGACGCGGTCGACGATCCCGCCGCCGGCAAACCCCTCACCGATGCGTCGCGCCATTGCCCCTGGTGCAGCCCGCAAGGCGCGGCGGGGTTGCCGCCCGAGCCCTCGCCAGTGGTCGGGCGGACCCCGGCCTTCGAGGCACCGCGCGCGCATGTCCGTTCGGCCACGCCAGCCTTGCCCTGGCCGGCCGCGAAATCCCGCGCGCCGCCCCCGGCCTGAGACGACCCTGCGGTCCATGCACCGCGCCCCCGTTCCGTGTCCTCGCCGCCGCTCGGCCGCCGGGTCACGCCCCTTTCGTCTCACCGGATTCCATCATGAAACCCCTGTTGATTGCTTCCCTGCTGGCGCTCACGGCCAGTGCCTGGGCGCAAGCGCCCGCCACCGTCGACGTGAAGGACGCCTGGGTGCGCGCCACCGTGTCCCAGCAAAAGGCCACCGGCGCCTTCATGCGGCTCACCGCACCGGCCGGGGCCCGCCTGGTCGCGGTGCGCTCCCCGATCGCCGGCGTCGTGCAGATCCATGAAATGGCGATGGAACAGGACGTGGTGCGCATGCGCGAACTGCCTGGCGGCCTGCTCCTGCCCGCGGGCCAGTCGCTGGAGCTCAAGCCTGGCGGCCACCACGTGATGCTGATGGACCTCAAGGGCCCGGTGAAGCCGGGCGACGAGGTGCCGCTGACGCTGGTGCTCGAGGGCCCGGACGGCCGGCGCGCCACGCTGGAGGTGAAGGCCACGGCGCGCGCGCTGGGCGCCGCTGGCCCGGCGCCGGGCCAGGGCGGCCAGCACCACCGCCACTGAGGCCGTTCAGGCGGGCTGCCCGCCGGGGCTGCCGCCGCGTTCGGTCTGCCGGATGATCAGCACCACCGGCAGCAGCCCGACCGCCACGATCGCCAGCGCCGGCACGGCGGCGTTTTCCCACATGGACTCGGCGGTGAGCTGGAAGATGCGCACCGCCAGCGTGTCCCAGCCGAAGCTGCGGGTCATGAGGGTGATCGGCATCTCCTTCATCACGTCGACCATGACCATCAGGAAGGCGGTCAGCAGGCCGCCGCGCAGCAGCGGCAGGTGCAGCCGGCGCAGCGTGGCGCCGGTGCCCAGGCCGAGCGTGCGCGCGGACTCCTCCTGGCTGCGCGTGATGCGCTGCATGGCGCTGTCGGCGGCGTGGTAGGCCACGGCCAGGAAGCGCGCCGCCAGCGCCAGCAGCATGGTGGCCACGCTGCCCTTGAGAAGCTGGTAGCCCTCGAAGCCCAGCGGCCTGAGCCAGGTGATCAGCAGGTTGTCGAGCCAGGCGATGGGCATGAACACGCCCACCGCCAGCACGGCGCCGGGCACCGCGTAGCCGATGATGGCCAGCCGCACCGTCCAGGCAGTGGCGCGGTCGGGGTGGCGGCGCCGTATCCAGGCCAGCGCGAGCGCGAGCACGGTGGCGATGGCGGCGGTGCCGACGGCCAGCAGCACGGTGTTGCGCGTGAAGTCCCAGTAGCGCGGCTCCAGCTCCTGGCGCCAGGCGCTGAGCGACCACAGCACGAGCTGCACGATCGGGATGGCGAACGAGGCGATGAACACCCCGGCGCAGGCCACGCATGCGGCCCATCGGTGCCAGCCGCGCAGCACGACCGGCGGCGCGTGGCGCGTGGCCACTTGGTAGCTGCGGCCGCGCTGCGAGCGCTGCTCGGCCGCCACCAGCACCAGCACCGCCAGCACGATCAGCGCGGCCAACTGGGCCGCGGCATCCAGGTTGTGCAGGTCGAACCAGGCCTTGTACAGCGCGGTGGTGAAGGTGTCGTAGTTGAACACCGCCACGGCGCCGAAGTCGGCCAGTGTCTCCATCAGCGCCAGCGCCAGGCCGCCCGCGATCCAGGGCCGCGCCATCGGGATCGAGACGCGCCAGAACGCGCCGGGCGCGCTGTGGCCCAGGGTCCGCGCGGCTTCCAGCGCGCGGCGGCCCTGCGTCATGAACGCGTTGCGCGCCAGCAGGTAGACGTAGGGGTAGAACGCCATCGTGAGCACCAGCACCGTGCCCCAGCGGCTGCCCCGGATCTCGGGGAACCAGGCGCTGCTGCCGAACCATGCGCGCAGGTGGCTCTGCACCGGGCCGGCGTACTCGAACAGGCCCATCTGCACGAAGGCCAGCACGTAGGCCGGGAACGCCAGCGGCAGCATCAGCGCCCAGGCGAAGAAGCGCCGGCCCGGAAAGGCGCACAGCGCGGTGAGCCAGGCCAGCGGCACGCCCACGGCCAGCACGCCGAGCGCCACCAGCAGCATCAGCACGGCGGTGTTGAGCGTGACGCGCGGCAGCACGTACCGGATCAGGTGGTCCCACACCTCGGGCTGCGGCGACAGCGCCGCGCCGATCACGGCGGCGACCGGGACCAGCGTGAGCAGCGCCACCGGCAGGGCGAGCGCCCAGCCCGGCCACGGGCGCTGCGCCACGACCGCCGGTGCAGCGGCGGTGCCCGCGCTCAACGGTAGCCTGCGCGATCCAGCAGGCGGATCGCGTTGGCCTGCTGAGAGCCGATGTCGGCCGCGTTCAGCGGGCTGGGCTTGAAGTTGGTGCCCCAGCTCTTGATGATGGCGTCGGGCTCGACGGCCGGATTGACCGGGCTTTCGAACGTGCCGTGGGTGTAGCCGTTCTGCGCCGCGGCCGACGACAGCCACTCGAGCAGCTTCTGCGCGCCGGCCGGGTTCTTGGCGTGCGCGGTCACGCCGCCACCCGAGAGGTTGACGTGGGCGCCGCCCTGGTCAGGGCCCTGGTTGGCCCAGAACAGGTGCACCTTGCTCCGGATGTCCGGGGTGCTCGAGACCAGGCGACCGTAGTAATAGGTGTTGGCGATGCCCACCTCGCACTGGCCGGCGGCGATCGCCTGCAGCAGGCTCGAGTCGTTGGTGAACACGTCGGTGGCGAGGTTGCGCACCCAGCCGCGCACGATCTGCTCGGTCCTTGGCTCGCCGTGCTTGGCGATCAGCATCGCCACCAGCGACTGCGTGTAGGTCTGCTTGCCGGTGCGCAGGCACAGCTTGCCGTGCCATTTCGGGTCGGCCAGGTCCTCGTAGGTGGAGAGCCACTCGGCCTTGACCTTCGAGGGGTTGAAGAAGATGGTGCGTTCGCGGCGCGACAGGCCCCACCAGCGGCTGCCCGGGTCGCGGAAGTTGGCCGGCACGTTGGCGTCCAGCGTGGGCGAATCGATCTTGCGCAGCAGGCCGCGCTCGGCCGCGCTCCAGAGGTTGCCCATGTCGACCGTGAGCAGGATGTCGGCGGGCGAGCCGGCGCCCTCGGCCGCCAGGCGCTCGGCGATCGAGCCGCCGCGGTCGGTCAGCAGGTTGATCCTCACCCCCGTCTCGGCGGTGTAGCGGTCGAACAGCGGCTTGATGAGCTGCTCGATGCGCGAGGAATAGACCGTCACGGCCTGTGGCGCCTGGGCCTGCGCGGTGGGCAGCGCAGCCAGGCCCGAAAGCGCGACGAGGGCGGTGATGACGAGACGTTTCATGGCGAAGGGGCTCCTGGAAGGTTCAAACGAGAGTGATTCTGATTCACAAGCATCACAGAGTGTGACCGCGGGCCAGAGTTCACCGGACCGCCGCTTTTTTCCGGCGATCCGGCGCCGGGCCGCCCCAAGCCGGATCAGCCCCCTCGGGGGGCAGCGACCCGCGCAGCGGCGGAGCGTGGGGGCTCATCCGATCCGGCGCCGGGCCGTCCCAAGCCGGATCAGCCCCCTCGGGGGGCAGCGAC
>CAZAPJ010000018.1:0-73346 GCA_964487025.1 uncultured Hydrogenophaga sp.
GCACCATCCTGCTGATCGAGCACGACGTGAAGCTGGTGATGGGCCTGTGCGACCGGGTGACGGTGCTGGACTACGGCAAGCAACTGGCGTCCGGCACGCCCGCCGAGGTGCAGAAGGACCCCAAGGTCATCGAGGCCTATCTCGGCACCGGCGGCCATTGACCGATTTCTCCGAGAAAACTGACATGGCAAACACACTTCTCAAAGTCTCGGGCCTGAAGGTGGCCTACGGCGGCATCAAGGCGGTCAAGGGCATCGACATGGAAGTGCGCGAGGGCGAGCTCATCACCCTCATCGGCTCCAATGGCGCGGGCAAGACCACGACCATGAAGGCCATCACCGGCACGCTGGGTTACGAAGCCGGCACCATCGAGTACCTGGGGCAGAGCACCAAGGGCAAGGGCGCCTGGGATCTGGTGAAGCAGGGCCTGGCGATGGTGCCCGAGGGGCGGGGCGTCTTCACCCGCATGACCATCACCGAGAACCTGCAGATGGGCGCCTACATCCGCCGCGACAAGGCGGGCATCCAGCAGGACATCGAGCGCATGTTCGGCATCTTCCCGCGCCTTCGCGAGCGCAAGGACCAGCTCGCGGGCACCATGAGCGGCGGCGAGCAGCAGATGCTCGCCATGGCGCGCGCGCTCATGAGCCAACCCAAGGTGCTGCTGCTCGACGAGCCGTCCATGGGCCTGTCGCCCATCATGGTGGACAAGATCTTCGAGGTCGTGCGCGATGTGTCGTCGCAGGGCGTCACCATCCTGCTGGTGGAACAGAACGCGCGCCGCGCGCTGCAGATCGCCGATCGCGGCTACGTCATGGACTCGGGCGAGATCATCATGAGCGGCAACGGCCGCGACATGCTCGACGACCCCAAGGTGCGCGCCGCTTACCTCGGCGAATAAGACGTCCCCACGCTCCGCCGCTGCGCGGGTCGCTGCCCCCCGAGCGGGCTGTCTCGCCTAGGGGTGGCCCGGCGGCGAAACGCACTTTCAGGCCGAAGTGGCCCCAAAACTACAATCATGGGTTGCGCACCGCGGTGCCCAACCCATTTTCCATTCATGACCCAAGCCCAGACCCCCGAGACCGGCGCCTCTCCCGCGCACGACGAAAACCAGCTCATCGCCGAACGCCGCGAGAAGCTCAAGGCGTTGCGCGAGGCCCAGCAGCGCGGAGAAGGAGTGGCCTTTCCCAACGACTTCAAGCCGGCCGACACGGCAGCCGGCCTGTTGGCCCGCTACGGCGAGAGCAGCAACGAGGCGTTGGAAGCCCAGGCGGTGCGCGTCGGCGTCGCGGGGCGGATGATGCTCAAGCGCGTCATGGGTAAGGCCAGCTTCGCGACCCTGCAGGACGCCTCGCTCGGCGCCTCGGGCGGCCGCATCCAGGCCTACGTGAGCAAGGACGGCGTCGGCGACGCGGCCTACGCGGCCTTCAAGCACTGGGACCTCGGGGACATCGTGGCCGTGGAGGGCGTGCTGATGCGCACGCGCACCGGCGAACTCTCGGTCAAGGCGGAGCGCATTCGCCTGCTCACCAAGAACCTGCGCCCTTTGCCCGACAAATTCCACGGCGTGCAGGACCAGGAGCTCAAGTACCGGCAGCGCTATGTCGACCTGGTCATGGACGAGTCCACCCGCCGGCGCTTCGTGACGCGCAGCCGGGCCCTGGCGTCCATCCGCGAGTTCATGGTGGAGCATGGCTTCCTGGAAGTGGAGACGCCCATGCTTCACCCGATTCCGGGCGGCGCCAATGCCAGGCCGTTCAAGACGCACCACAACGCGCTCGACCAGGAAATGTTCCTGCGCATCGCGCCCGAGCTGTACCTCAAGCGCCTGCTGGTGGGCGGCTTCGACCGCGTGTTCGAGATCAACCGCAACTTCCGCAACGAGGGCATCAGCGTCCGCCACAACCCCGAGTTCACCATGATGGAGTTCTATGCGGCCTACTGGAACTACCGGGATCTGATGGACTTCAACGAGCAGTTGATCCGCCACGTGGTGCGCCAGGTGCGCGGCGACGAGCCGCTGACCTACCAGGGCCGGCCGGTGGACGTGGCGTCGCCGTTCCAGCGGCTGACGATCTGCGAGGCCATTCGCCAGTACACCGATGCGGGCGACCGCGTCGACGATGCCGCCTGGCTGCGCGAGCAGCTCGGCAAGCGCGGCCTCGGCGAAGAGAAGCACCAACTGTCCAGCCGCAGCCTGCCCGGCCTGCAGGTGCTGTATTTCGAGGAGGCGGTGGAAGACAAGCTCTGGGATCCCACCTTCATCATGGACCACCCGACCGAGATCTCGCCGCTGGCGCGCGCCAACGATGCGCACCCGGAGGTGACCGAGCGCTTCGAGCTCTACATCACCGGCCGGGAGTTCGGCAACGCGTTCTCCGAGCTCAACGACGCCGAAGACCAGGCCGCGCGCTTCCAGGCCCAGGCCTCGGCGAAAGACGGCGGGGACGAGGAAGCGATGTACTACGACGCCGACTACATCCGCGCGCTCGAGTACGGCATGCCGCCCGCCGGCGGCTGCGGCATCGGTATCGACCGCCTCATGATGCTGCTGACCGACAGCCCCAGCATCCGCGACGTGATCCTGTTCCCCGCCTTGCGGCGGGAAAGTCAATAGGCGTAAGCAGCGGCGGAGCGTGGGGGCAGCGATCCGGCGCCGGGCCGCCCCAAGCCGGATCAGCCCCCTCGGGGGGCAGCGACCCGCGCAGCGGCGGAGCGTGGGGGCTCAAACATACTCAGCCAGCGCCTTGCGCATCTTCTTCATGGCCGCCACCTCGATCTGGCGCACCCGCTCGGCGCTCACGCCGTACTCGGCCGCGAGTTCGTGCAGCGTCATGCCGCCCGACCCGTCGTCGTTGACCTTGAGCCAGCGCTCGCTGACGATGCGGCGCGAGCGGTCGTCCAGCTCGCTCATGGCCTGGGCGATGCCTTCGGTGGCCAGCCGGTCGCGCTGCGCCGATTCGAGCATCGCCGTGGGCTCGTGGCTGGCGTCGGCCAGGTAGGCGATCGGGCCGAAGCCTTCCTCGCCGTCGTCGCCCGGCCCCGGATCCAGCACCACGTCACCGCCCGAGAGCCGGGTTTCCATTTCACGGACTTCCTCGGGCTTGACCTTGAGCTCGCGGGCCATCACCTGGACCTCGCCGTCCGAGAGCACCTCGCGGTGGGTGTCGCCGTCGAGGGCGTCGGCCTTGAAGTCCTGCTTGCGCGAGCGCAGGTTGAAGAACAGCTTGCGCTGGGCCTTGGTCGTGGCCAGCTTGACCATGCGCCAGTTCTTCAGCACATACTCATGGATCTCGGCCTTGATCCAGTGGATGGCGTAGCTCACCAGCCGCACGCCCTGATCCGGGTCGAAGCGCTTGACGGCTTTCATCAGCCCGACGTTGCCCTCTTGGATCAAGTCGCCGTGCGGCAGCCCGTACCCCAGGTACTGGCGGGAAATGGAGACCACCAGGCGCAGGTGGGACATCACGAGCTGGCTGGCAGCTTCCAGGTCGTTGTGGTCGCGCAGGCGGCGGGCGGCCTGCTGCTCCTGCTCCTGCGTCAGCAGGGGCAGGCGGTTGACGGCGGAGATGTAGGCGTCCAGGTTGCCCAGCGGCGGCACCAGCGCCCAGGGGTTGGCCACGGCGAGCGTGCCTTGGGGGGTGGCGACAGGAGCAAGTGTGTGGGACATGTAGAACCCTCCTCGAATGGTCTGCCAACGATGTTAGCACTCTCTATGAGGGAGTGCTAAAGCGAAAGTTCCATGCCCGCAGCGGGTGTCCGGGTCGTTTGTAACATTTAGTTGCGCCAAGAGGGCGGGCTCCAGGGCGGGTGGCCGGCCCGGATGCTGGCGCCGATGGGAACTCCAGGGTGTACGGGCAATCACCGGAAAATGGTACGGTGTCCAGCATGCCGCCAATATCATGGGCATACAACCCATAGGGAGCGCATCGCCATGAAACGCCTTTCAATCTTGCTGCCGGCCTTGTGGGCCGCCGCCATGCTGGCCGGGCCGGCCCAGGCCCAGGCACCCGCCGCCGAGGTGGTGGCGCGCGGGCTGCAGAACCCCTGGGCCGTGGCCTTCATCGGCGACGGGCGCATGCTGGTGACCGAGCGGCCGGGCCGCATGCGCGTGGTGGAGGCCGATGGCCGCGTGGGTCCGCCGCTCAAAGGCGTGCCCGAAGTGGACGCGGTGGGGCAGGGCGGCCTGCTCGACCTGGTGACCGACCGCGACTTCGCCCGCAACCGGCGGGTACATTTCTGCTACGCGGAGCCAGGGCCTGCGGGCTCGGGCAATTCCACCGCCATGGCCTCGGCGCGGCTTTCGGCCGATGCCGGTGCGCTCGAGGACGTGAAGGTGATCTTCAGCCAGCGGCCCAAGGTGGCCAGCCGGCACCATTTCGGCTGCCGGATCGCCCAGACCCCGGATGGCAGCCACCTGTTCCTGGCGCTCGGGGACCGCTTCCAGCGCATGGCGGACGCGCAGACGCTGGACAACCACCACGGCAAGGTGGTGCGGGTGCGTGCGGACGGCAGCGCGCCGCCCGACAATCCCTTCGTGGCGCGTCAGCGGGCGCTGCCGGAGATCTGGAGCCTGGGCCACCGCAACCTGCAGGGTGCCGCCATCGGGCCCGACGGGCGCTTGTGGACGATCGAGCACGGCCCCCAGGGGGGTGACGAGCTGAATCGGCCCGAGGCCGGCAAGAACTACGGCTGGCCCGTCATCACCTACGGAGAGAACTACGGCGGCGGTGCCATCGGCGAGGGGCTGACGAGCAAGCCGGGCCTGGAGCAGCCGCTGCTGCACTGGACGCCGTCGATCGCGCCATCGGGCATGGCCTTCGTGACGAGCGACCGCTACGGCGCGGACTGGCGGGGCAACCTGCTGGTCGGTTCGCTGAAGTTCCGCCACGTGGCGCGCCTGCTGTTGGACGGCGAGCGCGTCGTGCGGCAGGAACGGCTGCTGCCCGATCTGGGCCAGCGCGTGCGCGACGTGCGCCAGGGCCCGGACGGTTTCATCTACCTGCTGACCGACGAGCGCGACGGCCAGTTGCTGCGGCTGCGTCCCGGCGCCTGAGGCCGATGCCCGCCGACCTTTCACGGGCCCCCGCGTCGTCGCCGCACCCGCTGTCTGTGCGCTTCGCCCAGGTGCGCGAGAACAGCCGCGCGCTCGCGGCCCCGTTGTCGGCCGAGGACTGCCAGGCCCAGTCCATGCCCGACGCGAGTCCGGTGAAGTGGCACCTGGCCCACGTGACCTGGTTCTTCGAAACCTTCGTGCTGGAGCCCTTCGAGCCCGGCTTCCGGGCCTTCGACCCCGCGTTCCGCGACCTCTTCAACAGTTACTACAACGGGGTGGGGGCGCCGTTCAGCCGGCCCCACCGGGGATTGCTCACGCGACCGGGCCTGACCGAGGTGTGGCGCTGGCGCGAAGCCGTGGATGGGCGCGTGGCGCGCCTGATCGAGCGCGGCGCGCCCGAGGCGGCGCTGAGCCTGATCGATCTGGGCCTGCAGCACGAGCAGCAGCACCAGGAACTGATGCTCACCGACGTCAAGCACCTGCTGTCCGTCCACCCCCTGCGGCCGGCCTACCGCCGGCCCTGGCCGCTGGCGCCGGTGGCCGCCGTGGCCGCGGACTGGATCGCGTTCGAGGGTGGGCTGGTCGAGGTCGGGCACGGGGGCGGCGGGTTCGCGTTCGACAACGAAAGCCCTCGGCACCGGCAGTGGCTCGAACCCTATGCGCTCATGAACCGGCTGGTGACGCACGGCGAATGGCTGGCTTTCGTGCAGGCGGGCGGCTACACCGATCCGCGCTGGTGGCTGGCCGTCGGCTGGGACTGGGTGCGCGCCCACGCGGTGCGTGCGCCCCTGTACTGGACGCTCTCGCAGGAATCGGGCGCCCTGCCCACGGTCTTCACCCTGCATGGCGAGGTGCCGCTGGATCCGCACACGCCGGTGACGCACATCAGCTACTTCGAGGCCGATGCGTTCGCCCGCTGGGCGGGCGCCCGGCTGCCCACCGAGGCGGAATGGGAGGCGGCCGCGGCGCCGCTGCCGGTGCGCGGCAACCTGCAGGACAGCGGGGCCTTGCACCCGCTGCCGGCCCCCGGCGCCGGGCATGGTCTGCTGCAGATGTACGGCGACGTGTGGGAATGGACCTCGAGCAGCTATGCCGCCTACCCGGGCTACCAGCCGCCCGAGGGCACGGTGGGCGAATACAACGGCAAGTTCATGGTCAACCAGTACGTGCTGCGCGGCGGCTCCTGCGCCACGCCCGCCTCGCACATCCGCGCGAGCTACCGGAACTTCTTCCCCACGGACGCGCGCTGGCAGTTCAACGGGCTTCGCCTGGCGCGCAGCATGGAATGAGACACCCCCCTGCGCCGCTTTGCGGCTTCCCCCCTCCCTGGCGCGCCTTTGGCGCTTGGAGGGGGGACGACATCTCGGGCCGGCGAAGCCGGACCCTCGCTGTCTCTGGGTTGGACCGTTTCATGCGATGCGGGCGGCGTTCAGCGCTATGGATAACTGAAATGGGGTGAGATGAATCAGACAGCCTCCTGTCCGCGGTTCATCCAGCACGACTTGCCGGCGGCGGGTGCCGTTTGCGCCGAATTGATCGCGGGCCTGGGCGAGACGCCGCCGCGCATCGCGCCCAAGTTCCTCTATGACACCCTGGGCTCCCGGCTGTTCGACGCGATCACCGAACTGCCGGAGTACTACCCCACGCGCACGGAAGCCGCGATCCTGGCCCGCCATGGTGCCGACATCGCGCGCCACGTGCCGCCCGGCGCGGTGCTGATCGACCTGGGCGCTGGCGATTGCGCCAAGGCCGCACGCCTGTTCCCGGTGCTGAAGCCGGCCGCCTACGTGCCGGTGGACATCTCGGTCGACTACCTGCGCGATGCGCTGGCCGCGCTGCAGCGGTGCCACACAGCGTTGCCCATGCTGGGCCTCGGCATGGATTTCTCGCAGCGTTTCGAGCTGGGCGCCGAGGCCACCGCCTGGCTGGCCGACGGTGCACTGGACGGGCGGCCGCGCTGCGTGTTCTATCCGGGCTCGAGCATCGGCAATTTCACGCCCGATGAGGCGCGGGCGCTGCTGCGGCAGGCCCATGCCGTGTGCGCGGCGGGTGGGCCCGGCGGCGGCCTGCTGATCGGCGTGGACCGCGTCAAACCGCGCGACGTGCTCGAACCCGCCTACGACGACGCGCTGGGCGTCACCGCGGCGTTCAACCGCAACCTGCTGCGGCACGTCAACCGGCTGCTGGGCAGCGATTTCGCGCCCAGCGCGTGGCGCCACGTGGGGCGGTTCAACGAGGCGCTCTCGCGCATCGAGATGCACCTGCAGTCCGAGGCGCCGCAGACCGTGCGCTGGCCCGGGGGCGGGCGCCGCTTCGAGGCCGGCGAACGGCTGCACACCGAGAGCTCCTACAAGTGGGCGCCTGCCGAATTCCAGGCGTTGCTGCAGGAGGCCGGTTTCGGCACCGCACGGCACTGGAGCGACGAGCGCGGCTGGTTCAGCGTGTTCCTGGCACCCGCCTGAGCCCTGGCGCACAATGACGGGCATGAACGCACCCCTGCCATCCTCCGCCCGCCAGGAACCCCGTCTCACCAGCCTCTCGCACGGCGGCGGCTGCGGATGCAAGATCGCGCCCGGCGTGCTCGGCGACATCCTGAAAGGCAGCAGCAGCGCCATGCCGCTGCCCCCCGAGCTGCTGGTGGGGATCGAGACTGCGGACGACGCGGCGGTGTACCGCCTCAACGATGAGCAGGCGCTGATCGCCACCACCGACTTCTTCATGCCCATCGTCGACGACCCGTTCGACTTCGGACGCATCGCCGCCACCAACGCCATCAGCGACGTCTACGCCATGGGCGGCACGCCCATCATGGCGCTGGCGCTGGTGGGCATGCCCATCAACGTGCTGTCGGTCGACACCATCGGCCGCATCCTGTCCGGCGGGCAGAGCGTCTGCCGCGAAGCCGGCATTCCCGTGGCGGGAGGGCACACCATCGACTCGGTCGAGCCGATCTACGGCCTGGTTGCGCTGGGTTTGGCGCACCCCGCCCGCATCAAGCGCAACGCCGATGCGCGGGTCGGCGACCGGCTGGTCCTGGGCAAGCCGCTGGGGGTGGGCGTGCTGTCCGCGGCGCTCAAGAAAGACGCGCTGGCGTCGCAGGGCTATGCGCGCATGCTGGAGAACACCACCCGGCTCAACACGCCGGGCCCGGCCCTGGCGGCGCTCGGCGGCGTGCACGCGATGACCGACGTGACCGGCTTCGGGCTGGCCGGCCATGCGCTGGAGATGGCGCGCGGCTCGGGCAACGCGGTGCGCCTGGACATGGCGCAGGTACCCCTGATCGAAGGCGTGCGCGACCTCGCCACCGCCGGCATGGTCACGGGCGCTTCGGGGCGCAACTGGGCGGCCTACGGACACGAAGTGCAACTGGGTGATCGCCTGCAGCCGATCGACCAGGCCCTGCTGTCCGACCCGCAGACCAGCGGTGGCCTGCTGGTGGCCTGCGCGCCCGAGACCGTGGCGGACGTGCTGGCCATCTTCCGGCAGCAGGGGTTCGCGCAGGCGGCCGAGGTCGGCGAGGTAATCGCGTCGCCCGGCGACGGCACACGGTTGCTGGTGAACAGGCCCTAGCTTCGGTCAGTGGGCGCTCAGCAGGCCGGCCCCCAGCAGCACAAAGACCAGCGCACCCAGCGCGATGCGGTAGTACACGAAGGGCATGTAGCTGCGGGTGGACACCAGCCGCAGGAACAGCACGATCACGCCGTAGCCGACACCGAAGGCGATCAGCGTCGCCAGCGCGGTGGGCCCGGGGGCCACCGCGCTGCCGTGCTCCCAGCTGCGGTAGAGCTGGTAGAAGCCTGAGCCCATGACCGCAGGAATGGCCAGCAGGAACGAGTACCGGGCGGCGGCTTCCCGCGTGTAGCCCATGAGCAGGCCGGCGGTGATGGTGCCGCCCGAGCGCGAAACGCCCGGAATGAGCGCCATGGCCTGGGCCAGCCCGAACAGCAGGCCGTGGCCCCAGGTGAGCTGGCCCAGCGTGCGCTCGCGGCGGCTGAAGCGGTCGGCGGCACCCAGGATGAGCGCGAAGACGATCAGCATCGTCGCCGTGATGTAGAGGTTGCGCAGCGAGCTTTCGATCGCGTCCTTGAACAGCAGGCCCAGCACCACGATGGGCACCGAGCCGATGATGATCAACCAGCCCATGCGCGCGTCCGGGTCCCGGCGGCGCGCGGGCTGCGTCAGTGACGCCCACCAGGCCAGGAAGATGCGCACGATGTCGTGCCGGAAATACAGCAGCACCGCGGCCTCGGTGCCGATCTGCGTGATGGCGGTGAAGGCGGCGCCCGGGTCGCCGCCCGAGGGCAGCAGCGGGCCGATGATGCGCAGGTGCGCGCTCGACGAGATGGGCAGGAACTCGGTGAGTCCCTGGATCAGGCCCAGGAAGGCGGCTTCGAGCCAGGCGGTGGTTGAGGTCATGACAGCAGCGCCTGCGCGAACTCGCGGGCGTCAAAGGTTTCGAGGTCTTCGAGTTTCTCGCCCACGCCGATGAAGTACACCGGGATGGGCTTCTCGCGCGCGATCGCGCACAGCACGCCGCCCTTGGCGGTGCCGTCGAGCTTGGTGACGATCAGGCCGGTGAGCCCGAGCGCGTCGTCGAAGGCCTTGACCTGGTTCAGCGCGTTCTGGCCGGTGTTGCCGTCGATCACCAGCAGCACCTCGTGCGGGGACGAGGGGTCGGCCTTCTGCACCACGCGCTTGATCTTGCGCAGCTCCTCCATCAGGTGCAACTGCGTGGGCAGGCGGCCGGCGGTGTCCACCAGCACCACGTCGCGGCCGCGCGCCTTGCCGGCCGTCACCGCGTCGAAGCTCACGGCCGCGGGGTCGCCGCCCTGCTGGGTGACGATCTCCACCGTGTTGCGGTCGGCCCAGACGGCGAGCTGCTCGCGCGCGGCGGCCCGGAAGGTGTCGGCGGCGGCCAGCAGCACCGAGGCGCCTGCGTCGGCCAGGTGGCGCGTGAGCTTGCCGATGGAGGTGGTCTTGCCCGCGCCGTTGACCCCCGCGACCATGATCACGGTGGGGCTGTGCTCGCCGATCACCAGCGGCTTTTGCAGCGGGGCCAGCAGGTCGGCGATGGCGCCGGCCAGCAGGCCCTTGACGGCAGCCGGCTCGGTGGCCTTGCTGTCCTTCACGCGGCGCCGCAGGTCGTCCAGCAGGTGCTGGGTCGCCTTGACCCCGGTGTCGGCCATCAGCAGGGCGGTTTCCAGTTCCTCGTAGAGCGCGTCGTCGATCTGCGTCCCGGTGAAGACGGTCGCGATGCTCGAGCCCGTCTTGCGCAGGCCGGTCTTGAGCCGGTCGAGCCAGCCTTGGCGCGGTGCCGGAGGCGGTGCCCCGGGCTCGGGTGGCGGCGGTGGTGGCGGAGATGGAGCCGGCGGGTCGGCGGCCTGCGCGGCCGGGAGCGGGTGCTCGGCAGGTGCGGGGGCGGGTGGCGGGGGAGGGGCTTTTTTGCGGAAGAACGAGAACATTTTCGAATCTCTAGAATCCGTTGCATTCTATGAAACGTCGATCCCAACCGGCCCTGGCCTGCCTGGTTCTGCTGTTCGTGCTGGCGCCCGCCTGGGTGGACGGCGCGCCGGCGCAGCGGCCGGCACCTGCCGCTCCCTCCGGCGCTGCGGGCGATGCCGAGGTGCACACATCCACCCTGAGCAACGGCATGACCTTGATCGTGCGGCCCGACCGGCGCTCGCCCACCGCGGTGCAGATGCTGTGGGTGCGCGTGGGCTCGATGGACGAGGTCGACGGCACCACGGGCGTGGCGCACGTGCTGGAGCACATGATGTTCAAGGGCACGCCCGACATCGCGCCCGGCGAGTTCTCGCGCCGCGTGGCGGCCATGGGCGGTATCGACAACGCGTTCACGAGCCGGGACGCCACGGCCTACCACATGCAGGTGCCGGCGCGTCGGCTCGAGACGGCGATGCGGCTCGAAGCCGACCGCTTCGCGCGCAACCAATGGCCCGACGACGAGTTCCGGCGCGAGCTCGAGGTGGTCAAGGAGGAGCGCCGCCAGCGCACCGAGGAGTCGCCGCGCGCGCTCATGTTCGAGGCGCTGATGGCCACGGTGTTCCAGGCCAGTCCGTACCGCCGGCCGGTCGTCGGCTGGATGAGCGACCTCGAAGCCATGACGCCCGACGACGCGCGCGCCTTCTACCAGCGCTGGTACGTGCCCGCCAATGCGGCGCTGGTGATCGCCGGCGACGTGGACGTGGCGCAGACCCGCGCGCTGGCCGAGCGGACCTTCGGCGCGATCTCCGCCCGCGCCGTGCCGGCGCGCAAGCCGCGCGAGGAACCCCCGCAGGTGGGCCCGCGCCGGCTCGAGTACCGCGCCGTGGCCGACCAGGCCCTGGTGGCGCTGGCCTACAAGGTGCCGCAGTGGCGCGGCGGCGACACGGACGCCGACCGCGACGCGCTGGCGCTCACGGTGCTGTCGGCGGTGCTGGACGGCTACGCGGGCGCGCGGCTGGAGCGCGCGCTGGTGCAGGGCTCCGCCGCCACCGGCGGCGAGCGCATCGCCGACAGCGCCGGCGCATCCTACGGCCTGTTCGGGCGCGGACCGCAGTTGTTCACGCTGACCGCGGTGCCGGCGCGCGGCGTGACGGCCGATCGCGCGGCCGCCGCGCTCCAGGCCGAGATCGGGCGCATCGGGCGCGAGGGCATCAGCGAGGCCGAACTGCAGCGCGTGAAGACGCAATGGACCGCCGGCGAGGTCTACAAGCTCGATTCGGTCGCCAGCCAGGCGCGCGAGCTCGGCCACTACTGGATCAGCGGCCTGCCGCTGGATACCGGTGCCCGCCTGATCGCGCGGCTGCGCGACGTGACGGCGGCGCAGGTGCAGTCGGTGGCGCAGCGCTATTTCACCGACGAGCAGCTCACCACCGGCGTGCTGGTCCCGGATCCTTCGCGCCGTGCGGCGGCGCCGGCGCAGCGGCCCGGCGGTCCGCGCCCGGCGCTGAGCACCCGCCACTGAAGCGAGTCGATCCCATGCCTTTCATGAGCCTGCCGTTCGCGCCCTGGTTTCTCCGCCGCCTGGCTGGGGTGGCGCTGCCGCTCGTGGCCGCGCTGGCGCCCGCTGTCCAGGCCGCGATCCCGATCGAGCATTGGAGCCACCCCAGCGGCGCGCGTGTGTTCCTCGTCAACAGCCCCTCGATCCCCATGGTCGACGTGCAGATCGATTTCGACGGCGGGCGGCGCCGCGAGCCGGCCGACCGCGCCGGCCTGTCGGGTGCGGCCGCCGGCCTGCTCTCGGGGGGCGTGGCCGCGCAAGCCGGCCAGGGCGCGCTCGACGAGAACCAGCTCAGTGAAGCCTGGGCCGACCTGGGTGCGGTGTTCGGCGCGCAGACCACCGCCGACCGCTTCAGCATCATGCTGCGCAGCCTGACCGAGCCCGACCTGCTCGAGCGCGCTGTCGCGCTGGCCGCGCGCCAACTGGCTGCGCCGGCCTGGCCCGAGCACGTGTGGCGGCGCGACCAGGAGCGTGCGCTGGCCGCCTTGAAGGAAGCGGAGAACCGCCCCGCCACCCTGGCTGGCCGTGCCTTTGCCCGGGCTGTGTACGGCGCGCACCCGTACGCCCTGCGGGCCGACGCCGCGAGCATCGGCGCCATCAGCACCGACGACATGCGCGCGTTCTACCGCCGCCACGTCGTGAGCTGCCGTGCGCAGGTGTCGATGGTCGGGTCGGTCGACCGCGTCCAGGCCAACCGCATCGTCGACCGCCTCATGGCCGCGCTGCAGCCGCACGGCTGCGACCCGTTGCCGGATCTGCCGGCGGTGCGGCCGTTGGAGGCCGCGGTGGACCTGCGCCTGCCGTTCCCCGCCGCCGCGCAGGCACAGGTCTTGATCGGCCAGCCCGCCGTGCCCCGCACCGATCCCGACTTCTTTCCGCTGTTCGTCGGCAACTACGTGCTGGGCGGCGGTGGTTTCGTCTCGCGCCTGATGACCGAGGTGCGCGAGAAGCGCGGCCTGACCTATGGTGTCTCCAGCTACTTCATGACGGGCCGCCAGGCCGGTTCGTTCCAGATCGGCCTGACCACGCGGCCCGACCAGGCGGCGCAGGCGGTCGAAGTGGTGCACCAGGTGGTGCGCGATTTCGTCGCGCACGGCCCCACCGAAGCCGAGCTCCAGGCCGCCAAGGACTTTCTGATCAACGGCGAGGCCTTGCGCCTCGACAGCAACCGCAAGCTGCTCGACAACGTGGCCAACATCGCCTGGAACCGGTTGCCGCTGGACTACCTGGACACCTGGACCAAGCAGGTCGAGCGCCTGGGCGTGGAAGACATCCGGCGCGCCTTTGCGCGTGTGCTCCAGCCCGACCGCATGGTCACGGTGGTGGTGGGCGGCCAGCCATGAAGGCGCCGGCGCCGCACGAGGTGCGCCTGATCGGCGGCCGCTGGAAGCGCACCCGCCTGCCGGTGCCCGATCGGGAAGGGCTGCGCCCCACGCCCTCGCGCGTGCGCGAGACGCTGTTCAACTGGCTCGGCCAGGACCTCACCGGCTGGCGCTGCCTGGACGCGTTTGCGGGCACCGGCGCGCTGGGGCTCGAGGCCGCCTCGCGCGGCGCGGCGGAGGTGGTGCTGGTGGAACTCGACGCCGCCCTGCTGGCCAGCCTGGGGCGCACCGTGGCCAGGTTGCAGGGCGGTGCCGCGGCGGTGCGCGTGGAGCGGGGCGACGGCGTGGCGGCGCTGCGCCAGCGCGCCGGCCAGGGGCTGGACGCGGTGTTCCTCGACCCGCCGTTCGCCGATGGCCGCAACGATGCCCTGGTGGCCGCCACCCTGGCCGCCGCGCGGCAGGCGGTGCGTGAAGACGGTGGGTGGATCTATCTGGAAGCCCCCCGTCCCTGGCGCGACGACGAACTGGCGCCGTTCGGCCTGCAGGTGCACCGGCAGGGCCGCGCGGGCGCCGTGGCCTTTCACCTGTTGCGGCCTTTGCCCGCCCCGTGAGGCAGCGGCAGGCCCTCGCGCATAATCGTCGGCATGAGCCGTCCCGCAGCCCAAGTCCTTCCCGCCGGCCAGACCCAGCAGACCCGCATCGCGGTCTACAGCGGCACCTTCGATCCCATCACCCTGGGGCACGAGGACGTGGTGCGCCGTGCCGCGCAGTTGTTCGACGAGGTGATCGTGGCGGTGGCGATCGCGCACCACAAGAAGACCCGTTTCTCCTTGCAGGAACGCCTGGACATGGTGGCCGAGGCGGCGTCGCGCACGCCGGGCGCGGTGCGTGCGCTGCCGTTCGAAGGACTGATCATGGACTTCTGCCGGGAGCAGCGCGCCTGCGCCGTGGTGCGCGGCATCCGCAACCTCACGGACTTCGACTACGAGGCCCAGATGGCCGCGATGAACCGCAAGCTGCACCCGGCGGTGGAGACGGTCTTCCTGTTGCCGCAGGCCGAACTGCAGTGCATTTCCAGCACGCTGGTGCGCGAGATCGCGCAGTTGGGCGGCGACGTGTCCCAGATGGTGAGCGCGCCGGTGGGCGAGCGGCTGAGGCCCCGGCCGCTGCAGGCGTGACGATGGAGCCAGGAGCCGCGCCATGGCCCTGATGATCACCGACGAGTGCATCAACTGCGATGTGTGCGAGCCCGAGTGCCCGAACCAGGCCATCTCCATGGGCGAGACGATCTACGAGATCGACCCGTCGTGCTGCACCGAGTGCGTGGGCCATTTCGACGAGCCCCAGTGCATGCAGGTCTGCCCCGTGAGCTGCATCCCGGTGGATCCGGCGCACGTCGAGTCGCGCGAGACGCTCTGGCAGAAATACCGGCGCCTTCAGGCCAGCGATGGCGGTCAGGCCTTGCCGTCGCCGCCGGTGGCGCCTTCGGGGCCGGCCTGAGACGTCGAGGCCGCGGCCGGCGGCCGCGGCGGTTTCGGCCGGGGCGGCTTGCTGGTGTGGATCAGCGCGGTGGCCTTGTCCATCTCGCCCGCGACCAGGTGGGGCAGCGCCCGCAGGCAACGGTCCATGGCCTGTGCGATGGCGATGCGGTCGTCGGGCGAGGGTTTCTTCAGCACCCAGCCCGCCACCTGGCTCTTGCTGCCCGGGTGCCCGATGCCGATGCGAAGGCGCCAGAAGTCCGTGCTGCCCAGTTGGGCATGGACGTCGCGCAGGCCGTTGTGTCCGGCGCTGCTGCCGCCGCGCTTGAGCTTGGCCTCGCCGGGCGGCAGGTCCAATTCATCGTGCACCACCAGCACCTCCTCCGGCGCGATCTTGAAGAAGCGCGCCAGGGACGCCACCGACTTGCCCGAGAGGTTCATGAAGGTCTGCGGCTCCAGCAGCCAGACGCTGTGCCCCGCCGCGCTGGTGGCGCGCGCCATGAGGCCGAAATGGCCGCGCTCCATCTGCAGCGGTGCCTTGAGCTGGCGCGCCACCTCGTCCACCCACCAGAAACCGGCGTTGTGGCGCGTCTGTTCGTATTCCGGCCCGGGGTTGCCCAGTCCGGCGATGAGTCTGATCATGGGGTGGATTATCCGGTGGGTCAGAAACAACAAAAAGGCCCGCTTATGCGGGCCTTTTTGTCGAAAGCGCAAGCGGTTATTTCTTGCCTTTGCCCTTGGCCTTCTTGTCGTCGGCGGGAGCGGCGGCTACCGGGGCTGCCACGACTTCCTCCACCGGCTCCACGACGGAGGCCACGGTGATGTTCGTGCGGCCGTGCGTCACGATCTTGACGCCCTTGTCCAGCTTGATGTCGCCGGTGTGCACCGAGGCGCCCTTGGTCACGTTGCTCAGGTCGACCGTGATGTGCTCGGGCAACTGGGTGGCCAGGCACTCGATTTCGATCTCGGTCATCACGTGGTTGATCAGGCACTTGTCGGTCTTGACGGCCGGCGAGTTCTCGGCGCCCTCGAAGTGCAGGGGCACCTTCTTGCGCAGGCGGGTCTTCTCGTCCACACGCTGGAAGTCCACGTGCAGGACCTGGGGCTTGTACGGGTGGTACTGCACATCGCGCAGCAGCACTTTCTGCACCTTGCCGCCGAGTTCCATGTCGAGGATGGAGGCGTGGAAGGCTTCTTTCCTCAGCGCGTGCCACAGGGCGTTGTGATCGAGTTCGATCGGGGTGGCGGGTGCTTCTCCGCCGAAGACGATACCGGGCGCGCGACCGGTGTTGCGCAGACGGCGGCTCGCACCCGTTCCCTGCTTGGCGCGCTCAAAAGCGACGAATTGCATGACATTTCTCCATGAGAGGGGTTCCGCGACCAGAACACCTCTGTTTCAAAAAGGCCGCCTCCCCCATGGAGGCGGCCCGCTCCTTGCTGCCTTCGGCTTCCCTCTAGAAGAGGTTGTCCTGATCGGCGAACAAACTCATGACCGACTCCCCGGAAGCGATGCGCGCGATGGTCTCGGCCATCAGCGGCGCCACGGAGAGCTGGCGGATCTTGGCGCAGGCCTGCGCGGCCTGCGACAGCGGAATGGTGTTGGTCACCACCACTTCGTCGAGGGCCGAGCCTTTGGCGATGCGCTCGATGGCCGGTCCCGAGAAGATGGGGTGCGTGCAGTAGGCATAGACGTTCTTGGCGCCGCGCTCCTTGAGCACCTCGGCCGCCTTCACCAGCGTGCCGGCGGTGTCGATCATGTCGTCCATGATGACGCAGTTGCGGCCATCGATGTCGCCGATGACGTGCATCACTTCCGAGACGTTCGCCCTGGGGCGCCGCTTGTCGATGATGGCCATGTCGCAGTTGAGCTGCTTGGCCAGCGCGCGCGCGCGCACCACGCCGCCCACGTCGGGCGAGACCACCAGCAGGTCCTCGTAGCTCTTGGTGCGCAGGTCGCCCAGCAGCACCGGCGAGGCGTAGATGTTGTCGACCGGGATGTCGAAGAAGCCCTGGATCTGGTCGGCGTGCAGGTCCATCGTGAGCAGGCGGTTCACGCCCACGGTCTGCAGCATGTTGGCCACCACCTTGGCGCTGATCGGCACCCGGCTGGAGCGGGGCCGGCGGTCCTGGCGGGCGTAGCCGTAGTAGGGGATGACGGCGGAGATCCGCTCGGCCGACGCGCGCTTGAGCGCGTCCACCATGATGAGCAGCTCCATCAGGTTCTCGTTGGTCGGCGCGCAGGTGGACTGGACCACGAAGACGTGGCGTGCCCGCACGTTCTGGGTGATCTCGACCGTGACTTCGCCGTCGGAGAAGCGGCCCACGTTGGCCGCGCCCAGCTGCGTGCCCAGGTGCTGGGCGATCTCCGACGCCAGCACCGGGTTGGCGTTGCCGGTGAAGATCATGAAATCCGGGGGCTGAACGTGCATGGTGTTCCCAGCGGTTTGAAAGGCGGCCCCTCGGGATCGCTATCAAGAAAAAGCCATCCGAGGATGGCTGTTCGCGTACCTGATCGAATCGAAAAACGGGTGGCAGGGGAGGAAGGACTCGAACCCTCGAATGCCGGAATCAAAATCCGGTGCCTTAACCAACTTGGCGACTCCCCTACGCAGGTCGACCGCACGGCCGACCTCACAAAACCTGTCGCAGGCCGCGCAAGCCTTGCCTGGGCTGGACGCGGGCCGGATTCTAATCGGCGCACCAGTCGAGCAAGGGATGCACATCCCTGTTGGCACATGTCCGAACCGTCCAGCCATCGGGGGCCTGCGGCAGGTCCCGGGCATGTGCCCATTGCGCAAACACCGCCGTGCCCGAGCCCGTCATGCGCCCTTGCAACCCCTGGCTTGCCAGCCACTGGATGCATTGCCCCACTTCGGGGCACAGCGCCTGCGCCACGGGTTGAAGGTCGTTGTGCCCCGAAGCCAGGATCTTCTGGATGTCGAGCCTGGCGGGCATCCCGCCACCTTCATGCAGTGCGTCGTTTGCAGCAAAGCCCTGGATTGTAGCAGTTCTGGTGTCTCTTTTGAGATCGGGCGAGCCGAAAATGCGTTGCGTCGACGCGCCGCCGGGCGGCTTGACGACGACGAAATGGGTCGGGCCAAGACGGACGGGGGTGAGCCGTTCGCCCGCGCCTTCGACCCAGGCGCTGCGCCCGCCGACGAAGAAGGGCACGTCGGCGCCGAGCTGGAGCCCGATGGCGGCGAGTTCCTGGCGCCGCAGGTGCAGCCCCCAGAGGCGGTTGAGGGCCAGCAGGGTGGTGGCCGCGTCCGAGGAGCCGCCGCCCAGGCCGGCTTCGGCGGGCAGGTGCTTTTCCAGCCCGATGCGCACGCCCAGCGGGCATCCGGTGGCGCGCTGGAGCGCCCGGGCCGCGCGCACCGACAGGTCTTCGGGCGGCAAGGCCGTCGCCGTGGGGCCGATGTCCTCGCGCTCGATGGTGCCGTCGGTGCGCAGCTCGAAGTGCAGCCGGTCGCACCAGTCGATCAGCGTGAAGACCGACTGCAGAAGGTGATAGCCGTCGGCGCGGCGCCCCGTGACGTGCAGGAACAGGTTGAGCTTGGCGGGCGCCGGCACGTCCAGCAGGCGGTGCAGCGGCGCGTTCACTGGCGTACCTTCGCCTTCGGCTGCGGTGCGGCGCTCACGGGAGGAAGACGAGGCGCAGTTCGGCCGCCGGCGCGGGTGCGCTGCGCCGCGCGGTGACGCGGCCTTCGGCCTGGCGGCTGAGGTCGGCCTGCCAGCCCGGGGCCTCGTGGGCCTGGCCGCGCAGCCAGTCGAACAGGGCGGCCACCGGTATTTCGGTGCCGGCCAGCTCGGCGGTCAGCGCGTCCAGGCTGTCGCGCCGGGTGGTCTGGTTGCCTTGGCGCAACTCGGCGCCCTGGCGGTTCCAGGTCAACAGGGCCAGCGTGCTGCCCAGCGGCGATGCCAGCCGCAGTTCGCCCGCGGCCGGTGTGCCCCGGAGGTCGAAGCCGGCCGAGAAGGACTGGGGCGGCTCGCTCTCGACCTGCAGCGCGAGGCGACCGGTCCAGGCGTCTTCGCCGGGGGTGGCCGTGCGTTGGGAGGTGGCACAGGCCGCGAGCAGCGTGGCCAGCGCCAGCGCCGCGCCCCGGCGGCTCCATCGCACCGCCGCCGAGTGGACGGCGGCGGTCATGGGGTGACCTGCAGGCGGCGCAGCGTTTCCTGCAAGGTCTCGTTGTCGCTGGAGAGCAGCAGGCCTTCGCGCCAGATGCGCCTGGCCTGGTCGCGCGCGCCCTGGACCCAGAGCACCTCGCCCAGGTGGGCCGCGATCTCGGCGTCGGGCTGCTTGGCGTAGGCGGCCTGGAGGATCGTGAGCGCGCGCGCGGTGTCGCCCAGGCGGAACTCGACCCAGCCGAGGCTGTCCTGGATGTAGGCATCGTCCGGGGCCAGGGCCACGGCCTTTTCGATCAACTGCTTGGCCTCGGCCAGGCGCACGTTGCGGTCCGCCAGCGAGTAGCCCAGCGCGTTGTAGGCGTGGTAGTAGTCCGGCTTGGCCGCGATGACCTGGCGCAGCAAGGTCTCCATCTCGTCGATCTTGCCGGCGCGCTCGGCCATCATGGCCTGGTTGTAGAGCAGGTCGGCGTCGCCAGGAAAGCGCTGCACCGCTTCGCCATAGACTTCGTAGGCGTCCTGGTAGGCCTTGAACTCGCGCAGCAGTTGGGCCTCGGCCATGAGCTTGAGCCGCGCGTCCTCGGGGCGCCGTTCCGGCTGGTTGCGCAGCAGGGCCCGGGCCTGCGGCATCTGTCCCTGGCGGGCCAGCAGCGAGGCGCGGCGCAATTGTGCGGCCATGATGTCGTCGGCGTTCTCGATGCGGTCCAGCCAGGCGCCGGCGGCGGCGAGGTCGCCCTGCTTCTCGGCGATCTGGGCCATCAGCAGGTACGCCTGGGTCAGGCCCCTGGCCGCGCGTTCGTTGTCGCCCCTGCGCGCGAGGGCCATGAATTTCTGGAGCGACTCGGTCGCCGCCGGCAGGGCGTTTTCCTGCACCTGCAGGGATGCCAGCAGCAGCCAGGGCTCGGCCTGGCCTGGATGGCGCTGCGTGAGTGTTTCGAGCTGGGTGCGCGCTTCCGGGCCGCGTTGCAGGTCGAGCAGGATGCGGGCGTAGGCGAGCGCCACCGCGATGTCGCTCGGCGCGGTGCTGCTGGCGCTGGCCTGCAACTGCCGCCGCACCAGGGGTTCGGCGTCGGCCTGGCCGCGCTCGAGCAGTTCCAGGGCCAGCAGCGCAGGGAAGGGCGACGCGGGATCGACTTCGTGGCCCTGGCGCGCCGCGGCCAGCGCCTGGGGGAGCTGGTCCTGCGCCAGCGCCATCCGGCCCACCGTGGTCCACGCGGCGGCGGCGTGCACCGGCTGCTTGAGCGAGGGCTCCAGGGCTTCCTTCACCACCGCCGCCGCCAGCGCTTTCTCGGACACCCGCGCGTAGGTCTGCGGGATGGCGTTGATGAGGTCGTTGCGCTCGCTGACATGGGTCGCCTGCAGGATGGCGCGCAGCACCGGCCCGGTTTCGTTGACGCGGTTGAGCGCCAGCAGCATCTGCAGCACGTAACGGTTGGCCTCCACGTCCTCGGGCAGTTCCTGCGCCCAGGCGCGCGCGGCGTTCAAGGCCGCATCGCCGGAGCGTGCCTGCAGCGCGATCTCGACCGCGCGGCGGTACAGCGCGGGGTCCTGCTGCCGGCGCGCGGCGTCCAGGATGAGCGAGTAGCCGGTGCCCGGCTCGCCCGACCGGACGTTGAGTTCGCCCAGGAGCAACTGGTAGAACAGCGGCGCGGTGAGCGCCGAGTTGGCGACCGGTGCTTCGCCGCTCTGCCGCTGCGGCGCCGGCGCCGATGTCGGTCCCGGCGCGGCGGGTGCCTGCGCCACGGCACCGAAGGCGATGCCGGCCAGGCAGCCGGCGAGCCAGCGCCGCCCGCGCCATGCCTGGCGGATGTCGGCCGGTGAAGCGGAACGGGGCGCGTGTTTCATCGAGTCATGATAATGGAAGGCTGCCGGTCACCAGGGTGTGATCCGGACACCGCTGCGGCGTTCCGCCTTAGCCCAAGAAACCGAGCCCACCATGCCCGAATTGCCCGAAGTAGAAGTGACCCGACGCAGCTTTGCCGACCGCATCGCCGGGGCGTGCGTGCAGGCGCTGCGGCTGGGCAAGCCGCTGCGCTGGCCCCTGGGCTGCGAGCCGCAGGCGCTGGTGGGGCGCGAGGTCCATGCCGTGACGCGCCGCGGCAAGTACCTGCTGGTGCACCTGGACCAAGGGGTGCTGCTGCTGCACCTGGGCATGTCGGGCAGCCTGCAGTTCGCTCCGGCCCTGCCGCCGCCGGGTCCGCACGACCATTTCGATCTGCAGACCAGCCGGGGCTGGCTCCGGCTGCACGACCCGCGGCGTTTTGGCGCCGTGGTGCACGTGCCCTCGCTGGAGGACGCGCGCTCGCGCAAGCTGCTGGATGGCCTGGGGGTGGAGCCGCTCGAGGACGGCGCGTTCGAGCCGCGGGCCTTCCATCAGGCGCTGCGCCAGCGGCGCGCGGCGATCAAGCAGGTGCTGCTGGCGGGCGACCTGGTGGTCGGCGTGGGGAACATCTACGCCTCCGAGGCATTGTTCATGGCGGGCATCCGGCCGACGCGGCGCGCGGACCGGCTGAGCGCGCACCGCGCCGAACGGCTGCACGGCGCCATCGTGGCGGTGCTGCAGAAGGCAGTGACGCTGGGCGGCAGCACCCTGCGGGATTTCTCCAGCGCGCAGGGCCAGAGCGGCTACTTCCAGCTCGACGCGATGGTCTACGGCCGCGAGGGGCTGCCTTGCCGGGTGTGCGGCACGCCGATCAAGGCGATGCGCCAGGGCCAGCGTTCGACGTTCTTCTGCCCCGCCTGCCAGAGGGCCTGACGGTGCCGAGGGCGGTTCGGCGGCCGGCCGTCGGGCCCACCGACCGGCCGGTTTCCGGCGCGGACGCGATGCTATATTGACCGGCTGACGGACCATCGGGCAGACCATCGGGCGTATGAGCTTCAATCGGGATTTCGAACAGTACGGGGTGTGGCGCAAGCAGTTTGCCTTGCGGCTGAAGCTGTTGTCCGAATGGCTGAGCGATCACGATCTGATGGAGCCGGGCCTGCGGGAGCGGCTGGACCAGTTGCACGCGCAGATGAAGAACGACAAGATCACCGTTGCCTTCGTGGCCGAGTTCTCGCGCGGCAAGTCGGAGCTGATCAACGCCATGTTCTTCGCCGGATACGGCCGCCGCATCATGCCCGCGAGCGCCGGGCGCACCACGATGTGTCCCACGGAGCTCGGCTACGACCCGGAGACCCCGCCCTGCCTGCGCCTGCTGCCGATCGAGACGCGCCTGCAGCCGCAGTCCCTGCTGGACTGGCGCCAGGTGCCCGAGAAGTGGGAGCACGTCGACCTCGACACGACCGATCCCAAACAACTGGCGCGGTCGATCCAAAAGGTTGCCGAGGTGCGCCGGGTCACGCAGGACGAGGCCGCCGCGCTGGGCTTCTGGCACGAGGACGCGCCGGAGGACAACCCGCTGCCCGGCCCCGATGGCATGGTCGACGTGCCGCGCTGGCGGCATGCCCTGGTCAACATGCCGCATCCGCTGCTGAGGCAGGGGCTGGTAATCCTCGATACGCCGGGCCTCAACGCGATCGGCGCCGAACCCGAGCTCACCGTGAGCCTGCTGCCCCAGGCCCAGGCGGTGGTGTTCATCCTCGCGGCCGACACCGGCGTGACCAAGTCCGACCTGGCGATCTGGCGCCAGCACCTGTCCGGGCTGGGTGAAAGCCAGGCCTCGCGCCTGGTGGTGCTCAATAAGATCGACACCATGTGGGACGCGCTGAGTTCGCCCGAGCAGGTGCAGCTCCAGATCGCCGCCCAGCGCACCGATTCCGCCGAGATCCTGGGGCTCGCTTCGCGCCAGGTGCTGGCGGTGTCGGCGCAGAAGGGGCTGCTGGCCAAGATCAGCCGCGACAAGGCGCTGCTGCAGGCCAGCAACCTGCTGGAGCTGGAGAACGCGCTGGGCGTGGACCTGCTGGGCCGGCGCCGCAAGATCCTGGGCGCCGCCGTGGCCTCGGGCATCGAGGCCCTGCGCAGCGAGGCCGGGCGCATGGTGCGCACCCGTACGCGCGACCTGGTCGAACAGATCCAGGAGCTCGATGGCCTGCGCGGCAAGAACGCCGGGGTGATCAAGCAGATGCGCCTGCGCATCGAGCAGGAACAGGCCGACTTCGACGCCAGCGGCGCCAAGATCCAGGCGGTGCGTTCGGTGCACCTGCGCCTGCTGAAGGACTTGTTCGCACTGCTCAGCGCCACGCACCTGAAGGCCGAGGTGGGCACGCTGGGCCGGGCGCTCAAGCAGCCCGGCATCAAGCTGGGGGTGCGGCGCGCGTACGGCCAGACCTTCGACCGCCTGCGCGCCGACCTGGCCAAGGCCGAGCAGATGGCGGGCGACATCCAGTCGATGCTGGAAGGCAGCTTCAAGAACCTGAATGCCGAATACGGCTTCTCGCTGCAGGCACCCACGCCGCCCCGGATCGGCGACTACGCCAGGGACCTCGACCTGATCGAGAAGAGCCACCTGCAGTACCTGAGCCTGGGCAACGCCTTGCGGCTGGCCCAGCCGGAGTTCGCCGAGCGCCTCTCGCGCGCGCTCATGAGCCGGCTGCGCGTGGTGTACGACACCGCCGTCAACGAGGTGGAGCTCTGGAACAAGTCCGCCGCGGCCCAGCTCGATGCGCAACTGCGCGAGCGGCGGCGCAACTTCGGCCGCCGCATCGAGGCGGTGGGGCGCATCCAGCAGGCGGCCAACGGGCTCGACGAGCGCATCCGGGAACTGCAAACCCACCAGAACCGCCTGCAGCAGTTGGAGGCCAAGCTGGCCGAGCTCACCAGCCATCTGCTCGCGGTCCGCGAGGACGAGCCCGCCGAAGCCCTGGCGGCATGACGCGCGCCGCCGCTTCAGCGCCGGAGCCCCGGCCGCTCGGCGAATTCGCGCCGCGCCTGATCGAGTGGCAGCGCCGCGCGGGCCGCAAGGGGTTGCCGTGGCAGGGCACGCGCGATCCCTACCGCGTCTGGCTGTCCGAGGTGATGCTGCAGCAGACGCAGGTGAGCACCGTGCTGGCCTACTACCCCAGGTTCCTCGCGCGCTTCCCCGATGTCCGGGCCCTGGCCGAGGCCGCGCCGGACGACGTCATGGCCCTGTGGAGCGGCCTGGGCTACTACAGCCGGGCGCGCAACCTGCACCGCTGCGCGCAGGTGGTGGTCGCCGACCATGGCGGCGTGTTTCCCCGGACCGCCGAAGCGCTGCAGGCGCTGCCGGGCGTCGGCGCGTCCACCGCGGCGGCGATCGCCGCGTTCTGCCATGGCGAACGCATTTCGATTCTCGACGGCAACGTGCGCCGCGTGCTGGCGCGCCTGCTGGCCTTCGATGGCGATCTCGCGCAGGCCGGTGCGCAGCGGGAACTCTGGCCGCTCGCGCAAGGCTTGCTGCCCGTCGCGCCCACGCCCGACGACATGACCGCCTACACCCAGGGCCTGATGGACCTGGGCGCCACGCTGTGCCGTCGGAGCCAGCCGCTGTGCCTGGCATGCCCGGTGCAGCCGCTGTGCCGGGCGCATCTCATGGGGGATGTCCAGCGCTACCCGGTCAAGAGCCGGCGCGCGGCGCGGCGGTTCGAGCCCTGGTGGCTGCTGCTGGCGCGGCGCCGCGGGTCCGCGGATCCGGTGGACGGGCCATTCTTCTTCTGGCTGCAGCGCAGGCCGTCGCCGGGCATCTGGGCCGGCCTGTACTGCCCGCCCGTGTTTGCCGATGAAGCCACGCTGCTGGCTGCCGTGCCCGAGCCCCTGCGCCAGCGCCTGCGGGCGCTGGCGCCCGTGGCGCACAGCCTCACGCACCGCGAACTGCGGCTGCATCCCTTGCTGGTCGAGGTCGACGGGGTACCGGATGCCAGCCTGCAGCCGCCATGGCCGGCCGGCCAATGGGTGGCATCGGACGCGCTCGCCAGCCACGGATTGCCGGCGCCGGTGCGGCTGCTGGTGGAGGGGCTTCTGGCCTAGGCCTTGCCCGACCAGGCATCCATCTCGCGGTGCCGCACGCGGGTGGACCACTCGGCGCCGAAGCTGCGCGCCAGTTGTTCGGCCAGGTAGACCGAGCGGTGCTGTCCGCCGGTGCAGCCGATCGCCACGGTCACGTAGCTGCGATGGTCGCGCAGCATCTGCGGCAGCCACTGGCGCAGGAAGGCGTCGATCTGCTGCTGCATCCGGACCACGTCGGGGTGCTGGGCCAGGAAGTCGGCCACCGGCCGGTCGCGGCCGGTCAGCGAGCGGAGCTCGGGCTCGTAGTAGGGGTTGGGCAGCATGCGCACGTCGAACACGAAGTCGGCGTCCATGGGCACGCCGCGCTTGAAGGCGAAGGACTCGAAGACCAGGGTCAGCGGCGCCTGGGAGGCGCCGAGCAGCTCCTTGATCTGGCTGCGCAGGTGGGTCGGGCGGATCAGGCTGGTGTCGATCACCAGGGCCTCCTCGCGCAGTTCGGCCAGCAGCTCGCGTTCGTGCTCGATCGCGTCGATCAGGGCGTGGTGCTGGTCGTGGGCCTGCCCGAGGGAGAGCGGGTGGAGCCGGCGGGTTTCCGAGAAGCGGCGTACCAGGGTCTCGGTGGTGGCGTCGAGGAACACGGTCGTCAGGTGCACCGGGTGGTCGGGGTCGTTCTGCAGGCGGGTGAGGCGGCGCGGCAGGCCGGGCAGCGCGGCGGCGCTGCGCACGTCCATGGCAATGCCCACCTTGGACGCCTGCTGGCTCTGCTCGAGCGCGATGAACGACTCCAGCAGGTCGGGCGGGAGGTTGTCCACGCAGTAGAAGCCCACGTCTTCCAGCGCGGTCAGCGCCACGGTCTTGCCCGAGCCGGACATGCCGGTGATCAGGACGAGCTGGGTGGCGGGGTGGGGTTGGGCACTCATGCGGGGCGTGTCAGGCGGTGAGCATTTCGCGGGCGTGGGCCAGCGAAATCTCGGACTGCTCGCCGCCGCCGAGCATGCGGGCCAGTTCCCGGACCCGGGCTTCCTGTTCGATCGGGGCGACCGTGCTCGAGGTCCGGCCGTCGGCGGTCTGCTTGCTCACCAGCAGGTGGTGGTCGGCCGACGCGGCCACCTGCGGCAGGTGCGTGACCGCCAGCACCTGGCGGTCACGCCCGAGCTGGCGAAGCAACTGTCCGACCGTGTGCGCAACCGCTCCGCCGATGCCGGCGTCCACCTCGTCGAAGATCAGGGTCGGGGCCTGCCCCAGCCGGCTGGTCACCACGGAGATGGCCAGCGCGATGCGCGAGAGCTCGCCGCCCGAGGCCACCTTGTGCACCGGCCTGGGCGAGGCACCCGCGTGCCCGGCGACCCGGAACTCGACCTGCTCCGCGCCATGGGCCTGCGGCGTGTCCAGCGGCAGCAGCGCCACCTCGAACGCGCCGCCTTGCATGCCCAGCGTCTGCATGGTCTGCGTGACGGCCTTGGACAGCTTGGGCGCGGCTTTCTGCCGTTCCTTGCCGATGCGCTGGGCCTGGGCCGAGAAGGTTTTCCAGGCGGTGCGTTCGGCGGTGCGCAGCGCGTCCAGGTCCAGCGCCTGATCGACGCCGGCGAGTTCGGCCTTCCACTGGGCGTGCACCTCGGCCAATTCCTCCGGCGTGCGCCGGTAGCGGCGCGCCAGCGAGACCCAGAGCGAGAGGCGCTGGTCCAGCGCCTCCAGGCTGGTGGGATCCTGGTCGGCGTGGCGGACGTAGTGGCGCAGGGTGTGCACCACGTCCTGGGCCTGCGCCAGCGCGGACGCCAGGGCCTCGATGGCGCTGGCGAACTGGGGTTCGATGTGGGCCTGTTCCTGCAGGCCCGCCAGCGCGCGGTGCAACTGGCTCACGGCGCTGGGGTCGTCGTCGTCCAGTGCGGCCATCGCCGTCTGCGCCGCCTCCAGCAGCGTCTGCGAGTGGGCCAGGCGGCTGTGCTGGCGGTTGAGCTCATCCCATTCGCCGGCCTGGGGCGCGAGTTTGTCGAGTTCGGCGATCTGCCAGGCCAGGCGCTCGCTTTCCTGCTGCAGGCTGGCCTGCTTCTCGGTGGCGGCGTCGAGCGCCTGGCGGCGGCGGCGCCAATCGGCCCAGGCCTGCTCGGCCGGGGTGGTGTCGATGCCGGCGTAGGCGTCGAGCAGGTCGCGCACCGCGTCGGCCCGCGTGAGGCTTTGCCAGGCGTGCTGGCCGTGGATGTCCACCAGGTGGTCGGCCAGCAGCTTGAGTTGGCCGACCGTGGCCGGGCTGCCGTTGATCCAGGCGCGGCTGCGGCCGTCGGCGTCCACGGTGCGGCGCAGCAGCAGGTCGTCGTGCGGCGCGGCGAAGCCATGTTCTTCCAGCCAGGGGCCGAGCGCGGGCGGCAGTTGGTCGAATTCGGCGGCGATGTCGCAGCGCGCCGCGCCCTCGCGCACCACGCCGCTGTCGGCCCGCGCGCCCAGGGCGAGCTGCAGGGCGTCGATCAGGATCGACTTGCCGGCGCCGGTTTCGCCCGTCAGCACGCCGAATCCCGGGCCCAGTTCCAGGTCCAGGGATGGCACGATGACGAAATCCCGCAGGACGATGCGTCGGAGGCTCATGGCGTGCGCTTTCAGGCCCCTTCGTTCCAGTGCAGTTTCTTGCGCAGGGTGTCGAAGTAGCTCCAGCCCACCGGGTGCAGCAGGCGCAGCGCGTGCTCCGAGCGCCGCACGACGATGCGGTCGCCGTGCAGCAGGCTGGTGAGCGACTGCATGTCGAAATTGGCGCTGGCGTCGCGGCCGGAGACGATTTCCACCGCGATCTCGCAGTCCGAGGGCAGCACCACGGGCCGGTTCGACAGTGTGTGCGGCGCGATCGGCACCATCACCCAGCCGCCCAGGGACGGGTGCAGCATCGGCCCGCCGGACGACAGCGCGTAGGCCGTGGAACCGGTGGGCGACGCGATGATCAGGCCGTCGGCGCGCTGGTTGGCGACGAAATGGCCGTCGACTTCGACCCGCAGCTCGATCATGCTGGCCGGGCCGCCCCGATGGACCACCACGTCGTTGAGCGCGGTGGCCTCGAACACGCAATGGCCGTCGCGCCAGACCGTGGCGGCGATCAGTGCGCGCGCGTCTTCCTCGAACTCGCCCCGCAGCATGGGGCCCAGCGTGTCCCGGTAATTGTTGAACGGAATGTCGGTGATGAAGCCCAGGCGCCCCTGGTTGATGCCCACCAAGGGCACGCCGTAGCGGGCCAGTTGGCGGCCGATGCCGAGCATGGTGCCGTCACCGCCCACCACCAGGGCGAGGTCGCAGGTGCCTCCCATGGCCGCCACGTCCAGCGCGGCGTACTGCAGCAGCCCGGTGTTGAGCGCGGTTTCCCGCTCCAGCGACACCTCGCAGCCTTCCTGGTGCAGAAAGTTCGCGATCTCATCCACCGCGTCGCGAGCGCCCGGCGCGTTGTACTTGCCGACGATGGCCACGTGCGCGAACGTCAGGGACGGGCCCGTTCGAAAGGAAGCGGATCGGGTCTCTGGGGGCATGCTCATGGATACAAATTACAACACAGCCGACATGTGGCGGATTGCCCGAAAACCCTTGTAGGGCGCCGGCCACAATCGGCAGCGCTTCCTTAAAATGCCCCCATGTTGGACGACCGCGCCCGGATGCTCCTCAAGACCCTCGTCGAGCGGTACATCGCCGACGGCCAGCCGGTGGGTTCCCGCACGCTGGCCAAGGCCGCGGGGATGGAGCTGTCGCCGGCGACCATCCGCAACGTGATGAGCGACCTGGAGGATCTGGGGCTCATCGCCAGCCCGCACACCTCGGCCGGCCGCGTCCCGACCGCGCGCGGGTACCGGCTGTTCGTCGACACCATGCTCACGGTGCGGCGCGACATGCTGCCGCCCGTGAACGAGATGGCCGCGCCGGGCATCGAGTCCGGCCAGCCGCACAAGGTCATCAGCCATGCGGCGCAGATGCTGTCCAACCTGTCGCAGTTCGTCGGTGTGGTCATGGTGCCGCGCCGCACGTCCGTGATCCGGCACATCGAGTTCCTGAGCCTGTCCGAGCGGCGGGTGCTGGTCATCATCGTCTCGCCGGACGGCGAGGTGCAGAACCGCATCATCCACACCCAGGTCGATTTCGCGCAGCCGCAGTTGCTGGAGGCGGCGAACTTCCTCAGCGCCCACTACTCGGGCCTGACCATGGAGGCGGTGCGCGCGCGCCTCAAGACCGAGGTCGAGGCCCTGCGCGGCGAGATCGCCGAACTCATGAAGGCGGCGGTGGACATCGAGGCCGAGGAGTCGGATGCGCAGAACGAGGTGGTGGTGTCCGGCGAGCGCAACCTGCTGTCGGTCAGCGAGTTCTCCAGCGACATGGGCAACCTGCGGCGCATGTTCGACCTGTTCGAGCAGAAGACCCAGCTGATCCGCCTGCTCGACGTATCGGCCCAGGCCGACGGCGTGCGCATCTACATCGGCGGTGAAAGCCAGGTCGTGCCCTACGAAGACCTCTCGGTCGTGGCCGCTCCGTATGAAGTGGACGGGCAGGTGGTGGGCACGCTCGGCGTGATCGGCCCGCAGCGCATGTCCTACGAGCGCATGATCCAGATCGTGGACGTCACGGCCAAGCTGGTGGGCCATGCCCTGAGCCACCACAAATAGGGCGTTCGCACCGTGCGCCTCGGGGCTTCGCGCAGGCTGGCTCCAGGGTGATTTGCGCTACAGTCGGCCATGCCTGCGAACGCCCGAGTGACGCCGCCATCATCGGACACACCTGCCGCCGCCGCCCCGCGGCGCCGCGGCCCGCGGCCACGGGCCGAATCGGAGCGGATGCGCGCGCGCATCCTGGATTGCGCGGAAAAGCTGTTCGCCGAACATGGCTTCCACGGCACCTCCATTCGCGACATTGCCGGCATGGCGGACGTGCCACTGGCGCTGATCGGGTATCACTTCGGGTCCAAGGAAGACCTGCTGGACCGCGTGCTGGGCCGGCGGGCAACCGTTCTGCATGCCGAGCGCCTCGAGGCTCTGGAGAAGGCGCAGGCGCGGCACGGTGGCGGGCCGGTGCCCGTGGCCGACTTGTTCGATGCCTACGCGTCCTGCTTTCTCGCCCGTGCGTCCCGGCGCGACGCCGGCTGGCGGAACTACGCGACGCTGGTCGCCAGCCTGGCCAACAGCGCCCAATGGGGCAGCCTGGTCAGCAAGCACTACGACGATGCGGCGCGCGCCTATCTGCAGGAGCTCGAGCGATCGTGCCCGGAGATGGACCCTGAGCTCATCCACCAGGGGTTCTTCTTCATGATCTCGATCATGGTGGCCGTGTGCTCGCGACCGGGGCGCATCGAGCGCCTGTCGCTCGCGCGCTTCAAGTCCTCCGACATCTCCCGGCTCGCCCAGAGCATTTCGCTGTTCGCCGAGGGCGGTTTCTTCCACCTGATGCAGCAGCGAACGGCAACGGACCGCAAGCCGCTCCAGTAGCCCGGGCGGGCGGTTGGGGTGTGGGTGGTAGGCCGTGTTGGACTTGAACCAACGACCAAAGGATTATGCGTACCACTTCGGCTTTCGCCGCCCGTTTCCGGTTCGTGGTCTGGACTCTGTCTTGCCTTTCGGCCTTCCCGTCGAGTCTCTACACGTTCTCCCGAGGGGGAGCTTCGCTCGGCGTTGGCATGGCGCCCCAGCGGGGCACCGCAGCGTTCGCCGACGTTGAGAAGTTCTACCGCAAGGCAGAGTGAACTTACCTTGGGCAACCCGTGTGGAGTGCCCCATACGTTCCGCACCGAAGCGGCTGCGCTTAGGGGGCTCCGCCAAGTCCTCTGCTCTAACCAACTGAGCTAACGGCCCACAGCCGGGCATTATTGCATAATGCCCCCGGAAATCCTGCTACAATGCAAGGCTTCGCGGCTGTAGCTCAGTTGGATAGAGTACTTGGCTACGAACCAAGGGGTCGTGGGTTCGAATCCTGCCAGCCGCGCCATTCAAGAAACCCGCAGCCAAAAGCTGCGGGTTTTTTCTTTTCCAGGTCCCCGGGCCCGAGCCGGATCGCACCATGAGCAAGGCATTCACCCGCGAAACCGATTCCAGCGACGACGACGAGGACGCTGTTCCCGCAGCGGCACCGGTTCCCGGCGGCAAGAACTACATGACGCGCGCCGGGTACGACCGGCTGCGGGCGGAGTTGATGTCCCTGATCGACGACGAGCGCCCCAAGGTGGTGGAGGTGGTGCATTGGGCCGCGAGCAATGGCGACCGCTCGGAGAACGGCGACTACCTGTACGGCAAGAAGCGCTTGCGCGAGATCGACCGCCGCATCCGCTTCCTGACGCGCCGGCTGGAGATCGCGGAGGTGGTGGAAACCTCGCTGCACCACGGCAGCGACCAGGTGTTCTTCGGCGCCACGGTGACCTACGCGGACGGCGCCGGGACCGAGGTCACGGTCACCATCCTGGGCGTGGACGAGGCCGACAGCGCCCGCGGGCAGATCAGCTGGATATCGCCGGTGGCCCGGGCCCTGCTCAAGGCGCGCGTCGGCGACGTGGTGCGCCTGGTGGTGCCGGGCGGCGAACAGGCGCTGGAGGTGCTGGACGTGGGCTACCCGCCGCCGCCACCACCGTCCGAGGGCGGCGGCCTCAGGGCTTGAGGCGCTGCGCCTTGATCACCGACGTCGTGCGCCGGAGGCTGCGCAGCACGTCGGCCAGGTGCTGCCGGTCGCGCACCGCGACCGTGAAGCGGATGTCGGTGGTGGACTGGGCGGGCTCGTCGCCCATGTCGACGTGGGTGATGTCGGCCTCGGCCGCGGCAATGGCCGAGGCCACGCGCGCCAGCACGCCCTTGCCGTTGGTCACGGTCGCGACGATCGTGGTCTCGAACGGGCGCACCGGCTCGTCCGCCCATTCCACTTCCAGGAAGCGCTCGCCGTCGCGCATGCGCAGCCGTTTGCCGGTGGGGCAGTCTTCCGCGTGCACCACCAGGCCTTCGCCGCGGCCCAGGTAGCCGACGATGCGGTCGCCGGGGATCGGCTTGCAGCAAGGCGCGTACTGGATGGACATGCCCTCGCTGCCGTCGAGCGTGACCACGCCCTGGGAAATCGATTCGTCGAGCCCGCTGTTCGCGTAGCGCTCGGTGCTGATGAGCAGGGCATCGGGCTTGAGGCCGGTTTCGGACAGCAGCACGGCCAGCTTCTTGGCCACCATGCCCGCGATCCGCTTGCCCATGCCGATGTCGGACAGCAGTTCGTCGCGCGACTTGTTGCCCGAGAAGCGCAGCAGCTTGTCCCAGGTGGCGCCGTACGGGCCTTCCTCGGGGGGCAGCACCGAAATGCCCTCGGAGCGCAGGGCCTGACTGAGCATGCGTTCGCCGAGGTCGCGTGATTTGTCCTGCGCCACGGTCTTGAGGTAGTGGCGGATCTTCGAGCGCGCGCGCCCGGTCTTGACGAACGACAGCCAGGACGGGTTCGGCTCCGCGTCGTCGGCTGTGACGACTTCCACCACGTCGCCGTTGGACAGTTCGGTGCGCAGCGGCCGCTGCTCGCCATTGATGCGCGCGGAGACCGTGCGGTTGCCCACGTCGCTGTGGATGGCGTACGCGAAGTCCATCACCGTGGCGCCGCGCGGCAGCGCCAGGATCTTGCTCTTGGGCGTGAAGACGTAGACCGCATCGGGGAACAGGTCGATCTTGATGTGGTCCCAGAACTCGGAGGCGTCGCGCGTTTCCTGCTGGATGTCCAGCAGGGACTGCAGCCACTGCGTGCCCAGGCGCTGCGACATGTCGCTGCCCGGCTCGTTGGCCTTGTAGAGCCAGTGGGCGGCCACGCCCGACTCGGCCACCACGTCCATGGCGTGCGTGCGCAACTGGAATTCGATGTTGGTGCCGAACGGGCCGATCAGCGTGGTGTGCAGCGACTGGTAGCCGTTGATCTTGGGGATCGCCACGTAGTCCCGGAACTTGCCCGGCAGGGGCTTGTAGAGCTGGTGCAGGATGCCCAGGCCGGTGTAGCAATCGGTCAGCTCGGGGACCACGATCCGGAAGCCGTAGATGTCCGTGACCTGGGAGAACGAGAGGTGCTTGGTGTCCATCTTGCGATAGACCGAATACAGCGTCTTCTCGCGGCCCATGATGCGCACGCTCATGCCGTGGCGGGCGAAGGTCGCCTCTACCTCGCGCTGTACGCGCGCGATCAGGTCCCGGCGGCGGGTGCGCGACTTGTTCAGTGCCTTGTTGAGCACCTCGTAGCGCCAGGGGTGGAGGAAACGGAAAGCCAGGTCCTGCAGCTCGCGGTAGGTGAAGTTCAGGCCCAGCCGGTGCGCGATCGGCGCATAGATCTCGAGCGTTTCGCTGCTGATGCGCTGCCACTTCGAGCGCGGCATGTCGCCCATGGTGCGCATGTTGTGGGTGCGGTCGGCCAGCTTGATGAGGATGACCCGCACGTCCTTGGCCATCGCCAGCAGCATCTTGCGGAACGATTCGGCCTGGTTCTGTTCCCGGGTGTCGAAGGCCAGCTTCTCGAGCTTGGTCAGACCGTCCACCAGCTCGGCCACCGGCGCACCGAAGCGCTCCACCAGTTCCTGCTTGGTGACGCCGCAGTCCTCGATGGCATCGTGCATCAGGGCGGCCATCAGCGCCTGCGCGTCGAGCTTCCATTCGGCGCATTGGGCCGCGACCGCGATCGGGTGGGTGATGTAGGGGTCGCCGTTCTTGCGCAACTGGCCCAGGTGCGCGGCGTCCGCGAACCGGTAGGCCCGGCGGATGTTCTCGATGTCGGCCGGGCCCAGGTAATCCAGCTTGCCGAGCAGCGCGGCGAAGCTGGCCGCGGCGGCACTCGCGGCCGCGTTGGCCGGCTCGTGAGAGGGCGAAAGGGTGCCTGGATTGGCCGAGGACATCATCCCGGTACTTTAGCGCGAGATGCAATGGGCCATGCATTTCGGGGTAGAGGCCGATTCCGGGCGAAAAAAAACCGCCGGCAGGCGGTTTTTTTTCTGCCGGGAGGCCGGCGTTTGCGGTCCGGTCAGATCGGCACCTTCTTGAGCATGTCGATGCCGATCTTGCCATCGGCGATCTCGCGCAGCGCGGTCACGCCCGGCTTGTTCTTGCTTTCGATCTTGGGCGCGTGGCCCTGGCTGAGCATGCGGGCCCGGTAGGTAGCGGCCAGCACGAGCTGGAAGCGGTTGGGGATCTTTTCCAGACAGTCTTCGACGGTGATGCGTGCCATGTGGGCTTGCTCCGGGCAATCAATGGATGGGCGGACGGGGGGTCAGAGGATGTTCAGTGCCCGGAACGTCTCTGCGCGGGCGACGCGCTGGGCCGAGAACCTGAGCCGCTGGGCGTGAACGATGGCCTTGAGGTCGAACAGGGCCCGCTCGAACAACTCGTTGATTATAACGAAATCGAATTCCTTGGCGTGTGTCATCTCGGTGGCCGCATTCTGCAGCCGGAGTTCGATGACCTCGGCGCTGTCCTCGGCCCGGCGCTCCAGCCGGGAGCGCAGTTCTTCCCAACTGGGCGGCAGGATGAAGATCAGGACCGCGTTGGGAAAGATGCGCTTGACCTGGATGGCGCCCTGGAAATCGATCTCCAGCACCACGTCGGCGCCCTGGTTCATGCGCTGCTCGATCGTGGCCCTGGACGTGCCGTAGCGGTTGCCATGCACCGACGCCCATTCCAGAAAGGCGTCCTGGAGCACCATCTGGTCGAAGGTCTCCTTGCTGACAAAGTAGTACTCCCGGCCATGGAACTCCTGTCCGCGGGGCGCGCGCGTGGTGTGCGATACCGAGGGCACCACCCGCGAGTCGAGCTCCATCAGCGCCTTGACCAGGCTGGATTTGCCTGCCCCGCTGGGGGCCGCGACGACGAACAGGTTACCGGGATATTCCATGCTTGCTCATTGGGGCACTGCGTGGCACGGTCATGAGAAGCAAAAGGGGGAGGCCGGACCGGACCCAATCGAAGAATTCTAGCAATCCGCCAGGGTGGGCAAGGGCGCTCCGACCCGGTTCATCGCTACCTTGTTGCGCCGGGCTGGCCCGACCGGTGAGGCTGCGATCGAGGACCACGCCCATCGCTTCATCACGCATGTGTGGAATAGCGGCGCAGGGGCCAGGGGTGCGTGAGGGCCGTTTACGATGAACGGCATCCCGGCGGATCGGGCCACTGAGGGACCAAGGAAAGCCATGAACTACGACAAGTACCAATACCTGCTGGTGGATGTGGACGCGGACGGCGTCTGCACGGTGACGATGAACCGTCCGGATGCGCTCAATGCCGCCGGTGGCCCCATGCATCCCGAGCTGGAGCGCATCTGGCTCGACATCAACGAGGACGAGCGCGTCAAGGCGGTCGTGCTCACCGGCGCCGGCCGCGCCTTCTCGGCGGGAGGGGATCTCAAGGGCATGGCCGCGCGTGTCGGAACGCCCGAGAACTTCCGCCACAGCCTGAGGGCTCCCGCGCAGACGCGCAGGCTGTGGCAGAACATGCTGGAGCTCCAGCCGCCGCTGGTCGCCGCCGTCAACGGTGACGCCATGGGCCTGGGCTGCACGCTGGCCCTGTTCTGCGACATCACGGTGATCGCCGAGACGGCGCGCATCGGTGACACGCACGTGAAGGTCGGCCTGGTGGCCGGCGACGGCGGCGCGGTCATCGTGCCGCTGCTGGTGGGCGTGGCCAAGGCCCGCGACCTGCTGATGCGCGGCCGGGTGCTCAACGGCAAGGAGGCGCACGAGATGGGCCTGATCGCCCACGTGCGGCCCCAGGATCAGGTGCTGCAGGAGGCGAAAAGCATCGCGCGCGAGCTGGCGGCGCTGCCGAAGTACGCGGTGGCATGGACCAAGCTGTCGGTCAACAAGGCGGTGAAGGAGCGGCTCAATCTGGTGATCGACACGTCGATGGCTTTCGAGATGCTCACCGTCAACAGCAACGACCACGCCGCTGCCGTCAAGGCGTTCGTGGAGAAGCGCAAGCCCGAGTTCAAGGGCGACTGAGGCTGGCACGGCTGCCGGTCATGGGGCCGGCAGTCCCTTTATCGAGGGACCTGGTGGACCTTGCCCAGCGGCTGGTATCGCGCGTCGACCCCCGTCAAGCCCAGGGGGGACAACCCCTGGGGAAAGGACGCGGCGAGCGCCTGGCCGATCGAGGCCGGGTCCCAGGCCTCGCGCGCCATCACCGGCAGGCTCACGGCAGGGTGGCTCATCAACTGCAGTTGCTCGCCATGCACGCGCAGCACTTGTCCGTTGACGTTCTTCGCCAGGTCCGACAGCAGGAAGGCCACGGCGGGCGCGTTGGCGACCGGATCCACGTGGGGCCGTTCGCCCTTCAGTTGGCCGAGCTCGCGCAGGTACTCGTCGGTCTGGCGTGTCATGGCCGTCGTCGCCACCGGGGCAATGGCATTGACACGAACACCCTGGGCGAAGCTGTCCATCGCCCATGCGTAGGTCAGGCCAGCCACGCCCGCCTTGGAGCCGCAGTACGCTGCGCCTGAGCCGAGGCCGGCCTGCGCGCCGGAACTGACGTTGACGATGGCGCCTCCGCGCTGCCGCTGCATCTGCTGCAGGACCTGCACCCCGAGGTAGTAGGTGCCGAGCAGGTTCACCTCGAACGGCCGGCGGGCCCGATCACCGTCGGTTTCCTCCTCCGGCCTGGCCAGGTACATGACGCCCGCGAAACCGGCGAGCCCGTCGATCCGGCCGTACAGGCGCAGGCAGCGCTTGACGAGTGCCGCGCAGGATTCCCAGGACGAAACATCCACCCGCTGCGCATCGGCCTCGTGGCCCCGGTCGCGCAGCGAAACCGCCGTGGCTTCGGCCGCCGCCTCGTCGATGTCGGCGACCAGCAGCCGGGCACCCTGTTGCGCGAGATAGCCCGCCACCGCTGCGCCAATGCCTCGGCCGGCCCCCGTCACGATCACGGACTTTTCTTGCAATGCGGTCATGGCGTGTCCCTCGGTTCCAGCCCGATAGGGTAGGGGGGCCGCGGTGCGGGGCCAATGCTTCGGGCGAAAGCATCACAAGCGTGTTGCGCGTCGGTTTCGGCCCACGCCTAACATCACCGGATGGAAAAGAACCTGCAGGTCCGCATCCGCACCCTGCCGCGAGAGACGGTCGAGGAGCGGCATTTCGAGGTCGGCGAAGCGCCGGTGCCTGCCCCCGCACCCGGTGAAGTGCTGCTGCGCAACCGCCTGCTCTCGCTCGACCCCTACATGCGCAAGCGCCTGTCCGATGCGGTGGAGGGCCGCGCCGCGCTGGGCCCGGGCAACCTGATGATGGGCCGCACGGTGGGCGAAGTGGTCGAGTCCCTCGATGTGCGCTTTCGTCCTGGCGATCTGGTGCTGGGGTGGGGTGGCTGGCAGCTGTTTTCGGCCGAGCCGGCGTCCCGCCTGGAAAAGATCGAGCCGGCGGGCGATCTGCCGCTGTCCGTGCACCTCGGCGTGCTCGGCCGTCCTGGCATCACAGCCTGGCTGGGGGTGGTGCATGTTGCCCGCCTGAAGGCGGGCGAGCGGATGACCGTGTCCTCGGCGGCGGGCGCCGTCGGCAGCTTGGCCGGGCAAATGGCGCGCCATCTCGGCGCGCACGTCACCGGCATCGCTGGCGGCCCGGTCAAATGCGCCGCCGTGAGGCAGGAACTCGGCTTCGACCAATGTGTCGACTACCAGTCGCCCGACTTCGAGCTTGCGCTGCGCGAGGCCACACCCCAGGGCGTGGACGTCTGCTTCGAAAACGTGGGGGCCGCGGTGCTCGACGCGACGCTGGACCGCATGAACGAGAACGGCCGCATCGCCATTTGCGGACTGATCGGCCAGTATCGGCCGGGCGCGCCCCATGCCTTCCGCCACTTCCCGCGCGTGCTCGATCGCGCGCTGCGCGTCACCGGCTTTCGCATCGATGCCAATGCGCATTTGCACGAACGCGCCCGCGCCGACCTGCGGGCCTGGGTCGAGGCGGGGGTGTTCAAGCGCTGGGAGACCGTCTCGCAAGGTCTCGAGTGCGCCCCGGCCGCGTTCGTCGCCATGCTGCAAGGCCGCGGCCAGGGCAAGACCCTGGTGCAACTCGTCTGAACACCGCCATGCCCCTGTCGCCACCCCGAGCGCGCTCCGCCATCACCACCCGATCCATTCGCTGCGAAGGGTTCCGGCGCGACGACGGGCTGTGGGAAGTGGAGGCGCACCTGGCCGATACCCGAACCTACGAAGCCCCGACGCCGTGGCGGCCCACGGTGCCGCCCGGTGAGCCTTTCCACGAGATGTGGCTGCGGCTGGCCTTCGATGACGAGCGCGAGATCCGGGAGATCGAGGTCGCCATCGACAGCCATCCCTTTCCGGAGTGCCCGTCGGTAATGCCCAACTTCGAGCGCCTCGTGGGCCTGCGCATGGGGCCCGGCTTCGGCAAGGCGGTGCAGGCGCGGGTGGGCCGGGAGGAGGGCTGCACCCACGTGCTCACGCTGATCAGCCATGTGGCGACGGTGGCCGTGCAGACGCTGGCCAGCCAGGTCCGCTGGAACGACCGTGCCAGCGCCGAGCGGGTATACGGCCTCGGAAAGGACGGCGTTCCGCCCATGATCGGTGCCTGCCGCGGCTATGGCCGCGGCGGTGACATGGTGCGGCGCATCTACCCCGAGTTCTACGCCGCGCCTGGCGGCGGCGAGCGCGACGGCTGATCCGAGAAGACCACCGTCGTATGCCGTCGGGCGATGTGCCAGCGTCCGCTGATCCGCACGTAGTCGTCGTGGTAGTCCACGACCATCTCCGGACGATCGAGCCGCACCGGCAGTTCACCCTGGAAGTTGCGCTCGCGGTAGACGGTGGTGTAGCTCAACCCGCAGGCGTGGTCGGTATCGATGACCTCGATGTGGATGCTTCCGGTGACGTGGCGTGTCAGGGCCTGCGGTGAACGCGACTCCATGAAACGGAAGATTTCCTCTCGTCCGTGCAGGCGCATCCCGGGTCGGATCCATTCGCCGTCCGGGGCGAAGAGTTCCGCGAAGGCCTTGTGCTCCCGCTGGTCGGCCAGGTGCCCGTAGCGGGCCACCAGCATGGCGCACGCTGTCCGTATCGCCGCGCGGTCCGTTTCATCAAGGTTTGTCATCATCGAGACCTCATTCATGATTGCCGATTGCCGTTGTGTCCCCGGGGGGGCGACGATGCGCTCGCGAGCCGGCTCCCGGGCCGTGCGAGCGATTCGCCGGCGGCGCGATGCGGGACTCCACCACCGGAGGGATCGCTGATGGAACTGCGCCACCTGCGCTATTTCGTGGCCGCTGCGCGGGCCGGCAACCTGCACCACGCGGCGCAGAAACTGCACATCGTCCAGCCTGCGCTGTCGCGCCAGATCCAGGCGCTCGAGGAAGACCTGTCCACGACGCTGTTCGAGCGCACGCCGCAAGGGGTCCAGCTCACGCCCGCGGGGCAGGTGTTCTACGAGGGCGCGCAACGCGTCCTCGAGGACGTGGGGCAACTGGTCACCCGCACGCAGCACGCGGCGCGCGGCCTGGTCGGCACGCTGGCGATCGGTTTCAACGACGTGGGCACACGCTGCCCCGTGGTCCCGGAGTCGTTCCATCGGTTCCGCCTCGAATTTCCTCAGGCGGAATTGAGGCTGACGCTGGCGAAGTCCCAGGCGCAACTGGATGCCTTGGAAGCGGGCACCCTGGACGCCGGCTTTCTCTTCGACCGGCCGCCCCATCGGCCGCAGTTCGGTGCGATCGAGTTGTTCCATGACAACCGTGCCCTCGTCCTGCCGGCCGGCCACCGGCTGGCCGCCGCCGGCGAGATCGGGCTGCAGGACCTGCGCGGCGAGGATTTCGTCATCACCCGGCGCGACCAGCTCGGCGCGGGATGGGACCGCCTGATCGCGGCCTGCCGGGAAGGTGGCCTGGAGCCCCGCATCGTTCAGGAAATGGACAACGAGCAAGCCATCATCAGCCTGCTGATCGCCGGCATGGGGGTCGGCTTCCTCACCGAATCGGCGCAGCCTCTGCTGCCGCCGGCGCTCGTGATGCGGCGGGTACGGGGTTTCTCGGTTCCGATGACGCTGGAACTCGTCTGGCTGCGCGCCAACCGCTCGCCGCTGCTGGCCAATTTCGTCGAGCTCGTGCGCCGCGTGCACACGCAAGGCCCTCAATAAGGCAGGCGCAGGCCGGGGCGCGGCCAGCGCCGCTGCAGCAGCCTGCCGGTGTGCGAGCACGTGATCCAGGCCGTTTGCATGTCCTTTTCCCCGAAGCACAGGTTGGTGACGTGCGTGTCGCCGCAATCCATGCGGGGCTGCTCCACCAGCCCGCCGGCCGGGCTCACCACCGTCACGGCGCCGATGTCCAGTGTCGCGAGGCAGATGTTGCCGCCCGCCTCGACCTTCAGCGAATCGAAGCGCGTGAAGCCGGGCGCCGTGTAGACCAACCGGCCCCCATGCGGCGAGACGTGCCAGGGCAGGTGCTCCAGTTCGCCCGGCGCCGTCACCGGCCAGGCCCAGAGGCGGGCGGTTTCCGTCTCGGCCACGTACAGGGTGCCGCCGTCCGGTGACAAGCCGATGCCGTTGGGGATCGACATCGGGTGAATCACTTCCCGAATCCGGCTGCCGTCGGCGCGCGCGTAGAACACGCTGCCGCGATCGATGGCCCGGTCGCGGAGCTTGCCGGGATCGGTGAAGTAAAAGCCCCCATGCGCGTCGAACACCAGGTCGTTGGGGCCTCTCAGGTCGCGTCCGTCGCAACTGCCGTAGACGGTCGTGAAGGACCCGCTGGCGAGATCCACCTTCTGGATCGAGCCGCCGGTGTAGTCCTCGGCGATGCCCGCCGTGACCAGGCGTCCGTCGCGCACCATCCAGTGGAAGCCGCCGTTGTTGCAGACGTAGCAGGTCCCGTCGGGCCCGAGCGCCGCGCCGTTGGGGCCTCCGCCCAGCTTGGCCACCACGCTGCGCCGGCCTCGGGCATCGATGGCGGTCAGCGTGCCGGCCCGGATCTCGACGCACAGCACGGTGCCGTCCTGCAGCCATACCGGGCCCTCGGGAAACTGGAGCCCCTCGGCGATCACATGCGACGGTGGCGGTGGCGGGCCGAAGCCGCTCATTCCGCCTTCACCCCGCTCCTGGTCACCATCTCGCCCCAGCGCGCGAGGTCGGCCGCCAGCTTGTCCCGCAGTTCTGGCGGCGTGCTGGTGATCACTTCCAGTGCCGCGCCGGCGAGGGCCTTCTGGAGATCGGGTTCGGCCGCGCTCTCGCGGCAGGCCGCGCCCATCCTGGCGATGATGTCCGCGTCGACGCCGGCCGGCCCGAACATCGCGAACCAGGAGCCGAGGTCGAAGCCGGGCGCACCCTGCTCGATCAGCGTGGGTTGGTCGGGAAACAACGACAGCCGGCTCGTGCCCGCCACGCCGATGAGCTTGAGCTTGCCGGCGCGCACGTGGGGGATGGCATTCGCCACGCCGGTCAACGCCAGTTGCGTTTCACCCGTCAGCGCGGCCTGGGTTGCCGAAGCCGAGCCCTTGTAGGGCACGTGCGTCATGTCCAGGCCCGTCTGCAGCTTGAGGTATTCGCCGCCGACGTGCGGAATGGTGGCGTGGCCATCGGTGGCGAAATTGAGCTTGCCCGGATTCGCCTTGGACCACGCCACGAGTTCCGGCAGGCTGTTGGCGGGCAGTGAGGGGCTGGCGAACAGCGCGACCGGCGCCAGGGCCATCAGGCAGACGGGCGAGAAGCTTTTCTGCACGTCATAGCGCGTGTTCTTCACCAGGTGCGGGTTGGCGGCGAAGTTCCCCGCGGTGCCGACGATGAAGGTGTAGCCGTCCGGCGCTGCGCCTGCGACCGCCTCCAGCCCGATCGCGCCGCCCGCGCCCGCGCGGTTCTCGACCAGGATGGCCTGCTTCAGGCGCCTCTCGATCGATTGGCCGTACGTGCGCGTCGCGAGGTCGGTGGCGCCGCCGGCCGGATAGGGGACGACCATGCGGATCGGCCGGGCCGGCCATGCCTGTGCCGATGCCTGGACGGGCAGCAGGGTGGCGGTGAGCAGCAACGCTGTCGACAGGAAAGTGAGCTTGGATTTCATGCGTGTCTCCGTTGGCGGAAAGTTCAGCCGGGCAGGCGCGCCACGGCTTCGATCTCGATGCGTGCACCGGGAACCAGCAGGCCGGCGACGACGACGGCGGTGCCCGCCGGCGCCGGCTCCATCACCCAGGCGGCCTTCGCCGCCTGGTACTGGGCGTGGTCACGGCCATCCACCAGGTAGGCCGTGAGCTTCAGCACGTCGGCTCGGCTGCAGCCGGCGTCGGCGAGCAGCCGGTCGATCTTTTGCAGGCAGCGCACGGCCTGCTCTTCGCAGTTGCCGCCGACCCGCCCGTCGGCATCGGTGGCGACCTGTCCCGACACCTGCAGCCAGCCGTCCGCCACCACCGCGGCGGAATGCGTCCGTGTGCAGGGACCCAGCGCACGTCGGGCACTCATCGGGTGGCTGCCGCGAAGGCCTTGCCGAGCAAGGCGACACCACGCTCGATTTCGGCCTCCTCGACCTGCAGGAAAGACATGCGCAGGTAGCCGTTGTCGGCCGTCGCGCCGGCGAAGCGTTCGCCCGGGCGGCAGGCCACGCCGTCGCGCAGCAGCGCCTCCCGCACCTTGCGGCCGTCGACCTCGCGCGCCAGTTCGAGCCAGAAAAAGATGCCGCCTTGCGGAACGCTGAACGTCACGAACCCGCTGCAATGCCGGCGCAGCGCCGCGGCCGCCACGTCGCGCTTGCGCTTGTAGATCGGCCGCACGCGCTGCAGATGCGCGTCGAGCCGCTCACCGGCCATCCAGGCATCGATGACGTGGCTCGTGAACTGGCTGACGCCGAGGTCGGGCCGCAGGCGGCCGATCATGGCGGCCACCTCCGGCGCGGCGACCACCCAGCCGGTGCGCAGCCCCGGGGCCAGCATCTTGCTGAAGCTGTCGGACTGGATCACCCGGCCGCCGGGCTCCATCGACAGCAGCGTCGGCGGGGTCGGCTCGTCGTACCACAGTTCGTGGTAGCAGTTGTCTTCCACCACGAACACGTTCCAGCGCCGTGCCAGCTCCAGCAGTTCCCGGCGCCGCGCGAGCGGCATCAGGACGCCCGTGGGCACGTGAAAGGTGGGAATGGTGTAGATAACCTTGGGTGTGAGGCCGCGCGCTTTCATCTCCTGCAGGCAGCGCTCGGCGTCGGCGATCACCATGCCCTGGCCGTCCACGGCGGCGCGCAGCACGGTGGCGCCGGTGCCTTCGAGGAAGGTGGCCATGTAGGGAAAGGTCGTCGATTCGACGATGGCGCCGCCGCCCGGCCCGGCCAAGGCGCTGGCGATCATGCTCAGCCCTGCGGAGGAGCCGTTCATCAGCAGGATGTTGTTGCGGTCCAGCGCGAGCCGGTCGCGCCGGCCCACCCAGGCAGCGATGCGGTCGCGCAATCCCGCGTAGCCGTACACCATCTCGGAACGCCCGGCTTGGCCGAAGTAGCCGCAGGCGGCGCTGCCCTGGGTCTGCAGCACCTGCCGGGCACAGGCCTCCAGCTCCGCCAGCGGATAGGTCGCGGGGTCGGGCATGCCCTGGTCGAAGTCGTACCGGGGCGGGGTGTCGTACTGGGGGAAATAGACCGCCGGGGCGTTCAGCGCCTTGGCGGAGAAAGAGGGCAGGCTGGACGGTGGCATCGCGGTCTCGCTCACAACGGAGCGCCCACTGTGCAGCGCCCCGCGGCCCTCGTCCAATACTCTATTGTTGTCGAGACGATCACTTCGGATCATCCCTGCCGGGGGCGGGCTTCAGGGCGCGCAGGCGCCGCCGGTCAACTGGCGCTGCGCGGACCGCCCGATGCCCCCGCCCGCGTCAATCCAGCTTGATATTGGCCTTCTTCATGATGGACAGGTACAGGTTGGTGTAGTCGGTCACCGTCTGCGCCATCTCCTGCGCGGTCGAGGGCGTCGCGATCAGCCCCGCGGCGGCCAGCCGTTCGACGACGTCGGGCTGGCGCAGCGCGCGCGTCGCGTGCTCCTGCAGCGTTTGGATCGCGGCGTCCGGCGTGCCGCGTGGCGCGAACAAGCCGAACCAGGCCACGACGTCGAAGTTCTTGGCGCCGACCTCGATCATGGTCGGCACGTCGGGCAGCGCCGGCGTGCGCTGACGCGAGGTCACGGCCAGGATGCGCAGCTTGCCCGCCTTGGCATGCGGCAGCGGGCCGGCGATGCCGGAGATCGACATCTGGATGGTATTGCCCAGCATGTCGTTCAGCAGTTGCGCCGTGCCCTGGTACGGCACATGCACGACGTTCAGGTTGCCGTACAGTTCCTTGAAGTACTCGAAGGTGAGGTGGGTTGCCGAGGCGACGCCGTCCGAGCCGTAGCTGTACTTGCCCGGATTCGCCTTGATCAGTGCCACGAGTTCGTCGACGGTCTTCACCGGCAGGCTCGGGTTCACCGCCAGCACCAGCGGCACGTCCGCGGCTCGCGAGATCGGGACGAAGTCTTTCACTGGGTCCCACGGCAGGTCCTTGCGCACGTGGGGCGTGAGCGTCAGGTGGCCGCTGCCGATCAGGCCGAAGGTGTAGCCATCGTTCCTTGCCTGCGCGACCGCCGTGGTGCCGATCATGCCCGCGGCGCCTCCGCGGTTGTCGACCACGACCTGCTGGCCGAGCGACTGCGTCATTTTCTCGGCGATGAGGCGCGCGGTCAGGTCGGTCGGCCCGCCAGCCGGGAACGGCACGATCAGTTGCACCGGTCGCGTGGGGAAGGACTGCGACAGCGCCAGCGACGGCAGCGCCGCACCGAGGGCCGTGGCACCGATCGTCTGCAGCACACCGCGCCGGCCCTTGGCGGCGATAGGGAATCGTTCGTTCTGGCTCATGACTTGTCTCCATGTGCCGGTCCATGCCGGTGATAGGTCGTGAATCGAAGGTAGGTGAGGGGCCCGCGCGGACCGGCCCGGAGGGCGGCCAGCACTGCTGCGATGCAGGGTCCGCTGCTGGCGCCGGGAAAGCATAAGGCCGCCCCTGCGCGCCGGGCCAGGGCGGGAACAAAGCATCACGTCCATGTTTTGTACGCCTGGGCGCGTCAATCCGCGGGTGCGCCTTTACCCTTGCGCCCCATGAGACCTTCCGGCATTTCCGAACTGGAGTGGCAGGCGCGCCTGGACCTTGCGGCGTGCTACCGGCTGATCGCCCATTACCGGATGACCGACCTGATCTACACGCACGTGTCGGCGCGCATTCCAGGCGATGAAGCCATCCTGATCAATCCCTACGGCCTGATGTTCCACGAGATCCGCGCCAGCGATCTGCTGCGCGTCGACCTGTTCGGCCATCCCGTGCAGGAGACCCATGCGCCGATCAACCGGGCGGGGTTTTTCATTCACAGCGCGGTCCACGAGGCGAGGCCCGAGATCGCCTGCGTGATCCACACGCACACCACCGCCGGCATCGCGGTCGCCGCGCAACAGGCAGGCCTGCTGATGATCAGCCAGCATGCGGCGCGGTTCCATGGGCGTCTCTCGTACCACGACTATCTCGGGGTGGCGGACGACGACGCCGAGCGCCAGCGCCTGGCGGGCGACCTGGGCGGCAACCTCGTCATGCTGCTGCGCAACCACGGCATCCTGGCCTGCGGGCGCAGCATCCCGGAGGCCTTCATCGAGATGCACTACCTCGAGCGCGCCTGCCAGGCGCAGGTGGCGGCGCTCGCCGGCGGCGCGCCGCTGCGCATCCTGCCCGACGCGGTGGCCGAGCAGACCGCGCGCCAGTTCGACCTCGCGCGCGAGCGCCGCAAGACGGGCGATGGCCGAACCTACACCCTGGAGTGGGCGGCGCTCACCCGCATGCTGAACTCCCTGGACACGTCCTGGCGCGACTGAACACGACGCTTCGCAAATGAGCACACCGTCCCTTCACCTCGAACTGCCCGCGCTGCCCGGCGAGCTGGCGGGCCTGCGCCAGGCAGTGCGGCGCTTCGTCGCCGCCGAACGCGCGGCCGGCACGCTGCCGTATCCGGACCAGGTCGGCCTGGGCTTCTCGCCCGCGGCGAGCCAGCGCATTGCCGCGCAAGGCTGGATCGGCATGACCTGGCCCAAACGCTATGGCGGCCACGAGCGCAGCGCGCTGGAGCGCTATGTGGTCACCGAAGAGCTGCTGGCGGCCGGGGTGCCGGTGGGGGCGCACTGGGTCGCCGACCGGCAAAGCGGCCCGGTGCTGCTGAAATTCGGCACCGAGGCGCAGAAGCGGGAATGGCTGCCGCGCATCGCCCGCGCCGAAGCGGGGTTCTGCATCGGCATGAGCGAACCCGACTCGGGTTCCGATCTCGCCTCGCTGCGCACGAGCGGCACCCGGGTCGATGGCGGGTGGCGGGTGAACGGCACCAAGCTGTGGACCACGAACGCGCATCGCGTGCATTGCATGATCGCCCTGATCCGCACCGCGAAGGTGGACGAGAAGCAGCGCCACACCGGGCTCACGCAGGTGCTGATTCCGCTCGACTCGACAGGGGTGGCGGTGCGCCCGATCAAGAGCATGGTCGGGCTGGAGGACTTCAACGAGGTCAGTCTCGAGGAGGTGTTCGTCCCGGACGGCAACGTCATCGGCGAGCCGGGCAACGGCTGGAACCAGGTCAGCGCGGAGCTGGCCTACGAGCGCAGCGGCCCGGAGCGCTGGCTGAGCAGCTTCCGGTTGCTGGCGGAGCTGGTGCAGGCGCTCGGCGCGCATCCGTCCGATGCGGCGCAGCTCGAGATCGGGCGGCTGTTGGGCCAGTTGATGGCGGTACGCCAGATCTCGCTGTCGATCGCGAGCATGCTGGAGGCGGGCCAGGCGCCCAACCTCGAGGCGTCGATTGCCAAGGACGTCGGCACGCGGCTGGAGCAGGAGACGGTGCGCACGGTGCGCAACATCGTGCAGCAGGAGGGCCTGCTCGCCACGGCCGACGTGCCGGCTCTGCGCGCGCTGCTGGCAAGCGCGCAGCGCTACGCGCCGGCGTTCACGATCCGCGGCGGTACCGGCGAAATCCTGCGCGGCGTGATCGCGCGCGGCCTGGGGCTGAGGTAGGCAACATGAGCATGACCGACGAATTCCGCGACACGGCGGCGCGCCTGTTTGGCGACTACGCCACCCTTGAGACCATCGAAGCCGCCGAGGCCGGCACGTTCCCGCAAGCCGCATGGGACGCCATCAACGCGTCCGGTTTCGGCCTGGTGCTGGTGCCCGAGGCCCAGGGTGGGGTCGGCGCGGGCCTGCCCGAGGCGGCGGCCATTCTGTCGGCCGCCGGCGAACACGCTCTGCCGGGACCGCTGCTGGAACTGGTGCTGGGCAACCGGCTGCTGGCGCTGGCGGCGCGCGAGCCCACCCCGTTGCCGCTGGCGCTGGCGTTCTTCGACGCCACGGCGGATGCCGGCGAGCCGGCGGTCCTGCGCAACGTGCCGTGGGCGCACGCGGCCGACCAGGTGCTGGTGGTCGGCCGCGCGGGCATGGGCGCGCGGCTGGCCATCGTGCCGGGGCGGCAACTGGTGCCGGGTGCGCAGACGCCGGACGCCTCGGGCGAGCCGCTGGCCAAGCTCGAGCTGCCCGCGGATGCCCGATGGCATGCGCTGGCCGAGGGGGACTACGACGCCTGGCTGCGGTACGCCGGCCTGCTGCGCGGCGCGCAGATGATCGGTGCGATGCGCTGGTGCCTGGTGCGCACCACCGCCTATACCCGGGAGCGCAGGCAGTTCGGCCGTGAGATCGCCCGGTTCCAGGCGGTGCAGCAGATGGTGGCCGAGATGGCTTCCGCGGTCGTCGCCTCGAACGCCATGCTTGATGCCGCGATCGCCGACCCCGACAACCTGCCGCTGGTCGCGGCGGCGCGCTCGCGCCTGGGCGACGCCGCCGATACCGTGTTCTCCCTGGCCCACCAGGTGCACGGCGCGATCGGCTTCAGCCACGAATACACGCTGCATTTGCGCACACGGCGGCTGATGGCGTGGCGCGACCAGTTCGGCACCGTGGCGCACTGGCGCCGGGTGCTGGCGCGCGGGTTCGCCGGGCGGCGGGCCGACGAGGTCTGGCCGGTGGTCGCGGGCGGTTGACGGCGCAGCGTGTCCGGACGCTTCCCGACCCTTGCGCCGCCCACCCGATCAGCCGTGGCGCCGCGCGACGGCGCGCGCGTAGCAGGCCGGCCACGGCGCCGCCGCATCGAGCGCCTCCGCCGCATGCAGCGCCCAGTTCGGATCCCTCAGCATTGCGCGCGCGAGGAACACCAGGTCGGCCCCGCCGTCCGAGAGGATCGCCGCCGCCTGTTCCGGCCCGGTGATCCCGCCCACGGCGCCGGACGCCACACCGGCTTCGCGCCGCATGCGCCCCGCATACGGCACCTGTGCTTCAGGACCGCCGGGCGGCGCGGCGGCGGGCACGATGCCGCCGCTGGAGCAGACGATCAGGTCCACGCCGTCCTCGTGCAGCAGCCGGCCCAGCCGGATCGCGTCATCCGGCGTCCAGCCGCCTTCGGCCCAGTCGCTGATGGACAGCCGCGCGGCAAGCGGCAGATCCGTCGGCATGGCGCTGCGCACGGCGCGCGCCGCTTCACGCGCGAAGCGCACCCGGTTGCCGTAGCTGCCGCCCCACGCGTCTTCGCGGCGGTTCGTCAGCGGCGACATGAACTGGTGGGCCAGGTAGCCGTGCGCCAGGTGCAGTTCGATGTAGCGGAAGCCGGCCGAGACGGCATGGCGGGCGGCGCTGGCGAACCGGCCGATGGCGGCTTCGATGTCGCCCTCAGCCATCGCCTGCGGCGGTGCGCTGTCCGGCCCGAAAGCCAGCGGCGATGGCGCGTGCACCGTCCAGCCGCCGGCGTCGGGGAGGACCGCCTTTCGGCCGATCCACGGCACCTGCGTGCTGCCCTTGCGGCCGGCATGGGCCAGTTGCACGCCGGGGACCGCGCCTTGCGCGGCGATGAACGCCGTCACGCCTTGCAAGGCCTGTGCGTGGGCGGGTGACCACAAACCCAGGTCCGCCGGCGAGATGCGGGCCTCGGGCGCCACCGCCGTGGCCTCGGCGACCACCAGCCCGGCGCCGCCGGCCGCGCGGGCGCCGAGGTGGACCAGGTGCCACGGGGTGGCCAGGCCATCGGGCGCGCAGGCGTACATGCACATCGGCGATACGCCGACGCGGTTGCGGAACCGCACGCCGCGGAGTTCCAGCGCGGAGAAGAGAAAGGGCGGGGAAGACGTCATCATGATGGCAGCACCGTAGCCGTGTCGCCACCGCAGCGCAAGTGGTTCGCGGCAACCGCGGTACGGCGGATGCCTGGGCGCCGGGGAAATCAACACATGCATGCGATTGGATGGCGGACCGCTCCGCCGCGCCCGCACACGGCCTACACTGGGTTTTCATATGCAAGCCGTGCCAAGCAACCCGTGCGAATCGGGTTCGAGAAAGGAGACAGAATGACGCGCCTCGCTTCCCCGCTGCTTCGCCGTGCCGCCGTGGTTCTCACGCTGGGCGCCGCGCTGATCACGCCCGTGCCGGCACTGGCCCAGTCCGGCCTGTTCACCAAGGCGGTTCGCTTCGTGGTGCCCTATCCGCCGGGCGGCCCCACCGACCTGACCGCACGCAGCTATGCCGACAAGCTGTCGCAAATCCTCGGACAGCCCGTCATCGTGGAGAACAAGCCCGGGGCCCAGGGCGTGCCGGCCGTGCAGCACGTGCTGCAGCAACCCGCCGACGGGTACACGCTGTACTTCGGCACCCTTTCCACGCAAGTCGTCTCGCACGTGATCAACCAGCACCGCGGCGTCAAGGCGCCGTACGACTCGCGCAAGGACCTGGTGCCGGTGAACATGCTGGGTGTCACGCCCTTGGTGATCGTGGCAAGCCTCAAGTCCGGCATCGACAGCTACAAGGGATTGATCGATGCCATGAAGGCCCAGCCCGACAAGCTGAACTACGGCTCGGACGGCATCGGCAGCCTGACGCACCTGGGCGGCGAGATGCTGAACCAGTCAGCCGGCACCAAGAGCGTGCACATCCCGTACAAGGGGACGGCGGAGTTCAGCCAGGCCCTGATCACCGGGGACATCCACTACGCGGTGAGCGGGATCGTCGGCGCCACCAATCTGCTGAAGCAGGACCGCATCAAGGTGCTGGCCATCGCCGGCCCGAAGCGCAGCAACCAGTTGCCCGACGTGCCCACGACGGCCGAGCTCGGCTACCCCGGCGTGGACCTGACGTCCTGGTTCGGCGTCTTCATGAAGGCCGGCACGCCCAAGCCGTACGTCGACGCCGTCGCGCAAGCCATCACGAAGGCTTCGACCGAGCCGGATGTGGTGAGGGTCCTGACCAATGCGGGCATCGAGATGGGGGTGGCCACCACGCCCGAGAAGTTCGCGGCTCAGATGAATGCCGAGTTCGAACGCTGGGACGAGGTGGTCGGCAAGGCGGCCATCAAGTTCGACCGTTGAGCTTCCCCCGCACCACCACCTGAACGAGGATTCGCCATGCAGGCTGACACCGTCGACGCGCACGCGGACAACGCCGCTGCTAGGCGCGATGCCATCTTCTACCTGCCCGAGGGGGCCTTCGACCGTGGCCTGGCGTACGTGCCGCCCCACCTGTTCCTCGACGAGCAGCGGCAGGCGCTGGATCCGGCGTGCCCCAGCGGCCTGATTCCCATGGATCTGTCCGGCGTGCTGGGCACCGCCTGGCCCGCCACCACCCCGGCCATGCTCGCGCGCTACGTGGTGGTGCGTGCAGGCGAGGCGGTGGAGCATGCGTTCGAGGCCACCGGCGAGATCTACTACGTGGCGCGCGGGCAGGGCGTGAGCCATGCGGGGGACACGCGCATCGCCTGGCGCGCCGGCGACGCCTTCGTGCTGCCCGGCGCCGGCCGCACCCGCCATGAAGCGCAAGCCGACAGCTTGCTGGTGTGCTTCACCAACGAGCCGGAGCTGGCCTATGCCGGCGTGCGGCCGCCGGAGGCGGCGCACAACCCGGTGGTGAAGGCCGCCTACTTCGACGGGCGCCTGATCGACGAGAAACTGGGCCTGGTGCACGATCGCACGGGTCCGCAGCGCACGGCCGGCAAGTCGGTGATCTTCGCCACCACGCCGCTGCAAGGCATGCGCACCATTCTTCCCTCGCTGACCGCGGCGGTGAACACGCTCGAGCCGGGCGGCGACCAGCGCCCGCACAGGCACAACCCGGCGGCGCTGACGCTGGCGATCGAGAGTGAAGGCATCTACTCCCAGGTGGACGGCCGGCGGATCGACTGGATTCCCTTCGGCCTGATGGTGACCCCGCCGCAAGCCGAGCACTCGCATCACAACCGCGGCCCGCGGATGATGAAATCCTTCGTGGTGCAGGACGGCGCCCTGTACTACCAGTTGCGCAATCCCGGCTTCAGCTGGACGGCTTGAAGCGGGTGTCCGTGAACAAACGAAACGCCAAGGAGGCGATGACATGAGCTACCGCGTCAACCAATTGCACCCGCATTTCTTCGGTGAAGTGGTCGGCCTGGATCTGCGTCAGCCGCTCGACGCATCGGCCGTGGAGGCCCTCACCGCGGAGATCGACCGGCACGGCGTGCTGGTATTCCGCGACCAGCAGATCGACGATGCGCAGCAGTTGCGTTTCTCGAACGCTTTCGGCCGGCCGCAGCGCTCGATCACCGTGCACCGCGAGAACATGGCGCGCCGGCTGGAGAAGGATGAACTGAGCGACATCTCCAATGTCGACGAGCACGGGTTCAAGTTCGGCGTGGATCATCCGCGCCGGCTCTATCAGCTCACGACCAAGCTGTGGCACACCGACAGCTCTTTCCGCAACCCCGCCGGCAAGTACACCTTCCTGTGCGCCAAGCGGCTGCCGGCGGAGGGCGGCAACACCGAGTTCGCCGACATGCGTGCGGCGTGGGATGCGCTGCCCCCGCAGCGGCAGCAGGCGCTGCGCGGCTTGCAGGTGCAGCACTCGCTGGCCTATTCGCGCAGCCTGGTTCCCGGCTCGCCGCCGCTGGACCAGAGCGAGCGCCGCAACCTGCCGCCCAGCGTCCACCCGCTGGTGCGCGTGCACCCCGGCTCCGGCCGCGAAGGCCTGTACCTGGCCTCGCACGCCGAGTGCATCGTCGGCATGCCCTACGACGAGGGGCGCCAGCTGCTCGACGAGTTGATGGCCTTCGCCACCCGGGACGCGTTCGTGCACGCCCACGTCTGGCGCCTCGGCGACCTGGTGATGTGGGACAACCGCTGCACGATGCACCGCGCCATGCCCTTCGACGAAGCGAAGTACGTGCGCGAGCTGCGCCGCACCACGGTCGCGGAGGAAGCGCCCGAGATGGCGCCGGCATGAACCCGCTTGCCGCTGCGCCGGCGGACCCTACGGATGCGGCGGGAAGTGCTGTGCGACCGTCTCGCGCAGGATGCCCACGAGTTCCTGGCGCCTGGCCTTCAGCACCTCGCTGATCCCGCCCAGGCCGACCACCAGCGCCTGTCCGCCGTCCGTCACCGGCAGCGGCATGGCCAGCACCGCGCCGCCGGGCGTGACCAGATCCATCGTGAGGGCATACCCCAGCCGGCGCACTTCCGCCAGCGTCTGCAGCAAGGCTTCCGTGCTCACCGGCGCCGTCTTGCCGGTGCGTGCCTCGGCGTTGATGCGGTGCGCGATGTTCTTCACCTCGGTGTCCGGCAGGGTGGCGAGCAGCGCATAGCCGGTGCCGGACGCGGCCACCGGCCGCAACGCGCCGCGGACCAATTGCAGCCGCGCCATGCTGGTCGCCTGAAGGACATGGATGTACTGGGACCACACGCCGTTGCGGATGGCCAGCATCACCGCGTCGCCGGTCTTCTCGCGCAGGTCCTCCATGCACTGGAGCACCACGCCGCCCATGAAGAGCGGGCTGTTGACCCAGTTGCCGAGCAATGCGACACGGCAGCTCGGCGTGTAGGTGCGGGCCATGCGGTCGAAGTACAGGTAGCCCAGCGCCACCAGGCTGCGCAGCAGCGCCGACGTGCTCGACTGCGGCAGCTTGAGCATCTCGGCGATTTCCACCACATTGGCCGGGCGCTGGATTTCGTCGAAGTACTCGAGGATCTGCAGCACCCGGCCGGCGGACTTGACCACGCCTTCCGGCAGCTCGGGCCGGGCGCCGACCACCCGCTTTTTCTCGGGGACCCACTTTTTTCGCATGGCTGGATGTTACTGTCGCCGCGGCCGGCTGAGTCCGCATGCATGTGTTGATTGGCGGCGTGGCGCTTGCACCTGCCACCCGTGTTCCTTAGCATGCGCGACATGCCGCTGAACGCCCAAGCCATTCTCGCCCACCCGTTCGAGACCTGCGAGCGGGTGGTTTCCGACCAGGAGGTGATGCTGTTCGCCCTGTCCGTCGGCGTCGGCCGCGACCCCATGGACGAGCAGGAACTGCGCTATGTGTTCGAGGAAGACCTGCAGGCTTTCCCGACCTTGCCCATCGTGCTCGGGCATCCCGGGCCCTGGATGGCGGACCCGGTGTTCGGCATCGACCGCCGGATGCTGGTGCACGGCACGCAGCGGCTCGAGATCCACGGCCCGATCCGCACCGGCCTGCCTTTCCTCGCCGCGAACCGCGTGCTGGAGGTGGTGGACAAGGGGGCCGGCAAGGGCGGCATCATCGTGCTGGAACGCACGCTGCGCGACAAGGCCAGCGGCCAACTGCTCGCCCGCATCGAGTCGAGCACCTTCTGCCGCGCCGATGGCGGCTTTGGCGGCCAGCGCCAGGTCTCCCGCGAGTTCCGCGCCGTTCCGGATCGGCCGCCGGATGCGGGCATCGAGATGGTGACGCAGCCCAATCAGGCGCTGTGGTACCGCCTGAACGGCGACCGCAACCCGCTGCACGCCAGCCCGGCCTTCGCGGTGAAGGCCGGCTTCCCCCGGCCCATTCTGCACGGGCTGTGCACCTACTCGGTCGCGGCGCACGGGCTGATGAAGCTGAATCCCGGCAAGGCGCTGTCGATGATCGAGACGCGCTTCTCCAAGCCGGTCTACCCCGGCGAGGTGATCCGCATCGAGGCGTGGCGCGAGCCCGACGGCATGGCGTTTCGCGCCATCGTCGATCAGCGCGAGGCCACCGTGCTGGACCGCGGCTTCGCCGCGTTCGCGTAGGGCGGGTGCGGCCTGGCCGGGAGCGCTGGAGAGGCCCTCATGGCCTCGACATGCCTCACTTCTTCGGGCGCAGGGCGTCCCACTGCGCCGCGCTCCAGGCGAACAAGTCTTCGACGCCGTTCGTGCGCAGCCCCTTGCCGCCGTCGATGCCGACGACCTCGCCGCTGATGTAGGACGCCAGGTCCGACATCAGGAACGCGTACAGGTTCGCCAGTTCCAGGTGCTCGCCGACCCGCCCGAGCGGGATGTCTTTCGAGGGGTCGGCGGCGCGTCCCGTCTGCAGCTTCGCCGCGGCGCCGGGCGTCGGGAAGTTGCCGGGTGCCACGCCGATGGTGCGGATGCCGTGGCGGCCCCATTCCACCGCCAGGCTGCGCAGCAGCGTCATGAGCCCGCCCTTGGCCACCGTGAGCGGCACCATGAAGGGCCGCCCGTCCTCGAAGCCCGACGCCAAGGTGTACATCAGCACGCCGGGATGCCCGCCCTCGATCCAGCGCCGACCGGCCTCCAGCGTCGTGTAGATCGCGCCGTTCAGCGACACGCGCAGCACGGCGTCGACCGCGCGCGGCGACAGGCTCTCCGTTCTCGCCAGCAGGGTGCCGGCCGCGTTGTTCACCAGCACGTCCAGCGGCCCCCGGGCCCAGACCTGTTCCATCATCGAGGCGACCTGGTCGGGCTCGCGGATGTCGCAGGCGACCACTTGCGTCTTCTGCCTGCCGATCGCATCGAACGCCTGCGCGGCCTGCGCCAGGACCTCGTGCCGGCGTCCGCAGATGGTGAGTTCGGCGCCCAGTTCGACCACGCGCCGGCCGATGGACCGCCCCAGCCCGGTGCCGCCGCCCGTGATCAGCACGCGCTTGCCGGCCAACAAATCTTCGCTGAACATGCCTGCGCCTTTCACGGACCTCAACAGCCCCGGAACTTCGGCGTGCGCCGCTCCGCGAAGGCCGCGCGCGCCTCGCGGTTGTCGTCGCTCATCGCCAGCAGGGGCTGCAGCCGCATCTCCGCGGCAAAGGCCTCCTCCAGCGTGGCGCAGCCGCCGGTGCCCAGTGACTTGATCGCGGCCAGCGCGAGCGGGGCAATGCGCGCCAGGCGGTGCGCCTCGCCGCACGCGGCGCCGATCAATTCGGCCGCCGGTACGACGGCGTCCGCCAGCCCGATGTCGAGCGCCTGCGGCGCCGGCACGAGACGTGCCGACAGCAGCAGTTGCTGCGCCCGCGCGCCACCCACGCGGCGCGGCAGCGTGTAGAACAGGCCGGCGTCCGGCAGCAGCCCCACCTTGCCGAACGCGGCGCCGAACTCGGCGTTGTCGGCGGCCACCACGGCGTCGCAGGCCATCGCGAGCGACAGGCCGGCCCCGATGGCCTTGCCTTCCACCGCCGCGACGATCGGCTTCGGGGCATTGGCGACCAGGCGCACCATCTCGTGCAGGCGCGACAGCTTGTGGCGCAACGTGCGCGCCAGCGCTTCGGGTGCCGGTCGCTCGCTCTTGAGGTCGCCGCCCGCGCTGAAGTTGCCGCCCTGACCGGTGAGCACGATCGCATGGCAATCGTCGTCGAAGAAGCGGCGCTGCAAGCTTTCGATGAGGGCTTCGCGCATGTCCAGTGAGATCGCGTTGATCTTCTCCGGCGCATTGAGCCGCAGCACCGCGACGCGGTCTTCGAGGGATTCGGTGACGAGTTCACGCATGATCGATCCATTGTAGGGAGCGACGCGCGCGGACAAGTGCGCCTGGGCGTGCGCAAGAGGCGCTCGGGCAGAAGTCGGCACATACGTGATGAATAGCCGCGCATGCGTGGGTGCGGGGCGGGTCGATGGTGTAATCCCGCTCGCCATGGACCTCGATTTCAGCCCCGAACACCAGGCCTTCCGCGAGGAGGTCAAGCGTTTCCTGGCGGACCGGCTGCCGCCGGACATCCGCCGGCGCACGCTGCGCGGCGAGAAGCTGTCGAAGGACGACCACATCCGCTGGCAGCGCATCCTGGCGGCCCAGGGCTGGCTGGGGCATTCCTGGAAGAAGGCATACGGCGGCACGGGGTGGGGCCCGATCGAGCGCTTCATCTGGGACGAGGAAGTCCACCTGGCCGGCGCTCCGCGCCGCAACATTCCGGCGCTCGATCTGCTGGGCCCGTTGATCATCGAGTACGGCACCGAGGAGCAGAAGCAGCGCTTCCTGCCGCCCATCCTGCGCAGCGAGCACTGGTGGTGCCAGGGCTTCTCGGAGCCGCAGGCGGGCTCCGACCTCGCGGCCCTGAAGATGCGCGCGGTGCGCGACGGCGATCACTACGTGGTCGACGGCACGAAGCTGTGGACCAGCTATGCGCAGGAGTCCAACTGGATCTTCTGCCTCGTTCGCACCTCGCAGGAGGCGAAGAAGCAGGCCGGTATCTCGTACCTGCTGATTCCGATGGAACAGCCGGGCGTCACGGTATCGCCGATCCTCACGGTCGGCGGCGTGCATGCGGTCAACCAGGTCACGATCGAGAACGTGCGCGTGCCGCTGGAGAACCGCCTCGGGCCCGAGGGCGAGGCCTGGGCCATGACGCAGTTCCTGCTGAGCCATGAGCGCATCGTCGGTGCCGGCCTCGGGGCATCGACGCGCTACCTCGCCGAAGCCCGGGCCTTCGGCCGGCGCACGGTCCGCGATGGCGTGCCGCTGGCCGAGACGCCGCGCTTCCGGGAGCGGCTGGCGGTCCTGGAGGCGGACCTGATGGCGCTGAAGTACACCGCCTACCGCGTGCTTGCCGACGAAGTGGCCGGCAAGGCCGAGGCCTCGGTGGTGTCGGTCGTCAAGCTGCGCGGCGCGCAATTGCAGCAGGCCATCACCGAGCTGATGTTCGAGGAGGCCGGCCAACTGTCGTTCCCCGACGCGCTGACCCTGCCCGAAGGCGAGCCCGTGGTGCCGCCGGACGACATGTGGCATGCGCAGCAGGCCTTCGATCGGCGCAAGCTCACGATCTACGGCGGCAGCGCCGAGATCCAGAAGAACATCATCGCGCGCCGCATCCTGCGCATTTAGTGGCGACATTCACCGTGGATTTCAATTACTCGTCCGACCAGCAGATGCTGCGCGATTCGGTGCAGCGCTATCTCCAGCAGGAGTATCCCTATACGCAGCGCGAGAAGATCCTGCGCGCCGGCGGCAGCCACAGCCGCAAGGTGTGGCAGGATTTTGCGGGCTTCGGGTGGCTGGGTGCGGCATTGCCGGAGGACGCCGGCGGCTTCGGCGGTGGACCGGTGGAAGCGGCGATCCTGATGGAGGCCTTCGGCCGCCACCTGGTGCTGGAGCCGTATCTCTGCACCGCCGTGGTCGGCGGGGTCCTGCTGCAACACGGGCTGCAGGACATGCGCCGCCGCCAGTGGCTGGAGCAGATGGTGGGCGGCGAACTCCAACTGGCGCTCGCCGCGCTGGAGAGCGACGCCGGTCAGGACTTCACGCGCGTTGCCACCGAAGCCGCGCCCACCGCCGACGGCTGGCGGCTGCGCGGGCGCAAGCCGGTGGTGCTGAACGGCGGCGTCGCCGACAAGTTCTTCGTGAGCGCGTACACGCCCCAAGGCCTGAGCCTGTTCCTGGTCGACCGCGGTGCGCCTGGCGTCCTGGTTCGTGCCTACCGCGGCAACGACGGCCACGGCGCCGCCGAGCTGACGCTCGACGGCGTGGCGGTCGCGCGCGAAGACTGTGTCGGCGCGCCTGGAGGCGCGCTCGATCTGCTGTCGCTGGCGGCCGACCACGGCAGCGCAGCCCTCTGCGCGGAGGTGGTGGGGTCGTCGGCCTATCTGGTGGACGCCACGTGCGAATACCTGAAGACGCGCGAGCAGTACGGCGCCCCCCTGGCGAAGTTCCAGGTGCTGCAGCACAAGCTGGCGGATATGTACGTGCAGGTGGAATTGACCCGCTCCATGATGCACGTGGCCGCCGCCGCGCTGGCCAAGCCGGCCCGCGAGCGCATGCGCGAGGTGTCGGCCGCGCGCCTGCAGGCGATCGCCTGCGCCCGCCTGGCCGGGCGCGATGCGGTGCAGATGCATGGCGGCATGGGCATGAGCGAGGAGCTCGATGTCAGCGCGCATTTCAAGCGGCTGACCATGACGACGCTGCAGTTCGGCGACGAAGCCTTTCATCGCGCGCGCATGGCGGCGCTGTCGGACTGAGGGAACAGGCCCTAGCGGTCGTCAGAGCGAGCGGACTCGGCGTGGGCCTTGGCGATATGCCTGGCGAGCGCGGGCAGCTTCTCGCTGCGCCGCAGGCGGGTGACGAAGTTGCTGGCCGCCGACCACGGCGCCAGGCCTTCGGCCGGCGGCTGCTCGCCCCAGAACTCGCGCCAACTGTCGAACGGGTCGTGAAACGGGGCGGCGGCCGGCTCCTGGCCTGGCCAGCGGTCTTTCAACGGTCCCACGGGCGGGTCGTCCACGGCCGTGCCGTACAGGCGGTTCTGCACCCGGCCACGGAAGCACCAATGCCCCGCGACCCGTTCGTAACGGTCGTGGTAGAGGTTCTGGACCACGACCCACTTCGGCCCTGCCTCCGGCGTCATCACCTCGTGCTCGCAGCGGCAGGTCACCAGGCCCTGGGCGTGATCGGCGTCGTCGAATTCGATGACATGGTTCTGCACCTGGTGCGAGGTGGCGCCGAAGCCGCGCAGCACGCGGTCGAACACCGCGAGGAGCGCTGCGCGCCCTTGCGCCTGCGGCCCGGCCTTCACGTCCGGCACGTACAGGCTCACCACCGCGTCGAGATCGCGCACGTCGATGGCGAGGGCGTACTTGCAGGCCAGCTGGCGGATCGCGTCCAGCGACTCCAGCCGGTCGATTCGCTGCGCCAGATCGCTTGGAACGTAGGGCATGGGCCGGATTGTGGCGCCAGGCGCCCGCCGCGCCGGCCGGGCCCGCATTTCGACATGCATGTGATGAGTTGTCCGCCAGGCGGCCCGTGCACCGAAAAGCGGCGTTCCGGCTGGTAGCCTCCGCTCATCATGGCCGCATCCCTTCCCCCTTCCGACGCCGCCGACGCGGGCAGCCTCGACGCGCTGCTCGCGCCCCGCTCGATCGCCATCGTCGGCGCGTCCAACGATTGGCGCCGCTTCGGCGGCCGGCCGCTGCACTACATGCGGGAATACGGCTACCGTGGGAAGCTGTATCCCGTGAACCCTGGCCGTGCCGAGGTGCAGGGGCTGAAGGCCTATCCGAGCGTGCGGGCGATCGGCGAGCCGGTCGACTGCGCGCTGCTGTCGGTGACGGCGGAGGACACGCTGCAGGCGATTCGCGACTGCGCCGAGGCCGGCGTGCGCTCGGCGCTCATCTTCGGCGCCGGCTTCGCCGAGATCGGCGCCGAAGGCAAGGCCCGCCAGGACGAGGTGGTGGCGGTGGCGCGGGCCGGCGGCATGCGCATTCTCGGGCCGAACTGCATGGGCGTGGTCAATGCCGGTGCGCAGGTCTATTCCACCTTCGCGTCCGCCTACGAGGGCGGGCCGCCGGCACCGGGCGGGGTGGCGGTGGCGACCCAGAGTGGCGGCTATGGCGGCTACCTGATGCGGCACTGCTTCATGCGCGGCCTGGGCGTGTCGCACTTCGTCGCCACGGGCAACGAGGCCGACGTGGACCTGGGCGAAGTGCTGGGCTGGATGGCGCGGCAGGACGAGGTGCAGGTGCTGCTCGGCTACCTCGAGGGCGTGCGTTCGGCCTCGAACCTGCTGGATGCGCTCGAGACGGCCCGGCGCAACCACAAGCCGGTCGTCATGATGAAGGTGGGCCGCACTCCGGAGGGGCAGGCGGCCGCCGCGTCGCACACGGCGGCGCTCACCGGTGAGGACGCCGTCTACGACGCGATCTTCCGCGACTACGGCGTCTGGCGGGCGCGCACCACCGATGAGCTGCTGGATGTCGCCTATGCCCTGAGCCGCGGCAAGCGGCCGCAGGGCCCGCGCACCGCCGTGATCAGCATTTCCGGCGGCGTCGGGGTGCAGATGGCCGATTTCGTCTCGGACGCCGGGCTCGAGATGGGCAGGGTGCCGGAGCCGACCCAGGCGCAATTGCGCGAGATCGTGCCCTATTGCTCGCCGGCCAACCCGATCGACATGACGGGACTGGTGACGGCCAATCACGCGCTGCTGGGCCAGGCGCTGGAGCGCGTGCTGGAGAGCAACGCCTTCGATGCCGTCATCCTGTTCCTGGGCATCGTCGGCATGGCGCCGAGCATGGCGGGGCCGCTCACGCACATCCTGAGCGAGGTTTCCACGCGCCATCCCGATCGGCTGCTCATGGTTTCCGTCACGACGCCGCCGGAGCTGCGTGCCATCTACGACCAGGCCGGGTTCCTGGTCTACGAAGACCCGTCCCGCGCGGTGGCGGCGCTGGCGGCCTTGCACCATTTCGAGCGGTTCTTCCGCGCGCCACCGGCCGATGCATCGAAGCCGCCCGACTTCCCGGCGGAGCTGGTGCCGCGGGGGGCTGGGCGCTTCAACGAAGTGCAGGCCAAGCGCATCCTGGCGGCCTGCGGCATCCGCACGCCGAAGGAAACCGTGGCGGCTACCGCGCAGGCCGCGGCGGCGGCGGCCCGGCAGATCGGCTTTCCCGTCGCCGTGAAGGTGGTCTCGGCGGACATCGCGCACAAGACCGAGCACGGCGGCGTGGCGCTTGGCCTCGGCGATGCCGAAGCCGTGGCCGAAGCGGTGCGCGGCATGGACGAGCGCATTCGGCGCGAGCTGCCGGACGCACGCATCGAGGGCTATCTGGTCTCCGAGATGGTCACGGGGGGCACCGAATGCATTCTCGGGGTGATGCGCGATCCGAGCTTCGGCCCGGTGATCACCTTCGGCCTGGGCGGCATCGCGGTGGAACTGCTGCGCGACGTGGCCTCCCGGCTGGCGCCGGTCGGTGTCGAGCAGGCGCGCCAGATGATGCGCGAGCTGCGCACCTGGCCGCTGCTGTCCGGCTGGCGCGGCGCGCCGCCCGGCGACACCGAGGCCATGGCGCGGGCGATTTCGGCGCTGTCGCATCTGGCCGTGCTGGAGCGCGACACCATCCGCGACATCGAGGTGAACCCAGTCGTCGTGCTGCCGCAAGGGCAGGGCGTCGTCGCGCTGGACGCCGTCATCCACCCTGCGAAGACAGGAGACGATGCATGAGCGCCGCCGGGCCGCCCCAAGGGGCTCGCACCGAAGCCCGGCAGGGCGAAGGTACACCCGTGAACGATACGCCCGTGCTCACCTGGGAGCGCGACGGGCCGGTGGTGGTGCTCGCGCTGAACCGGCCCGAGACGCGCAACATGATCAGCGCCGAGCTCACCGACGCGCTGGTCGACGCCTGCCACCGGCTCAACGCCGATGTCTCGATCAAGTGCGCGATCCTCACCGCCCATGGGCAGGTGTTCTGCGCCGGCGGCAACCTCAAGGCCATGCGCGACCGCGAGCACCATTTCGCCGGCAGCGCGGCGGAGATGCGCCGCTACTACGACCTGGGGGTGCAGCGCCTGGCGCGCGCCTTCACGGCGATCGACGTGCCGGTGGTGGCGGCGGTGAATGGCGCGGCGATCGGCGCCGGGCTCGATCTGGCGCTGCTGTGCGACGTGCGCATCGCGGCCGAAGGGGCGCGTTTCGCGGAGAGCTTCATCAAGCTCGGGCTGGTGTCTGCCGCCGGCGGTGCCTGGCTGCTGCAGCGCCTGGTCGGCCCGGCGGCCGCGGCCGAGTTGACGCTGACCGGCGACGAGTTCGATGCGCAGCGGGCATTGCAGATGGGCATCGTTTCGCAGGTGCTGCCGCCGGAGCAGCTGCTGCCGCGCGCCCGCGAGATCGCGGCGCGCATCGCCCGCCATCCCACGCACGCGATACGCCTGAACAAGCGCCTGCTGCGCGACTCGCTCGTCGGTTCGCTGGAGGCCTCGCTGTCGCTGGCCGCCGGCTTCCAGGGGCTGGCCCAGCACACCGAGGACCACCACGAGGCCGTCGTGGCCGCGCTGGAAAAGCGCACACCGGATTTCCGCGACAAGTGACCCGACGAAAGGAAGCATGCAGATGATCAACCTGATGGAGATGACGGGCCGCAATGTGATGGTCACGGGCGCTGCCCAGGGCATCGGCTACCACGCCGCGCGCCTGCTGCATGCACTCGGCGCCAACCTCACGCTGCTGGACGCGAACGCCGACAGGCTGGCGGCGTCGATCGACGGCCTGGATCCGCAGCGCGTGCTGGCACAGGCCGGCAGCGTGACCGACCGGGAGTTTCTCGGCCGGCTGGTCGAGCAGGCGGCCGGGCGCTTCGGCGGGGTGCACGGACTGGTCAACAATGCCGGCATCACCCGCACCGCGATGATCGACAAAATGACCGTGGAGCAGTGGCAGCAGGTCATCGACGTCAACCTCAGCGGCGTGTTCAACTGCCTGCAGATCGCCGGCATGGACATGAAGCGGCGCGCCGAGGCCGGCGAGAAGGATCCGGGCGTCATCGTGAACGTGACGTCGGACGCCGGCCGCAAGGGGACGATCGGCCAGATCAACTACGGCGCGGCCAAGTCCGGCGTGCTGGGCATCACGATGAGCGCCGCGCGCGAGTGGGGCCGCTACGGCATCCGCGTCAACAGCGTGGCCTACGGCGTGGTCGCCACCGAGATGACCGAGGTGGTGCGCAGCGACAAGTTCCGCGACCGTTACCTGGCCAACATCCCGCTCGGCCGCTTTCTCGAACCGGAGGAGGCGGTGCGCTCCATCGCCTTTCTGCTCTCCCCGGCGAGTACCTTCATCACCGGCCAGCACCTGTCGGTCAACGGCGGCTCGCACATCACGGCTTGAGCACGATGGCCTTGAATCCCCGTTTGCTGCAGCCGCGCAGCGTCGCGGTCATTGGCGCGTCGGACGACACGGGCAAGACGCGCGGCAAGATCCTGCGCTGCCTGAAGGACGCCGGTTTTGCCGGCCCGATCTACCCTGTCAACCCCGGCGGCCACGAAACCATCCAGGGGCTCAGGGCATATGCGGCGCTGGCCGATCTGCCGGAGGTGCCCGACTTGCTGCTCGTGGGCATCCCGGGCGCCGCGGTGCCGGCGCTGGTCGAGGACGCGGCGGTGCGCGGTTGTGGCGGCGCGGTGATCTTCTCGTCCGACGTCGTGACCGCAGACATGCAGCGCGCCGTCTCGGTGGCGCGCCGCCACGGCATGAGCGTACTGGGTCCGAACACCGAGGGCTACTTCCTGCCCCGCGGGAAGCTCGCCGCAACCTTCGCCCACGTGGTGGAGGAATGCATCGCGCATCCCGCCCCGCCCCGCCATGCGAGGCGGCCGGTCGCCGTGGTTTCGCAAAGCGGCGGCATCGGCTTCGCGCTCTTCGGGCGGGCACTCGGCGAGCACCTGGACCTGCACAGCGTCGTGACCACCGGCAACGAGGCCGACCTGGAGGTGCTGGACTTCGTCGACAAACTGGTGGAAGACGGTGAAGCCGGCGTGATCCTGCTGTTCATCGAGGGGCTGAAGGATGCGCGCCGCTTTGCCGCGTCGGCGCAGCGGGCGGCGGAGAAGCAGGTGCCGATCGTGGTGATGAAGGTCGGCCGGTCCGAGGCCGGCCAGCGCGCTGCCGTCTCGCACACCGCGCACCTGGCCGGTGCCGACACGGCGTACGACGCGGTGTTCGCGCGCCACGGCGTCATCCGCGTGTTCGACGCGGAGGAAATGCTGGCGGCAGGGGCGGCGCTGTCGCTGATGCCATTCATGCAAGGCGGCCGCACGGCCGTGGTGACCACCTCCGGCGGCGCTGGCGGCTGGGCGGCGGACCTGCTGTCCGCGCAAGGCCTGGAACTGCCGGCGCTGAGCGACGATCTGCAGCGCCGGCTCATGGCGCACCTGCCGCCCTACGCGTCGGTGGGCAATCCGGTGGATACCACGGTCGCCGCGACGGACCACCAAGGCAAGGGCATGCTGGGCGTCATCGACGCGCTGGCGCGCTCCGGCGAGGTCGATGCGATCGTCCTCAACATGGGTTTGTCGGCCAAGGGCCGCATCGCCGGCATGGCGCCGCAGTTGAAGCCCATGCTCGAGCGCTGTGGCGTGCCGGTGCTGTTCCATTCGCACATCGCGCCGTCGCAGGAAAACCTCGCCGCGCTGGCCAGCATCGGTGCGCATGGCTTCCCTTCGTTCCGCGCCTGCGCGGCGGGGCTGGACGCGCTGCGCCGCTATGGCCGTTTTCAGCGGTACCGCGGCCGTGAGCCGGCGAATGCGCGGCGCGTGGCGCAAGCTTCGCCGCTGTTGGCGGACAGGGGCCGGCTCGCGCCTGGCGTGCTCGGCGAGGCCGGCACGCGCGAGCTCCTGGCGCACTATGGCATTCCGGTTCCACCGAGCGCCACCGTGCAGGACGCCGGCGCGGCGATGCGCGCCGCCCGGGAGATGGGTTTCCCGGTGGCGCTGAAGATCCAGTCGCCGGACATCGCGCACAAGACCGAGGCCGGCGGTGTCGAACTGCAGGTACAGGCCGACACGCTGCCTGCCGCCTACGAGCGGCTGATGGCCAACGTGAGGCGGCATTCGCCCGGCGCGCGCCTGGAAGGCGTACAGGTGCAGAAGATGATGCCGCCGGGCCACGAACTGGTGGTGGGCGTGGTCGACGACGCCGACTTCGGCCCGCTGGTGATGCTGGGCATGGGCGGCATCTACGTCGAGATCCTGAAGGACGTGGTGTTCGCTCCGCCGCCGATCTCGCGGTCCCAGGCGCGGGAGATGATCGACGCGCTGCGCACCGGGGCGATCCTGAAGGGCGCGCGCGGCCGCCCGGAGGCCGACCTCGATGCGCTGGCCGATCTCCTTGCCCGTGTGGCCGAACTGGCGTCCGACGGTGACGGCGTCATCGATCAGATCGATTTCAACCCCGTGCTCGTCTACCCCAAGGGGCAGGGCGTGGTGGCGGTGGACGCGCTGGTGGCCGTGGCCGGCGCGCAGCAGCAGGAGAAAGACCCGCATGACCGACGACGATGAAACCCTGGGCGTCGATGCCCGGTTCCAGCGCTTTCTCGACGAAGGGCGCTTCATGATCCAGCGCAGCCGCACGAGCGGGCGCGCCTTCTACTATCCCCGCGTCGCCGAACCGCTGACCGGCGACACCGACCTGGAGTGGTTCGCACCCAGCGGCCGCGGCGTGGTCTATTCGACCACCGTGGTGCGCGCCAAGCCGCCGGCGGAGCCCTACAACGTGGCGCTGGTCGATCTGGAGGAGGGGCCGCGCGTGATGACGCGCGTGGTGGGCACGGCGCCGGCGGCGGTGCGCATCGGCATGAAGGTGCGTGCGCGGATCGAGCAGGTGGACGGCAAGGCCCTGCTGGTGTTCGTGCCGGATGGAGGTGCCGCATGACGCCGGCGCATTTCCCCCGCGGCAAGGCCGCGGTGGTGGGCGCCGCCACCTTCGGCATGGGCTCCGCGCCCGGTCACGAGGCCATCGACCTCGCCGTGCGCGCCGGACTGCGCGCGTTGGCCGACGCCGGGCTGAAGCCGTCGGATGTCGACGGCCTGTTCACGACGCTGCCACAGGACCCGTTCTCCTCGTTGACGATCGCCGAGTACTACGGCATCCACCCGAAGGTGACGGACAACCTGCGCACCGGCGGCTCGTCGTTCCAGATACAGGCGATGTGGGCCGCGCTGGCGCTCGACGCCGGCTTGTGCGACGTCGCGCTCATCACCTATGGCAGCAACCAGCGCTCGGCAGCCGGCGGCCTGGTGAGCAGCGCCGGCAGCACGCCGGTCGTGTACGAGCACCGCTACAAGCCGCGCAACCCACCCACGTCGTACGCGCTGGCGGCCGCGCGCCACATGCACGAATACGGAACGACGCGCAAGCAACTGGCCGAAGTGGCGGTGGCGGCGCGCCAGTGGGCACAGCTCAACCCGGACGCCTTCATGCGCGACGATCTGACGCTCGATGAGGTGCTGGCGGCGCGCATGGTGTCGGATCCGCTCACGGTGCGGGACTGCTGCCTGGTCACCGACGGCGCTGCCGCGGTGGTGATGGTGCGGGCCGATCGCGCCAAAGACTTTCCGCGCAAGCCGGCCTACCTGCTCGCATCGGCCTCGGCCACCTGGCACCGATCGATCGGCGGCATGCCGGACCTCACCGTCACCGCGGCCAGGGAAAGCGGCCAGCGGGCCTACGCGCAGGCCGGCGTGAGGCCGCAGGACATCGACGTGGCCTTGCTGTACGACGCCTTCACGATCAACACCATCCTGTTCCTCGAGGACCTCGGCTTCTGCGCAAAGGGGGAAGGCGGTGCTTTCGTGGACAACGGCGGCATCGCGCCGGGCGGGCGGCTGGCGGTCAACACCAACGGCGGCGGCTTGTCCTGCGTGCACCCGGGCATGTATGGGCTGTTCACGATGGTCGAAGCCGTGGAGCAGGTGCGGGGCGCCGCAGGCGATCGGCAGGTGCCCGGCGCGAAGCTGGCCGTCGCGCATGGCAATGGCGGGGTGCTGTCCAGCCAGGCGACGGCGATCTTCGGGTCGGAAGAGACACTCTGAAACGGCTTTCCAGGAGGCAGCATGAGTACCGAAGACCCGTACAGCCCGGCGCGCATCCGCGACCGCATGATGATCCAGGACGTGATCTACCGGCTGTGCCGCGCCGTGGACCGGCGCGACACCGAGGCGATCCGTGCGGCCTACCATCCGGATGCGATCGACAGCCACGGCGCCTATGTCGGCGGCGTGGACGGCTATGCGAAGTTTTCTGACGAGCGCAACCGCACCATCCCGTTCTCGTTCCATCATGTCAGCAACCTGCTGATCGAGTTTGCAGGAGAAGACCATGCGCTGGTGGAAACCTATCTCTGGAGCGTGCAGCGCTACGGCCCGGAAAGCAGCGCCAGCTTCGCGCAGTTCGCTGGCGCCGAAGCGGCAGCGGAGGCGGCGAAGCGGGGCATCGACTCCTTGGGCTGCCATCGCTATGTGGACCGGTTCGAGCGCCGCAACGACCAATGGCGCATCGTCCGCCGGACGGTCGTTTTCGATTGGCGCACGCTGCTGCCGCTGCCGGCCGTGCCGCCGGTGTTCAACCCCGGCTGGACGATCGGCCAGCGCACACCCGAAGACTGGCTGTTCCAGGAGCGGGCCGCGATGGGGCTGCAGCCCCATCGTGGCTGAGCGCAGCCCCCCCATCCCGATTCAAGGAGATGCAAGATGTTGTTCATCGGCACGGTGGCCGATGCCGTGCAAGGGCGTCGGCGCAGGTACTTCGAAGGCCCCGGCAACTTCCGGGGATACACCGACTTCATGTTCGAGACGCCGCCCGGCGAGCCGCCAGGTCCCCAGGCCTTTCTCGTGCACCAGTCGCCGGACTGGTCATTGCCTCCCCACTTCCACATGCAGCACCAGTTCCAGGTGATCGCGGGCGGCGGTGGCCGTCTCGGGACGCACGAGGTGACGCCGGGATCCGTCCATTACGCTTCGCCGCAATCGGGCTACGGCCCGCTGGTGGCGGGCCCGGACGGCCTCGAGTACTTCACGTTGCGGGTGCGTTCGGACCGCGGCGCATAGTATCTGCCCGAGGCACGCCAGCACATGGACCGGGGCCTGCGCAAGCAACAGATCACCCAGGCACCCTCGCCCGATGCGGCGCTCGACGAAAGGGAGACGCTGATTCCGGTGCGCGAAGACGGGCTGGGGGCGTGGCGCTACCGGGCGCACGCCGGTCAGGCGCTTTCCTGCGACGAGCCTGTCGGCAAGGCGGGGCGGTTCCACGTCGTGCTGTGTGGCAGCTTCCGGTTGGGGGATGCCACGCTGCTGGCCCGCCATAGCTGCGTCTACGGATCGCCGCCGGATGCTCCGCTGGTCTTCGAGGCTTGCGAGGCAGGCAGCGAGATGGTGGTCGTGCAGTTCCCCGAGGCCGCGCTGTACCACGAAGTGCCCGAAGAGGTGCTGGCCGCCGCGCCGCGGCAGGCAACGGTGTCGACGCCCACTCAGGCCTGACGCAGACAACAAGGCGGCGGTTGCCGCTGCGCTGAGGCGGTCTGCTTGTCCAGCCAAGCGAAGCTGCGTTCGACGAAATCTGGGCTTCCTCAAAACCCGAGGCGGTCGTGTGTGCATATTCTCACCAGCTATATCAACTGCTATATATTCGTTGACTTCACACACAATCTGAGGGGAATGCATGTCGATCCGATCCGTTCTGAAATCCACGGCGTTCGCTCTGGCGATTGCGACCGGTGCGCCGCTCTTCGCACAGGGCACGCCCATCGATGCGGCGGCGTTCGACGCGCTGGTGGCGCAAGGCCCCGTTGCCGACGCGGCGACCATCGCATCGAGCACCTGGGCCAGCAAGATCAAGCAGGCCGGCACGCTGCGCCTCGGCGGCACGCGAACCTCGAATCTTTTCTCGCTGCTCAACGAAAAAGACGGCAAGACCCGCGGTTTCGACGCAGGTCTGGCCCAACTCATCACGCGCTACATCCTGGGCGATGGGACCAAGTACCAGTTCACGCAGGTGACCTCGTCCACGCGCGAGCAGGTGCTCATCAACGACCAGGTGGACATGGTGCTGGCCACCTATTCCATCACCCCCGCCCGTGCCGAGAAGATCTCGTTCGCCGGCCCTTACTACACCTCGCAGGCCGGGGTGCTGGTCAAGGCGAACAACAAGACGATCCAGTCGCACAACGATCTGGCCGGCAAGAAGGCCGCCACGCAGGCTGGCTCCACGGGGCCCGCGATCCTGGCGCAGTACGCGCCCAAGGCGGTCGTGCAGGAGTTCCAGACGCACCAGGAAGCGCTCGACGCACTGCGCCAGGGACGCGTGGATGCCTACGTGACCGACCACACGCTGCTGCTCAACGCCCTGAGCCTCGGGACCGGAGACGCGAGGCTGGCGGGCGCACCCTTTGGGGCGCAGGACCCCTACGGCGTTGGGCTGCCCAAGGGCTCGGACGGCGTGGCCTTCGTCAATGCCTTCCTGAAGAAGGTGCAAGCCGACGGCACCTGGGCCAAGCTCTGGACCATCTCCATCGGACAGCGCACCGGCAGCACAGCCGTCCCGACGCCGCCTGCCATCCCCTGATCAATGGGCGAGGTTTCCAGGCTCCTGGCCGAGTACGGGCCTGCCTTCGGGCAGGCCCTCTTTTTGACCTGGAAGCTCACCGTCTTGTCGTTCGTGCCCGGCTTCCTGCTGGGCATGGCCGTGGCGGCGCTTCGGCTGCTCCCGCTGCCGCCGCTGCGCTTCGTCCTGACCGTCTACGTCGAAATCTTCCGCAACATTCCGGGTGTGGCGCTGCTGATCTTCATCGTGTTCGCGCTGCCCGATCTCAACGTCGTGATCGACTATGAGCCCAGCGTGATCCTGACGTTGACGCTGGTCTGCTCCGCGTTCACGGCGGACTACCTGCGCTCGGGCATCAACACCATCCCCGGCGGCCAGATCGAGGCCGCGCTCAGCCTGGGCATGCGGCCGATGCGCATCATCACTGCGGTGGTGCTGCCGCAGGCGCTGCGCGCGGTGGTGCAGCCGATGACCTCGCTGCTCATCGCGCTGATGTTGTCGACCTCGCTGGCGTCGCAGGTGCCCATTCCGGGCCGGGAGCTCACCGCGCTCGTGTCCAAGATCGCCACCGACTCAGCCGCCGGCATCCCGGCGTTCGCGGTGGCCGCCGCGATGTACGTGGCGACCGGGCTGCTCATCGCCTGGGCGGGCGCCACCTTGGAAAAGAAGGTGCGGATACTTCGATGAGCCGCCCTCTGGAAGACATTCTGTTTGGTGCGCCAAGCCCCAAGGCCCAGACCGCCACACGGGGGGTGAGCATGATTGCCGCGGCCGTGCTGCTCCTGCTGGCGGCGGGTATCGTGTTCCGGTTCCATTCGGCAGGGCAACTCGAAGCCCGATTCTGGGAGTTCTTCGCTTGGCCAACGACCTGGGCCTTCCTGGCCAAAGGCCTGCTCGGCACGATGGCATCGGCGGCGATGGCCGCCGTCATCGCGCTGACCTTCGGGCTGGTGCTGTTGGTGGGGCGCCTGGCGCGGCCGCGGCTCGTGCGCTGGCCGAGCATCGCGCTCATCGAGTTCCTGCGTGGCACGCCGACGCTGCTGCTCATCTATGTGTGTTTTCTGGTGCTTCCGTCGGCCGGGATCAAGCTGAGCACCTACTGGATGCTGACCCTGCCCATCGGCCTTGCCACCGCCGCCGTGGTGGCCGAGGTCTACCGCGCGGGCGTGCTCGCCGTTCCCCGCGGCCAGACCGATGCTGCGCGAAGCCTGGGGATGACCGAAGCCCAGGTCTTCTTTCAGATCGTCTTTCCCCAGGCCCTGCGCTACATCGTTCCGGCACTGGTCGCGCAGTTGGTCATCGTGGTCAAGGACACGACTTTCGGCTACGTCGTCACCTACGGCGAACTGATGCAGAACGCCAAGGTGCTCATCGCCAACTACAACGCGCTGGTGCCCGTGTACCTCGTCGTCGCGGTGCTGTACTGCCTGGTGAACTACGCCATATCAAGGGCGAGCCAACGGCTCGGCCGGCCCATGCATTGACCACCAAGAAGCCACCCACGCGCCGGCGACACGGTATCTATCGATTCTGGTCGCCCGTCAACTCATAGCTCGTGCTCCGTCCCCCTCCGGGCGATTTCTGCAGCACGCCGAGCTCTAGCAACTGATTGATATCGCGCAGCGCCGTATCCGGCGAGCACTTGCCGATGGCCGCCCACTTGCTGCTGGTGAGCTTGCCTTCGAACCCATCGAGCAGGCGATTGAGGCGCTTGATCTGGCTTACCGCTTGGGCAAATTATTGCCGGGGTTTGTGCGGTGAAAGAATGATGCAATCGCCGCATGCGGGCAGTGTCCAGCATGTTCTGCTGTTTGACTATGTGTGCCGGTACGGCAGGCCATGCAGGCGATGCATGGTGCCGCCAGCTTATGCGGGTTTCTACAGCTAACATGCACTGTGGTGAAACGCCAAGCGACGGCCTGAACCATCTTGCCAATGAAAATCAACGACTTAGGCGGTGATTTGAGGTGGTGTGAGACGCCTCGAAGGCGGCTTTTGCCTACTCGATGTTTTGCACCTGAAGCGTGAGATGCGCTCCAAGTTGTTGATTTTCATGGCCTATTGGGGTTGTCGGCCTCCATTTCCCCCACGATTTACCCCACAGGATGCCTGGGCTGCGGTGAGACGACATGCCACTGCAACGGCTCTCCAGCGTGCGCATGTCAGGGAGTCTATCAGCGGGCTTGTTTGGTGCGAGCGCCCCAGCTAGATCGGCGAGCTGGTGACCCATTTCCGAGCGTTCTCAGACTTCGCCCCGACATATATATGCCAGCCGGTGGGCTTGCCTGTGTGGGGCACCCTGAACACCCGGATCATGCAGGCGCAACCCGCCCAGCAACCCTTCGTCGAGACCCTCGCGGCCTTGCTGCAGGACGAGCTGGACCGGCGCCGCACCAGCCAGACCGAGCGCTGCTATAAGCGCTCCGGCCTGGACGAACGGCTGACCCTGGTGGACTTCGATTGGCAGTTCAACCCCAAGCTACCGCCCGCGGCCTGCTTCGAACTGCTCCCCCCGCAGTTCATCGCCGAGGGCTCCAACGCCCTGATCGTGGGCAAACCCGGCACCGGCACCCTGCAACATGTCGAGCGCCGCTGGTGCCGACAATGCGCAAGCTCACGACTGATCCGCTTTCCGCAGCTGTGCAACTTTTCTTTCAATGCGTGCAATGCAGCGCTGCAGGCTCTTCTCGATATCGTGTTCCCAAATGCGCATCACCGCCCAGCCTTCGGCCCGCAGTGCCGCTGCATGCCTGCGGTCCCGAGCCATGTTTCCCGCGATCTTTTCCCGCCAGTAGGGGGCGAGCTTTCCGCCCCGGCGCTCGAATTCCCAGCCGTGCCAAAAGTCGCCGTCCACGAAGACCGCCAGTTTGATTTTCGTGAAGACGACGTCGGGCTTGCCTGCGAGCCACGCAGCATTTACACGGAAGCGGTATCCGCGTCTATGGAGCTCCCGGCGAACCGCAAGCTCGACTTTGGTGTCCCGGCCGCGAATGCGAGACATGGTCATGCTCCGTTGCTCGATCGTCATGTTGTCGGCCATGGCGGTGAGCCAGCAGCTAGGACGGCGAGTTGTGGCGGGGCAGCGAGTCCGCCACTTGTTCGAAGACCGTCTGAACGTGGCGGTCAACTTCACTCGCATCGATCGACTCGAACGATACGAATGAGGACAGCCGTAGAAGGCGCTTTTGCGCCTCCCGGATCAACTGCCGCCGGGTGAGGTCGGAGTAGGTTTGCGAGGCAGCGAGAAGTCCGGTTGCGACGGCGCCGGGCAGGCCTTGTATCCCCGCCAGCGACGGGCGCTCCATCAACTGCACCAGCTCATCCTCTCCCAGGGCGCGCAGAAGCTCCTCCAGAAGCGGGCCCTCGGGCACGTGAGGCGAAAGGTGAAAGGCTCGCCACCAGAGACGCTGAAAGACGTTGCGGCGGCCTGAAACGAATCGCTCAAGCGGAGTCGCAGCCCCTCCCGTTCCGCTGAACCGCCAACGAACCACGTCCGGCAGGAGAACGCAGGACAAGAACTCCCAGACGCCCCCCTTCGCCGCCTCGGCGGGCGCGATTTGCATCTGTTCGGCAAGCACGACCGCCGCTGCTGCATCGAAGTCGGCGGCCTGCTGTTGATCCGGGGAATCGGGGTAGCCCTGGACCGCCGCCAGCTCCAGGACATCGCTGCGCAGTTTGGTCAGCGCCGCTGGTGCAGCCCGTACTCCACCCGTCGACGTGTACACGCATGCAGCGTGCTCAACAGCCGACGCAGCGGCAAGGATTTGAACAGATGCCGAGCGGGCAGTGCCGACGATCTCAAGTGCAACATGATGGGGGAGCTGAGGGAACAGAAGCACTCTCAGCTCCAAAATAGCCTCAGCCGGGCCTGAAGGTCTGTGCTGAAGTAGTCTGGCCGCTGATTTGCCGCGGCCGCCAAGCCCGCGGCCCCGTCGCCTGGAAACAGCATTTGGATCATCGCGTAGATGATCCTGCCGCAGCTACCCTCAGCGTAGTCGCCGTCGCGTTCAACGAAATCCTCGTTGGCCAGTGCACCCAGGACCAGCGCCCGGGCGGTGTCAAAGTAGATCGCCGAGCGGATTGCGGATGCCTCGGCGCTGGGGGCCTCGCCTGAGACCGCATGCACTACTCGCGGATGCGCTGCGTTGATGAACAAGCGCACGGAGGCGAGAAAGGGCTGATCCAGCGCACATACGTTCCAAGACAGCCGCCAGCCGGCCTCTGGGTTCGCCCAGAAGCCCTTGTTGAAGTCGGTCACCTCAATCGGAAAGAGGGGGTGGGGCGTGTCCAGCTGAATCGTCTGCCGCTCCTGCAGTAGGACTGCACCCGCGTGCCGTGGAGAAAGCGGGGCGGGGGAGGCTGGGTGTGAGGCAGCCAAGACCGCAGTGTCAATGTGCAGCGACGTGCAGATGAATCGCCCCGGGATTCGCGGAGGCTGTTTGGTTTAAGTCAGGCCATCACCGT
>CAZAPJ010000019.1:0-72437 GCA_964487025.1 uncultured Hydrogenophaga sp.
CAATAAGGAACGAATGGTTTCTTGGTTGTTTATTACCTAAACATCTGAGGAGCAGCACGGAGTACGGGTCTATGCATGCGCCACGGGCGTGTCCCGCCTTTCGCTCTGTCCATTCGCTCTGTCGCCTGGACACCTAGAATCGGCCCCATGTCCGCCGGACCCCGTCACCTTGCTCCGCCGTGCGCCTGAACCCGCCCGGCGCCCATGCGCCCCCCACCGAGCCCGATGCCTGTCCGCTCTACGTGGACCTGGACGGCACGCTCACACCCGCCGACACGCTGTACGAGTCGGTGATGCTGTTCATCCGGCGCAACCCGCTGAACCTGCTGCGCCTGCTGTGCTGGCTAGCGCTGGGCAAGGCCCGCTTCAAGCAGCGGCTGGCCGATGCGGTGCGGCCCGATCCGGCCCGCCTGCCGTACCACGAAGGCCTCCTGCAGTTCCTGCGCGGCGAGCGCGCGCGCGGGCGCGTGCTGGTGCTCGCGAGCGCCGCCGACCGGCGCATCGTGGCCGAAGTGGCCGCGCACCTCGGCCTGTTCCAGGACACGCTGGGCACCGGCGGAAGCGGCAATGGCGACGGGCGCGGGCCCACCAACCTGAGCCGCGAACGCAAGCGCGCCGCCATCGAGGCCCATGCGCGCGCGGCCGGCCATGCGCAGTGGGCCTACGCCGGCAACAGCCGCGACGACCTTCCCGTCTGGGCCGCCAGCGCGCAGGCGGTCGCGGTGAACGCCCCGGCCGGGGTGCTGGCCGGGCTGCGCCGCACCCACCCGCAGGCGCGCGTGTTCGAGCGCCCGCCGGCCAGCCTGCGCACCTGGTTGCGCGCGATCCGGCTCAAGCAGTGGTCGAAGAACGCGCTGCTGTTCGTGCCGCTGCTGGCCGCGCATTCGCTCGACCCGCAGCGCTGGATCCTGGTGGTGGTCGCCTTCGTGGCGTTCGGCCTGTGCGCCTCGGCCACCTACCTGTTCAACGACCTGCTGGACCTGCCGAGCGACCGCGTGCACCGGCTCAAGCGCCAGCGCCCGCTGGCCTCGGGCGCGATCGCCATCCCTGCCGCGGTGCTGCTGGGCACCGCCATGCTCGCGGCCGCCTACGCGCTGGCGTTCGCGGTCTCGGCCGGCTTCGCCGGCATGCTCGCGGGCTACACCGCGACCACGCTGGTCTACACGGTCTGGCTCAAGCGGATGGCCCTGATCGACGTGCTGGTGCTCTCGGGCCTGTACACCTTGCGCATCGGCTCCGGCGCGGTGGCGGCCGGGGTCGCGCTGTCGAACTGGCTGCTGGCGATCTCGATCTTCCTGTTCCTGAGCCTGGCGCTGGTCAAGCGCTGCGCCGAGCTCGAAGAGCTGGAGGACGCCGACAGCGCGCTCGCGCCCGGGCGCGGCTACCGGGCGCGCGACCTGCCCACGCTGCGCGCCATGGGCCTGGCCAGCGGGTTCCTCGCGGTGATGGTGCTCACACTCTACATCGACAGCCAGAACAGCCTGGCGCTGTACCGCGAGCCCGACTGGCTGTGGGCCGCGGCGCCGGTGCTGCTGCTGTGGATCATGCGCATCTGGCTCAAGACCGGGCGGCGCGAGCTGCGCGGCGAAGACCCGCTGCAGTTCGCGCTGCGCGACCCGTTCAGTTGGCTGACACTGCTGGCCATGGGCGGCATCGGCCTGGCGGCCACCATTGGAATATGAAACCCCTTGCTCTCCTCCTGGCCCTGTTCTGCGTGCTGCTGTCCTCGGCCGCGCAGATCGCGATGAAGCGCGGCATGGCAGCGCCCGCGGGCACGGACGTCGGCGCCACCTACCTGCACGCGCTCGCCAGCCCGCTGGTGTGGCTCGGCCTGGCGCTGTACGGGGCCAGCGCCGTGCTGTGGCTGTGGGTGCTCTCGCGCCTGGACGTGAGCGTGGCCTACCCGCTGGTGAGCCTGGGCTTCGTGCTCACGCTGGCGCTGGGCGTGCTCTGGCTCGGCGAGCCGTTCTCCTGGCTGCGGGTGGCGGGCTGCACGCTGATCGTGGTGGGCGTGAGCCTGCTCGCGCTCGATGCCTGATCCAACCCGACCGATGAACGCCGCTTCCCCTCCCGCCGCCTCCCTTCACGCGGCGCGCCGCGTCTTCTGGATCGCCTTCGCCGCCACCCTGCTGCTCAAGCTCGTGCTCGCGGCCGGCTTCCCGATGACCGGCGACGAAGCCTTCTTCTACCAGTGGGGCGTGTTCCCGTCCTGGGGCTATTCGGACCACCCGCCCATGGTCGGCTGGCTGCTCGCGCTGCTGCGCCGGATCAGCGAGCACCCGCTCGCGCTGCGCAGCTTCACGCTGCTGGTCACGAGCCTGATCGCGCTCGGCATCGTGGCGCTGCTGCGCCGCTTCCTGCCCGCCGGGCGCGAGGCCAGCGCCTGGCTGGCCGGCGCGGTGTACCTGGCCATGCCGTGGTCGTGGATGTTCGTGCTGGTGACCACCGACACGCCGCTGATCTTTTGCATGGCGCTCTCGGCCTGGGCCTACCTGCGGGCCGACGCGAAGGACACGCCGCGCGCGGCACTGCCCGGCTACGCGCTCGCCGGCCTGTTCCTCGGGCTGGCCTTCCTCTCCAAGTACTTCGCCGCGCTGCTGGGCTTCGCCTACGCAGCGCACGCCTTCGGCTGGCGGCGCGAACGCTGGTGGGCGCCGTTCCTGGTCTTCGCCTGCGCGCTGCCCAGCATCGCCCTGAACGTCGCCTTCAACGCCACGCACGGCTGGAGCAACGTGATGTTCAACGTGTTCAACCGCAACGAGGGCTCGGGCTGGTCGCCGGCGGACTTCCTCACCTACGTCGCGATGGCGCTGTACCTGCTCACGCCCTGGCTGCTGTGGCGCGCGCTGCGCGCGCGCGCGGCCGAGGGCGTCTCGCCCACCACCGCGCGCACGCTGGCCGTGCTCTGGCTGTTCCCGCTCGCGGTGTTCCTGCTGCTGAGCACGCGCCGCGGCATCGGCCTGCACTGGGTGCTCGGCTTCGTGCCGCTGTTCGTGCTCTGGGCCGGCCTGCGCCTGGACCCGCCCGCGCTGCGCCGCGCCCTGGGCTGGACGGTCGCGCTCTCGCTGCCCCACCTGCTGCTGGTGGCGGCCGTGGCCTGGGCGCCGCTGAGCTGGTGGCAGCCGTTCAAGGTCCACGACCGCGCGGTGTTCCTGCGCGAGACCGCCGCCGTGGTGGCCGAGCTGCGGCGCGACCTGCCGCCGGGCGCCACGCTGATGGCGCACGCCTACAACCCCGCGGCCATGCTGGCCTACCACCAGGGCGCCTACGTGCCGGTGTTCGGCGTGGGCCGCCACCACGCGCGCCAGGACGACCAGCTCATCGACTTCCGCGCCTACGACGGCCGGCCGCTGCGCATCTTCTCGTACCACGACCCGGACCTGGCCGGTTTCGCGCCCTACTTCGAGCGCGTGAGCAAGCACCGCTTCGACGTCGACGGCGTGGCCTTCTACGCGGTGGACGGCGAGGGCTTCCGCTTCCAGCCGTACCGCGACACGGTGCTGGCCGAGATCGCGCGCGAGTTCCACGCCATCCCGGCCTGGCTGCCGGTGCTGGGCAACCCGTTCTGCGAGCGCTACGGCTTCGCGGCGTGCGCGCCGGGCCGGCCGTAGGCCAGCAGGGCCCGGCAGGAGGGCGCCCAACGCGTCTTCAAGGCGTGGCGGTGATCGGCACGCACAGCCGGTAGCCGTGGTTGCGGATGGCCTGTAGGCAGGGATCGGCGGCGCCGGCTTCGCGCAGCTTCTTGCGCAACTGGCTCAGCCGCACGTCCAGGTTGGCGCGCTGCACGTCATCGCCGTCGAGCTTGAGGTGCACGGCCACCTGCCAGCGCTCCAGCGTCTGCTGCGCGGCCTGGGCCAGCGCCACCAGCAACTGGGTTTCGGCGGCGCTGAGCGCCACGGTGGACAGCGGGCCGTGCAGGCGCAGGCGGTGCGCGTCCACGCGCAGCGCCTGCGCCTCGGTCCCGGGCGGCCGGATGCGCTGGCCCAGGGCCTGCACCGCGGCCAGCAGCTCGGTCGGGTCGACCGGCTTGGGCAGGTAGATGTCGGCGCCGTTGCCGTAGCCGGCGACGCGGTCGTCGAGCCGGGTGCGCGCGGTGGCCATCACGATGCCGACGCCGGGCCGCGCCTGGCGCAGGCGCCGCGCCAGGCTCAGGCCGTCCTCGCCGGGCAGGTTCAGGTCGATCACGTACAGGTCGGGCAGCGCCGCCGCGCCTTCCATGTCATCGACCTCCTCCGCGCACATGGCGCCGCGGGCCTGGTGGCCGTGCGCCAGCAGCAGCGCGACGGTGACCTCGCGCAGCATGTCGTGGTCCTCGACCACCAGGATGTTCAGAGCGGTAGCCATAAGCGGAAGCGCACGTGCGTGGCGGTGGGTTGGTAGGCGACGTGGCCGCGCAGCAGTTGCGCGAGCCCGGCGGTGAGGAACAGCCCCAGGCCCGAACCGGTCTGCCGGTGCGCCGAGGGGCTGCGGTAGTACTTCTGGAACAGGTGCCGCGGCTCGGGCCAACCGGCCGGGCCCGGCAGGTTGGCCACCTCCACGGCCAGGCCGTCGCGGCCCTGTTCCGCGCAGCGCGACAGCCGCAGCGTGATGGCGCTGCCGGGCGGGCTGTACTTGCGCGCGTTGTCCAGCAGGTTGGACAGCACGATGCGCAGCAACTGCGGGTCGGTCTGCAGCAGCAACGCGGCGCCCTGGCCAAGCGGCCGCGCCGACCCATCCACCTCCAGCGTCAGCGGCTGCGGCCCCTGCCAATGCGCCGCCACGGCCTCCAGTTCGGCCCGCAGGTCGAACGGCTGGTTCATCGCCTGCAGCCGGTTGCCGGCCAGCAGGTCGGCCTGGGCACAGCGCTCGACCACGTCATTCATGTCCGACAGCGCCCGCTGGATGTGGGCCACCTGCTGCGTGTCCGGCTGCCCGGTGCCCAGCAGCATGCGCACCACCGACAGCGGCGTCTTCAGCTCGTGCGTGAGCATGCTCAGCAGCTGCTCGCGGTCCTCCCGGTGCACGCGCTCGCGCTGCGCCAGCTGCCGCGCCAGCGCCAGTTCGGCCACCACCTCGGCCTGGCGCAGCCCCAGCCGGTGCGCGCGCAGCGCCAGCAGGGCCAGCAGGACCACGCCCGTCAGCAGCCCGTGCAGCAGTTGCGCGAACAGGCTCAGCCGCTGGCCGGGCAGCAGGCCCAGCACGGTCAGCGTGCTGATCAGCAGCGGCACGATGATCATGGCGTAGAAGCCCACCAGCAGGCCGTGCGGCAGCGGTGGCTGGGGCGCACCGGGCCGCGGCCGGGTCCGAAGCAGCATCGCGGACACCGTCACCGCCGCGACCACCACGGCCGCCGCGTTGATGGCCAGCGCCAGCCAGGCCTGGCCGAACGCCACCAGCGCCAGCTCCAGCGGCAGCAGCGCCATCAGCGCCAGCAGCATGCGCACGCCGGCGCGCGGCGGCCGGTACTCGTGCAGCAACTGGCGATCGAACCAGATCGAGGCAGCCGTGAACACCAGCAGCAGCACGCTGGTCGCGCCGTCCAGTTGCGCCGGCGCCAGCCAGCCCTGGGGCAGCAGGCCGCCGTAGCCCAGCAGCAGCAGCGAATAGGCCACGGCCAGCGTCTGCTTGAGCACGAACACGCCGATCACCCGCTCGCGCGAGCGCAGCCAGTGGATGCCCGCGGTCAGCAGCGACAGCACCAGCAGCGCCAGGTAGACGCTGTAGAACAGCTCCTGCAGGCGGTCGCGGTCCAGCGCCTGCGACAGCGGCAGCACCTGCACGTCGATCAGGCGCGTGCTGCTGGTCTCCAGCCGCAGGAGCAGCTCGCGCGGCCCCTCGCTCCCCGCCGCCGCGTCCGGCAGCAGCAGGTGCGGCGTCAGCGCCCGGTAAGCCCCCCGGTTCGACGCCACGCGGTCGCCGACCACGCCCAGGCGCGCCGGCGAGACCGCCGGCTCGAACACCTCGATCTGGTCCAGGTAGGCCGGCAGCATGCGCAGCACCAGCGGCTCGTCCGACAAGGGCGCCTCGACGCGCAGGCGCAGCCAGACCGCGCAGGGCTTGTAGCCCAGCGCCAGCACACCAGAGAACGGCACGAACGACGATGGCGACGGCACCTGTGCCAGCTCCACCCGGGCACAGGCGGGCTCTTCCCAGTACGCCCGCGCCATGACCAGGTCCTGCTGCGCCCGCGCCGCGGCCGGCCCGGCCAGCAGCAACAGCCACAGCGCCAGCAAGCGGGCGAGCCGGACGGCCAGTCGCCGTCCCCCCGGAAACGGCAATCGGGGAGCCATGACGGCTAACTGTAGGCGCAACGGCGATGGCGGCATGGGTGGACACGTCGCCGGGACTGTATGCAACGGCCGTGTTGCAACCTAAAAAAAACTAAAGGAGGGCTCCCACCTGCGCGCCTTCGGCGCTTCCCCCCTCTCTGGCGCGCCGCTGCGCGGCGCTTGGAGGGGGGACGACAGCTTGGGCCGGCGGAGCCGGACCCTCGCTGTCTCTGGGTTTGGAGCGGCTCGCTTCGCTTGCCGCTTCTCCGGGTCGCCTTTCTTTTGGCGAAGCAAAAAAAGTTAGTCGCCCACCGGGGCGAAACCCGGCCAGCCTCGACAGCAGAAACCTCCCATCAAAGAGAAGCAAACGGCACCCGAGGCGCCACCGCGCACATCAGTTCGTAGCCGATCGTGCCCGCCGCATGGGCCACTTCGTCCACCAGCAACACCGCGCCTGAGGCCGAGCGGCCCCACAGCACGGCCTCGGCGCCGATACCGCACGGCACGCCCGCGGCATCGAGCGGCGCGAGGTCGACGGCGAGCATGTCCATGCTCACCCGCCCGACGGTGCGCGTTCTCACCCCCTCCACCAGCACCGGCGTGCCGGTCGGCGCGTGGCGCGGGTAGCCATCGGCATAGCCGCAGGCCACCACGCCGACGCGCATGGGGCCGCCGGCCGTGAACGCCGAGCCGTAGCCCACGGTATCGCCGGCGCGCAGTTGCTGCACGCCAATGAGCCGGCTGGCCAGCGTCATCGCCGGCTGCAAGTCCCAGTCGGCCGCGCTGCGATACGGGAAATCGGGCGCGCCGCCGTACAGCGCGATGCCCTCGCGCACCCAGTCCGCGGCGAGCACCTGGCTGCCCAGGCGCTCGCCGGCGTGCCGCAGGATGGCGGCGCTGTTGCACAGCGTGCGCTCGCCCGGCAGGTCGGCGGTCGCGGCCTCGAACGCCGCCACCTGGTGGGCGACGCCGCGCGGGCCGTCGGCGTCGCTGAAATGGGTCATGAGCGAGATCTCGTCGACCTGGGGCAGGGCGTTGAGCCGCGCCCAGGCCGAACGGAAGGCCTCGGGCGTGAAGCCCAGGCGGTTCATGCCGCTGTTGAGCTTGAGGAAGACCCGGTGCGGCGCCTGCGTCTTGTGCGCGGCCAGCCAGTCGATCTGCTCGGTGCAGTGCACCGCATGCCACAGGTTCAGGCGCGAGCACAATTCGAGATCGCGCGGTTCGAACGCGCCTTCGAGCAGCAGGATCGGGCCGCGCCAGCCGAGCGCGCGCATGCGCTCGGCCTCGGCCAGGTCGAGCAGGGCAAAACCGTCGGCGGCGCGCAGCGCGTCGAAGCAGCGCTCGATGCCGTGGCCGTAGGCGTTGGCCTTGACCACCGCCCAGACCCGGGCGTCGGGCGCGCAGCGGCGCGCGCGCTGCAGGTTGTGGCGCAGGGCCTCGGGATGGACGGTGGCAAGGATCGGACGGGGCATGGCGTACGTGCGTGCGTGCGAAATGTCGGAAGATCGGGCGTGGGTGCACCGGACCGGCGCCCGCGGTGCGGTGCGGCGGCGGATGGGCATGCTATAACGCCGCATCGTCGGATGGCGCCCGTCAACTGTCGCACAAAGCCAGGCGGACGCTCCCCACCCTGCCCATCCGGAGCCGCCCGGCACACCAAATCATCGTCATGAAGCGCGGCTTCTACACCATCATGACGGCGCAGTTCTTCAGTTCGCTGGCGGACAACGCGCTGTTCGTGGCCGCCATCGAACTGCTGCGCACGCGCGGCGCGCCGGAATGGCAGGGCGCCGCCCTGGTCCCGCTGTTCGCGCTGTTCTACGTGGCGCTGGCCCCCTTCGTGGGCGCCTTCGCCGACGCCCGGCCCAAGGGCCAGGTGATGTTCATCAGCAACGCGATCAAGCTGGTCGGTTGCCTGCTGATGCTGATCGGCGTGCACCCGCTGCTGGCCTACACCGTGGTCGGGCTGGGCGCGGCGGCGTACTCGCCGGCCAAGTACGGCATCCTCACCGAGCTGCTGCCGCCCTCGCAACTGGTCAAGGCCAACGGCTGGATCGAGGGCCTGACGATCGCCTCCATCATCCTGGGCGTGCTGCTGGGCGGCCAGCTCGTCGGCCCGGTGCTATCGGGCTGGCTGCTCGCGATCGAGCTACCCGGCGGCCCGCATCTGGGCATCCACACCCCGGCGGAAGCCGCCGTGTGCGCGCTGATGCTGCTCTACGCGGTGGCCGCGGCGATCAACACCCGGATCCCGCTGACCGGCGTGACGCCGCGCCCGATGCCGAAGAACCCGATCGCGCTGCTGCCCGATTTCTGGCGCTGCAACAACCGCCTCTGGCTCGACCGCCTGGGCCAGATCTCGCTCTCCACCACCACGCTGTTCTGGGGCGTGTCGGGCAACCTGCGCTACATCGTGCTGGCCTGGGCCGGCGCGGCCCTGGGCTACAGCACCACCCAGGCCTCCTCGCTGGTGGGCGTGGTGGCGCTGGGCACCGCCGCCGGCGCGGTGATCGCCTCCCTGCGCATGCGGCTGGACCAAGCCACGCGCGTGATCCCGCTGGGCATCGGCATGGGCGTGCTGGTGATCCTGATGAACTTCATCGACAACGTGTGGATGGCCGCCCCGTTCCTGGTGCTGTTGGGCGGCCTGGGCGGCTTCCTGGTGGTGCCGATGAACGCGCTGCTGCAGCACCGCGGCCACAACCTGATGGGCGCCGGCCGCTCGATCGCGGTGCAGAACTTCAACGAGCAGGCCTGCATCCTGGGCCTGGGCGCGCTCTACAGCCTGGCCACCGGCATGGGCCTGTCGGCCTTCGCGGCCATCACCGCCTTCGGCCTGCTGGTGGCCGGCGTCATGGTCCTGATCGCCCTGTGGCACCGCCACAACCAGCGTCACCATCCGCACGAGATCGAGCGCCTGCTGGAGATCGCGCGGCGCGACGACCTGCATGGGTAAAGGCCCGGTGGCGGAGCAGGACGCGCAACGAGCGAAGTCACGCAAAACCCAGAGACAGCAAGGGTCCGGCTTCGCCGGCCCGAGATGTCGTCCCCCTCCAAGCGCCGCGCAGGGGGGAGTCAGAACACGTTCGTGGGCGCGAAGCCGTTGAGGCTGACCAGTCGGTGCTGCGCCAGCGCCTTGTACAGCTCCGCCTCGCTGATCGAACGCGGCAGGTAGGCGTCGCTGCCGGCCAGGCCGGCCTTCATGCGGTCCATGCTGCCGGCGGTGGGCGCGAACATGAACACCACCGGCGCCACACCCTTGGGGCCCCGGGTCTGCTTGGCCGCGCGGCAGACCTGGAAGGCATCGGGGTCGCCCTTGAGGCGGTCGATCACCACCACCCGGTACGGGTGGGCCTTGAGCATCGCCAGGGCCTGCGTCGCCTCGCGCGACCAGTCCACGGCCAGCTCGTACTTCTTCAGCCGCTTGAGCAGCGCGCGCCCCTCGACCAAGCTCTCGGCGACCAGCAGCAGATCGCCGCGCGGCACCTCGGGCACGCTGGCCGTGGCGGCCGACGGCGTTCGCGTGGCCGCGCCGAGCCGCGAGCGGCGCGCGCGCGGGCTGGCGGGCATCGGCAGGTCATCGAGCCCGGCGAAATCGGTCAGGCTCACCACCCCGGGGCGCTGCGCGCGGGCGGCGGCAGTGGCGGCGGATGGCGGCGACACCGCGCTCGCGGGCGGCGCGGCGGCTTCGCGCACCAGGGGCCGCGTCGGCGGGAATTCGGTATCGGCGCCCCGGCGGCTGCGGCCGGCGGCGGCGGCGCGGCGCATGCTCGCGTCCAGCCCCTGCAACTGCGAGGCCTGGTAAGGCTGGGTGGCCTGGAAGCGCTGCGGCGGCGCCAGCGGCTTCGACCCGGCCGGCGGCCGCGGGCCGACGACCAGGCCATCGAGCCCGGCCAGCAGGCTCACCAGCCGCACCGGCTTGTGCTGCAGCGGCCAGCCGGTGCCGCCATCGGACTGCCCCACCAGCAGCACCTTGCCCGGCAGCTCGGCGTAGCGCACCAGGTGCAGGGCCTGGGCGTTGTCGGCGTTGACCAGCAGCACCTGCGCGTCGATCACCTCGTCCTGCACGCGGTAGGCCGGCGGACGGCGCGCCGCCAGCCGGAAGAACGATTCGAACGTGGCGGTCTCCGCCTGCGAGAAACCGACCAGCGCCACCGTGTATGTCCGCATCTCCTGCTGCTCCCAGTTTGGCTCGTTGCTTGGGCTTGGCTTGTTTGCTTGCTTGTTCGTTTTGGATGGCGAAAAGGCCGTCGGCCAGTATGCCCCTGAATACCCCCCATGGCACGGCCGGGACCGCGCCGGACCGAACAATGGCGGCACAGACCCGCCAGAAGTCACATTTTTTGCCCCAGGCTGGCGCGCCACGGACACAATCGGCCCTCCGCCGCCCTTTTTTCCAGGAGCCTTCTCCCATGAACAGCAGCATCTACGACTTCGAGGCCCAGTCGATCGACGGCCAGCCGGTCCCCTTGTCGCGCTTTCGCGGCCATCCCCTGCTGATCGTGAACACCGCCAGCGCCTGCGGCTTCACGCCCCAGTTCGGCGGCCTGGAAAAACTGCACCAGGCGTATGGCAGCCGGGGCCTGGTGGTGCTGGGCTTCCCCTGCAACCAGTTCGGCGCCCAGGACCCGGGCAGCAACGACGAGATCGCCAGCTTCTGCCAGCTCAATTACGGCGTGAGCTTTCCGATGATGAGCAAGATCGACGTCAACGGCGAACACGCCCACCCGCTCTACCGCTGGCTGACCGCCGAGGCCCCCGGCCTGCTGGGCAGCAAGGCGATCAAGTGGAACTTCACCAAGTTCCTGGTCGGCAAGGACGGCCAGGTCATCAAGCGCTACGCCCCGCAGGACGCGCCGGAAAAACTGGCGGCCGACATAGAAAAAGTGTTGGCGTAGCCCTTGGCCCTCAACCCCTGACCTCGCCCTCGCCCAGCACCACGTACTTGAGCGAGGTCAGACCTTCCACGCCGACCGGGCCACGGGCGTGGAACTTGTCGGTCGAGATGCCGATCTCGGCCCCGAGCCCGTACTCGAAGCCATCGGCGAAGCGGGTGCTCGCATTCACCATCACGCTGGCGGAATCCACTTCACGCAGGAAGCGCTGCGCATGCACGTGGTCGGTGGTGAGGATCGCGTCGGTGTGGTGGCTGGAGTAGTGGTTGATGTGGGCGATTGCCTCGTCCACCCCGTCCACGAGCTTGATGCTGATCACCGGCGCCAGGTATTCCTCGAACCAGTCCTGCTCGGTGGCGTCCTTCAGGTTCGCGCCGGCCACCCCGGCCAGGATCGCCCGGGACCCGGGGCAGGCGCGCATCTCCACGCCCTTGGCCGCATAGACCGCGCCGATGCGCGGCAGGAAGTCCTTCGCCACGCCGCGCGCCACCAGCAGGCTTTCGGTCGCGTTGCAGGGGCTGTATTTCTGCGTCTTGGCGTTGTCGGCCACCTTGACCGCGAGCGCGAGGTCGCACGGGTCGTCCACGTAGGTGTGGCAGTTGCCGTCCAGGTGCTTGATGACCGGTACCTTGGCCTCGGCGCTGATGCGCTCGATCAGGCCCTTGCCGCCGCGCGGGATGATCACGTCCACATACTGCGGCATGGCGATGAGCTGGCCGACCGCGGCGCGGTCGGTGGTGGGCACGAGCTGCACCGCGTCGGCCGGCAGGCCGGCGTCCACCAGCGCGCGCTGCACCAGCGCCGCCAGCGCGCGGTTGGACTCGATCGCCTCGGAGCCGCCGCGCAGGATGGCCGCGTTGCCGCTCTTGATGGCCAGCGACGCGGCCTCGATGGTCACGTTGGGCCGGCTCTCGTAGACCATGCCGAACACGCCGATCGGCACCCGCATCTGGCCCACGCGGATGCCGCTGGGCATCTGCCGCATGCCGCTGATCTCGCCAATGATGTCCGGCATCGCCGCGAGCTGTTCGCAGCCCTGCGCGCAGGTCTCGATCACCTTGGGCGTGAGCTTGAGGCGATCGACCATGGGATCGGCGAGGCCGCCGGCGCGCGCGCGCTCGAGGTCCTTCGCGTTCTCCACCGCCAGCGGCTGCACGCTCTCGCGCAGCAGCGCGGCCAGGCGGCGCAGGGCGCTGCCCTTGGCCGCCGCGCCGGCCTTGGCCATCCGGCGCGAGGCCGCCAGGGCCTGCTGCCCCAGGGCGTTCATGAGTTCGGTGGTGTTGGTGGCGTTCATGGGCGGGATTTTCGCACCGGCACCCGTATCCGGGCTCAGGATGCCCTCGAAAAGCCCCCGGCCCCCACCACGTGCATGCCGGCGGCCCGCCGGTCGAGCTCGGGCACCAGGCGCTCGTCGAGCTGGCGGCGCAGGCCGCGCAGGCGCGCGCGCGTGGCCAGCCCCTGCGCCACGCCCATCGCCAGGAAGGCCAGCAGGCCCAGCGGCCCGAGCGTGAACACGATCACCTGGGCGCCGCTGCCGCCCAGCCACCAGTCGACGCTCAGCGCCAGGAAGGCGATCAGCCCCGCCAGCGTGAAGAAGGTCAGCCACAGGTAGCGGCGGCGCACGCCGAGCAGCAGGCGCTGGTTCTCGTCGAAATGGATGCTGCGCTGGAGCGTGTGGTTGCGCAGCAGCAGGTAGGGGCCCGTGTCCTTGCCCTTGGACGCGCTCCAGACCGCCGACATCAGGTGGCCATCGCGCACCGCCACGTCCACCCCCAGGAGCCTGACCGCGGTCTCGCGGCCGTCGGCCGACTGGATGAAGAACTGGTCGTGCACCACGCTGCGGCTGCTGGTGCCGGTCACGCGGTGGTCCTGGGTGTAGGTCGTGGTGGTGGTCTCGATCCCCTTGCTCGCGCCCAGCACCAGGCCCGTGGCCACGTGCAGGTCCTGCGGCGGCGAGGTTTTCATCTGCAGCGGATCCGCCGCATCCAAGGTGACGCGCCGTGCGAACTGGCGCGCATAGCCCAGCAGCCACAGCGCCAGCAGGGCCAGCCCGATGCCCAGCGCGGGCGCCGCCTGGTCCAGGAACGCGCGAAAGCGCGGATTCGACAGGCTGGCGCGCGGCCCGAACACCTGCTGCGCCAGCGCCTCGAAGGACGACGGCGGGTTCCGCACCGCGGCCAGCGCCGCCTGGGCCGCGCCCGCGCAGGGCAGGCGCGCGCCCATCTCGGCCGGGGCCCGCGTACCCGCCGGCAGCCCCAGCGCCGTCTTCCAGAGCTGCCCCTGCAGGCGCGGCACGTGGCGCGCCTGCCAGTCCGGCGGCAGGTAGCGGTCCATCAGTTCGCGGTAGAACGGCGCGGAGAACACGTAGCCCTGCGCACAGCGCGAATACAGGTAGCGCGCGCAGTTGTCGTGGTCGCATGCGGGCTGGCTTTCGAACTCGCGCTTCCACAGCGCGTCGCGCGCCCGGGCGTATTCATCGAGCCGGGCCCGCTCGGCCGGCGTGAACTGCTGGGCCTTGCCACGCGGGCCGGCCAGGCCGGTGACCACGCTGGTGAACACATCGAGCGCCGCCGTGGCCCGCGCCGCGCCGTCGCGGTCGCCGGCGCCGCTGCGCACCATGTCCTCCACCACCTGCCGGGCCGGCGGCAGCGCGCGCAAGGCCTCGTCGCTCGGCTGCTGAGCCAGTGCGGGCCGCAGCAGGGCGGCGCCGGCCCAACAGACCAGGCAGGCCAGGAAGAACCGGAGGCAGGGCAGGTGGCGGTGGCGAATGGGCATGGCGGGACATGGAAACGCCGGCAGGCCACCGGCCGGCCCCGATACTAGGGCCAGTTCCCGGGCTGGTCCAGAGGGCTGGCGCGCTGGTCAGCGCAACGGAATCGCCGTCGCGCGGTCCACCGCCACCACCGCGACCGAGTTCTGCGGCGAGCCTTCGATCACCCGGTCCGAGTAGGTGAGGTAGACCAGCGTGTGCCGCTGCGGGTCCACCATGCGCACGATGCGCAGCCGCTTGAAGACCAGGCTGATGCGCTCGCTGAAGATCTCCTCCTGGATCCGGATCGGCTTGGGAAAGGCGATCGGACCCACCTGCCGACAGGCGATCGACGCCTCCGACTTGTCCTCGGCCACGCCGAGGGCGCCCTTCAGGCCGCCGGTCTGGGCGCGCGAGACATAGCAGGTCACGCCGCTCACGTCGGGGTCGTCGTACGCCTCGACCACGATCTTGTGGTCCGGCCCGAAGAACTTGAACACGGTGTCGACCGAGCCGACCTCCTCGGCCCGGGCCGACGGCGCGGGAAACCCCAGGGCAAGGGACAGGGCGAGGGTCAAGGCGAAGGTCGGGGCATGGGTCATCGCAGCGGCACTCCTGTGGACATCCGGACCGGACGGCACATTGTCGGCCAGGTGCGCGGGACGGCCCATGCCCTTGCCCGCCGCCGGGTCAAGCCGGCCGGCGCAGCTTCACCGCGGGGAAGTCCACCGGCACCGCGAACGCCACGTTCACGTAGTTGGTGAACAGGTTCAGGGCCACGTGGGCCAGGATCTCGACGATCGCCTCGTCGCCGAAGCCCGCATCGCGCAGCGCCTGCACGTCGGCCTCGCCGACGCGGCCGCGCGCCTCGACCAACTGGAGCGCGAAGCGCAGCGCGGCCTGGGTCCTGGGGTCGGCGGACCGGCCCGCCTGCGCCGCCGCCATGTCCTCCGCGCTCACGCCCGCGTTCTGGCCCAGCAGGGTGTGGGCCGACAGGCAGTATTCGCAGGCGTTGCGGTCGGCCACCGCGACCGCGATCTGCTCGCCCAGCCGGGGCCCCAGCGTGCCGCCGCCCAGGGCGCCGAAGAAGCCCCACATGCTCTTGAGCGCCGCGGGCGAGTTGGCCACGGCGCGGAACATGTTCGGCGTGGTGCCGAAGGCCGCATGGATGTCGTCGAGCAGCGCCCGGCGGTCGGCGCTGGCTTGGGATCGGTCGATGAGGGGAACGCGAGACATGGCAGGACTCCTGTGAAGTGGATGAACAAAGCCCGAAAGAGCCCTGCCAGTGTGGGCCGCATCGATGTACCATTTGCATCATTCAGTCCACGATATGCTTCCATTCATCCATGGCAGCGCCCTCCGCCTCCGACATTCCCGCGCCGACGGTCGATCGCCTCTCGGCCTTGTTCGAGCGCTTCCGGGTCCACGCCGAGTTGTTCCATGCCGGGCCGCTGTGCGGCGTCACGCGCTTCGCGGCGGAACCGGGCCGCGCCTTCCTGCACGTGCTGCGCCACGGCAGCATGGTGGTCACGCACCGCGGCGGGCACCAGGGCGCGCCGCGCCGGCTCGCGCTCGACGAACCCACGCTGCTGTTCTATCCGCGCCCGCTCGAACACCAGTTCCACAACGCGCCCAGCGACGGCAGCGATTTCGTCTGCGCCACGCTGCATTTCGACGGCGGCCCCAAGCACCCGCTGGTGCAGGCGCTGCCGCCCCTGCTGGCCCTGCGCATCGCGGACGTGGAGGGCATCGCCCAGACGCTGGCACTGCTGTTCGCCGAGACCGAGCGCCTGCGCTGCGGCCAGCGCCTGCTGGCCAACCGCCTGTTCGAAGTGCTGCTGCTGCAGATGCTGCGCTGGCTGCTGGACCAGCCCGGCGAGCACGGCGGCGGCCGTCTCCCGGCCGGCCTGCTGCACGGCTTGTCGCACCCCAAGCTCGCGCGCGCCCTCACCGCGGTGCACGAACACCCGGGTCAGGCCTGGTCGCTGGAGCGGATGGCCCGCGAGGCCGGCATGTCGCGCAGCGCCTTCGCCGCGGACTTCAAGGCCACGCTCGGCGTCACGCCGGGCGAGTACCTGCTGCGCTGGCGCGTCTCGCTCGCGCAGGCCTCGCTGCGCAACGGCGCGGCGGTCAAGCACGTCAGCGACGAACTGGGCTACGCCAGCCCCGCCGCGTTCTCGCGCGCCTTCGCGCAGGTGGCGGGCCACCCGCCGCGCGCCTGGCTGAAGACCGCCGACGCCGCGCCATGAACGAAGACGAACGGCAAGATCTTCTGGACGATCGGATGCCCGTTCCCGGCGGCGCGGCGCGACACTGGCTCCCGCAACGAAACGATGCCGCCAGGAGGCCCCGCCCATGAAAATCGCCGTGTTCGACACCCACGTCATCCGCCCCGACGGGCGCCGCATGCACTTCGACATCCTGGTGCCCGACGAGGGCAAGCAGGACCACGAACAGGTGCTGCGCTTCGGCCGGATCTACCTGGAAGCCAAGGGCGTACCCGCCGAGACGCTGCGCGCGGAGGAATGCCGCTATTGCCACATGGAGCACGCAACGGAGGCGGTGCAGGCAGCGGTGCAGGAGGACGGGTTCGCGATCATCGAGCTCGCGGCATGCGATTGAGCAAGGCCCTTCGCCCCGCGTGACGATGGACCGCCGCAAAGCCGTCCTCCTGCTCTGGGCCTTCGTCGCCTGGGTCGCGCCCGCCGCCATCGCCGGTGCGCTGGGCTGGAAGGGCATCTGGGGATCGGGCAGCGCGTGGGCCGACTACCTGGTGCCGTTCCCCGTCGCGGGCGGCGTGTTCCACCTGCCGTCCTTCATCGTGGTGTCGCTGGTCGTCTTCAGCCAGCCCTGGGCCGGAAAACGGGGAGGCTGGGTGCGGGGCCTGCTGCTCGCGGGCATGCTGGTCGGCCTCGCCATGCTGCTGGACCTGAACCAGCTCCACCTCGCGGCCACGGCGGACGGCACCACCGGCGCCCGGCTCTGGCAGCCGATGCCGCTTGGCCTCTTCATCGCCTCCGACTGCGCGATCGCGCAGCTCTTCATCGGCATGGCCGGCGGCCGCTGGCCGGCGGGCATGCAGGAGTGGGCCGTGTCGCTGCTGATGCCGCTGGCGATCCCGGCCCTCTACGCGGCGACCTCGCTGCAGGCGGATCCGCGCCAGCGCAACCCGTTCGTGTATACGGGCACGCACGCCGCGGAAACGCGCGGCGACGCGCGGGTCTTCTACTACGCGAAGCTGCCCCCGGGATCGGACGCGTTCCGCCAGGCCGCGTGGGCGGTGCTGGAGCAGCACGATCCGCGCATGAACATGAACGACGAGGACATCGCGATCCACTTCTACGACAGCCTCGCCGCCGCGCAGGCGCAACGCCAGGACCGCGCGGCCTACACCGTGTGTCTCTACCAGGACGGCACGGCCACGGCGTGGCATCGCGGCAGCGCCGACTGCTTCCGCGACCATGAGAGCTTTTCCGAACGCCTGGAAAAGGCGTTCGGCGCGCAGGACCCCTCGCTGCCCCAGGACGTGCGCCTCTGGCTCGCCCGCCGCGGCGCCTGCACCGGCCGCAAGCCGCTCGTGGCGCCACTAGGCATCGCGCACATGGACAACCAGGAAACGCGCTCGTGCGATGCCGAGCGCAGCCGGCGGACGCGCAAGGCGCTGGTGGGGCGGTTCGCGCAGGATGAACGGGCGCTGGCCGCGCTCAGGTAGCGGCCGGGCCGCGTCAGCGGCGCAGGGGGGTGATGGTCATCTTCATGGCCAGCTGCTGCAGCGCCTGCCACGGATCGGCCGGCCAGTTGGGGACCTTGAGGCCCTTGACGATGCCGTCCACGGTGTGCGCGTCGTCCAGCCAGCGCGTGAGCGTGGCGATGTTCAGCAGCGGCAGCACGCGCTCCATGAGCTTTTCCTTCACGCCCCAGACCCGGTTCTCGCGCAGCGCCATGGGCAGCGGGCGGCCCGCGTCGAGCGCGGTGCGCACGCGGTGCAGCGTGCGGATGTCTTCCGACAGCGCCCAGTGCACCAGCACGGGTGCCTCGCCCTCGGCCTGCAGGCCATCGAGCATGCGCTGCACCCGCTGCACCTGGCCGCCGAGCACGGCCTCGGCGAGCTTGAAGGCGTCGTAGCGCGCCACGTTCAGCACCGCGGCTTCCACCTGGTCGAAGGACAGCTCGCCCGCCGGGTGCAGCAGGGCCAGCTTCTGGATCTCCTGGTGCGCGGCCAGCAGATTGCCCTCGACCCGGTCGGCGAAGAACTGCAGCGTGCGCTGGCCCTCTTCCCCGGCCGCCACGCGCTGGCCCTGGCGCTGCAGGCGCTGCGCGATCCACTGCGGCAGCGCCTTGCGGTCGACCGGATCGAGGCGCACGGTGGCGCCGCAGCGATCCAGCGCGGCGAACCAGGCGCTCTTCTGCGCCGCCATGTCCAACCGGGGCAGGATCACCAGCGTGAGCGTGCTGTCGCCGCCGCTGCCCTGCGCGGCCTCGGCCAGTTGCTGCAGGGCCGGCGAGCCGTCCTTGCCCGGCTTGCCCGAGGGGATCCGGACCTCGATCAGTTGCTTGTCCGAGAACAGGCTCATCGAGCCGCCGCTGGCCAGCACGGCGCCCCAGTCGAAATGGGCGCCGGCCACCGTGTGCACCGTGCGTTCGGTGTAGCCCTGTTCGCGCGCGGCCGAACGGATCGCGTCGGCCACCTCCTGCACCAGCAGCGGCTCGTCGCCGTGCAGGGTGTACAGGCTCCTGAGCCCCTTGGCCAGGTGGTCGGCGAGCTGCGGCGCGGCGATCTGCATCGGGCCGCCTCCCTATAGGGTCTTGACGGCCGCCAGCCGGCGCATCACCTGCTGCACGATGTCGCTCTGCATGTCGCGGAACAGCATCGCCTCCTCGGCGTCCTTGGCCAGCACGTTGGTCTCGCTGAAGCTGATGTCGCGCTCGAGCAGCAGCTCGGTGTCTTCGATCAGGGTTTTCTCGCTGACGCTGAGCAGGCGGAACCCGAAGCGCGTGCGCAACTGCAGCTCGCGCACCTGGCCGGCCGCGGTCAGGCCCACCACCGCGCGCTCGCGCTGGTCGGTCAGCACCGCCAGCACCACCTGCACCGCCAGCACCACCTGCGCCGGCTGCCCGGCCGGCGGCGCCGCGCTGGCCGAGTGCACCTCGAGCCCGCTGGCCCGCATCGCCTCGCGCAGCTCGCGCGCCACGGGCGTGCTCTCGCTGCCCACGATGCGCACCGACTGGAAGGCGAAGGTCGGCGCCTTGCGAAGCGCAAAACCGCAGCCCGCGAGCCCCAGCGATGCGGCGGCGGCGGCCGCCCCGCACAGGACGGCGCGGCGGCCCATGGGATCGGGGTGGCGAAGCGCCTTCGTCATCATGGCCAAGCCGTCCTCATCAATCAAATGCCTCAAATCACGATATTGACCAGGCGGCCCGGCACGACCACCACCTTCTTCGGCGCCGCGCCGGCCGCGTGCTTCACGAACGCCTCGCTCGCCAGCGCGGCGGCCTCGATGGCCGCCTTGTCGGCGTCCGCCGCGACGGTCACGCTGCCGCGCAGCTTGCCGTTGACCTGGAGCACCAGCTCGAGCTCGTCGCGCTGCAGCGCGGCTTCATCGGCCTGGGGCCAGGGCGCGTCCAGCAGCTCGCCGGCGTAGCCAAGGCCGCTCCAGAGCGCGTGCGTGATGTGCGGCGTGGCCGGGTAGAGCACGCGCAGCAGGATGCCGAAGCCCTCGGCCAACGCCGCGTGGTCGCCGGGCGAGCCCTGCGCCTCCTTGTAGTCTTCCAGTGCATTGAGCATCTTCATCGCGCCCGACACCACGGTGTTGTACTGCATGCGCTGGTAGTCGTAGTCCACCTGCTTGAGCACGGTGTGGATCTCCAGCCGCAGCGCCTTGGCGGCCTTGGACAGCGAAGCCGCTGCCGCCGCCTGCACCGCCGCGCCGTGCGCGCCGCTCACCCCGGCCTGCGCGAGCTTGTGCCCATAGCCCCAGACGCGGCGCAGAAAGCGGTAGCTGCCCTCCACCGCCGCGTCGTTCCACTCCAGCGTGGCCTCGGGCGGCGCGGTGAACATGGTGTACAGGCGCGCGGTGTCGGCACCGTACTTCTCGATCAGGTCCTGCGGGTCGACGCCGTTGTTCTTGGACTTGGACATCGTGCCCACGCCCTCGTAGTCGATCGGCGTTCCCGCGGGCAGGCCGCCCACGGCATGCTTGATCTTGGCGCCGACGACCTTGCCGCCCTCGTCGAGCACGTTCTCCACGTCGTGCGGCCAGAAGTAGTCCTTGCCGCCCTTCTCGTTGCGGCGGCTGTAGATGTGGTTGAGCACCATGCCCTGCGTGAGCAGGTGGGTGAAGGGCTCGTCCACCTTCACCAGGCCCAGGTCGCGCATCACCTTGGTCCAGAAGCGTGCGTACAGCAGGTGCAGGATGGCGTGCTCGATGCCGCCGATGTACTGGTCCATCGGCATCCAGTAGTCGGCGCCGCCGGCGACCATCTGTTCGTCGTTGGTGGGGTCGCAGTAGCGCATGAAGTACCAGGACGAGTCCACGAAGGTGTCCATGGTGTCGGTCTCGCGCCGCGCGGGCTTGCCGCACACCGGGCAGGTCACGCCGGCGTGGAACGCCTCGTGCCGGTTGAGCGGGTTGCCGCTGCCATCGGGCACGCAGTCCTCGGGCAGCACCACCGGCAGGTCCTTCTCGGGCACCGGCACCGCGCCGTGCTCGTCGCAATGGATGATGGGGATCGGCGTGCCCCAGTAGCGCTGGCGGCTGATGCCCCAGTCGCGCAGGCGGAAGGTGGTCTTCTTCTCGCCCAGGCCCTGGGCCGCCAGCAGTTCGGCCACCTTGTCGACCGCGGCCTTGTAAGGCAAACCATCGAGTACGCCGGAGTTCACGCACACCAGTCCCTGCTTGTCCGCATACCAGTCCTGCCAGCGCGTCGCATCGAACACCGGGGAGTCCGCGGCAGGGGCCTCCGGAGCAAGCCCCACCACCTGCCGGATCGGCAGCCCATACTTGAGCGCGAACGCGAAGTCGCGCTCGTCGTGGGCTGGCACCCCCATCACAGCCCCATCGCCATAGCTCATGAGCACGTAGTTGCCGACCCACACCGGCACCTCGGCGCCCGTGAGCGGGTGCGTCACCGCGAGGCCCGTGGGCAGGCCTTCCTTTTCCTTGAGGGCCAGCTCGGCCTCGGTGGTGCCGCCCTTCCGGCATTCTTCGATGAAGGCCGCCAGCTTCGGATCGCTCGCCGCGGCGTGCAAGGCCAGCGGGTGCTCGGGCGCCACGGCGCAGAAGGTCACGCCCATGATGGTGTCGGCGCGCGTGGTGAACACGTGCATCCGGCCGTCGCCGATCAGCGCACCGTCCGCAGCTTTGATGTCATGGGGGAAGGCAAAGCGCACGCCCTCGCTCTTGCCGATCCAGTTCTCCTGCATCAGGCGCACCTTGTCGGGCCAGCCGCTGAGCGTGGCCTTGGGGTTGCCGATCTGCACGTGGTCGAGCAGCTCGCCCGCGTAGGCGGTGATGTTGAGGTAGTAGCCCGGGATCTCGCGCTTCTCGACCAGCGCGCCGGTGCGCCAGCCGCGGCCGTCGATGACCTGTTCGTTGGCGAGCACGGTCTGGTCCACCGGGTCCCAGTTCACCACCTGGGTCTTGCGGTAGGCGATGCCCTTCTCGAGCATCTTGAGGAACAGCCACTGGTTCCAGTGGTAGTAGTCGGGCGAGCAGGTGGCGACCTCGCGGCTCCAGTCGATGGCCAGGCCCATGGCCTGCATCTGCCGCTTCATGTAGGCAATGTTGTCGTAGGTCCACTTCGCGGGCGGCACCTGGTTCTTGATGGCCGCGTTCTCCGCCGGCAGGCCGAAGGCGTCCCAGCCCATGGGCATGAGGACGTTGTAGCCCTTCATGCGCAGCTGGCGCGTGAGCATGTCGTTGATGGTGTAGTTGCGCACGTGGCCCATGTGCAGCTTGCCGCTGGGGTACGGCAGCATCGAGCAGGCATAGAACTTCTTGCGGCCCGCGTCCTCGCCCACGCGGTAGGCATCGGTGGCGTTCCAGTGGACGTGCGCGGCGCGCTCGACTTCTTGGTGGGCGTATTTTTCTTGCATGAACCAGGGATCCGGGCCGGCCGGAGGAACGGTGACAGGAAACGAAAACAGTCAGTGCGCGGGCGGGCGCGAAGAAAGATGCTGGATTTTAGGCCGGCCGTGGAGTACGACCAGCCGCTGACGCACTCAGCGCCCGCCTGCCGATGCGCCGGCAGAGTCGGCGGGATCGGCCACGAAGCCGATGCGCGCGAGCCCGGCGGCCTGGGCCTGGGCAATCAGCGCCAGCACCCGGCCATAGGGCACGGCGGTATCGGCCCGCAACTGGAGCTCGGTGGCGGGATCGTGCCGGGCGGCCGCCTGCAGGCGCTGCGCCAGCGCCTGTGGCTCCACGGCCTGTCCGTCCCAGTGCACCTGCCCCTGGGCATCGACCTCGATCGACACGAAAACGCCAGCGCGATCCCCCGCCTCGGCCGGCAGCGGCGCCTTGGGCAGCTCCAGCGCCAGGCGGCCGGCCATCAGGGGCGCCGCGATGATGAACACCACCAGCAGCACCAGCATCACGTCCACCAGCGGCGTGACGTTGATCTCGCTCATCGGCCGGTGCCCCGGCGCGCGTTCCAGCCGGCCGAAACTCATGGCTCGCCCGCTGCCGCGCGCCGCGCCCCGGCGCTGCGCGGGCGGCCGCCGCCGGCAGGGGCCGACGCCGCCATCAGCTCGCGCAGGTCGCGCGCAAAGCCCTCGAGCTCGGCCTCGATGCGCGCGACGCGCCGGCCCAGCACGTTGTAGGCCAGCACGGCGGGAATCGCCACCGCCAGCCCGGCCGCCGTCATCACCAGCGCCTCGCCCACCGGGCCCGACACCTGCTCGATGCGGAACGGGCCGTCCTGCCCGATGCCGATGAGCGCGTGGTAGACGCCCCAGACCGTACCGAGCAAGCCCACGAACGGCGCGGTCGAGCCCACCGTGGCCAGCAGCACCTGCCCGTACTGCAGCCGGTGCAGCACGCGGTGCAGCGCGTCGCGCAGCACGCGCGTGAGCTGCTGCGAGCGATCGCCCGCCGCGGCCAGGGTGTGGGGCAAGGCGTCGTCCAGCCCGCGCGCGGCCTGCAGCAGGGGCAGCACGACGCGCTGCGGATCGAAGGCGTCCAGCCGGCGCTGCGCGTCGTCCAGGTCGCTGGCCTGCCAGAACGCCGCCGTGGACAGGTCCACGCAGGCAGCCGCGCGGCGCAGCAGCCAGGCCTTCCAGAGGATCACGACCCAGCTCGCCACCGACATCGCCAGCAGCAGCACCGCCACCGCACGGCCCAGCGCATCGGCCTGCGCCAGCGTCTGCAAAAGGCCCTGACCCGCGCTGCCGTTCAATTCAGGTATCCAAACCGGCTTGCCACGCTGCCGCCCTCACCCAACCCTCTCCCGCCAGCGGGAGAGGGAGCGAAGACACGCACCACAGGAGCGAGCGAAGCGAGGCGACGCAAAACCCAGAGACAGCGAGGGTCCGGCTCCGCCGGCCCGAGATGTCGTCCCCCCTCCAAGCGCCGAAGGCGCGCAAGAGAGGGGGGGAAGCCGCGTCAGCGGCGCAGGGGGGAGTCATCTCAACTCGAGCACGTCGAACATGTCGTACAGCCCGGCCGGCCGGCCGGCCGCCAGGAACCGCACCGCGCGCAGGCTGCCCTGTGCGTAGGTGGCCCGGCTGGCGGCCTTGTGCGTGATCTCGATGCGCTCGCCGGTGCCGGCGAACAGCACCGTGTGGTCGCCCACGATGTCGCCGCCCCGGACCGCGGCAAAGCCGATGGTCGAGGGATCGCGCTCGCCGGTGATGCCCTCGCGCCCGTAGACCGCGCAGTCCTTCAGGTCGCGCCCGAGCGCGGCGGCGATCACTTCGCCCATTTTGAGCGCCGTGCCGCTGGGCGCGTCGACCTTGTGGCGGTGGTGGGTTTCGACGATCTCGATGTCGTAGCCGGTGGACAGCGCCTTGGCCGCCATCTCCAGCAGCTTGAGCGTCACGTTCACGCCCACGCTCATGTTGGGCGCCATGACGATCGGGATCTGCCGCGCCGCGGCGGCGATCTCGGCTTTCTGCGCCTCGGAAAAACCGGTGGTGCCGATCACCGCGCCCACGCCGTGCTTCACGCATTCGCGCAGATGCGCCAGGGTGCCCTCGGGGCGGGTGAAATCGATCAGGTACTGGCTGGCGGCCAGGCCCTGCGCGAGGTCGGCGGTGATCGCCACGCCGCAGGCCTGCCCGGCGAAGGCGCCGGCGTCCTGGCCGATGGCCGGGCTGCCGGCGATGTCGAGCGCGCCCGCCAGCACGCAGTCGCCGCTGGCGCGCACGGCCTCCACCAGCATCTGGCCCATGCGCCCGCTGGCGCCGGCCACGCAGACGCGCCAGGGGACAGCGGCGGCGGTGGCGGCCGTCATGGCGCGCCGCCTTCCAGCGGCGGGTAGTCGGCCCCGGCCGGCACGACGGGCGGCGCAGTCGCAGGGGTCACGGGATTGCGCTCCTGAAATGCCTCGAGCTGCTCGGGCGTGGCCTCCAGCGGCGGCACCTTGCCCGGCTTGCGGCGCGCATCGAGCGAGGCCACGAACTCGACCTCGCTGGGCAGTTCATCGGCCTCGACGCGCTCCAGCACGTCGTCCTTGAAGAACACCGAGAGCGCGCGCCGCTGGGACGCCTGGCCCTGGCGCTGGAAGGTGAACACGTAGTCCCAGCGATCGGCGTGGAAAACGCTGGCCAGCAGCGGCGAGCCCAGCACGTCGCGCACCTGGGCGCGCGACAGGCCGGGCTTGAGCAGTTGCGCCTGCTCGCGCGTGACCACATTGCCCTGCAGGATGTCGATCTTGTACGGCGTGACCAGGCGGGTCAGGCCGTAGGTGCCGTCGCCCACGCTGGAACAGGCGCCCAGCAGCCCCGCCAGCGCGAACGCCATCAGCGCGGCGCCCGGGGCCCGGAACCGGCGGGAACGGAGGGTCTTGGCGCAGGCGCCAGGGAAGTCGGACGGGTGCATGTTGGTCGTGAACGTACCGGGTGAGCGCAGCGGGCGTGCCGCACCGAATTCGGGGGACATTGCGACAGGCGCGGGACGCTGGCGATATGATCCGGCCATTGTAGTAGTTAGTAGTCCCGGGCTTGCGAACGCCTCCCGGATGCCTTCCAACCGGTTGCCCCACCCCGCCGCCATGACCAATATCGAGGAACTCAAGAGCACGGGGCTCAAGGCCACGCTGCCCCGATTGAAGATTCTGGAAGTGTTCCAGAACGCCCAACAGCGCCACATGACGGCCGAGGACGTGTTCCGCGTGCTGCTGGACGAGCGGTCCGACATCGGGCTGGCCACGGTGTACCGGGTGCTGATGCAGTTCGAGCAGGCTGGCCTGCTCACTCGCAGCAATTTCGAGTCGGGCAAGGCGGTCTACGAGCTCAACGAAGGCCAGCACCACGACCACCTGGTCTGCCTGGACTGCGGCCGGGTGGAAGAATTCTTCGACCCCGAGATCGAAAAGCGCCAGCAAATGGTGGCCAAGACCCGCGGCTTCGTGCTGCAGGAGCACGCGCTCTCGCTCTACGCCAACTGCAGCAAGCCCGCCTGCCCCTACAGAGTCAGCAACAGCCCGGCACCCGCCGGCCCACGCTGACCGGAGCGCGATCCGCAACGAGTGAAGAGGCTTTAACCGAGGGACAGCGAGGGTCCGGCTCCGCCGGCCCAAGCTGTCGTCCCCCCTCCAAGCGCCGCGCAGCGGCGCGCCAGAGAGGGGGGAAGCCGCGTCAGCGGCGCAGGGGGGAGTCCCCCTACTCCCCTCGCGCCATGGCCGCCCGATGGCGTGCGACGAACTCCTGGTAGGTATCGATGCCGCGCAGTTGCAGGATGGTGTTGCGCACGGCCGCTTCCACCAGCACGGCGATGTTGCGGCCCGCCACCACCTGTATCACGGCCTTGCGCACCGGCACGCCGAGCACGTCCTGGTAGAGCGGCTCATGCGGCATGCGCTCGTAGTCGCGCTCCATGGTCTCGCGCCGCACCAGGTGCACGATGAGCTGCAGGCGCATCTTGCGGCGCACCGCGGTCTCGCCGAAGATGGCCTTGATGTCGAGCAGGCCGATGCCGCGCACTTCCAGCAGGTTCTGCAGCAGTTCGGGGCAGCGGCCCTCGATGCTGGTCTGGTTGATGCGGTAGAGGTCCACCGCATCGTCGGCCACCAGCCCGTGGCCGCGCGAAATCAGCTCCAGCCCCAGCTCGCTCTTGCCGAGGCCCGACTCGCCGGTGATCAGCACCCCCATGCCGAGGATGTCCATGAACACGCCGTGCATGGACGCGCGGTCCGCGAAATGGCGCGACAGGTAGGCCCTGAGCACGTCGATGACGAAGGCCGCCGACTCGTGCGTGGCGAACATCGGGATCTGCGCCCGCTCGCACATCGCCGTCAGCGCATCGGGCGCGGTCTGTCCGTCGGCGACCACGAGCACCGGCGGCTCCAGGGTCACGATGCGCGCCACGCGCCGGCGGTTGTCGTCCTCGTTCGGGCTGGTGAGGTACGCGACCTCGCGCTCGCCGAACACCTGGACGCGATAGGGGTGGATGTAATTCAGGTAGCCGACCAAGTCGGCGCCCGAGCGCGCCGCCCGCACCGCCACCTCGTCGAACCGCCGCTCGGACGCCCCGAGCCCGGCGATCCACTGCCACTTCAGGGCATCCCGGTGGTCCTCGAACAGGACGTCGGCGCTGACGACGGTCGGCTTCATCCCACAGCCGCGTGGGCCGACTGCCAGGACGTGATCAGGCCATGCAGCACAGCGGCGTCGCCGGCCGTCTTCATCTGCTCGCGCAGGGCGCCGTCGCTGAGCAGCTCGGCGATCTCGGAGAGGATCTCCAGGTGCTTCTGCGTGGCCGCCTCGGGCACGAGCAGGAAAATCATGAGCTGCACCGGCAGCTCGTCGGGCGCATCGAAACCGATCGGATTGGCCAGTTGGAACACGGCCGCCAGCGGCTGCTTGAGCCCCTTGATGCGGCCATGGGGAATCGCCACGCCATGGCCCAGGCCGGTCGAACCCAGCCGCTCGCGGGCGAACAGGCTGTCGGTGATGAGCGCCCGGTTGAGCCCATGCAGGGTTTCGAAGAGCAGGCCCGCTTCCTCGAAAGCACGCTTCTTGCTCGTGGCATCCACGCTCACAAGCACTTGCGCAGCGGGCAAAATGGCTGAAAGTCGGTTCATGTGGGCCCTTTCGGACCGCAAATTATGCCCAGTTGGGCACCGTTGACTAGACCGTGGACACAAAAAAGCCGCTTGACATTTCAAGCGGCTTGCTGCAATGCAACATACGTCACGCTCTCCGTCGCGGAGAGCGGCGCCGTGCGGCGCTTACGCCACGCGCTTGGCGTTGTGGTGGTGATGGTCCTGGATCCGGTCCTTGTACTCCTGCACCTGGCGGCTCATCTTGTCGGCCAGGTCGTCCAGCGCGGCGTACAGGTCGGCATGGGTGCTGGTCGCGAACAGGTCGCGCCCCTTCACATGGATGTTGCACTCGGCTTTCTGCCGGCGGTCCTTTTCGGTGGAGTTGTCGACCGTCAACAAGACCTTCATGTCGACCACCTGATCGAAATGCCGGGTCACGCGTCCCAGCTTGGTGGTGACGTATTCGCGCAGAGCGGGTGTCACGACAAGGTTGTCACCGCTGATCATCAAATTCATGCTTGAGCCTCCATCTGCTTCAGGTTGACACAACGGCCGTCCGGGCATCGGGCCCGGCGGCCAGGGGGATCCCTTGAGCCCACTATGCCCATGAACGCCGTGCCGCGCAAGCCGGTTGGCGCAACAAAACATGCCATACCTTGCCAGGGCATACCTCCTTTCACAGGATGTGTCATGATTTTGCGCGGCCTTCCCCGGCCCATCGCCCCCGGAACCGAAGTCTCCACCGGAGGTTGCCCGATTTGTCGCTCGACACCCTGATCACGCACAACACCCTGCTGCCGGTCCGGCCGGACACCGGGTCGGACGGTTGCGCGCTGGTGCTGATGGGCGGCGGCGCCCGGACCGCCTACCAGGCTGGGGTGCTCAAGGCGGTCGCGGCTATGCTCGCCGGGCGGCCGCCCGTGTCGTCCGGCCCGCCGTCGCCTGCGCCATCCGCCTCGACGGCGTTCCCGTTCCCCTGGCTGTTCGGCACCTCGGCCGGGGCGCTCAACGCCAGTTTCCTGGCCGGCCACGCCGTGCACGGTCTGGAAGCGCTGCCCCGGCTCGCCAGCTTCTGGAGCGGGCTGCGCTCGGAACGGGTGTACCGGCTGGAAGCCCCGGGCTGGGTCAAGGCCAACCGCGTCGTGGCCGGACTGACCCTGGCGCGCCAGGTGCGGCGCCACCGCGCCCTGCTGGACACGCTGCCGCTGGTGGACACGCTGCACCGTGCGATCAACCTGGGCAGCGTCGAGCAGGCCCTGGCGCAGCGCACCCTCCACGTGCTGGGCGTCACGGCGTCCAGCTACACCACCGGCGAGCACTGGACCTTCTGCCAGACCCGGCCGAGCCATCCGGTGCAACCCTGGCAGCGCCCCGGCCGGCGCGCGGATTTCCAGCCCATCACGATCGAGCACCTGATGGCGTCCAGCGCGATCCCCTTCATCTTTCCGGCGGTGCCGCTGTGGGTGAACGGCCACAAGGAGTACTTCGGCGACGGCTCCATGCGGCAACTCTCCCCGCTCTCGCCGGCGATCCAGTTCGGCGCGCGCCGCATCCTGGTGATCGGCGTCGGGCAGCCCCAGCGCGCCGGCATGGCCGGGCAGCACAACGACGGCGAACCCACCGCCGGCACCATCGCCGGCCACGCGATGGCCAGCGTGTTCCACGACACGCTGCAGTCCGACGTGGAGCAGACCCAGCGCGTGAGCCAGACCCTGGCTCGCCTGCCGCCCGAACTGGCGCGCGCGCTGCCCTACCGTCCGGTCGAGGTGCTGGCCCTGCAGCCAAGCTTCTCGCTCGACGAACTGGCCCGCAAGCACCTGCACGAGCTGCCGGCGCCGACCCGCAACACCCTGACAGGCCTGGGCGCGCTGGACACGGCGCACGGCTCGGCCGGCAGCGCCGCCGCGCTGGCCAGCTACCTGCTGTTCGAGCCCGGCTTCGTCAACGCCGTGATCGAGTTGGGCGAACACGACGCCTGGCGCAAAAAAGACGAATTGTTGGCGTTTCTGGGTCCGGCCACGGTCAACGCCGCGGCGCCTGCGATGCCATAATCCGGGTTGTCCCGCACTTGTTGGAGCCCCTCATGGAAAGCACGCCACCCAGTTGTGTGCTTTCAGCCTTTCCCGCGAACGTCTGACCTGCGCGCACGGCCTTTCTCGGCCCTGCTCCTTCCCGCGCAGTACCTGGATCGGGCGCCCGGCCGGCTGAAAGCAGCACCCGCCTCGCTCGCCCTTCGTCAGAACCCTTGTCTCGCCGGGAGCGCACCATGCTCAACGTCTTCACCCTGGCCAATGGCCGCCTGTTCCAGGAAGAAATCGAATCGCTCGAGGAGCTCGCGCGCTTCAAGCCGATCTGGGTCGACCTGGAAGCCCCCACGCCCGAGGAGCGGCGCTGGGTCAAGCAGCACTTCGGCCTGTCGATCCCGGAAGACGCGATGGACGACGACATCGAGGAATCGGCGCGCTTCTTCGAGGAGGACAACGGCGAGCTGCACGTGCGCTCGGACTTCCTGATCGACGACGACGAGGACCCGCGCGCGGTGCGGGTGGCCTTCATCCTCAACGAGCACAACGAGGCGCTCAAGAGCCGGGGCGTGCTGTTCTCCATCCACGACGAGGACGTGCCGGTGTTCCGGCTGCTGCGCATGCGCGCGCGCCGCATGCCGGGCCTGATCGAGGACGCCAAGGACGTGCTGCTGATGCTGTTCGACGCCGACGCCGAGTACTGCGCCGACACGCTCGAGGGCATCTACGACGAGATCGAGATGGTCAGCAAGAAGGTGCTCAACAGCAACGCCTCGGACACCCTGCTGAGCGACGCGCTGTCGGCCATCGCGCGGCACGAGGACATGTCGGGCCGCATCCGCCGCAACGTCATGGACACCCGCCGCGCGGTGAGCTTCATGATGCGCAGCCGCCTGCTCAGCGCGGAGCAGTTCGAGGACGCGCGGCAGATCCTGCGCGACCTCGACTCGCTCGACAGCCACACGGCCTTCCTGTTCGACAAGATCAACTTCCTGATGGACGCGACGGTCGGTTTCATCAACATCAACCAGAACAAGATCATCAAGATCTTTTCGGTGGCCAGCGTCTCGCTGCTGCCGCCCACGCTGGTGGCCAGCAGCTACGGCATGAACTTCGACTTCATGCCCGAGCTGAAATGGCACTACGGCTACCCGCTCGCGCTGCTGCTGATGGTGCTGTCCGCGGTGGTGCCGATGCTGTACTTCCGCAAGCGGGGCTGGTTGAAATAGGGGCTCCCCCCTGCGCCGCTTTGCGGCTTCCCCCCTCTCTGGCGCGCCGCTGCGCGGCGCTTGGAGGGGGGACGACATCTCGGGCCGGCAAAGCCGTCCCCCGCTGTCTCTGGGCTTTTTGGCTATTTCGCTCCGGCTACCGTGTCTTCACTCCCTCTCCCGCTGGCGGGAGAGGGCTGGGGTGAGGGTGGCGGCGCGGTCACTGTTCTGCGCCCAGCAGCGCCTCGACAATGGCGGCGCTGTAGGGGCTGGCCACTTCGCGCAGGAAGCGGGGGAAGTCCACGTGGGCGTCGTCGTCGGCGCGGTCGGAGATGGTGCGCACCACGGCCAGGGGCACGCCGTAGTCGTGGCAGACCTGGGCGAAAGCGGCGCCTTCCATTTCCACCGCGAGGGCGTCGGGCAGCGCCTGGCGCAGGGCGGCGCTCTCGGCGCTGGTGGAGACGAAGCGGTCGCCGCTGAGCAACAGGCCCTGGTGCAGGCGCGGCGCCTGCAGGCCGAAGGCGCTGGCCGCCTCGGCGCCGAGCCGGTCGGGCCAGTGGCGCAGCGCGCGCTCGGCCGCGCGCGCGAGCGCGTCGGTCAGCCGCGGGTCGGCGTCGAAGCGGGCGCGGCCGTAGCCCGGCACCTCGTGGCGCGGAAAGATGGGCGAGGCGTCCAGGTCGTGCTGCAGGAACTGCCGCGCCACCACCACGTCGCCCACGCGCACGCCGGGCGCGAGGCCGCCGGCCACGCCGGTGAACACGATGCGCTGCACGCCGAAGCGCTCGATCAGCGCGGTGGCGGTGGTGGCCGCGGCCACCTTGCCGATCCCCGACAGCACGGCCACCACGTCCCGGCCATGCAGGTGGCCGCGCCAGAACGCGCGCCCGCCCGAGGTCTGCGGCTGCTCGTCGGGCATGAGCCCGAGCACGGCCGCGAGCTCCTCCTGCAGGGCACCGACGAGAGCGATCGGGCCGGGTCCGCTGCTCTTTGGCACTACGCCGTGGTCTTGTCGCGCAGCTCGCGCCGCAGGATCTTGCCGACCGGGGTCTTGGGCAGCTCGGTGCGGAACTCCACCACCTTGGGCTGCTTGTAGGCCGTGAGCTGGTTGCGGCAGTAGTCGCGCACCTGGGCCTCGGTCAGGGCCAGGTCCTTCTTCACGATCACCAGCTTGACCGCCTCGCCCGACTTCTCGTCGGGCACGCCGACCACGGCGCACTCCAGCACGCCCCCGAGCTGGGCGACCACGTCTTCCACTTCGTTCGGGTAGACGTTGAAGCCGCTGACCAGCACCATGTCCTTCTTGCGGTCGACGATGCGGAAATAGCCTCGCTCGTCCATCACGCCCACGTCGCCGGTCTTGAAGTAGCCGTCGGGCGTCATGACCTTGGCGGTCTCGTCCGGGCGCTGCCAGTAGCCGGCCATGACCTGCGGGCCCTTGATCGCGATCTCGCCCGGCTGGCCCACGGGCACCGCGGCACCGTCGTCGTCCAGGCACTTCATCCAGGTGTTGGGCAGGGGCACACCGATGGTGCCGGTGTATTCGGTGCTGGTGGTGGGGTTGCAGCTCGCCGAAGGGCTGGTTTCCGAGAGGCCGTAGCCCTCGCAGATCGGGCAGCCGGTCTTCTCCAGCCAGAGCTTGGCCACCGCGCTCTGCACCGCCATGCCGCCACCCACCGAGACCTTGAGGTTGCGCCAGTTGACGGTACCGAAATCCGGGTGGTTGGCCAGGCCGTTGAACAGCGTGTTCACGGCCGGGAAGCTGTGGAAGGTGTGCTTGGAGAGTTCCTTGAGCACGGCCGGCAGGTCGCGCGGGTTGGGGATCAGGATCGTCTTGCCGCCGGTGCGCATGCTCAGCATCATGTTCACCGTGAAGGCGAAGATGTGGTAGAGCGGCAGCGCGCAGACGCTGGTGGGCTGCTCGCCGGCCGGCACCCGCTTCATCACCGGGTCGTTCCAGGCCTCGGACTGCAGCACGTTGGCGATCACGTTGCGGTGCAGCAGCACGGCGCCCTTGCTCACGCCGGTGGTGCCGCCGGTGTACTGCAGCACGGCCATGTCGTCGGGCCGGATCTCGGGTTGCTTGAGCGTGCCGCGGCTGCCCTTGGCGATGGCGTCGTTGAAGCGCACCGCCTGGGGCAGGCTGAACGCCGGCACCAGCTTCTTCACGTTGCGCACCACGTAGTTCACCAGCGCGCCCTTGAGCAGGCCGAGCTGGTCGCCCATGGCCGCGAGCACCACGTGCTTGACCGGCGTGGCGGCGATGCACTGCTGCAGCGTGTGCGCGAAGTTCTCGATGATCACGATCGCCTTGGCGCCCGAGTCCTTGAGCTGGTGCTCCAGTTCGCGCGGCGTGTACAGCGGATTGACGTTGACCACCACCAGGCCCGCGCGCAGGATGCCCGCCACCGCCACCGGGTACTGCGGCACGTTGGGCATCATGATCGCCACCCGGTCGCCCTTGGCCAGGCCCAGGCCCTGGAGATAGGCCGCGAAGGCCTGCGACAGGCTGTCGGTCTGCTCGAAGCTGACGTCCTTGCCCATGAAGCTGTAGGCGGTGCGGCCGGCGTGCTTGCGGAAGCTCTCTTCCATCAGGTGCACCAGCGAATCGTACTGCGCCACGTCGATATCGGCGGGCACGCCTTCGGGATAGGCACTCAGCCAGGGACGTTGTGCGGTGGGTTCCGTCATTGCGTGGTTTCCTCTCGGGTTCGGCCGGAAAGCGGCGCCTGCTGCCGGCAGGAACACCCGGCTGGTGTCCGCCATCTCGAACACCGGGTCGTCGGGAGCCTTTGCCTCGGCCGGCAGCACATCCAAACGAGCTTACCCGAAACCGGGACTGCACCGCATCGAAGGACCTCGCCGGCGCCGGGCCAGCATAATGGGCCGCCATGGACCTGCTGCGATGGAAACCCAGCGTCACCGTGGCCGCCGTCATCGAGCGCCAAGGCCGCTTCCTGCTGGTGGAAGAACACACGCCCGAAGGGCTGCGCCTGAACAACCCGGCCGGCCACCTCGACCCGGGCGAAAGCCCGGCCGAGGCGGTGGCGCGCGAAGCGCTCGAAGAGACCACGCACCGGTTCACGCCCACCGCGCTGGTCGGCGTATACCTCTCGCGCTTCCACCGGCCCGCGCACGGCGCGCAGCCGGCCGAGGACATCACCTACCTGCGCTTCGCCTTCTGTGGCGACCTGGGCGACGCGGTGGCCGGCCGCACCCTCGACACGGGCATCGTGCGCACCCTGTGGATGACGCCCGAAGAAATCCGCGCCTGCGCCGACCGGCACCGCAGCCCGCTGCTGCTGCGCTGCATCGAAGACCACCTGCGCGGCCAGCGTCACCCGCTCGACCTGATCCAGACCGACGGCTCGGTGTTCCAGTAAGCGGCGCTTCCGAAGCGAGACAGCACACAACCCAGAGACAGCGAGGGTCCGGCTCCGCCGGCCCGAGATGTCGTCCCCCCTCCAAGCGCCGCGCAGCGGCGCGCCAGAGAGGAGGGGAAGCGCCGAAGGCGCAGGGGGAATCACACGATGATTCCGCCCCCCAGGCACACCTCCCCGTCGTACAGCACGGCGCTCTGGCCCGGCGTCACGGCCCACTGCGGTTCGGTGAAATCCAGCGCGAAACCGGTCGAGCCATCGTCGGGCTGGAAGCGGCAAGGCGCGTCGGCCTGCCGGTAGCGGGTCTTGGCGGCGTAGGCGCCCGCCTCGGGCGCGTGGCCGGCGATCCAGCTCGCGTCCTGCGCGCGCAACCGCTTCGTGAGTAGCCAGGGGTGGTCGTGGCCCTGCACCACCCAGAGCGTGTTGCTCGCCATGTCCTTGCGCGCGACGAACCACGGCGAATGGTCGCCGCCGCCGCGCGGCGCGCCTTTTTCGCGCACGCCGCCGATCCCCAGGCCCTGCCGCTGGCCCAGGGTGTAGAAGCTCAGGCCCACGTGCTGGCCGAGCACGCGGCCTTTCTCGTCCTTGATCGGGCCGGGCGCCTTGGCGATGTAGCGGTTGAGGAACTCGCGGAACGGGCGCTCGCCGATGAAGCAGATGCCGGTGGAGTCCTTTTTCTTCGCGTTCGGCAGGCCGATCTCGGCGGCGATGCGCCGCACCTCGGTCTTGGGCAGCTCACCCACCGGGAACAGCGTCTTCGACAACTGCGCCTGGCTGAGGCGGTGCAGGAAGTAGCTCTGGTCCTTCAGCGGGTCCAGGCCCTTGAGCAGTTCATGGCGGCCGGCGCGCTCGCGAACCCTCGCATAGTGGCCGGTGGCGATTTTCTCGGCGCCCAGGCGCATGGCATGGTCGAGAAAGGCCTTGAACTTGATCTCGGCGTTGCAGAGGATGTCGGGGTTGGGCGTGCGCCCGGCCTGGTACTCGCGCAGGAACTCGGCGAACACGCGGTCCTTGTACTCGGCGGCGAAGTTCACGTGCTCGATGTCGATGCCCAGCACGTCAGCCACGCTGGCGGCGTCCAGCCAGTCCTGGCGACTGCTGCAGTACTCGCTGTCATCGTCGTCTTCCCAGTTCTTCATGAAGATGCCGACGACCTCGTGGCCCTGCTGCTTGAGCAGGTACGCGCTCACCGCGGAGTCCACGCCCCCGCTCAAGCCGACCACCACGCGCTGCCGCTTCCACCCGTCCGATGCCATCGCGCAATTATCCCGCGTGGCACACTGCCGGCATGCCGAGCGTGCGCATCGATCCCGCCGAGGTGGTATTCACCGCCATCCGCGCCCAAGGCGCGGGCGGGCAGAACGTGAACAAGGTCTCCAACGCGGTGCACCTGCGCTTCGCCATCCACGGCAGCTCCCTGCCCGAGGCGGTGCGCGAGCGCCTGCTGGCGCTGAGCGACCAGCGCATCACCACCGAAGGCGTGATCGTGATCAAGGCCCAGGCCAGCCGCAGCCTGGAGCAGAACAAGGCCGAGGCGCTGCAGCGGCTGCAGGCGCTGGTCGACAGCGTGGCCACCGTGCCCAAGGCGCGCCGGGCGACCCGGCCGACCTTCGGCTCGACGCAGCGGCGGCTCGACCGCAAGGCCACGCGCGGACAGGTCAAGCAGCTGCGCGCCCGCGTGCGCGGCAGCCTGGACTGACGCGTCCGGGTGTCTGGCGGTTTAAGGTTTTTTTACGGTTCCCTTAAGCGCTATTTAGCGGCGCGCCTGGGCGCGGATGCCTAGACTCGCCAGCCATGATGTGTTGCACATGGGGTGCGGCCATCACCACGAGACGAGCCGGGCCAAGCCCGCAAAAAGGAACCACCATGCAATCCCACGCCCTGGAAATGGCCCACGTCACCGCTGCCGCGCGCACCGGTCTCGGCCGCTTCAACCCCTACGCCGGCATCCACAAGGCCTTGCGCGCCTTCATGGCCGACACGCTGCTCACCGTCGGCCGGGCCGATCCCGCGGACGACCGGGACGTCGCCGTCGCCGCGGCCCAGGTGAAAGAGCTGATGGAACTGTGCGCCGACCACGTGGCGCACGAGAACGGCTTCGTGCACCCCGCGCTCGAAGCGCGCTGCCCCGGCGTCTGCGCGCCCGTGGCGCAGGACCACGAGGTCCATCTGCGCCACATCGCCCACCTGCGCGACGCCGCCCAGGCCCTGCCCGGCCACGATGCCGCCGAACGCGCCACTGCGCTGCAGGCCCTGTACCTGGCGCTGGCCCTGTTCGTGGCCGACAACCTGCAGCACATGCACACCGAGGAAACGGTGCACAACACCGCGCTGTGGGCCGCCTACACCGACGCCGAGCTGATCGGCATCCACGACGCGCTGCTCGCGACGGTCCCGCCGGCCGAAATGGCGCTGGTGATGCGCTGGATGCTGCCGAACCTCAACGCGCCCGAGCGCCTGGAGATGATGCAGGGCATGCGCGCGGGCGCGCCGGCACCGGTGTTCGAGGGCATGGCCGAGGCCGCGCGCGGCCTGCTCGACCAGAGCGGCTGGGCCAAGCTCGCGCGCGGCCTCGGTCTTGCGGCGGCGCCCGGCCTGATGGTGGCCTAGGCAGCCACGTCCTCAAGCTCGACCGGGCCCAGCACCTCGAAGCGGAAACAGCCGCGCCCGGTCTTGCGGATGCAGAGCTGCGGGCACTGCTCCGCCAGCCGGCGGTGCAAGAGCAGCAGGCGCGCCTCGAGGTTGTCGGCCACGTCGGGCAGGCGCAGCGAGGCGTCCAGCCGCAGCTCGCGGTTGGTGAACTCGCTGCGGCCGTCGCGCTGCCGGTCCCGCAGCAGCTTCCACAGGATGGCACCCGCCACGCCCTTGATCAGGTAGGTGTTGTTGACGAACACGCTGTCGTTGCTGCGGTAGCGCCGCACGCGCAGCGCCGGGCCGGCGGGCACCGGCGGCGCGACCGCCGCCGCCCCGCCCTCGGGGGCTTGCGCGGCGCAGGGCGCCTCGGCCTCGTGCATCAGGTCGATCGCCACGCCCAACTGCCCGCCCAGCGCCACCAGCAGGTCTTCGTCCTCGTAGCTGAACCGCAGGTCCACCGGGCTTTCGACGAACAACACGCCGATCACGCGGTCGGCCGAGAGCAGGGGCACGGCCAGCTGGCTGTGCGGCTCGGGCAGGCCGGGGTAGGGAATGTCGGTACCGGCCGGGCCACCGCTGCCGTCGCTCACCAGGCTGTCGCGCATGGCGCGGCTGTAGAGGTAGGCGCTGGTCATGTGCCCGATGCGCACCGGCGTGCGCTCGCGCGCGGCGACGCCGATCACGCCGTCGCCCAGTGCGATCTCCGAACCCACGCCCGAGGTGGCGTAGCCGCGGCTGGCCACGGTGTAGAGACGCTGCGTGGCGCTGTCGAGGATCAGCACCATCGCGTGGAGCATCGCGAGCTCCCGCGCCAGCACGTCGAGCGTGGCGTCGAGCACGGCGCCCAGGCTGCGCGCGGCCGACAGGCGCGCGCTGGCCCGGCGCAGCACCGCCAGGGCGTTGGGCCGCGGCGGCGGCGCCGGCAGGGCCTCGGCCAGCGGCTCCTGCGACAGGCGCTCGACCTCGAGCACCTCGTGGATGTCGGAGCCGAGCAGGCGGAACACCTCGGCCATGCCGGTGTGCGACGCGATGCCGGCCAGCTGCGCCTTCATGCTCTCGAACACCGGCCCCTGGTCCTCGGTGCGCAGGTAGCGCAGGTGCAGCCGGTAGAACACCGCGTCGAGCGGGTTGATCAGCAGCAGCGTCGAGCGCGGGTGGGCCAGCAGATTCTGGCGCGTCTTGTTGAAGAACTGGAACGACAGCGCGACGTGGCCCTCGTCCACGTAATAGACCTGCGAGATGTAGGCCACGTTGGGCGTGCCGTTGGCCGCGGTGGTGGCCATCATGGCCGGGACCGCGCCTTCGAGGCAGGGCCTCACGTCGGCCAGGCTGGCGCTCACTGGACCACCTTCGCCCTGCAGGCTGCGGTGCGAGCTTGCTTGGGAACGGCCCGGCGCAGCGCTCATGCACGCCCCGCGATCGGCTGGCCGGCCCGCAGGCCGGGGGTCTGGTCGAAGGCCTGCTCGGGCTCGAACTCGATCGCCACCACGTCGTCGAGGCGGTGCGCCAGCATGGCGCGGGCGTAGACCGGGCCGTAACCCACCAGGGTGAGTTCGCGCTCCATGCCACGCAGGTAGTGCCGCAGCACCGGCACGTCGTCCTCGCGCGCTTCGCGCAGGCGCGCGTGGCGCGTCTTGAGCTGCACGGTCTTGTGGGTGCTGGGCTGGCTGAACACCACGGCCAGGCGCCCGCTGCGCGCCACGTCGTCCAGCAGCTGCGCCGACTGGCTGCGGCAGAGGTAGACCGTGACGTGGCGCCCCCCTGCCCCCACCTGGCCACCCACGGCGCGCATGACGCTGGGCGTGAGGTCGTGTCCGCAACTGCTGGCGATGACGGACACGCCGGCATTCATCATGGCCAGGTGCTCCGGCGTCAACAGGGGTGGGGCGGGTTGTTCCAAAGGGGGCCGGCGTGGGTGCTCGGGACGCCGCGATCATATCGAGCGCTCGGCGCGGCGCCAAGTGCGCACGCCGTCGCATCCCTGCCCGTGCGCGACGAGACCGCGCACTTCCCCGTCAACCGCCTGTTCTCCGTCGGCCGCAACCACCACTGCGAGATCTCGCTGACCGTGGGCCCCAGGCCCTGAGACACAGGCGCTGGCTATGATGACAGCGTCATGTCCACCACGCCCTCGTCTTCGCGCACCGTGCGCTGGCTGCTCTGGCTGGCGGGCACAGTGTCGCTGGCGCTGGGCCTGATCGGCGTGGTGCTGCCGGGACTGCCCACCACGCCCTTCGTGCTTCTGGCTGCCGCCTGCTACGCCAAGGCCTCGCCGCACCTGCACGGCTGGCTGCTCGGCCACCGCTTCCTCGGTCCCATGGTGCGCGACTGGGAACAGCACCGCAGCCTGACCCGGCGCGCCAAGACCGTCGCGATCACGTCGATGCTGGTGATGGTTGGCCTCTCGGCCTGGGGTTTTCGCCACCACCCCTGGGCATTGGGCGCCTTGCTGGCCGCGGGCCTGATCGGCGCCTGGGTGGTGGCGCGCATTCCCACACGCCCCGGTTGACGAATCAGCCCTGGGCGCGCCGCGCCAGCACCTCGAACGCCGGCAGGGTCTTGCCCTCCAGCACCTCGAGGAAAGCGCCCCCGCCGGTGGAGATATAGCCGACGTCTTTCTCGATGCCGTATTTGGCGATCGCGGCCAGGGTATCGCCGCCGCCGGCGATGCTGAACGCTGGGCTCTTGGCGATGGCTTGCGCAATGGCCTTCGTACCGCCCTCGAACGCCGCGAACTCGAACACGCCGACCGGCCCGTTCCAGACGATGGTGCCCGCCGCCATGAGCTGCGCGGCCAGCTTCGCCGCTGTCTCCGGCCCGATGTCCAGGATCAGGTCGTCCTCGGCCACGTCCGTGGCCGGCTTCACCGTGGCCGGCGCATCGGCCGCGAAGGCCTTGGCCGTCACCACGTCGGTGGGAATCGGCACCTCGGCGCCGCGCGCCTTCATCGCCTCGATCACCGCCCGGGCCTCGCCCACCAGGTCGGCCTCGGCCAGGCTCTTGCCGATCGGCAGGCCGGCGGCCAGCATGAAGGTGTTGGCGATGCCGCCGCCCACGATGAGCTGGTCCACGTTGCCGGCCAGGCTCTTGAGAATGGTCAGCTTGGTGCTGACCTTGCTGCCGGCCACGATCGCCACCAGCGGGCGCTTCGGGTCCGCCAGCGCCTGGGCGATGGCGTCCATCTCGGCGGCCAGCAGCGGACCGGCGCAGGCAATGGGCGCGGTCTCGGCAATGCCGTAGGTGGTGCCTTCGGCCCGGTGCGCGGTGCCGAAGGCGTCGTGCACGAAGACGTCGCACAGCGCGCCCAGCTTCTTCGCCAGCTCGGGGTTGTTCTTTTTCTCGCCCACGTTCAGGCGGCAGTTCTCCAGCAGCACGACCTCGCCGGGCGCGACCGAGAAGTCACCCTCGATCCAGTTCGAGACCAGCCGGACCGGCCGGTCCAGCAGTTCCCTCAGGCGCGCGGCCACGGGTGCGAGCGAGTCCTCGGGCTTGAACGCCCCTTCCGTGGGGCGGCCCAGGTGGCTGGTCACCATGACCGCCGCGCCCCCTTCGAGCGCCATCCGGATCGCCGGCAGGCTGGCGCGGATGCGCGTGTCCTCGGTGATGCGGCCGGCATCGTCCTGCGGCACGTTCAGGTCGGCCCGGATGAAGACGCGCTGGCCCTTGACGCGGCCCTGAGTGCAGAGATCGGAGAAGCGGATGAAAGCAGGCATGGGCGGAAAGCGGGAGAAAGGTGGTCGACGGACGGAGCCCGCATTGTAGGAAACCGGTCGATCGCCCCCGGGCGGACCGGCCTCACCAGCCCAGGCCGAGGTGCAGCGGCAGATAGACCAGCATGCCGCTGACGATGGTGCCCAGCACGTCGCGCTTCCAGAAGAACCAGGCCACGCCGACCGCGGCGGCGAACAGCCGGGCGTCCTTCCAGGTGGACACCAGTTCGCCCTGGGTCATCACGATCTCCGGCACGATGACCGCCGCGAGCGCCGCGATCGGCGCGTACTGCAGGCCGCGCTGGGCCCAGTGCGGCAGGCTCCAGGGCTTGCTGGAGATGAGGAAGAAGCCGCGCGTGATCACCGTCACGACGCCCATCGCCACGATGGTCAGCAAGACCATGGGATCCACGTCAAGCATGGTGTCCTCCCCCGTTTCCTCCAATGCCGGATGGCCGCAGTTTCTCGAGCACCAGGCAGACCGCCACGGCCGACGCGATGGCCACCACGATGTTCAGCTTGAGCGGCAGCGCCCACGCCGCCACCGCCGCGCTGCCGGCCACGCCGGCCGACACCAGCCGCAGGCGGGACGACGCCAGCGAGCACGTCACCCCCACCAGGGCGAGCACGCCGGCGAAACCCAGGCCCCAGGTCTGCGGAACCACGTTCGCGAGCGCCACGCCCAGCAGGCTCATGCCCATCCAGGCCAGGAAGTTCACCGCGCAGTTGCCCATGAGGTAGGCCTGCTGGCGCCCGAGCTCGTCGAGCGTGGTGCCGACATGGGGAAAGCGCCGCGCGAAGAACACGTAGCTCAGGTCGCCCGTGACGAAGCCCGTGGCCAGGCGCTGCCAGCGCGGCAGGTGCATCAGGTACGGCCGCAGGTGGGCCGAGAACACCACGAAGCGCAGGTTCACGCAGAACGCGGCGACCAGGACCACCCACATCGGCGCGCCGGCCGTGATCATGGGCACCGCCGCGAGCTGCGCGCTGCCGGCATAGACGATCAGCGTCATGAGCACCGCTTCCGTCGGCGACAGGCCGGACTGGACCATCGCGACGCCCGTCATCAGCGCCCAGGTGGCGATGCCCGGGGTGACGGAGCTCTGGTCGCGCACGCCCTCCCAGAACTCGTCGCGTTCGCGGTGCTCGCGCAGATAGAACATCAGCCGCGCTCCCCGCGGCGCGGGGCCGGATCGAACACCTGGCCGGCCCGCAGGCCGAACCCGCGCAGGAAGTCCGCCGCGCTCAGCCGCCGGCCGCCCGCGCGCTGCAACTCGGTCAACACCAGCACGCCCTCGCCGCACTGCATCCGGATGCCCTCGCTGCCCGCCGCGAGCACCTCGCCCGGCGCGCCGAGAGCGCCCCCGGCGTCCGGCCCGGCATGGGCCGCCCACACCTTGACCGCTTCGCCGCCGAGCGCGGCGGTGGCGCCGGGAAACGGATCGAACGCGCGCACGCGGCGCGCCAGCACGGCCGCCGGCGCCCGCCAGTCCAGCGCGGCTTCGGTCTTCTCGATCTTGTGGGCGTAGGTCACGCCCTGCTCAGGCTGCGGCCGGCGCGGCAGCGGGCCTTGCGCGGCCTGCCGCAGCGTCTCGACGATCAGCCGCGCGCCCAGCGCGGCCAGCCGGTCGTGCAGGCGGCCGGTGGTGTCGTCTTCCTGGATGGGCAGCGCCTCGCACCGCAGCATGTCGCCGGTGTCCAGGCCTTCGTCCATCTGCATGATGGTCACGCCGGTCTGCGCGTCGCCGGCCTCGATGGCGCGGTGGATCGGGGCCGCCCCGCGCCAGCGCGGCAGCAGCGAGGCGTGAATGTTCAGGCAGCCCAGGCCAAGGCCGCTGCGCGACATCGCCTCCAGCACCCAGCGGGGCAGGATCAGCCCGTAGGCGGCCACCACCATGGCGTCGGCCCGCGCCGCCTCGATCGCCTGCCGCGCCGCCGCGGCGTCTTCAGGATAGCGGCCATCGAGGCGAAGGCTGCGCGGCTGCGCAAGCGCCAGGCCGTGCGCCGCCGCGAGCTGCTTCACGGGCGAGGCCTGCAGCTTCATGCCGCGGCCCGCGGGCCGGTCGGGCTGGGTCAGGACGAGCGGCACGTCGAAGCCCGCGTCGAGCAGCGCCTGCAGCGCGGCACGCGCAAATTCCGGCGTGCCGGCAAAGACCAGTTTCATGTGTGGGCAAGGAATGTCCGCGCAAACGTCCGGGTGGAGCGCGTGCGCGGGCGGAGGTGTCAGGGTGTCCAGGAGGGCACGTCGTCGGCCACCAGTTCGTCGGTGAACATCAGGCGCCGCACCACGCCCTCGGGATCGATGTGCACGTGGGCCTGCCGCGGCAGGCCCATGTCGAGGAACCGGTAGCCCCAGACCTCGCCCTGGAAGCTCATGACCCGCTCGACCAGGGCCGGCCGGCCCAGGTGGCGCAGCACGTCGGCGCGGGTCCACCGGTCGATCTCGACCCGCTGCTGCAGCCAACGGATGTCCATCACCTGTTCGAGCCGGCGCAGGCGGCCGCCGGCATCGAGGTCGAGGTTGTAGACCTGGTGGCCCGCCGGCTGGCGGGAATACTGCAGGCGCTGCTGCCCGTCCGGCAGCGGGTACTCGGCGGTGGGCTTGCCCAGGCGCTGCACGATCTCCGCGCGCGGCGTGCCCGGTTCGATGCGTTCCGGCATGCCGGCGCAGCCGGACAGGCCCCACGCGAGAAGCACGGTCCACAGCCCCCACGACAGGCGGCTGCGGCGGGACAAAGGGTTGAGGGTGGGCTGGTTCATGCTCGCATGGCCTCCCGTTGGGCTTTGATCAGCTTGGACTTGATGCGTCCCTGCTTGAGCGGGGACAGGTATTCGACGAACACCTTGCCGAGCAAGTGGTCCATCTCGTGCTGGATGCACACGGCCAGCATGCCTTCGGCCTCGACCAGGCGCTCCTGGCCCTCGCCATCCAGCGCGCGCACGCGCACCGCGACCGAGCGCTCGACGCCGTCGTAGATGCCGGGCACCGACAGGCAGCCTTCCTCGCCCTTGCGCCGTTCAGGACTGGCCCATTCGATCACCGGATTGATCAGCACCAGGGGCCGGTCGCGCGACTCGCTCACGTCGATCACGACCACGCGCTCATGCACGTCCACCTGCGTCGCCGCCAGGCCGATGCCGTTCGCGTCGTACATGGTGGCGAACATGCTCGCGACCAGGTCGCGGATGCGCCCGTCCACCGCCTGGACCGGCTTGGCCATGGTGTGCAGGCGCGCATCGGGGTAGCGCAGGATGGGCAGGATCGGCGGCGGATTCATCAAAAAAAGCAGGGCAGGCGCGGAACATCGACGGACCTTCCACTCTACCCGGGCGACGGCTGGCGGCAAGCCGGTGACGAGCGGAAAACGATGTGGCTATTTTCGCCACTTTTGCGACGGCGCGTGAGATGCCTCCCTTATATACATTGCCTAATCAAAGGCTTGGGCGCAAAATCAAATGCGACTTATCAAGAAATGAGCACCATCGGCGCGGCTGGCTGCCGGCTTCCACGGAAGCCGCACCCCGAAACCGGCGGTTGCCGCCCAGGGGCCACCACATGCCATCGAAAACCCGCCTGTCGTTCGCCGAATTCCGCCGCCCCGTGCGCCGTCCGCTGGCCTGCACCGCCGCGATCGCCTTGTCGCTGCTGGCCGGCGCGGCCTCGGCCCAGAACTACCCCATCACCCCCGGCCAGCGCGCCACCGCCGAGCAGGTGGCCCAGGCCGGCGTGCCCCTGTCGGAACTGGCGCCCAACGCACCGGACCAGTACACCATCCAGCGCGGCGATACGCTCTGGGCCATCTCGGGCCTCTTTCTCAGGAGCCCATGGCGCTGGCCCGAGCTGTGGGGCATGAACCGCCAGGACATCGAGAATCCCCACCGCATCTACCCCGGGCAGGTGCTCTACCTCGATCGCTCGAACGGCCGCGCCCGGCTCACCACCCGCCCCGGCGGCAACGGTGGCGTGGAGACGGTGCGCGTCACTCCGCGCACCCGCTACGAGAGCCTGAGCCAGTCGGCGATCCCGCCGGTCAACCTGCAGGCCATCGAATCCTTCCTGACCGAACCCATGATCGTGGACGAGGCCACGTTCGGCCGCGCGCCGCGCATCGTCGCCACACAGGAGAACCGCGTGCTGCTCAGCCGCGGCGACCGCGCCTATGCCCGTGCGCTGTACGGCGACGACGTGCAGGGCGAGCCGCTGACCGTGGCCGACGGCAAGTCGATCGACTACCGGGTGTTCCGCAACGCCACGCCGCTCAGGGACCCGTCGAACAACGAGATCCTGGGCTACGAGGCCCAGTACGTGGGCAAGGCCCAGTTGATCAGCAGCGAAACGCGGCAGGCCGCCGCGAACGGTGCAGGGCGCAGCGAGCCGGTGCCCGCGCGCATCGACATCGTCGCGGCCAAGGAGGAGATGCGCGTGGGCGACCGCCTGCTGCCCGAGCCCGAACGCGAGCTTTCCAACTACGTCCCGCGCGCGCCCGACACCGCGCAGAACGGCCAGGTCGTCTCGGTGTACGGCAACGCCGTGAACTTCGCGGCGCAGAACCAGGTGATCGCGATCAACCGCGGGCGCGCGCACGGCCTGGCACAGGGCCACGTGCTCGCGCTGAAGCGGGAAAGCAATACCCTGACCGACACCACCGACCAGGCCCGCCCCCAGATTCGCCTGCCCGGCGAGCGCAACGGCCTCATGATGGTGTTCCGCACTTTCGACAAGGTCTCCTACGCCCTGGTGCTCCAGATCTCCGACAGCGTGAAGGTCGGTGACTACTTCGAAAACCCTTGAATTGGAACACCCCCCTGCGCCGCTGCGCGGCTTCCCCCCTCCCTGGCGCGCCTTCGGCGCTTGGAGGGGGGACGACATCTCGGGCCGGCGGAGCCGGACCCTCGCTGTCTCTGGGTTAGGCTTTTTCATGCGCTGCGAGTGTCGCTCCGGCGCCATGGAGAACTGACATGCTGCGAGAAGAACTGGCTGCCTGGCTGCGGCTGCTGCTCACGCCGGGGGTTGGATCCGGCGCCGCGCGCAAGCTGCTGGCCGCCTTCGGCCTGCCGCAGGACGTCTTCGACCAGGACCCGGCCGCCTGGCGAGCGGTGGTGGGCGAGCGGCTGGCCAGCGCCCTTGAACATCCGCCCGCCGAATGGGAAGCCGAAGTGGACCGGCTGCAAGCCTGGCTGGCAGCGGCCGACGAGGGGCAGCGCCACGTGCTCACCCTGGGCGATGCACGGTACCCGGGCTCCCTGCTGCAAATGGCCGACCCGCCCGTGCTGCTGTACGTGCAGGGCGACGTGCAGGCCCTGCACCACCCGAGGTGCCTGGCCATCGTGGGCAGCCGCAACCCCACGCCGCAAGGCGAAACCAACGCGCGCCAGTTCGCGCACGCACTCGGCCAGGCCGGCGTCTGCGTGATCTCCGGCCTGGCGCTCGGCGTCGACGGCGCCGCCCACGAAGGCGCGCTCCAGGCCGGCGCCCCGACGGTGGCGGTGGTCGGCACCGGCCTGGACCGGGTCTACCCCAAGCGCCACCTGTCGCTCGCCCACCGCATCGTTGAAGCGCGAGGCGCGATCGTCAGCGAATACCCGCTGGGCACGCCGCCACTGTCGCCGCACTTTCCCCAGCGCAACCGCATCATCGCCGGCCTGGCGCAAGGCACGCTGGTCGTGGAAGCGGCGGTGCAGTCGGGTTCGCTCATCACCGCCCGGCTGGCCGCCGAACAGGGCCGCGAGGTCTTCGCCATCCCCGGCTCGATCCACTCGCCCCAGGCACGCGGCTGCCACGCCCTCATCCGCCAGGGCGCCAAGCTGGTCGAGTCGGCCCAGGACATCCTGGAAGACCTGCAGATGGCGGCACCCTCGCACGCGGACGGCGAAACGGCCGTTTCAAGCGACAGCAGCGATGGCAGCGACCCCCTGCTCGGCGCCATGGGCTACGACCCGGTCAGCCTCGACGCACTGCAGGCCAGGACAGGCCTGGACACCGCACGCCTGCAGGCGCGACTGCTGGAACTGGAACTGCAAGGCGACGTCGCCCGCCTGCCCGGCGGCCTGCTCCAAAGGTTGGGCAGAGGCTGAAAGAAGACGGCGAACGAAGTTGTAAACGGCGATGAAGTCCTGCAGATGCTGCTTGAGTTGGTCATGGCTGTCGAAGTGAGCGCGCTTGACGGTGGCGTCCATGATCGTGCGGTTCATGCGCTCGACCTGTCCGTTGGTCCAGGAGTAATTGGGCTTGGTCATGCGATGCTCAATGTCGTTGGCCGCATATGTGTGATCAAACATGTGCACGCGCTATCTGGCTGTAGGACCATTTCTGCGTGAAGGCAGGCCACCGAACTGAATTCCGTTGTCAGCGAGAGCGGTGTGAATCTAATAGGCACCGAGCAGATCGATGCTGTTGTACGCACTCCGGCGATGTCGACATGGAAGTGGCCGATCGGATGGTGCTTGAATGCCTTGCGTACCGACTGATCCTATGGCACTGCAAACAGCGGTGCAGCGATGAGCGCATCAGATGCGAATTCGAAAGCTGCGAAGCGCACAAGCAGTCATCCAGCGGCAGCAGCGTGTGCTTGCGAAACGCGATGATGATTGCCTCATCTTCTGGAGAAGGAACCGTGGATCTCGCCTGCCGCGGGCCCGCCACGACCTGCATGCACCGGCGCGGTTCGCGCCAGGCACTTGACCAGAGTTAAGGCCTTGGGGCATTGGCAAGGACCGCGTTTGCTCAACATATTGAGCACTGTGCCAATACGGTGAGTGCCGCAAGGAGAGCCTCGCACAATCGGTTCCTGGGTTGACAGCCGGCCGGTCGACCAGGAGCAAGAGGCCATGGCTCATAGGCGCCGCACGTCGAAATCGCCGCCCATGACCCATTAGATATGCTAATTGATTAGGGCCGCTCCGTACATTGTTGTGCCTGCCCGGCTTGGCTAAACTGAAAACTCAGGCCACCAATATCTGGAGCGAATCATGCCCCCGCGCTTGCTTCTACCTATATGTTGCGCTGAAGTCGTTAACAGCCAGCAATGGAGGCGGGTATGACGAAAGCGTCACTTGAAGCCGGGCAAGCTGACGCGCTAGGGGAATTCTCGAAGCTCGCTCGTTTCGTCACCCGAACCCGCCTCGACGGCATACCGGCCATTGTCCAGGAAGAAGCGAAGCGGTGCCTGCTGGACACGATCGGCTGCATCGCGGCTGGCACGCACGACAGCGGTGCCAAAGCGTTGCTCAGGGCCGAACAAAGTCTCTGTGCACCCGGCTCGGCCGGAATTCTGGGGGCCGGAAACGCGTTCTCGGCCGAGGCCGCCGCGCGCGTCAATGGCTATATGGGAGATCTATACGAGTTCAACGATCTCATCGGAGGTCACGCCAGTATCGGGACCATTCCGGCAGCCCTGGCGCAAGCTCAGGCAAGCCGCGCGTCCGGACGGAATCTACTCGAGGCGACGGTCATCGGCATAGAAGTCGCCGCCAGCGTCAACCAGGCTGTCTGGGATGGCCTGAAACACTATGCCAAGCTCTATACCGAGACCGGGATCACTTCTCCCGGCGTGCCGTCGTCGATCGGCGCGGCGGCGGCGGCGGCCTACCTGATCGGTCTGGACGAGTCCCAGACAACTCACGCGATGGCAATCGCCTGCGCGATCACCGGCTGGTGCCCTTCCGAGGTCATTTTCGGGAAAGGCGGATCGGTGAAGCCGCTACTCTTTGGTGGCTGGCCTGCCTCGATCGGGATTCGCGCGGCCCACTACGCCGCGCAAGGCATGACGGGGCCTCCGCATCTGCTGGAAAGCGACATCGGCTACTACGCCACCATCGCGCATCGCGGCCACCCGATGCTGAAGATCGACGACGTCTGGCGGCTTCAGAGTCCACGGCGAAAGTTTCACGCCTGCTGCGGATATGCCCATACCCCCTCCGACGTGCTGATCGCGATGCGCAAGGAGGGTGTTCCCCTTCGGGAGGCAGCTCGAATCGTCGTGGAGATTCCTCCTTACTGCGCTTTGGGAGTGTCCAAGTCCGAACCGCCCGCCAACGCCAGCGAAGCGCTCTTCCACGGCCAGTACAACATGGCGCTGGCAGCATGGGAAGTCGATCAGATACTGCCGCGGCACAGCAATGCATCGGCCTCCTACCTGTCCAAGCCCGGCTTCGCTTCGTTGATGAAGCGAATCGAAATCGTGTCTTCGGACGTTCTCTCTCATACCGTGCAATGCAAAGTTTCGGTAATCGACGCGCATGGCCGCACGACGCACTCCGTGGAAAACCACGCACCGAAGGGAGCAGCGTCCAATCCCATGAGCGCCGACGAGGTACGCGACAAATTCCGAATGCTCGCCGGTCATTCGTTGCGCAACGAGGAAATCGAGCGCTACATCGAGCGAATCGAGTCCATCGAGCAGGTCGAGGAATGTGACTGGATTACCAACACCTTCACCGCACGGACTTAGTCCCGCTACGCGCGAAATCCGCCTTCCAACCGTCCCCGGTTCACACACCGCTTCATTCACCGTTCGAGGAGTGCTTATGAAACGCGTTCTCATCGCCCTGGGTTTCGGGGCTGCGATTCTTTGTACCCATGCTCCGGCCCTGGCGGCTCCTCCCGGCTGGCCGGACAAGACGATCCGCATCCTCGTCGGATTCGCGCCAGGCGGAACCCAGGACATCACCGCTCGCGCATTGGCTGAGCCGATGTCGAAGGCGCTGGGCGTTCCGGTGGTGGTGGAGAACCGGCCGGGCGCGCAGGGCATGCTCGCGATGACTGCGCTGGCGCGTGCGGAACCCGACGGCTACACGATCGGCTTATCTTCCAACCAAGCAATCGCGCAGCTTCCTCCAATGCTGCCGCCGGATAGGTTGACCTACGACCCGCTCAAGGACTTCACGCCCATCGGCATCCCGGTGACGCAGTACGGGGTGTTGATGGTGAACAGCAACGTGCCGGTAAAAGACGTTTCCTCGTTCGTGCAGTGGGCCAAGGCCGGTGGAACGCGCCCCTTCGGTACGACGAGTGTCGGCTCGAACGGGCATCTCACCGGAGAAATGCTCGCCCGGGCCGCCGGTCTTCCGATGGAGCACATCCCCTACAGGGTGCGTGCGAATCTGGTTACCGACTTCATCGGGGGCCAGATCCCGATCATGATCGACCCCTTGCCATCCTCTCTTCCGCTGATTCAGCAGGGGCGAGTCAAAGCGATCGCGGTTGGCTCTCCCAAGCGATCGTCCGTATTGCCCGATCTGCCTACGCTGGCGGAATCGGGCTACCCGGAGATCGCGCTCGAAACCTGGCTCGGCGTCTTCGGCCCCGCCGGATTGCCGAGCACCATCGTCGAGCGGCTGAACAAGGAGGTCGCGGCCGCGCTGTCCAATCCGGCCGTGAAGCAGAGAATGATTGATCTTTCCTTCGAGATTGTCGCGGGCACGCCGCAAGGCACGTCCGAAGCCCTGCGCGAACAGATGAAGAAGGACGTGGTCTTCTTCGACAAGCTGGTCAAGCAGTTCAACATCCGCGTAGATTGAACCCCCTCCGGGACCGAAGAATGAGCGGTCAGACCAAGTAAACGTTGGCGGCAGCGCAGCCGGACACTTGCATCAAGGGACAGATACCGGTCGGCACGTTTGCGAGCGGTATCGCGATTGGCATCGCGTTCGTTGCCGTCAAGGGCGACGGGCCGGGCCTCTGGGTAAATGGGCAAGTACACGGCGTGGAGATCAACGGCGTGCTCGCAGCACTCGATTCCGTCAATGGAGTCGACGCCGACAACTTGACAGGCAGCATCGTCGTGACGGCCACCGCGAATCCGTTGGCATTCGATGCCCGCGAGAAAGGGGCGCCGCAGGACGGCTATGACCTCGACCAGACGTTTCCCGGCCGTTCGAACGGGTTCATCACCGAGCGTATGGCCGCGACCCTGTTCGAAGAGGTAGGCTCGACGGCCAGCTTGCATGATCAACATGCACACGAACAGCCCGGCCTTCGAAAGAAAGCCCTACGGCGTCTACAAGCATCCGCCCGGTCAATCGACGTCGGAGCGCGAGTTGCTGCAATACATCGCCTGCTTCCAGCCGTCGGTGGCATGCCTGATGGATATAAGCCCGACCAGGGCGAGTTGCTCGGCGACATCTCCGGGGCCTTGGACTACCAGCTTCTGGGCCGAGGCACTCCGGCGTTCATGATCGAGCTGGGCGGCGGTAGCCGGGCTGAGGCTCACTATATCGAGCAAGGCGTGAAGGGCATGCAAGGCGTTGCCCGAATGCGCGGCGTCCTGCCCGCCGTTCCTACGCAGCAGGGGCCGCAGCCCGACCAGTCGGTGACGCTGCGAACGGCGGGGCGAAGTGTTCGAGCGCCTGGGCTGCATTCGCCTGCAGAGTTCCCCCACGGTCTGAGTCTGTGCACACGATTTCGCTTACGTGTGGGGTACCCTCGTACCTCTAGTTCAACAGGCGCTCAGGATTGGCATCGAGCTTGGCCAGCGCATCGCGCGTGGCGCGCACGGTCAGGGCCTCTTCCTCGCTCGGCACCAGCAGACCGGCCTGCAGATAGGCCGCCACGCGGTTGGCCTGCACGAGGAAGCAGCGGCCGCCGTTGGTGACGAACAGGTAGAGCTGGCCGCGCTCGCTGCGCCAGGCCAGTTGCACGCTGTTGAGCCGGCCGTTGTGGTCCAGCCCGAACCAAGAGCCGATCTGCAGCTCGACCGCCCAGGCCCGCATGGCCTCGGTCGGCTGGCTGCCGCCCTGGTTGATCACCTCGATGCTGCTGGCGTCCACGCCGGTGATCATCTCGATGCTCTCGTTGTCCAGATCGAGGTCACCCACCCCGTTGGCGGGCAGGTAGTCTTCCAGGTTGGCCAGGCGCTCGGACAGCCGGTCCAGGCTGTCCTGCGAAATGGGTTCGGTGCGCGACATGAAGGCATCGGCCAGGGTGTCGCTCACCAGTTTGATGTGCTGGTCCTGCAGCGTCGAAGGCAACCCCAGCAGACCCATGCCCTGGCGCAGGCGCTGCAGCAGCCCGGGCAACTGCTGGATGACGCGCGCACGGTCGGTGCGGCTGGGCTTGGCGCTGGCCGCCCACAGCAGGTCCGAGGCGACCTGCTTGAGCGCGCTGGTCTCCTCGTGGCGCAGGCCGTACTTGACGCTGGCCACGGCCAGCACGTCGACCCAGACCTTGAACAGGAAATCGCGCACCTCGTCGCGCACCGGCACCTCGTCGAGCAGCTTGCGCAGCTCGATGGTGTACTGCACCGACAAGGTTTCCTTCTGCTCGACCTGCTGGGCGACGCTGACGAAGCGGCTCGCGCTGCCCTGCTCGCTGAGGTACGTCGAGATGAATTTCTGGAACTCGTCGAACACGAGCTGGAACACGCGTCGCCCGGTCTCGGGGTACTGCTCGATCACCTGTACCACGCGCTTGATCTCGCCTTCGAGCGCGGCGGAACTCACGTTGGACTCGAACCCCATGACGCAGGAGCCCATGCGGTCGATCAAGCGGCGCGCGGGGTGCTGCAAGGTGCCGAAGAACTCGGGCTCGGCCAGCGCCACGCGCAGGACTGGGATCTGCAGTCGCGCGAACCAGACCCGCACGCTCGGCGGAATGCGCTCCTCGGCCAGGATGCTCTGGAACATCAGCGCCACCACCTCGATGGTGGCCTTCTCGGTCGGCGTGCTGGCCGCCTGCTTGAGCTCGGCCGTGCGCTGGCGCAGCACGCTGGCCGCCTTCTCGACGTGGACGGCGCCCATGTAGACCGCCCCCGGGCCCGTGTGGCCGGGCGAGCTGCCCGGCTGCAGGCCGGCGCTGCCGCTGAGCGGTGCCGAGAGCGACTGCTGCATCACCTGGTGCATGGCCTGCTGCAAGGCCGGCGAGGGCGGCGGCATCACCTGCGTGGCCTCGAAATCGCCGCCCACCCGGTCCATCAGCAGGCGCTTGAGCCGGCCCACCACGCCCTGTGCGCGCATGCGCGCGCGCGCCAGCGGCGAAGCGCCGGTCATCATGCGGGTTTCATCCTGGACTCCCATGCCGGACGACAGAGGCCCGGACCGGCCCGAGCCGGGGCCAAACCCGCTGCCGGTGGCCGGGCCGCCGCCGCCCGTTCCCGAACCGCCGCCCGGCCGCGCCGGCGCCGGGCCGGCCACGGGCCGCATGCCCGGCGGGAGGTCACGCCGGCCCGTCCCCGGTGCCGACGTCGACGCGGCTTCGGCGCGCGAACCCGGCACGCGCTTGACCAGCGACTGCAGGTCGATCTCCCGCATCACGCCGCTGGAGACCAGGAATTCGTTCGCGGCCTTGTAGGCCTCGTGCAGCTTGGCCGACAGGATCGGCGAAACTGCCTCGTGCACCAGGCCCCAGGCTTCGCGCGTCATGTGCGCGTCGAGCCATTGGTCGACCAAGATGCGGGCAATCACGTCGGGCAGCAGCACGTCGCCGCGCGGCAGCTCCTGGCGCCCCTCGAGGTGCTGTACCCGCAGGCGCAGTTCGTTGAGCTCGGTGGACGCGCGGTCGAGCACCTGCATGGCCAGGCGCGAGGCGAGGATCTGGTCGTCGATCGCGCCTTCGGCGACCAGCTCGAGCTGGCCCGACACGCTGACCGGGCTGCCCGAATTCGAGAAGCGCGGCAGCAGCGTGCGCTGCAGGGACTTGCGGCTCTGGTTCAGCCAGGTGGTCTGGTTCTTCTGGAACGCCGTCCAGGCATCGCGCCGGGCCTGGATCTCGCGCGCCGGCCCGGCCTGATCGAGGATGGCGGTCAGGCGCGTGTCGCAGGCCTTGACGATTTCGGGTAGCGCGCGCCCCACATGAACCACGAAGAGTTCACGCGCCTGCTTGGCCAGGGATGAGACGTGCTGATCGAGTGGCGACACAATGGGCCCAGTATGACACGATATGACACGAAAGCCCCTTCGGACACCCCGCCTGCGGGCCGCATCGGGCCCCAGGGTGCCGGTTAAACGACAGCGCCGGCGTTCGGGTCGCCAGGGTCGCCGCCGCTCTTCGCACTGCCGGACTTGATCAGGTCCTCGCGCTTGATGCCCAGCCACATGGCCATGGCAGCGCCCACGAACACGGACGAATAGATGCCGAAGCAGATGCCGATGGCCAGGGCCAGGGAGAAGTAGTAGAGCGTGGGACCGCCGAAGACCAGCATCGACAGTACCATGGCCTGGGTCGAGCCGTGGGTGATGATGGTGCGGCTGATGGTGGAGGTGATGGCGTGGTCGATCACCTGCTGTGGCGCCATCTTGCGCTGGCGCCGGAAGGTTTCCCGGATGCGGTCGAAGATCACGACCGACTCGTTGACCGAATAGCCCAGCACCGCCAGCGTCGCCGCCAGCACGGCGAGCGAGAACTCCCACTGGAAGAACGCGAAGAAGCCGAGAATGATGACCACGTCGTGCAGGTTGGCCACGATGGCCGAGACCGCGTACTTCCATTCGAACCGGACCGCCAAGTAGATCATGATGCCCACGATCACCAGCCCCAGCGCCTTCAGACCGTTGGCCACCAGTTCCTGCCCCACCTGGGGCCCCACGAACTCGGTGCGGCGCAGCTCGACGGTCGGGTTCTGGGCCCGCAGGGCGGCAAACACCGTCTCGCTCTGCTGACCGGACGTCTGGCCCTGCACGGTGGGCAAGCGCAGCATCACGTCGCGCGAGGTGCCGAAGTTCTGCACCGGCACCTCCGTGTAACCCAGGCCCTCGATCACCTTGCGCACCCCCTCCAGGTCGGCGGGCTGCTCATAGGCCACTTCCATGACGGTGCCACCGGTGAATTCCACCGAAAGGTGCAGCCCGCGCGTGACCAGGAAGAAGACTGCGGCAATGAAGGTGATGAACGAGATCGCGTTGAGCACGAGCGCGTGCTTCATGAACGGGATGTCGCGTCGAATGCGGAAGAATTCCATGGTGCGTTTCCTCGTCGCTCACTCGCCCTTGACGGCGGGGGAAGCCTGGCCATCGGGCCGCCAGACGGTACCAATCGACACGGACTTGAGCTTCTTCTGGCGGCCGTACCAGAAATTGACCAGACCCCGGCAGAAGAACACCGAAGAGAACATGCTGGTGAGAATGCCCAGGCAGTGCACCACCGCAAAGCCCCGCACCGGGCCGGAGCCGAAGAGCAGCAGCGCGATGCCGGCGATCAGCGACGTGACGTTGGAGTCCAGGATGGTGGCCCAGGCACGTTCGTAGCCCGCGTTGATCGCCGTCTGCGGCGAGGCGCCCTGGCGCAATTCCTCACGGATGCGCTCGTTGATCAGCACGTTGGAGTCGATCGCCATGCCCAGCGCCAGCGCCATGGCGGCGATGCCAGGCAGCGTCAGGGTCGCCTGCAGCATGGACAGCAGCGAGACCAGCAGCACCACGTTGAAGGCCAGTGCGATGCTGGAGAACACGCCGAACAGCGCGTAGTAGAGGCACATGAAGGCGACGATGGCGACGAAACCCCACAGCACGCTGTGGAAGCCCTTGGCGATGTTCTCCGCCCCCAGGCTCGGGCCGATAGTGCGCTCCTCGATGATCTCCATCGGGGCCGCCAGCGAGCCGGCGCGCAGCAGCAGCGCCGTGTCGGTCGCCTCCATCGTGCTCATCGCGCCCGAGATCTGGACGCGCCCGCCGCTGATCTCGCCGCGGATCACGGGCGCGGTCACGACCTCGCCGCGGCCCTTCTCGAACAGGATGATGGCCATGCGCTTGCCCACGTTCTCGCGCGTGACGTCGCGGAAGATGCGCGAGCCCTTCGCGTCCAGCGTGAGGTGCACGGCCGGCTCCTGGGTCTGGCCGTCGAAGCCGGCCTGCGCGTCGGTCAGGTTCTCGCCGGTGAGCAGCACGTCCCGCTTGACGATGACGGGGCGGCCGTTGCGCTCGAGGTAGCGCTCGGAGCCGAACGGCACCGGTCCGGCGCCGCGCTCGGCGGCCAGGCCGTCGGTGCTCTCGTCCACCAGCCGCAGCTCGAGCGTGGCGGTGCGGCCCAGGATGTCCTTGGCCTTCGCGGTGTCCTGCACGCCGGGCAGTTGCACCACGATCCGGTCGGCGCCCTGCTGCTGGATCACCGGCTCGGCCACGCCCAGCTCGTTGATGCGGTTGTGCAGGGTGGTGATGTTCTGCTTGAGGGCCTGCTCCTGCACCTGCCGCGCGGCTTCCGGGCCGATGGTGGCCAGCAGGCGGAAATCCGGGGTATCGGTGAACTGCAGGTCGGGGAACTGGGAGCGGACCAGGTCGCGCACCACCGCCAGCGTCTGGGCATCGCCCGCGCGCAGCTCGATGTTCTGGCCATTGCGGCCGATGCCGCCATGGCGCACGCTGCGCTCGCGCAGCAGGGTGCGCAGGTCGGCCGCCAGCACGTCGGCGCGGCGCTGCAGGGCAGCCGTCATGTCGACCTGCAGCATGAAATGCACGCCGCCGCGCAGGTCGAGGCCAAGGTACATGGGCGAGGCGCCCAGCGAGGCCAGCCAGGCCGGGGTACGCGGCAGCAGGTTGAGGGCGACCACGTGGCTGGGATCGGCGGGATCGGGATTGAACGCCTTGTCCAGCGCGTCGCGCGCCTTGATCTGGGTGTCGGTGCTCTCGAACCGCGCCTTGACCGAGTTGGCGTCGAGCTGGACCATCAAGGCCTGGATGCCCTGGGCCGCCAGCGCCTGCTCCACCCGGGCGGCGGTGCCGGCGTCGATGCGCACCGAGGACCGCGCCGCCGACACCTGCACGGCGGGCGACTCCCCGAACAGGTTGGGCAATGCGTACAGTCCGCTGACGAGCAAGGCGATCAGGATGATCGCGTACTTCCACAGGGGGTATCGGTTCATGATGGAGCCGGGCCGGAGGCCACGAATAGGTCAGCAGGCAGAGCCAGGGGTTGCATGGCCCGGCGACGGGTACCGCCGGGCGCCGGGAACACGGCCGCTCAAAGGCTCTTCATGGTGCCCTTGGGCAGCACCTGCACCACGGCCGTGCGCTGCATCTGGACTTCCAGGCCGTCGGCAAGTTCCACGCCGATGTAGGTTTCGCCGATCTTGGCGACGCGGCCGACGAAGCCGCCGGCGGTGACGACTTCATCGCCCTTGGCCAGCGCCTCGACCATGGCCCGGTGCTCCTTCTGCCGCTTCATCTGGGGACGGATCATCACGAAATAGAGCACCACGAACATCAGGACCAGCGGCAGCAGGCTCACCAGCGAGGAGGAGGTGTCGCCGCCGGCGGCGGCTTGGGCATAGGCGGAAGAAATGAACACGGAAGGTCTCCTGGAAATCAGCGGGACACGAAAAACACCGATGGCCCGGCTTGCCCGCAAGGCAAGCCGGGCCGGTCTGGACTTAACCTGCCATTGTATGCGGCAGGTGGCGTGGCGGGCCGCTCAGGCCGCCCGGGCCAGCGCCTCGGCCGGCGCGGGCTCGTACCGTCCGTGCCACTGGGCCAGGAGGGTTTCCCGCCGATCGCGGGCCGCCGCCAGGTGGCGCTCCTTCACGTGGCCGAAGCCTCGGATCTGTTCCGGCAGGCGGGCGATGTCCACCGCCAACGCGTGGTGGTCGGCGTCCAGGCCGCCCAGCAGGGTCTCGATATCAGCGCGGTACAAGGCGATCAGGGCCCGCTCGGTGCGCCGCTCCTCGGTGCGGCCGAAGGGATCGAGCACGGTGCCGCGCAAGCCCTTGAGGCGGGCCAGCACGCGAAAGACCGTGAACATGAACGGGCCATAGGGCCGCTTGACCAGCTCGCCGCGCGCGTTCTTCTTCGCGGTGAGCGGCGGCGCCAGGTGGACCTTGAGCTTGAAATCGCCTTCGAACTGGCTGGCCAGGCGGGCGTGGAACGCGGGATTGCTGTGCAGACGGGCCACCTCGTACTCGTCCTTGTAGGCCATGAGCTTGAAGAGGTTGCGCGCCACGGCTTCGCTGAGCGCGGTCTTGCCCAGCGGGGCTTCGGCCTCGCGCACGCGGGCCACGAAGCGTTCGTACTCGGCGGCGTAGGCGGCGTTCTGGTAGCCGGTCAGGAACGCCACGCGGCGCTCGACCAGGTCCTTCAGCGATTCCCGCCGCTTGAACTGGACCACCTGCTCGCCCGCCCCCGCCTGGCGGCACAGCGCCTCGACGGCCTGGGGGTCGTGGGCCGCGCGGCGGCCCCATTCGAACGCGGCCTTGTTCTTCTCCACCTGCACCGCGTTGAGCTCGATGGCGCGCATCAGCGCCTCGCGCCCCAGCGGCACCCAGCCGCGCTGCCACGCGTAGCCCAGCATCATCGGATTGGCGTAGAGGCTGTCGCCCATGAGGCGCGTGGCCGCGGTCTCGGCGTCGACGACGCCGACCGCATCGCTGCCCAGGGTGCTGACCAGCGCGTCCACGCAGGCCTGCCCCGGGTTCTGCCAGTCCGGGCTGCGCACGAAGGCCGCCGTCGGCGTGGCGTGGGTGTTGAGCACGACGTGCGAACGGCCGCGGCGCAGGCGCTGCCAGGTCTCCTTGTGGGCGCTGACGATGGGATCGCAGCCCAGCACCAGGTCCGCCGAAGCGGCCGACACGCGGGTCGTTCGGATGTCGTCCTGGCGCGCGCCGATGATCACGTGGCTCCAGGTGGCGCCGCCCTTTTGCGCCAGGCCGGCCGCATCCTGCGTGACGATGCCCCGCCCCTCCAGGTGCGCGGCCACGCCGAGCAACTGGCCGATGGTGATCACGCCGGTACCGCCCACGCCGGCGACGACCACGCCCCAGGGTTCGGTACTCAGCGACGGCAGTACGGGATCAGGCAGCGAATCGCGCCCCCACGCTCCGCCGCTGCGCGGGTCGCTGCCCCCCAAGGGGGCTAATCCGGCTTGGGACGGCCCGGCGCCGGATCGCTCGCCCGACGAGGCTTTCTTGCGCAGTTGCCCGCCCTCGACGGTGACGAAGCTCGGGCAGAAGCCCTTGAGACAGGAAAAGTCCTTGTTGCAGGTGTTCTGGTTGATGGTGCGCTTGCGGCCGAACTCGGTCTCCAGCGGTTCGACCGAGAGGCAGTTGGACTGCACGCCGCAGTCGCCGCAGCCCTCGCAGACCAGCTCGTTGATGACCACGCGCCGGTCCGGCTCGGCCAGCGTGCCGCGCTTGCGGCGGCGGCGCTTTTCCGTGGCGCAGGTCTGGTCGTAGATGATGACGGTCGTGCCCGGGATCTCGCGGAACTCGCGCTGCACCGCATCGAGCGTGTCGCGGTGCTGGATGGCGATCCCCTCGGGCAGGCCCTTGACGCCGCTGTACTTCTGCGGCTCGTCGGTCACGATCGTGATCTTCGCGGCGCCCTCGGCGCGCATGCTCTGCGCGATCTGCACCACGCTGTGGCCCTCCGGACGTTCGCCGACCTGCTGGCCGCCGGTCATGGCCACCGCGTCGTTGTAGAGGATCTTGTAGGTGATGTTCACGCCCGCCGCGATGCTCTGGCGCACCGCCAGCAGCCCGCTGTGGAAGTAGGTGCCGTCGCCCAGGTTGGCGAACACGTGCCGCTCGGTGCTAAAGGGCTGCTGGCCGACCCAGGGCACGCCCTCGCCGCCCATCTGCGTGAAGCCGACGGCGCCGCGGTCCATCCAGATTGTCATGAAGTGGCAGCCGATGCCGGCCATGGCGCGCGAGCCCTCGGGCACCACGGTGCTGGTGTTGTGCGGGCAGCCCGAACAGAACCAGGGCTGGCGCTCGGCGCCCGCCACGCCCTGCGTGAGCAGGGTCTGCATGGACTGCTCCTGCGCGGCGTAGATGGCCAGTTGCGCGTCGATGCGGGCCATCACGTCGTCCGGCACGTGGCCCATCTTCTTCAGGCGTCGCGCAATCGCGCGCGCGATCAGCGCCGGCGAGAGGTCGGCATTGGCGCGCAGCAGGGTGTTGGCGCTCGGGTTGGGCTTGGACCACTCGCCGCCGCTGAAATCGCCCTCGACCTCGTCGAACTTGCCCAGCACGTTGGGGCGCACGTCCGGGCGCCAGTTGTACAGCTCCTCCTTGAGCTGGTATTCGATCACCTGGCGCTTTTCCTCCACCACCAGGATCTCGCGCAGGCCGGTGGCGAACTCGCGCGTGGTCTGCGCTTCCAGCGGCCAGACCACCGCCACCTTGTGCAGGCGCAGGCCGATGCGCCGGCAGGTGTCGTCGTCCAGGCCCAGATCCTGCAGGGCCTGGCGGGTGTCGTTGTAGGCCTTGCCGCTGGCGATGACGCCGAAGCGGTCGTGCGGGCCGGCGACCACGTTGTGGTTCAGCCGGTTGGCGCGCACGTAGGCCAGCGCCGCGTACCACTTGTGGTCGTACAGGCGCGCCTCCTGGTCCAGCGCGTGGTCGGGCCAGCGGATGTGCACGCCGCCGGGCGGCATCTCGAAGGCCGGGATCACGATGTCCACGCGGTCGGGGTCGATGACGGCGGTGGCGCTGGACTCGACGATCTCCTGGATGGTCTTCATGCCGGTCCAGACGCCGCTGAAGCGGCTCATCGCGAAGGCGTGCAGCCCCAGGTCCAGGATCTCCTGCACGCTGGCCGGGAAGAACACCGGCAGGCCGCAGGCCTTGAAGATGTGGTCGCTCTGGTGCGCGGCGGTGGAGCTCTTGGCCACGTGGTCGTCGCCGGCCACCGCGATCACGCCGCCCCAGGGCGTGGTGCCGGCCATGTTGGCATGCTTGAAGACGTCCGAGCAGCGGTCCACGCCCGGCCCCTTGCCGTACCAGATGCCGAACACGCCGTCGAAGCGCTGGGTGCCGGGCGGCGCGAAGCCGAGCTGCTGCGTGCCCCACACGGCGGTGGCCGCCAGTTCCTCGTTGACGCCGGGCTGGAACACCACGTTGTGCTGCTTGAGGTAGGGCGCGGCCTTCTGCAGGGCCTGGTCGTACCCACCCAGCGGCGAGCCCCGGTAGCCGCTGACGAAGCCCGCGGTGTTCTTGCCCGCCAGCGCATCGCGCTGGCGCTGCAGCATCGGCAGCTTGACCAGCGCCTGCACGCCGCTCATGAAGGCCCGTCCGCGTTCAAGGGCGTACTTGTCGTCGAGCGTGACGGTTTCGAGCGCGCGGCGGACGGATTCAGGCAATGGGGCGTTCATGGTCATGTCTCCGGATAAGACCTGGGCTTCGTGGGCCGGGATGGAACAGTGTATGCCCGCATCAGCGACAAGTGTTTGCTTTTGATGCTCTATTTTGGCCATTCATGGAAAGAATATTTCTATAATGAAGTCACCGTGGAAACACTTGACAAATTCGACATCGCCATCCTGCAAGAGTTGCAGGGCGACGGCCGCCTGACCAATGCCGAGCTGGCCCAGCGCGTCGGCCTGTCGGCCGCGCCGTGCTGGCGGCGGGTGCGCGCCCTGGAGGAGGCGGGCTTCATCCGCGGCTACCGCGCCGAGATCGACCGCGAGAAGATCGGCCTGGGCGTGCTGGCCTTCGTGCGCGTGGATGCCGACCGCAACAGCGCCGACGTCGCGCGCAGCCTGGAGAACGCGATTCGCGGCATCCCGGAAGTGGTGGCCTGCCACTACATCAGCGGCTCCGGCACCTTCGAGCTGCAGGTGGTCAGCCGGGACCTGAACCATTTCAGCCGGTTCGCCCGCGAGGTGCTGCTCAACCTGCCGCACGTGAAGGACCTGCACACCAGCTTCTCGCTGGGCGAGGTGAAGTCGGGCAGCGCGCTGCCGCTGGATCATTTGGTGAGCACCCCCCTGCGCCGCTGACGCGGCTTCCCCCCTCTCTTGCGCGCCTTCGGCGCTTGGAGGGGGACGACATCTCGGGCCGGCGGAGCCGTCCCTCGCTGTCTCTGGGTTTTGTGCCGTTTCGTTCGTGGCGCTCAGCGCGCCTGGTCTCTCGGCAGCAGGGCCCACATCTGCAGGGGCTGCTTGAGGGCGGCGGCCAGGGTGTAGGCTTCGTCGCTCCAGCCGCCCCAGCCGGTGAACAGGTCGGCGCGCACCGCGCCGACGATGGCGCCGCCGGTGTCCTGCGCCATCACCAGCCGGGCATCGGTGAGCGTGGCGCCCTGGGTCGCCAGCCAGACCGGCGTGCCGTAGGGGATGCTCTGCGGGTCGACGGCGATCGAGCGCCCCGGCGTGAGCGGCACGCCCTGCGCGCCGCGCGGCCCGAAGCGGGCATCGAGCCCGCTCAGGGGCTCTTCGCGGAAGAACACGGTGCGCGGGTTGCTCCACAGCATCTCGTTGAGGCGGCGGGGGTTCTGCACCGCCCAGGCCTTGATCGCGTCCCAAGAGGCCTCGCGGATCGCGCCCTGGTCGAGCAGCCAGCGGCCCACGCTCTGGTAGGGCTGGCCGTTGTGCGCCGCGAACGCCACGCGGACCTGGCGCACCTGGCCATCCGCTTCGGCCAGGTTGAGCCGGCCCGACCCCTGGATCTGCAGGATCAGCGCATCGATCGGGTCTTCCAGCCAGGCGATGGCGCGCCCGCGCAGGGCGGCCTGCGCGGCGGGCTGGGTGTCGATTTCCTGCCGGCTGAACCACGGCCGGTCGGCGCGCAGCCCGGGCGGCGGGGCGTACAGCGGTGTGCGGTGCCGCTCGGTGGGCACGCGGCTGGCCAGCATGATGGGCTCGTAGTAGCCGGTGAGCAGGCCCTGCGGCGCGCGGCCGTCGGGCTCGGTCACGCGGTAGGGCAGGAAACGGCGCACCACCCAGTCCTGCTGCTCCTGCGCGGTGCCGATGGACAACCGGCGCACCTCCTCGCACAGCGCCGCCTGGCCGGGCGCGGGCCGCTCGCAGCCGCGTACCCAGGCATTCCACACCTCGTGCAGCGCGTCCTGGCCCCAGCCGGGCAGCTCGCTCCAGCGCACCGGCGTCCAGCGGCTCTTGGCGCGCTGGAGCGGCGCGGGCAGCACCGCATCGTCGGGCGCCGGGCCGGCCACCGCCCCCGGCACGGCGGAGGCGGCCGGACGCGCCGGGGGCGGCGGCACGGTGTCGACCGCGCACGAGGCCAGGCTTCCTACAATCAGCGCTCCCAGGCCCAGGCGCGCCGCCCACCCCTTCCCGGCCTTCGGGCCGGGCGGCTTCTTCTTCCCGGAACGATCCATGACCTTGCTGTTGCTCGAAGCGCTGGGAGCGCTGGTGTTGCTGGTGTTCATCGTGTGGTGGACCATGTTTTCCGGCCGCCGCAAGGGCGAGCTGCGCGATGAGGCCAAGCGCCAACCGGAGGACGACGGCCCGGGCGACGGCCGCCCGTCATGAGGTGCGCAGCGCATTGGCGAGCTCCACCGCGGACTTGACGCCCATCTTGTCGAACACCCGCGAACGGTGCACCTCCACCGTGCGGATGCTGATGTTCAACTGGTCGGCCACCAGCTTGTTGGGCAGGCCCGCGATCACCAGGCCCATCACGTCGCGCTCGCGTTCGGTCAGGCTGTCCAGCCGCTGCTGCAGTTCGCATTGCGCGCGCAGCTGCGCCAGTTCCTGCGCCGACTGGTCGAGCGCCTGCTCGACGCGGTCCACCAGCGCGTTGTCGGAAAACGGCTTCTCGCAGAAATCGAACGCGCCGCGCTTGACCGCGTCGACCGCCGTCGGCACGTCGGCGTGGCCGGAGAGGAAGATCACCGGCACGCAGGCGCGCCACGGCAGCGACAGCAGGCGCTCGAACAGCGCATGCCCGCTCATGCCCGGCATGCGCACGTCGAGCAGCACGCAGCAGGGCGTCGCGGGCGCTTCCTGCCACACGCTGGCCGCGTCGATGAACGCTTCGGCGCTGCCATAGCCTTCGCTGAGCAGGCGCCGGGAGCGCAGCAGCCAGGCCAGGGCTTCGCGCACCCCGATGTCGTCGTCGACCAGGAAAATCTTGGCGTCGGGATACTGCGTCATGGGCACATGATAAAAAATGGACGACCGCCTCCGACCGTGTCAGGCGGCGGGCAGGGTGAACCGGAACACCGTGCCCCTGGGTGCCGCATCTTCGTAGGTGAGTGCTCCGCCGTGCTGCTCGATCACCGTGCGGCACAGGCTCAGGCCCAGGCCCATGCCCTCGGCGCGCGTGGTGAAGAACGGCGTGAAGAGTTTCTCGCGCACCTCGCCGCTCAGGCCGTGGCCATGGTCGGTCACGGAAAAGCACACCCAGGCCCGGCGCTTCGCGCCGCTGCGCGCCAGATCGACCTGCGCCGCCACCTCCCAGGCCTGCATGCGCAGCACGCGCAGGCTCGAAGGCGTCGGCGGATCGTCGGCCGCCATGGCCTGGATGCCGTTGCGCGCCAGGTTGAGCAGCACCTGCTCTACCATGGTGCGGTCGCACCGCACGGACGGGCAGCCGGGTGCCACGTCGATGACCAGCCGGATGTCCTCCTTCTTGGCTTGCAGCACCAGCAACGGCTGGATGACGTCGATCAGGCTCTGCGGCGTGACCGCCTCGCGCACCTGCTGGCGCCGGCGCACGAAGTCGGCCACGCTCTTGATGACGCGGCCCGCGCGCTCGGCCTGCTCGGCGATGCGGCGCATCGCCTGCGCCAGTTCGGCCCGGGTCGAGGGTTCGTCGGGACGCTCCAGCAGGTTGAGCGTGCCGCTGGCGTAGCTCGCGATCGCGGCCAGCGGCTGGTTGAGCTCGTGGCTGAGCATCGAGGCCATCTCGCCCATCATCGCCAGCCGGGCGGTGGCCCGCAGCCGCTCCTGCGAGGCGCGGCTGAGGTCTTCCACGCGCCGCTGTTCGGTGAGGTCCAGGATGGCGCTCATGTAGCCGGTCTGCTTGCCCTGCGCATCGATCAGCGGCGCCTCGACGACCAGCACCGGAAAACGCGTGCCGTCGCTGCGCCGGAACACCGACTCGTAGCCCGCGCGCGGCAGCATCTTGCCGGCCTGGCGCACCGCCTGACGCTGATGGTATTCGTCGGCCAGCTCGGGCGGCCACCAGGGCGCCGGCCGGCCCGAGCCGACCAGTTGCTCGGCGGGCAGCCCGACCATCTGGCAGAACGCGGGGTTCACGTAGGTGATGCGCCCGTCCATGTCGCGCGCGCGCAGGCCGGTGACGAGCGAGTCCTCCATGGCCTTGCGAAAGGCCAGCGCCTGGGCGACGTCGAACTCGGCGCGCTGGCGCAGCCGGATGTCGCGCCCGAGCAGGAACAGCACCAGCAGCAGGGCCAGCGAGAGGGCGCTCACCATCGCGGTGAGCACGTTGGGAAACAGCCCACTGGCCTGGTGCGGGGCCTGGAGCTGCAGCAGGAGCGTGTGCCCCGGCAGGTCGAGCACGGTGCTGGCGGAGAGGGTCTGGTAGTGGCCCGGCACCACGCTGTGCAGCGCCAGGCGCGTGCCGTCCATCTCGTTGAAGCCAAGGCCGCGCCCGCGCAGCGAGGCCTGGTTGGTCAGCTCGGCGAGCATGCCGGCAAGGGAATAGGTGACGACGATGAAGCCATCGGCCTGCGCCGAGCGCGAGACCGGCAGGCACATCTCGATCAGCTCGATGCCCTGGCCGCCGGCCATGGGCCAGAAATAGCTGCTGGAGTAGGCCGGGCCGGAAATGCGCCGCGCATTGCTGCAGGCCAGGCTCACCTCGGCCGGCACGGCCGCGCGGCTCATCACGCTGTACAGGTCGCCCTGGTAGGGCGAATCCCGGTGGGCCAGCAGCCGCAGGTTGTTGGCCCGCCATTCGACGCGCACCATCTCGCGCTGGCGGACCATCACCTCCGACGCCGGCGCGTCCCAGTCCTGCGGAGTCGGTGCGAGGTTGTGCATCGACTGCAGGGTTTGCAAGTTGCGTACCAGGTTGGAGCGGATGTCGCTCACGAGCGTGGCCGCCTCCTGCTCCAGCACCGTCTGGTCGCGCACTTCCTCGTATTCGTTGGCCAGGAACACCAGGACCCCCAGCAGGATCACCACCAGCAGCAGCAAGGCACCCCACAGCAGCCAGCGGCGCGAGCGCAAGGCGCTGCGCCAGAGGAATCGCCACGTCATGGCGCGCTCGACGGGGACCGGTTCAAAGGCGGCGGTGCTGCAGCGAAGGCAGTTGCTCGCGCACCGCGCGCAGGCGTTCGATGTCCAGGTCCGCCAGCACCACGCCCGGGCCGCTGGCCTGCAGCGCCATCACCTCGCCCCAGGGGTCGATGACCATGCTGTGGCCCCAGGTGCGCCGGCCGTTCTCGTGCACGCCGCCCTGGGCGCTGGCGATCACGTAGGCCTGGTTCTCGATGGCGCGCGCGCGCAGCAGCACCTCCCAGTGCGCCTGGCCGGTGGTGAAGGTGAAGGCCGAGGGCACCAACAGCACGTCGGCGGCCAGCATGCGGTAGAGCTCGCCGAAGCGCAGGTCGTAGCACACGCTCTGGCCCACACGCCACGGCTGCCCGGTCTGGTCCTGGCACTCGAACACAGTGGGGGTGTCGCCGGCGCGCAGCACGGCGGCCTCGTCGTAGCGCTCGCGCCCGTTGTCATAACGGAACAGATGGATCTTGTCGTAGCGGCTGACGCTCTGGCCGCGCGGGTTGTAGGCCAGGCTCGCGTTGGCCGCGTGCGCGGGGTCGTCGGTCGCCATCGGGAGCGTGCCGCCGACGATCCACAGCTTGAGGTCGCGCGCGGCGTCGGACAGGAAGTCCTGCACCTTGCCCAGGCCCGGGGTTTCGGCCAGCACGAGCTTGTCCTCGTCCCTCGCGCCCATGAAGCAAAAATACTCGGGCAGCACGGCGAGTTCGGCGCCGGCGCCGGCGGCCTGGCGCAGCAGGCGCAGGGCTTCGCTGAGGTTGGCATCCAGGCTGATGCCCGAGACCATCTGGATCGAAGCGACTTTCATGCGGGTCCTTTCGGTGAGCCTGGCGCCGCTCGACGCACGCGCGCCAGATGGCCCGAGCTTACACCGGCCACCACCAGCGGGCAGCGCAGCGGCAAGCCGGCACCACCCGCCGCGCGGAAAACGCTGGCGGTTCGGAAACTGTACATTGAAGGCCAACCGATTCCCCGCGCCCATGCTGATCTACTACACCGACCATTCACCCTTCGTCTCACGCCTTCGCATGGCGGTCTACGCCAAAGGCATCGAGATCGACTGGGTCGACCTGCCCGATGGCCCGGGCTCCGCGGCCTTTGCGAAGATATCGCCGCTCGCCCGCGTGCCGGTGCTCGTCGATCAGGGGATGGCGCTGCCCGAGTCGGAAGTGATCCTCGACTACCTCGAGGCGCGATTCCCCGAGCCATCGCTCACGCCGGCCGACGCCGCTGCCGCCGCGCGCGCACGCCTGCTCGCCCGGCTGGCCGATTTCTATCTCGCCGATCCGCTGCGGGAACTGTTCGAGGCGGCCAAGGCGGGAACCGCCGCGGCCGATGCCGTCAACGAGCGCGTCGACACCGCACTGGCGTGGATCGACCACTACCTGGACGATGGCAGCCATGCCGTCGGCAACGGCCTCACCCGCGCCGACTGCGCCCTGGTGCCGCTGCTGTTCTTCGTCGAGCGCTGCCGCTCTCTGCCGCCGCAAGGCCGGCTCGCCGGCTATTGGCGGCGCATCGCGCAGGATCCGATCGTGCACCGGGTGCTGCAGGAGATGGCACAGGCGCAATCCCGCCGGGCCGAGGAGCGGGCCCGCACCGGTGCCAATCGCCTGCGCTGAGCCGGTATCGCCACAGCGCCCCGCCGGAAGCGCCCTGCGTCACTTCTGTGCGCCGTTGTCCTGCTGGGGCGTATCGCCCCGGGCTGGCCGGTCGATCCGCTCCACCTGCGGGTCGGCCCAACCGCCGGTGATCTGGAACTGCTGCGTGGCCGCGCTCTGCAGCGGCTGGCGCAGCAGGAACTGAGCCAGGAAAGTCCCCAGCCCGACGGCGGGGTTGATGGCGGTGGCGATCAGCGAAGCGGTACCGGCGTTGATCTCAGGCACCACCACCACCTTGAGGTCCTGCTGCTCGCGCGCCAGGTCGGCCGTGCCCTCCATCAGCACCGCCGCGTTCACGCCCTTCATCTGCAGGTTGTTGGTGAACAGCACGCCCTGGTCGATGCGCGCGTCGCCGCGCACGAAGTCGAACGCGAAGCCCTCGGAGAACACGTCGCGGAAGTCGAGCGCCAGCCGGCGCGGCAGGGCCTGCAGGCTGAGCACGCCGAGCAGGCGGCCGGCGCCGGGATCGACCTTGAGGAACTGGCCGCGCTCGAAGTCGGCCTTGAGGCTGCCCGAGAGGCTGCGGTAGTCGATCGCCAGCGGCGAACCGGTCCAGCCGATCGCGCCTTCGATGCGGCCCTTGCCGCCGCGCACTAGGCCTTCGCGTCCGAACCGCACGAGCAACTGGCCGGAGTCGGCGACATCCAACTGGAAGTTGAGCGCGGTGCGCCGCTGCGCCGGAGCGCCCGCCGCCTCGGCGGCCCAGTTGCCGGTGGCGCTCAGGCGCGCCTCGGGCATCTCCAGGCGCAGGCGGTTCAGCCGCCATTCCGGCGCGCGCGACGGCCCGCGCTGGTTGACCGCCTCGATCTCGGCATGCCCGAGCCGGCGCTCGCCGATCACCAGGTCGTCGATCGCGATGTCCAGCGCCGGCACGCTGGTGGTGGGCTGCGCCAGCAGCTCTTCGACCTCGGTGGCGGCCGAGGGCGTCAGCGTGAGCCGGGCCAGCCGGGCGTACACGCTGCCCGCCGTGCCGGTGTCGGCCGGGCGGAATTCGACGTAGCCGCTGAGCTCGTCCGCGTCGATGTTGGCGCGCCACAGGGCGCCCTCGCGGGAGCCGCCCACCACCACGCGGTGGAAGGCACGCCCCTCGACCTGGAGCCGGTTGGCCCGCACCGCGAGCTGGGTCGGCAGGTAGTCCAGGCTGGTACCGGCGGCACCGGCGGGCGCGCGGGACGCGGCGCGCAGGTCGGTCCCGGTGGCGGCCGACAGCGTGCGCTCCCAGGCATCGAGATCCACCTGGTCGAACCGCGCGTGGGCACCCACGCCACTGGCCGGCAAGGCCCTGGCGTCGGCATCGCCGGCCTCCACCCCGATGGCGATGCCGCCGCGCAGCACGCGCGGCTCGGCGCCGGTGACGTCGCGCTCGTACTGCAGCGCGAGCACCGGCACCTGCGGCGCGCCGAGCTCGAGCGCGAGCCGGTCGGTGCGCGCCGCGCCGTCCACCCGGTCGGGCACGGCGTGCTCGTAGCGCAGCGGCAGGCTGGCGTCGGCGGCCTTGGCCAGCGGCGCCGGCAGGTTCAGGGCCATGCCCTGCAGCGTGCTGGTGACGCGCAGCGCCATTTGGTCGCCGCGGAACCCCAACTGCGCGGCGTAGCCGGCGCTGCCGCTGGCGTGCTGGAACAGGCGCGAGACGAAGCCCAGTCCGGCCTCGCGCAGGCTCTCGGCGCGCGCCTCGCCCTGGCCCTGGAACTGCAGCCTCGGCACGCCTTGGGCGTCGGGCTGCAGGTCGCCCTCGAACCGCACCTCGCCGCCCAGCAGCCGGGCCTGCCCGGCGCGCACCGCGAACCCGGTCTCGCTGAACGCCACCGTGCCGCTGGCGCGGCCCAGCAGGGGCGCATCGGGGCGGATCTGCACGTCGTTGCCGTCGAGCCGCACGCTGCCGCTGACCTGCGTGGCGTCGGCGTCGTGCAGCGGCAACCGGAGCCCGAACCCGACCTGCGCGGCGCCGCCGATGCGCGCCTGCGCCAGCGCCTGGTCGGTCATTCCATTGAGCGGTGAACGCTGCACGAAGCCCAGCAGTTCCTGGGCCGGTCCCTGCACCTGGGCGCTGGCCGCCAGCACCGAATCGCCCGCCAAGTCGGCGATGCCCACTTCGCCCTGGCTCAGGCGCACCCCCGGCGCGCCGGCCATGCCGGCCTCGATCGCCGACACCTTGAACGCGTTGCGGTCGAGCACCAGCGTCCCGGCCACGCCGCGCAGGCCCGGCCAGCGCGCCTCGCCCGGGGACTGCAGGAAGCCGGGCACGTAGTCCATGTCGACGCCGCGCAGCCGGGCGGTGATCCGGAACTCGCCGGTGTCGCCCCGGTCCTCGAAAGGCACCTCGGCCACCTCGCCGCGCACGCGGAAATCGACCTGGTCCGAGCTGCCGCCGAGCACCGCCTCGCGCACGTACCGCCGCGCGTCGGCCGGCACCGCCAGCGGCAGGTAGCGGTGCACGCGGGTGGCCTGCGCACGGGTCAGGCGCGCGGTGAGGTCGAGCACGCCCGGGAAGCGCGCCTGCGGCCGCTCGCCGGTGTGCCAGCGCACCTGCGCCGTGCCTTCGGCGTCGGCGTTGCGCACCTGCACGTTGTCGAGCTGGACGTCGATGCGCTCGCCCTCGATGCGCCAAGTCGCGTTGGCCTCCAGGCGCTGCACCGGCAGGCGCGCTTCCTCGAACACGTCCGGCAGCTCCAGCGCGCCATCGGCGACGCGGATGCGTGCCTGGCCGCCCTGGTGGCTGAACGCGAAGTCCACCGCCGCGCCCGCGATGCCGGGGCGGCCGGGCAGCGGATGGTCCCCGGAGGCCGAGCGGCGGCCGCTGGGCTGGCCGGCGAACGCCAGGTCCACCGCGTGGCCGCTGACCTGGTAGGTGCCCTGCGCCCAGTCGGCGGCGCCCCCGTTGCCTGGCCGTGCCTGCCAGCGCGCGCTCAGGCCGTTCACCCGCCCCGCCGGGCGCAGTTGGCCGAGCAGGGGGTGCCAGTCCTCCGGCAGGGGCAGCCGGCTGGCGATCGCCGCCAGCGCGGCGAGCTCGATCCGCTCGGCGTCGAGCGACAGGCTCTCGCTCCGGCCGGCGGCGGCGCCGGCGCGCGCCAGGCTCAGGCGGGCCGCCGGCCAGTCCACGCCTTCGAGCGTGCGAAACCACAGGTTGTCGGTGGACAGATGGAAGTCCCTGCCTCCCCAGGTGGCCGCAACGCGGCCCTGCAGCGCCTCGATGCCCAGCACCGGCAATTGCGGGCCGAACTGCGCCTGGACGCCGCGCAAGGCCAGGTCGGCGGTGACGCCGGCCACCCGTCCGGCGGCCACGTCGGCCCAGGCGCGCAGCGCACCCGTGCCCGAACGCAGATCGACGCCCCATGCCGAGAGGTCCAGATAGGCCTGCAGGCGCTCGACGTCGACCTGCGCGAAGTCGGCGAAGACTTCGCCGCTCCAGTGCTGCCAGGGCGGCCGCCGCGGATCGCCCGGCACCAGGTCGATCAACGGCTCACGCAGGCGGCCGCGCACGCTCAGGCGCTCGCCCCAGGCCGCGGGCGGGGTGGCGTCGACGCGGAAATGGTGCGAGCGCGCGGTGTTGCGTGCCACGAAGTCGAGCTGCTCCAGCGCCAGCGCGGGCTGGCCGCGCAGGTCGTCGGTCCAGCGCAGCGTGCCGTCCCGGATCACGAACTCGCTTTGCGAGAAGAGCCAGTCGGCCGCCCGGGTGTCGCTCTCGCCCGTTCCTGCCAGGTCGAGCCCGGCCACCTCGATGCGCCCCTGCGCGGTGCGCCGCACGTCGAGCACCGGCCGATCGATCACCACCTGCTCCACCTCGCCGCGCCAGAGCGAGCGCGCCGACACCGCGGTGCGGACCTGCGGCAGGTGCAACGCCACCCGGCCCTCGCCGTCGTAGAGGCGCACGTCGCGCAGTTCGAACGAGGCCGTCAGCGCGGGCAGCCAGGTCGGGCCTTCGCGGCGTTCGGCCCGGATTTCGCCCACCTGCACCGGAACCCCTACCGCCGAGCTGGCCCAGCGTTCCAGCTCGGGGCGCCACTCGCCGATTCGCGGCACAATCCACGCGTGCAAGCCGACCCAGCTCAGCACGACCAGACCCCAACCCGCCAGCACCAGCCACAACATGAGCCGCGTCGCCACCGCAAGCGTCTTGAGGGTTCTCGAAGCGGCAGCGGTGGGAGCCTGTCGTTGATTCATGTCCACCGCAAATTATGACGGCCAGCCATTCCACGGGTTCCGAAGCGCGCATTTCCGGTGTGTCATCAAATGTGAACACCTGCCCACCGCTGACCCCGGCCGACCGGCAAGCCGACCACTCGCGTTTCGTGCAGCGCATCCGGCGTCGATACCAGGATGAACTGGCCTGCCTGCCCCCCGGTGAGCCGGTGCGCGCCCGGATGGAGGACGGCCTGGCGCAGTTGCGCGCGCGCGGCCTGGCGCTGCCGGCGGCGCTGCGGGTGCTGCGCCAACTGGTGCTGGAGCGGCTGGTGGTGCTCGACTGCGAGCAGGGCGCGCCCCTGGGCGTGATCACGCGCGCCGTTACCGAGCTGGCCGAGCTCGCACTCGACGAAGCCTGTGCGCTCGCCTGCGCCGAACTCGACGCGCGGTACGGCGCGCCCATGCATGCGGGTACCGATGGACAGCCGCAGCGGGCGCAGCTCTGGGTGATCGGCATGGGCAAGCTCGGCGCGCGCGAGCTCAACGTGTCCAGCGACATCGACCTGATCTACGTCTACGACCACGACGGCGAGACCGCCGGCAACGCCGAGGGGCGCCAGCGCATCAGCAACCACGAGTATTTCGACAAGGCGGTCAAGCACATCTACGGCACGGTGGGCGAGACGACCGAGCACGGCCAGGTGTTCCGCGTCGACCTCGCGCTGCGGCCCAATGGCAACTCGGGCCCGAGCGCGGTCTCGCTCGGCGCGCTGGAAGAGTATTTCCTGGTCCAGGGCCGCGAATGGGAACGCTTCGCCTGGCTCAAGAGCCGCGTGATCGCGCCCGGCGCCTGCGTGCGCGACGGCAGCGCCCATGCGCTGCGCGGCAGCGTGCTGCCGTTCGTGTTCCGCCGCTACCTCGACTACGGTGTGTTCGACGCGCTGCGCTCGCTGCACCGCCAGATCCGCGAGCACGCGGCCCGGCGCGCCGCCGGCAACCCGGGGCGGGCCAACGACGTGAAGCTCTCGCGCGGCGGCATCCGCGAGATCGAGTTCACCGTGCAGTTGCTGCAGGTGGTGCGCGGCGGCCAGTTCCCCGAACTGCGCACCCGCTCCACGCTGGCCGCGCTGCCGCGCCTGAGCCGCGCCGGCCTGATGCCGGCGGCCACGGCCGAGGCGCTGGCCCAGGCCTACGGGTTCCTGCGCCAGGTCGAGCACCGCATCCAGTACCTGGACGACCAGCAGACCCACGTCATGCCCACGCGCGACGACGATCTGGCCTGGCTGGCCGCCAGCCTGGGGTTCCCGGACGTGTGCGCCTTCCTGCACACCCTGGACGCGCACCGCGAGTTCGTCGCGCAGGAATTCGACACCCTGCTCGGCGGCAGCACCCACGGAGGCGGCTGCAAGGGCAAGGGCTGCAACGGCGGCGCCGGACGCAGCGGCGGGTCGGTCGACGACCTGCAGGCCGTGCTGCCGCTGCTGCCGCCGGCCTTCGCCGCCCGGGTGAGCCAGTGGTGCGAGCACCCGCGCGTGCTCGCGCTGCGCGAGGACGCGCGCGCACGCCTAGTGCGCCTGGTGCAGCGCACCGGCGCCTGGCTCGACGAGCAGCGCGTCGGCGAAGAGGCCGCGCTGCGCATGGCCGACTGGATCGAGCCGCTGCTGCGCCGCGAAAGCTACCTGGCCCTGCTGCAGGAGCGGCCTGCGGTGCACGAGCGGCTGCTGCGCCTGCTGGGCGCGGCCAAGTGGCCGGCGCGCTACCTGCT
>CAZAPJ010000020.1:0-69361 GCA_964487025.1 uncultured Hydrogenophaga sp.
AAGCGCCGAAGGCGCGCCAGAGAGGGGGGAAGCCGCAAAGCGGCGCAGGGGGGAGTTTCTATGGTTCTGCGCTCGGTCGCTCGGCGACCCGAGCGCGCCAAGCCTGCAGCGCGTGCAGGCCGTGGTCGGCCGGCTTGAGGCGCAGCAGGCGCCCGAACTCCAGTGCGCAGAACGCGGTGATGTCCGCGATGGTGAAGCGCTCGCCCGCCACCCAGGGCTGGCGCTGCAGCTCGGCGTCGAGCCAGGCGGCGGTTTCGAGCGCCTTGGGCAGTTGCGACTGGCCGTATTCGGCGACCTGGGGCTGCTCCAGCACCGCCAGCCCGGGGTGGGTGTGGCGGATGGCGTTGGCCAGCGGCAGCATGAAGTACCACTCCACGCGGCGGTCGGCCATTTCGATGAAGGCCCGTTCGTCCGCGTCCACGCCCATCAGGTTGGGCGTGGGCACGCGGCCTTCGATCCAGGTGCAGATGGCGCGCGTCTCGCTGAGCAGGCGCCCGTCGTCGAGCTCCAGCACCGGCACCCGGGCCAGCGGGTTCCTGGCGCGGAAGGCGGCGCCCTGGTGCTCGAGCGCGTTCAGGTCGACCGTGACCAGCTCCACGTCGCGCACGTTCTTTTCTGCCAGGAACATCTGCACGCGCCGGGGGTTGGGCGCGCGGGGGGCGATGTAGAGCTTCATGCTGCGGGGGCGCTTCCTCCCTAGGCCATGAATCCCAGGTTGGTCGGGTAGTCGGCGCTGTTGAAGTTGACCAGGTTGGGCAGGATACCGTTCATTTCGGCGCCTTGCACGCCGAACCACGAGGCCAGCGTGCCGGCGTACTGGTCGACCGCGGTGCTGGGCAGCAGCCGGCCCTGGCCGACGTGCCATTGGTCGAAGGCGTCGGTGGTGGAGTTGCCCACGCTGACGGGGGGCGCCTTGCCGTAGAAGGCCTTGCCGCGCACGGCGCCGCCGACGACGAAGTGGTGGCTGCCCCAGCCGTGGTCGGAGCCGTCGCCGTTGGAGGTCAGGGTGCGGCCGAAGTCGGAGGCGGTGAAGGCGGTGACCTTGTCGGCCACGCCGAGCGCCACGGTGGACGCGTGGAAGGCGGTCAGCGCCGCGCTCAGGCGGCCCATCAGCGTGGCCTGGCCGTTGATCAGGTTGTCGTGCAGGTCGAAGCCGCCCATGGAGACGAAGAACACCTGGCGGTGGTTGCCGAGTTCGTTGCGCGCGGCGATCAGGCGCGCCACCAGCTTGAGCTGGTCGGCCAGGCCGTTGCCGCTCGGGAAGGCGCTGAAGGCGGCGCCGTTCGCGGGGTGGCTGGCGAGTGCCGAGGTGATGGCGCTTTCGGCGCCCACGGCGCGCGCGGTGACCAGGTTGTATTCGTTCTCGAGCACGTGGGCGCGGGTCTGCAGCGCGAGCTGCGTGATCGCGCCGCGCACCGCGGCCGAGCCATACACGCTGCCGTTCAGGGCGTTGATCTTGACCGCGCCGTTGGTGCTCACCTGGTAGGACAGCGCCGAATCGCCGGAGAGGAACACGGTGTTGCCGCTGACCGAGATGCAGGTCAGCACGCGGCTGGTGTTGGACGAGAGCGCCAGGTCGCCGATCTGGCCGCCCCAGCCGGTGGTGGCGCCCTCGGGCTGCGACGACTGCCAGACCGACTGCTGGTCGTTGTGCGAGAACAGCTTGGGCGGCAGAGGATAGAGCGTGCGGTTGCTGCCCTGGTACTGCTGGCGCGTGAGCGGCACCACCAGCGGGCCGACGTTGAGCTGCACCGCGGCGGCGCCGCTGTTGAACAGGCCGGCCAGGCCGGTCATGGCGGGATGCAGCGCGTACTGGCGGCCGTCGGGCAGCGGCACCGTGGGGTCGAGCCGCGTGGCCGCGAGGTCGGCCTGGGCGAGCGCAATGCCGCCGGCCGTGCGTCCCGAGCCGCCGCCGCGCACCGCGCTGTACTGGTCGTAGCTGGCGTTGTCGTAGGTGATGACGGTGTTGGCGTAGTCGTTGCCGCCGAACAGGAACACGCAGACCAGGGCCTTGTAGTCGGTGGCGTTGAAGGCAGCGGCCTCGGCCATGGCGGCGAGGTTGATGGCGGTGGGCAGGGCGGCGCCGGTGAAGGCGAGCTGGCCGGCGCGGCGCAGGAAGGCGCGGCGCGTGTGCCGGGCGGGCTGGATGAAGTGCATGGCGGGCTCCCTCTTTATTTCTGGACCAGGTATTCGGCCGAAGCCATCACCATCAGGATCGCGGCCCACACGCGCCGGCGCTTGATGGTGTCCGAGCTGGCCGTGGTCACCACCGTGGCCTCCAGCGCCGTGACCATGAGCTGCTTGGTGGCGGCGGAGAGCTGGTCGGCGCATAGCACGAGCGAGAGGTGGTCCACCAGCGCGGGCGCGTTGGCCACCAGCGAGAGCTCGCGCGCGTAGTTGGCCTGGACGTCGTAGGCGTAGTTGTTCCACGCGGCCTGCGGCACGCCCGGGTTGGGGCAGTTGATGCCGCGCTCGATCGCGCCCTGCATGAAGTTCAGGTAGCCGCCCACGGTGGTCTCGTTGACGAGCTGGAATTCCGGCGCGGTGGCGCCGGCGGTGGCGAGCGCGGTGCCCGGCGGCACGTAGCCGGGGCGGAAGAAGTTGAACACCGAGGGCGCGCGCAGCGGGCTCTGGCCGAGCTGGTTCGATGCGTTGTCGAGGTTGAAGATCTTCCAGCTCCCGGCGGCCGAGGTGGCGCCGAAGGTGCGTGCCCACTGCACGAAGCGCAGCATCGGCTCGCGCAGCTTGCCGAAGGTGGAGCTGGCGAGCGAGGCCGGTCCACGGGCCTCGTCGTCGAGCAGGATCGCGGCCCACACCGCGCGCAGGTCGCCGCGCACGCCGGCGCCGTTGTCGTTGAAGCGCGCGGCCACGCGTGCCACGTAGGCCGGGCTGGGGTTGCTGGTGACCAGGCGCTGGATCATCTGGCGCGCGAAGAAGGGCGCCACGTTGGGGTGGTTGGCCAGCGTGTCGAGCGCGATGCGCAGCGCCTCCTGTCCGGGCGTGCTGGCCGGCACCGTGGCGCCGAGGAAGCGGGCCTCGAGCGTGGAGTGGCGGCTCGCGTTCAGCGCCATCGGCTTGCGGGCGAAGGCCTTGGATTCGATGGTGTAGCTTTCGCCCGGCACGGTGTGTTTCACGCCGTCGGAACGGTCGAAGTCGTAGCCGGTGAACACGCGCGCGAGGTTCGTCACGTCGTCCTGCGTGTAGGTCTCGAGCGGCTTGCCGCCGCCATCGGTCTTGACGCTGCCATCGAGGTTGAGCTGGTACACGCCCAGGCTGAAGAGCTGCATCACCTCGCGCGCGTAGTTCTCGTCGGGCACGCGGCCGGTCTTGGTGTTTTCCTTCTGGTTGCCCTTGGTGTTGAGGAAGTAGCCCATCGCCGGGTGCAGCGTCACGTCTTCCAGCAACTGGCGGTAGTTGCCGAAGGCGTTGCGCACCAGCGTGTCCCACCAGCTCGCGTAGGCGTGCGCGCGCCAGGTGAACTCGGCCGAGGCGAGCGAGGAGACGAAGAACTCGGAGAGCGCGAGCGCCACGCGTTTGCGCATCATGTCCGGCCCGCTCAGGAGCTGGCTCCAGATCATGAAGTCGGCCGGGTAGTGGTTGAAGAAGTAGCTGTTGCTGTCCACCGCGCCATAGCCGCGCGCTTCGAGCCAGTCCCAGCCCGTGATGCCGCGGTGGTTCGCGAACTGGTCGGCCAGCCATTGCGCGTAGCTGCCGCTGCCGCGCAGCTCGTCGATCTCCTGCCGGGTGGACGAGAACTGGGCCTGCTGCAGGAAACGCGCGGCCTCGGCGTCGTTCGTCGGGGCGGCGTGGGCGAAGCCGGTGGTGGGGAAATCCACCACGCCGGCCACCGCCGGGGCTTCGACGAAACCGCCGCCTTCGCCGTCACCCCCACCGCCGCCGCCACAGGCCGCCAGCAGCGCGGCGGCGGCCGCGCCCGCGGCCAGGGGCGCGAGGCCGGGTGGGGGTGCTTGGGGGGTGCTGGTGGCGGGAGCGGGCGGCTCTTCGGCCGCGTGCGATCCGGCGTTTTTCACGGGCGCCTCGACGTCCATCATGGGGTTCCTCCTTGAATCGACGAGCGCGAGTGTAGGCAGCGGGGCCGGTGTTCCCGGGCCCGGTTTTCAAGTCGTTACACGTGGGTGTGGCGCGCTTGCGGCAGCCGCGCGAACGGCGCGCCGCCTGGCGTGGCGCGGCCGCCGTTGGTCGAAAGTCAGCTGCGCGCGGCCTGCAATTCGTCGCGGGTTTTGAGGGCTGCGCGGCGCGCGGCGGCGGCGAAGTCGTCGCCGCTGGAGGCGTACAGGATCGCGCGCGACGAGTTCACGATGATCGCGCCCGTGGTCTCGCCGCCCTGCGTGCGCAGGCCGGCCTTCACGGTGGCCGCAGCGTCGCCGCCTTGCGCGCCCACGCCGGGGATGAGCAGCGGCAGCGCGGGCGCGATCGCGCGCACGCGCTCGATCTCGGCCGGGTAGGTAGCGCCGACCACCAGGCCGAGCTGGCCGTTGAGGTTCCAGGGGCCGGCCGCCAGTCGCGCCACGTGTTCGTACAGCAGCGGCTGCCCGGTCACCGAGCCCAGGCGCTGGTTCTGCAGGTCGTCGCCGCCCGGGTTGGAGGTGCGGCAGAGCAGGAACGCGCCCTTGCCGTGGTACTGCAGGTAGGGCTGGACCGAGTCGAAGCCCATGAAGGGCGAGAGCGTGACCGCGTCGGCGCCGTAGCGCTCGAACGCCTCGATCGCGTACTGCTGCGCGGTGCTGCCGATGTCGCCGCGCTTGGCGTCCAGGATCACCGGCACCTGCGGCGCGACGCGGCGCAGGTGCGCCATCAGGCGCTCGAGCTGCGCCTCGGCCCGGTGCGCGGCGAAGTAGGCGATCTGCGGCTTGAAGGCGATCGCGGTGTCCGCCGTGGCCTCGGCGATTGCGGCGCAGAAGTCGTAGATGCGGCTGGCGTCGCCCTGCAGGCGGCCGGGGAAGCGCGAAGGATCGGGGTCCAGCCCGACGCACAGCAGGGAACGGTTCTGGCGTTCGGCGCCGCGCAACTGGTCGAGGAAGGTCATGGCGGCGATTCTATGATCTCGTCCATGCACGCCATCAACCGCCGGCAACTCGCCATCCTCGTCCTGCTGACCCTGGTCTGGGGCGTCAACTGGCCGATCATGAAGCAGGGGGTGGCGGATTTCCCTGCGCTGACCTTCCGCACGATCAGCATGTGGATCGGCTTGCCGGTGCTGGGCCTGGTGATGGTGTGGCGGCGCGAGCCGTTCCACATCGGGGTCGAACACTGGCGCGAACTGGGCGTGCTCACGCTGTTCAACATGCTGATCTGGCACACGCTGGTGATGCTGGCGATCCAGACGCTGTCGAGCGGGCGCACCGCGATCCTGGGTTACACCATGCCGGTGTACTCGGCGCTGCTGGGCGCCTGGTGGTTCGGCCAGCGGCTGGCGCCCCGCGCCTGGAGCGGTGTGGCGGCGGCGGCCGTTGCCGTGCTGCTGTTGCTGTGGCACGAGCTCACGCAGATCGCCGGCGCGCCGATGGGGGTGCTGCTGATGCAGTTGTCGGCCGTGACCTGGGCGCTGGGTACCCAACAGATGCGGCGCACGCGCATGCCGCAGTCCACGCTGACGATCTCGTTCTGGATGACGGCGATCACCGCCGTGTGGATGACGGTACTGGCCGCCGTGTTCGAGCGCCACGCCTGGAAGTGGCCGACACCGGAGGTCTGGGGCGCCATTCTCTACAGCGCGCTGGGCGTGTTCGTGTTCGCCCAGGTGGCCTGGCTCTCGCTGGCCCGGGACCTGCCGCCGATTGCGTCCACGCTGTCGGTGATGCTGATCCCGGTGCTGGGCGTGTTCAGCGGCGCGCTGTGGCTGGGGGAGGTGCTGCACTGGCAGGACTGGGCGGCGGTGGTGCTGATCCTGTTCGCGATCGCGGCGGTGCTCTGGCCGGCCCGGGCGCCGCGAGCGCCTTGACGCCTGGCGGCCGTCCAGGCGTCAAGAACCGGAACACGGGATGATCCGCCAACGCCAGGGCCGCCCCGCGAAGCCGCGCGGGGCTACTACCCCTGCTCCAGGGTGTGCAGCGCCAGGCACAGATCGGCCCAGGCCTTGCTCTTGTCGGCCGGGGTGCGCAGCAGGTAGGCCGGGTGGTAGCTCACGATCACGGGCACGCCTTGGTAGCGGTGCACCCGGCCGCGCAGGCGGCCGATCGGGTCGGTGGTCTTGAGCAGCGACTGCACGGCGAAGCGCCCCATGGCGATGATGATGCGCGGGCGCACCAGCGCCACCTGGCGCACCAGATAGGGCTCGCACTGCGCGACTTCCTCGGGCTGCGGGTTGCGGTTGGCCGGTGGGCGGCATTTGAGCACGTTGGCGATGTAGGTGCCGCCGCCCTGCGGGCCTTGCCCGGTGCGGCTGCGGCCCACGGCGCCGAGCATGAGGTCGAGCAACTGGCCGGCCGCGCCGACGAAGGGTTCGCCCTGCAGGTCCTCGTTCTGCCCGGGCGCCTCGCCCACGATCATCCAGTCGGCTTGCTCGTCGCCGACGCCGAACACGGTGTTCTTGCGGCTCTTGCACAGGCCGCAGGCCTGGCAGCCCGCCACGGTCTCGCGCAGGGTGGGCCAGTCCATGGCCTGGATCTCGCCGGCGTGCGCGGGGCGCATCAGCGGCACGGCCGTGGGCGGAGGGGGCGCCACGGGCGCGGCGGCTGGGGGGGGTGTGGGGGCTGGCGTGGCTGGCGCCGACGCCTGCGGCGGGGCCGGTTCGGGCTGTTGCTGCGGCGCGCTGGCCGCCGCCTTGGGCGCCCAGACGCGCACGCCCATTTCGGCCAGCATCGCGCGCTGGCGCGCGTCGAGCTGCGGCACGAAGGACGGCGGCGGCGTGTCGGGCGGCTGGCTCATGGCGCGGCTGCCGTTGCCTGGGCCGGGGAGGCGCCGCCCAGTGGCAGGCTCATCACCACCGCGTCCTCGCGCCCCGCCTGGCCGGCCGGGTAGTAGCCCTTGCGCACGCCCACTTCGGCGAAGCCGTAGCGCTGGTACAGCCGGCGCGCCGGCGCGTTGCTCTCGCGCACCTCGAGCCACAGCCATTGCGCCCGCTGGCCGCGCGCCCACAGCGCCAGCGCGTCGAGCATGAAGCGCGCCCAGCCCTGGCGCTGGTGCGCGGGCGCGACCGTGATGTTGAGCAGGTGCACCTCGTCGACGCCCGGCATCGCCACCAGGTAGCCCAGCAGCAGGCGTGGCGATGGAGGCGCCGATGGCGGCGCGGCGCGCTCGCCCGGCAGTGTCTCGCCCTGGAGCATCACGGCCGGGTAGCCTGCCTCCAGCGAGTCCTTGAAGTGCTTGCGCGACCAGGGGTGCGCGTAGGCGCGGGTTTCCACCGCGTGCACCGCGTCGAGGTCGGCGAAGGTCATGGGCGTGAACCGGACGCGCCGGCCGCCGTCTTCGGCGATGACCGGCGTGGACGGGCCCGGCCACAGGCCGGTCGCCCAGGCCGGCATGGCGCCGGCGGCCGGCAAGGCAGCGGTGCAGCCGTTCACGTGCCGCCCTCCAGGGTCGCGGCGGCGGCCCGGGACGGCCGCTGCGGCCGCTGCTCGCGCTCGGCGGTGGTCTGCGCGACTTTGTCGCGCACGTACAGGGGCAGGGCGTCCTGGGCCCTGACCGCCGCGCCGCTGGCCAGCAGCCCCGGGGCCAGGCGCAGCAGGGCGCTGGCGGTGGGCAGGGCCTCGACCGGTGTCCCGGGCAGGCCCGCCAGGGCCTCGGGGTAGGCGGCCAGGGCGTTGCCCGCGAGCAGGCGGGTGCCGCCGCTGGGCGCGGGGGCGCAGCAGGTGTCGAGGTAGGCGGCAAGCTCGGCCGGGGCGCAGAGCCGTGGCGGGGCCAGGCGGACGAGCCCCGAGGCCGGATGGTTGGCGTAGGGCGCCACGTACAGCTCGCCCATGCGCGCGTCGAGCAGCGCCACGAGGGTGTCCGGCCGGGGCTGGCCGGCCGCCTGCTGCGCGTGGCGGGCCTCTTCGGCCAGCGCCAGCAGGGTGTCCACCGGCAGCACCGGCAGGCGGGCGCCATAGGCCAGCCCCTGCGCCACCGCGCAGGCGGTGCGCAGGCCGGTGAACGAGCCCGGCCCGCGGCCGAACACGATGGCGTCCAGGCTGTCCAGCGCCCAGCCCGATTGCGCCAGCAGGTTGCGCACCAGCGGCAGCAGCGTGGCCGAGGCCTGGGCCGCGCCGGGGCCCCGGTGCCGCCATTCGGGCGCTCCGGGGACGCCCGAACCCAGGGCCACCGAGAGCGTGTCGGTGCTGGTTTCGATGGCGAGCAGGCGCAGCGGGGGGGGCATCCGGGCATTATCGGCCAGCACCGGTCCGGCACCGGTGCCGGCCGCCTGTCTCTTCCAGGCCGCACTCGGGAACCCGCCGCATCGCGCTTGGTTCGGGCGTCCCATAATGGCGCGGTCATGGTGCTGCCCCTGCTTCTCAAGATGTTCCAGCCGCGCCGGCCGCGCCTGCTGCGCGCCGGCCTGCTGGGCCTGCTGGCGGCCCTGGCCCTGCCCGCCTGCGCCCAGAAGGGGCGCACCACCGTGGGCGACCCGCTGCCGCCGCGCGTCATGGCCGCATTGCAGCGTGCCCAGGTACCGGCCAGCGCGATGTCCGCCCTGGTGGTGCCGATCGAGCCCGGCGCGGCCGACCGGCTGCGCCACCGCGCCGCCGAGCCGGTCAACCCGGCGTCGGTGATGAAGCTGGTGACCACCTACGCCGCGATCGACCTGCTGGGCCCGGACTTCACCTGGGCGACCCGCTTCTATACCGACGGCACGATCGAGAACGGCATGCTGCGCGGCAACCTGTACGTGCGCGGCGGCGGCGATCCCAAGTTCGTGCTCGAGCGCATCCTGGGCGCCTTCTTCGCGCTGCAGGACCTGGGCGTGCATGTGATCCTGGGCGACATGGTGCTGGACCACAGCGCCTTCGAGCTGCCGGCCATCGACCCCGGCGCCTTCGATGGCGAGGCCCTGCGGCCCTACAACGCGGGGCCTGACGCGCTGCTGGTCAACTTCAAGTCGGTCATCCTTACCTTTCAGCCCGATCCGGCCAACGGCATCGCGCGCGTCGTGAGCGAGCCGCCGATGGCGCGGCTGGCGATCGACACCACCGTGCCGCTGGCGCGCAAAGGGGCCTGCGGCGACTGGCGCGGCGGCTTGCAGGCGCGCTTCGACGACGCCAATACGATCCGCTTCGAGGGCCGCTATCCGCTGAACTGCGGCGAGCTCAAGTGGCCGATCGCCTACCAGGACCCGGCCAGCTATGCCGCGCGCGCGCTCGAAGGCATGTGGCGCTCCACCGGCGGCGCCATCACCGGCGAGGTGCGCAACGGGCTCACGCCGCCCGGCGCGGTGCTGCTGCACGAGGCGCAGTCGCTGCCGCTGTCCGAGATCATCGTGGACGTGAACCAGTGGAGCAACAACGTGATGGCGCAGCAGGTGTTCCTCACGTTGGGCCAGTTGCCCCCGGTGAACTTCGCGTCGCAGGGCACCATCGCCAGCCGGCAGTTGCCGCTGGTGCGCCCGGGGGGCTTCGAGCGCTCCCGGGAGGTGCTGGCGGCGTGGTGGCAGCGCACCTTCGGCACGCGCACGGCTTCGCCGGTGCTCGACAACGGCTCCGGCCTCTCGCGCGAGGAACGCGTCACGCCCGAGGCCCTGGCCAACCTGCTGCGGCATGCCGCCCACCACCCGCAGGGCGCGCCGTTCGTGCAGTCGCTCTCGATCGCCGGCGTCAACGGCACCGCTTCGCGCCTGGCGCGCGGCGCCGGCAGCGCGGCGCGCGGCAACGCCTTCGTCAAGACCGGCACCCTGCGCGACGTGAGCGGCATCGCTGGGTACGTCAACGCCGTCAACGGCGCGCGCTACGTGGTGGTCGGCTTCATCAACCACCCCAACGCGCCCGCGGCGCGGCCGGCGCTGGAGGCGTTGCTGGAATGGGCGGCGGAGCCGTGACGCCGGGTTGAAGGATTTGAAGGGCGTTCACGTGCAGCCTCTCAAGGCGGTGGCGCCGTGGCCGTGCAAATCAGAGCGCGCAGGGTGGCGATCAACGCCAGCGGCTGATCCAGCATCAGGTAGTGATAGGACTGGGGCACCACCACCGGCCCTCGGCCGTGCCTGAGGCATGAGACAACGCGTTCCGCGTTGGCCTGGGGCACGACGCCGCTGAACTCGCCGCGCACGTAGTCGACGCCGATCTCCAGGCGGGAGAGCAGTGCCGACATGTCGCCCTCGTGCGGGCCAGGCGGCAGGTGAGGGTCGAACTTCCACAGCCATCCATCGCCTTGCGGCTTCAAGGACCACCGGGCGACGTGGTCGACCAGGAACCCGTTTTCGCACGGTTGCGCTGGCGTCAGGTGAAACCGCGCACGGGCGGTGGCGAAATCGGGATAGGGCACGAGGCGCGGTCGCCTGGGTGGCGCAGACGCGCTCGGCGCGGTGTCGGCCAGTCGGCAGATGCTGTCCACGGCGATGACCCGGCCGATCTTGCCGGGATGGTCGGCCGCGGCCCGCAGTGCGCGGGCGCCCCCGAAACTGTGTCCAACCACCACCGCCGGCGACAACCTGGCGTCATCGATGACCTGGGCGATGTCGGCCGCGAAACCTGCAGCGCTGTACGCCCTTCGATGGTCGCTGTCGCCCATTCCGGACAAGTCCATGGCGACCACTCTGAAGTTCGCCGAGAAATAGGGGGCGATGAAGTCCCAGTAGTGGGCATGCGCGCGGTAGCCGTGGACGAAAAGCAGGCCTGGTTTTTCCGCGTCCCCTGCAGCCTTCCCGCCCCAGGCAAGGTAGTGCAGGCGGCCCTCGCGGGTCTCGCTGAAGCGCGATTCCGGCTTTTGGGCAATCGCCTGCCAATACCAATCCGGCAAGGGCCCATCGACAGGCTCGGTTTTCCGGCCATCGCTCATCTGAGCTGCGCGCGCGGTTGTTCGCTGGATGCATCGACGACGGAGGCGTGCCGGCTGGATTGCGTGATCTCCTTGCGGGCCTGGTCTATCAACTGCATATGCTGTGCGATGGCGGCGCGGCGTTCTGCCAGAACGAGCCGCTTGGTCAGCCGGTTGGCATGGAGCGAATTGCCGGCGAGCGTGTGCGCCAGCGCCAACGCTTCGGATGAGGGGTCCGCCGCCACCCGGTTCACCAGACCGATGGCCTTTGCTTCTTCCGCGCTGTATGCCCGCCCTGTCAGCATGATCTCCAGCGCTGCCGCCTCGCCGACCAGGCGGGGCAGCGTGACATCGCTGATCCCCGACAGCATGCCGTGCTCCACTTCGGGGAAAGAGAGCCGGGCGTCGGGTCCGGCGATGCGCATGTCGCAGTGAATCGCCAACGTCAGGCCAAATCCTATGACGTAGCCATGCAGCGCGGCAACGACCGGCTTCGTGAGTTCCTGGCTGACGCCCGGGATGGCGTTGGCCAGCGTGTCCGTGCTGACGGTCGTGCCGGTTTCCTTCATCTCCTTGAAGTCCGAGCCTGCGGAAAAAGCGCGCGGACCCGCGCCGCGCACCACGATTGCGCGCACGTCGTCCCGCGCCTCGGCCTGCTGCCACACCGCTGCAAGTGCTCGCTTGTGCCCGGAATCCATGGCGTTCATCCGCTCCGGTCGGTTGAGGGTGACGACGAAAACGCCGCCACCCGCTGCGTCGAACTCGATGCTCATTCCATTTCTCCGGTTGCCGTTTGACGAGAATCTTGCAAGGCGGGATTCTAAGAAGAGTTTGTATGAAGCACAATATGTTTATATTATGAACATCTCTTGATTTCCTGCGGATCACATGAACATCGCGCGACGCTTCGAGCAAGCCGCCAACACTTGGCCGGATCGGGTGGCGCTGATCGACGCAGCGACCGACCGGCGTCTGAGCTTCGCCGAAATGGTGCGCGGCATCTTCGCGTTCTCTCGGCAGTTGGTCGCTGGCTTTGAAGCGGGGCCCGGTGACCGCGTCGCCTTGCTCGGCGACAGCACATGGGACTTCCTGCTGGCGAGCTACGGCGTCATGTGCGCGGGCCGTGTTCGCGTGTCGCTGGACCCCGCGCTGGATGCGCAAGAGCTGCTCAATCAACTCCGCGATGCCGACGCGCGCGTGTTGCTGTATTGCGAGGCCTACTTGCACAAAGTCGATGCCATGCGCGACGGCTTGAGCCAAGCGGGCATCGACTCACGCCTGCTCGTGCTGGCCGACCATTCGTTCCTTGCCGGGGAAAACGAATGCCCGATGCCCCATGGCCCGGCGGACGCCGTGGCATCGCTGAACTACACGGGTGGCACGACGGGGCAGCCCAAGGCGGTGGTTCACACGCATGCGAGCTACGGCGCCGTGCTGGAAAACACCATTGCGGCGCGCGCCCCCTGGTCGGGGGATCTGATGCTCAACATGCGGCCTCTCTGGCCCATCGCGGCGGTTCTCCAGACGGCGCATCTTCTGCAGGGCGGAACCTTGATCCTGGCCTCCCATTTCGATCCGGCGCGGTTTTGGGACCTGGTGGAACGTTATGAGCCAACCTGCACATCGCTGGTGCCGACCCATCTGGTTCGCATCCTCGGCGTGCAGCCCGCGCGGTTGCCCATGTCCAGCGCGCTGCGCTGCATCGAGGTGGGTGCCGCCGGCATGTCGCAGGCGTTGTTCGAGCGGGCGGTCGAGGTCTTCGGGCCGGTGTTTTCCGTGATCTACGGATTGACCGAAGCGCCATGGACCTGCTATCGACCGCCCTCGGCATGCAGCGAGGTCCTCGCGGACCCCGATGGAACGGCGGGGCTGGTGGGCAGCCCGACAAAGGGGGCGGAGGTGGCCATTTTCGATGGGCCGCACCGCCTGGCGGACGGCCGTACAGGGGAAGTGCTCATCAGGGGCCGGCATGTCATGCAGGGCTATTGGAAGCGGCCGGAGTTGGACGCCACCGTGCTGGAAGGCGGGTGGCTCCGTACGGGCGACCTTGGAAGCATGGACGAACAGGGCCGGTTGCGCATTCGCGGCCGTTTGAAGAGCGTCATCCGGACCGGCGGGAAATCGGTGCAGCCATCCGAGGTGGAAGACGTGCTGATCGAGCATCCCGCGGTACGGGAGGTCGCTGTGGTGGGTGTGCCGGATGCCGAGTGGGGGGAACTCGTCGCCGCGGCGGTGGTGGTCCAGGACGACTCGATCGTGAAGAAAGAAGATCTCGTCGCCTTCTGCCGCGGCCGGCTCTCCGTGCACAAGCGGCCGAAGCTGATCCTGTTCGTCCCGGCGCTGCCAAGGTCGCACTACGGTAAAGTGTTGGTACGCAAAGTTCAGGAAGTGGTGATGGCCAGCAGGGCCGCTTGAAAACGTCGCCTTTTCCCCATGTCAGAAGCTGTCTCAAGGCGACTCCCTTGGCTACCGCCCCAGATTCACCACCGCCCCCGTCAGGGCGGGTTCAATCGATCGACCGCGCATTCATTCTGTTGCGCGAACTCTCCAGCGCGCCGCGGGGCTCCACCGCCCTTGAATTGGCGCGGCGCACGGGCATTGACCGCACCACCATCCATCGCCTGCTGAAGACCCTCATCCATTGGGGCATGGTCAGCGCGGACGGTTCAACCTACGTTCTCGGGCCGGAGTGCCTGCTGCTGGCGACCGCCCACTCGAGCCGCCAGAACGTGCGCCGCGCCGCCCTGCCGTACGCGATGGAACTGAAGGAAAAGGTGCTCGATGGGCGATCCGCCCTGGTGTCGATCTCCGTTCCCGCACGAGACCGCGCAATCATCGTGGAGCGGATATGGACGCCGCGTACGCCCATGAACGTCATCATCGACATCGGCAACCAGTTCCTGCTCGACGACTGCGCCAGCGGACGGGCGATCTTGTCCACCTACTCGGATGATCTGTGCCTGAGCACGCTCGGCAAAGCCCGCTTTTCGAAGGCGAAGCCGGACCTGAAACAAGTCCGGGCAGCGGGGGGCTTCTGCTCCACGGTGGCACGCTTCAAGCCTGGCCTGGCTTCCCTGGCCTACCCTTTCCGCGGCCGCAGCGAAGCCGCGCTGGGCGCCGTTGTCGTGTCCGGCCTCGACCTGGATGACCAGCTCGCCGTCGACTCTCCACTCGCCAGGCACCTGCAGCGCGCCTGCGCCAGCATATCCGCTGCGCTGCAAGACCTCTAGGGCCTGTTCACCCCATTCGCACTTGGAAAAATGGGGTGAACAGGCCCTAGATCGCCTACCCGCTCGCTGCCGCGTAGCGCCTCGGCCGAAGTCCCGAGTGGAACCAGTTGATCAGCGTGACGCCATCGTAGACAGGGACGCCAAACCGCTCTGCGATATCGGCGCTGAACGGCGTCATGTTCGCGCACTCCAGAACGATCGCCCCGATGTCCGAATGGTCACGGAGCAGCCGGGCCGCCGCCTCCAGCACCTCTTCGCGCATGGCGCCGAATCGGGGAACGACATCCCCCGACTTGATCGAGGTGACAAAAGTGGAGGCAGCGGGCATCCCCACGATCGGCGTATCGGCCCCAACGCCCACGGCTTCGAGGTGTGCCGCGTGCAGACTCTCCTGGCTGAACGTCAGGATGCCCACCCGCTTGCCTTGCGGAAGCAAGCGCTGCGCCAAAGGAACCTGCAGCAAGCTGCTGGTCGCCACCGGGACGCTGCAGGCGGAAGCCAGCTCTTGCTGAAACAGGGAAAGAAACCCACAGGTCGTGGCAATGCCGTCCACGCCTCCCTCGATCAATTCAAGGGCCGCCCGCTTGAAATCCTCGAACAATCCAGAGTCCTGCAGCGACATCATCTTGTCCGGCGTCGCTGCATCCACGATGCGGTACTGCACGGGAAAATCCCAGGTCGCCGCATGGCCGACATCGCCGGGGAGGCGGCAGAACCCTGTTTTGACCATGAGGATTCCCACGGTCACCCCGTGATATGTCCTATGGCGTTGCGGCGTCATGCGATCACCCGGTTCCAGATCATTTCTTCTCGATCTTGGCATCGACAACGGCACGCGCATACTTTCGGCTTTCACTCTCCACAAACTCGCCGAACTGCGTGCCCGTCGTGGTTCCGGCGATCATTCCTTGCTTGTCCAGCCACGCCTTGAGCCGGGCGGAGGCCAGTACTTTCGACAAGGTCGCTTCGATCTTCTCCGCGACCGGTTGCGGCAAGCCGCGGGGCGCCCACATGCCGTACCAGGAAACGAAATCCATATCGCGCACGCCGGCTTCCTCCAGGGTAGGCACTTCAGGCAACAGGCTGCTGCGCTGCTGGCCGGTGATGGCGATGGCTTTCAGCCGGCCTGCGCTCACCATCGGCAAGGTGGTCAGGACGGGATCCATGATGGCCGTCAGTTGGCCGCCGGCGATGTCGTTGATCGCAGGTGCCGAGCCCTTGTAGATGATCATGGGAATCTTGGTCCCTGCTCTTACGTTGAACGTTTCCATCGCCAGATGGCCGCCGGATCCGAAACCGCCGACACCAAAGTTCACCTTCTCGGGCTGGGTCTTGGCCAGCCTGATGAAATCGCTGACATTGTTGATGCCGCTCTGAGGGGATACGACGAACACCAGCGGTGTGCTGGCCACCATGCCGATCGGGGTGAAATCCTTGCGCAAATCGAATCGCTGGGCCTCGACCATCACCAATGGGTTGACGATGATGGTGCTGGCGGTGATCAGCAGCGTGTGGCCGTCCGCCTCGGAGCTCGCCACGTACTCCGCTCCGATGTTGCCGGATGCGCCGGCGCGGTTTTCCACGATCACCTGCTGGCCCAGTTCTTCGGCCAACTGCAATGCCAAGGTACGGGCAAGCGCGTCTACCGTCCCTCCGGCGGCGTACGGCGCCACGAGGTGGATAGGCTTGCGTGGAAACGCCTGTGCCAGCGCGGAGGTGCCGCAGAGAGCGCAGGCGGTCAAAGCCAGGCCCGACACCAGTTTGTTCATCCATTTCATACATCTCTCCTCAGAAAAGTGCTGCGCTGGATATCTGCCGCATTCGGCCACAAGTTCATCATACGAACATGATGTGCGTGGATCAAGCATTATTGTGCCAGTTGGCACATGGGGCGCCTAGGATGCGGTCGGAAATTTCTCCAAGACCCGGCTGCTGCAAAGCCATCCCAAGCGGTTCTCCCGTGTACGACTTTCATCAGGGGCCGCCGCCCCGCGCCAGGAACGCGGACAATGCCACCGGCCGCCGCCGAAAACGCTGGAAGACGCATCGATGAAATTCCCCGATTACTACGCCGTGCTGGGCGTGGACCGCAAGGCTTCGCAGGACGAGATCCGCGCGGCCTTCCGGCGCCTGGCCCGCAAGTACCACCCCGACGTCAGCAAGGAGGCCGACGCGGCCGAGCGCATGGCCGAGGTGAACGAGGCCAACGCCGTGTTGTCGGACCCGGCCAAGCGCGCCGCGTATGACGAGATCGGCCACCAGGCCTGGGCGCAGGGCGCGCGCAGTGCCGACGACGTGCGCCCGCCGCCGGGCTGGAGCCGGGGCTTCGAGCAGGCCGCCGAGCAGCAACCCGGCCACGGGTGGGGCGGTGCCGGGCACGCCGCGCAGGACCACAGCGAGTTCTTCGAGGAGCTGTTCGGCAAGGCGGCGCGCGAGCGGGCGCGCCGGCACTCACGCAGCCAGGGCGGCCCGCAGGCCTGGCCCGGCGAGGACCAGCACGCCGAGATCACGCTCGATCTGGAGGAGGCCTACCACGGCGCGGAGAAGCTGCTGCAGCTCGGCGCGCTGGAGGTGATGGAGGACGGCCACGTCGCGCCGAACACGCGCACGCTGAGCGTGAAGATCCCGGCCGGCGTGGCCGAGGGCCAACTCATCCGCCTGGCCGGCCAGGGCCTGCCGGGCTTCGGCGGCGGCGCGGCGGGCGATCTGTTCCTAAAAGTGAGCATCCGGCCCGGGCCGCAGCGGCGCGTCAACGGCCGCGACGTGACGCAGAAGGTCTTCGTGGCGCCCTGGGAAGCCGCGCTGGGCGGCGACATCGAGGTGCGCACGCCCGCCGGCCTGCTCACGGTGGTGGTGCCCGCAGGCTCCAGCACCGGCCGCAAGCTGCGCGTGCGCGGCAAAGGCATTCCGGGCGGCAAGCAGCCGGGCGACTTGTACCTGGAGCTGGACATCGCCGTGCCCAGCGCCGTCGCGCCTGGGCAGCGCGAGGCCTGGCAGGCGCTGGCCCAGGCCTATCCGGGCTTCAACCCGCGCCCGCAATGACCACCGGCCACCCGCGATGATGAACGAATGGGGAAGAAGGGATTCGACATGAGCACGAGCCAGAGCAAGACCGACGTCGTCATCGTCGAAGGCGAGCTGTTCACGGTGGACGACGCGGCCCGCCTGTGCTGCGTGAGCGCCGAGTGGGTGCTCAGCCGCATCGAGGCGCAGGTGATCGAGGCCACAACGGCCGACGGCGGCCGCGTGCGGCTGAGCAGCCAGACGGTGTGGCGCGCGCGCCGCATCGCCGACATCGAACGGCAGTTCGACGCCGACCCGCACCTGGCGGCGCTGGTGGCCGATCTCATCGACGAGGTGCGCGGCCTGCGGGAGCAGATGGCGCTGCTCCAGGGCGGGCGCTGACGCCGCCTATCCGTCGCCGCTCGAAGATACATCTGTTAACTACTGCACGTTCGCGATCCAGGCGTTGGGCGCGTTAACCCTCTGTTGGCGCATACACTGCCCCGGTATTCTTTGAGAAAAATGCCCGCTTCTCACGGCAGCAGCGAGCCCAGGTCAATCAGGTCAGGAGTTCCCCGATGTTCTTTCGTATTGGTCGCCCAGGACGTGGGGCGGCATCCGTGGCGCGTGCAACGGCGACGCCCCTAGAAGCGGCAGCGGCGCGCGGCGTGTTTCGCGCCACCTTCGTCGCAGTGACGGCCGCTGCGGTGCTGGTCGCCTGCGGCGGCGGGGGCGATGGCGGCAGTTCCGGGCCGAACACCACCGCGGTGAAGGTGGTGGGCGACAGCCTGAACGACAGCGGGACGTTCGGCCTCAAGTTTACGGTGCAGGGCTCGGCGTCCGATCCGAGCCAGATCTGGACCGACCGGGTCGCTTCGGCGGTGTCTGTGCCGGCGCTCTGCCCGCGCTACCAGGCCACGGGCCCATCCACGGTAGCCCTCAACCCGGCAGCGACGGGCTGCACCAGCTACGGCGTGGGCGGCGCGCGCATCAACCCCGTGGGCTCGGTGAACGACGCCACCCCGGTCTCGGTGATCCAGCAGCTCAAGGACATCGCTGCCCAGCAGCCGCGGTACAACCCGGAGGAACTGCTGCTCGTGGATGGCGGCGGCAACGACTTCGCCGACCTGGTGACGCTCTACCTCTACGCCGCCGTGGACAGCGGCGTGGCGTTCAGTACCCTGATCGGTGAATTGCTGTCCGCGGCCGAGGCCGCGCCCGGCGGCACGCCGCATGCGCCGGAAGTGCTGGGCATGCTGTACAGCATCAAGCTGGCGGACATCCTGGCCAATGCGGTTCAGGCCGAGGCCCTGGACCGCGACGCGCAGCGCATCGCGGTGCTGACCGCCCCGGACATCACGCGCACGCCGCGTTTCCTGGCGCTGCTGGCCCAGGTGGAGGCGGCTGTCAACACCGGTGGCGGCAACGGTGCGCTGGCGGTCGCCCAGCTCAAGGGGATGGTGGCCCAATGGGTGACGGGCTTCAACCAGCAGCTCAAGAACCGCTTCGCCGGCAACAGCCGCGTGGTGGTGGTCGACTTCTTCGCCGCATTCAACAACTGGCTCGACACGCCCGCCACCTACGGCCTGACCAACGCCACCAAGCCGGCCTGCCCCCAGACCGGCGTCGATTCGGACGGGCTGCCGACCTACAACATCGCTGCTTGCAGCGCGGCCTCGCTGAGCGCGTCGCCGCCGGTCGGCGAAACCGGCCCGGACTGGTGGAAGAGCTATGTGTTCTCCGACAACTTCCACGGCACGCCCCGCACCAACGAGCTGATGGGCAACCTGGTGGTGCAGGCCCTGGAAGCCAAGGGCTGGAAGTAAGCCGGTCGGTTCTAGCGGCAGCAGCGGCAAGCGAAGCGAGCCGCCCAAAACCCAGAGACAGCAAGGGTCCGGCTTTGCCGGCCTAAGCTGTCGTCCCCCCTCCAAGCGCCGCGCAGCGGCGCGACAGAGAGGGGGGAAGCGCCGAAGGCGCGCAGGGGGGAGTCCTTTTTCACACTGCCGCGCGCCGGAGCCGGTCGCGCACGCCATCCCATGCCGGGTCGTCCGGCGGCGTTTCCACCCAGATCAGGCGCACGCCGGTCGCGTCGAGTTCGCGCAGCACGGCAAAAAGCTGCCGGGCCGCCGCGCCCGCGTCTTCCGGCATGCGTCGGCACGCCACGCCACGGCCGGTCTCGATCGGGCTGCGCGCATACAGGGCAATGTGCCGGGCATCGCCGCCGAGCACCTGGAAGGCCGCGCGAAGCTGCTTCGCATCCATCAGCCTGACCTTGGCGCGCGGCGCGTAGTGCGACTCGAGCGTGCCCGAGGCGCGGGGCGCGGCCGGGTCGCGTTCGCGCAGCGGCTCACCGCAGGCGGCCTCGAGCTCGGCCGCCGTGATCATGCCCGGGCGCAGCAGCACCGGGTGGCCGCGCGTGGCGTCGACGATGGTGGACTCGATGCCCACCGGGCAGGCGCCGCCGTCGAGGATGAGCAGCGCGTCTTCCGGCAAGTCGGCGAACTCCTCGGCCACGTGGGCCGCGGTGGTCGGGCTCACGCGGCCGAAGCGGTTGGCGCTGGGCGCGGCCACGCCGTGCACGCCGCGCCGCGCCGCCGCCGCCAGCAGCGCCTGCGCCACCGGGTGGCTGGGGCAGCGCAGGCCCACGGAGTCCTGCCCGCCCGCGGCCGCGGCCGCCACGGCTGGGCGGCGCGGCAGGATCAGCGTGAGCGGGCCGGGCCAGAAGGCCCGCATGAGCGTCTCGGCGAACGGCGGGACCTCGCGCGCGTGGTGGTCCACGCCCTGGTGCCAGTCCGCCGCGCCGGCGGCAGCCAGGTGCACGATCAGCGGATGGTCGCTCGGCCGGCCTTTGGCCTCGAAGACGCGGCGCACCGCGTCGGCGTTGCCGGCATCGGCCGCGAGGCCGTACACGGTCTCGGTGGGCATGCCGACCAGCGAACCGGCCGCCAGCCGCTCGGCGGCGGCGTCGATGGCGGCGGGGTCGCTGGCGTCGAGCCGCAGCGGCATGCGTGGGCCCTCCTTCAGGCGCCGGCAGCGGCGTTCACAGCCCGAGCAACCGCTGCGCGCGCGCAGCGGTCTCGCGCACCTGCGCCACGCTGGCGCCGGTGACGTTGAGGTGGCCCATCTTGCGCCCGGGCCGGGCGTCGAGCTTGCCGTACAGGTGCAGCTGGGTGCCGGGCAGCGCGAGCACCTGGTCCCAGGGCGGCGTGACCGCTTGCTGCTCGCTGCGCCGGGCCCGCGCCGCATCCTGGGGTTCGAACCAGAGGTCGCCCAGCAGGTTGATCATGATCGCCGGGCTGTGCTGGCGCGGGGCGGGCAGGGGCAGGCCGGCGAGCGTGCGCACCTGGGCCTCGAACTGCGACATGTCGCAGGCGTCCTGGGTGTAGTGGCCGCTGTTGTGCGGACGCGGCGCCATCTCGTTGACCACGAGGTCCAGCGCGCCGCCCGGGCCTTCCACCACGAAGTACTCCACGCAGAGCACGCCCACGTAGCGCAGGTGGTGGGCGATGGCGAGGGTGCTCTCTCGCGCGCGCTGCGCGAGCAGGGGGTCGAGTGCGCCTTCGTGGACCTCGGTCAGCGCGAGGATGCCGCCGCGGTGGGTGTTCTTCTGCACCGGAAAGCTCACCGCCTGGCCGTCGGCGCCGCGCGCCACGATCACCGAGCACTCGGCCCGCAGGGCCAGGCGCTGCTCCAGCACGCAGGGCACCCGGCCCATGGCGGCCCAGGCGTTGGCGAGTTCCGCGCGGCTGGTCACGCGGGCCTGGCCCTTGCCGTCGTAGCCCAGGCGCGCGGTCTTGAGGATGCCGGGCAGCAGCCCGGCCGGCACGGCGGCCAGCTCCGCTTCAGTGGTGATGGCCGCGTGCGGCGCCGGCGCCACGCCGCTGGCCGGCGCGCACTGCGCGAAGTGCGCCTTTTCCTGCAGCCGGTCCTGCGCCACCGCCACGCACGCCGCCGAGGGGGCGACCGGGCGCTGTTCGGCCAGCGCCGCGAGCGCCTGGGCCGGCACGTTCTCGAACTCGGTGGTGATGGCCGCGCAGCGCTGGGCCAGTCGGGCCAGCGCCTGCGCGTCGTCGTAGGGCGCGCAGAGGTGGTGGTGGCTGATCAGCCCGGCCGGGCTGGCCGGGTCGGGGTCCAGCACCGCGGTGGCATAGCCCATGGCCTGGGCGGCCTGCACGAACATGCGGCCGAGCTGGCCGCCGCCCATCACGCCCAGCGTGACGGGCTGGCCGGCGGGCGCGGCGCGGCCGGGAAGAAGGGGCTCGAAGGGCATGGCTGGGCGAGTGGGCGAAGGCATCAGCCGACGGCCATGGCACGCGCGGCCGCGGTCTGCCGGGCGCGGAACGCCTCCAACTGCTGGCGCAGGCCCGCGTCTTCGTTGGCGAGCAGCGCCACCGCGAACAGCGCCGCGTTGGCTGCGCCGGCCGCGCCGATGGCGAAGGTGGCCACCGGGATACCCTTGGGCATCTGCACGATGCTGTGCAGCGAGTCCACGCCCGCCAGGTGCTTGCTGGCCACCGGCACGCCCAGCACCGGCACCACGGTCTTGGCCGCGAGCATGCCGGGCAGGTGCGCGGCGCCCCCGGCGCCCGCGATGATGGCCTTCAGGCCCCGCCCCGCGGCGGCCTCGGCGTAGGCGAACATGTCGTCGGGCATGCGGTGCGCCGAGACCACGCGCGCCTCGTGCGCGACGCCGAAGTCCTGCAGGATCTGCGCGGCGTGCTGCATGGTGTCCCAGTCGCTGCTGGAGCCCATGACCACGCCCACTTGGATGGGGTTCATGAGGGGGCCTGTGAGGTCGATGTCCCGGGCCGGTGCGGCCTGGGCGCGGAGCCGGGCGCGCGGCGCGCCCGTCGCTCCGGTAAAGTGTCGATTTTACGTTTGCGTGCGGGCCGCGGGCCCGCTTTGCCAGGCGCCTCTGCAGATCCGTCCAGACATTCATTCACCCATGATCAACGTCACCATCGCCAACTTTGAAACCGAAGTCATCGAGGCTTCCCAGCACGTGCCCGTGCTGGTGGACTTCTGGGCGCCCTGGTGCGGCCCGTGCAAGGTGATCGGGCCGCTGCTGGAAAAGCTGGAGGCCGAGTACGCGGGCCGCTTCAAGCTGGTCAAGATCGATTCCGACCAGGAGCAGCAGCTCGCGGGGGCCTTCGGCATCCGCAGCATCCCGACCTGCGTGCTGCTCATGAACGGGCAGCCGGTCGATGGCTTCATGGGCGCGCTGCCCGAGGGGCAGATCAAGGCCTTCCTCGACAAGCACCTGCCCACGGCCGAGGAGGTCGAGGCCGAAGCGGCGGAAGCCGAGGCGCTCGATGCGCTGGCCGAAGGCGATACCGGCGGCGCGCTGGAGAAGCTGCAGCAGGCGGTGCAGGTCGATCCGAACAACGACGATGCGCGCTTCGACCTCGTCAAGCTGCTGCTCGAACTGGGCCAGGACGACGACGCCAAGGTCGCGTTCGCCCCGGTGATCGACAAGGCGGCCGGCGTGCGCCGGCTCGATTCGCTGCAGCGCTGGATGGCCGCGCGCGACGCGCAGGCCGGCGTGGCCGACCCGCAGGCCCGCGCCGCCGAGCTGAAAGCCGCCATCGCCGCCAACAAGCGCGACTTCGACGCCCGCTTCGCGCTGGCGCAACTGCTCATGGCGCAGGGCCAGTGGACTGACGCGATGGACGAGCTGCTGGAGATCCTGATGCGCGACAAGGCCTGGAGCGACGACCTGGCGCGCAAGACGTACGTCGCGGTCCTCGACGTGATCGAGCCGCCCAAGCCCAAGGTGGCCGAGGGCCAGGTGCCGCCGGAGGACCCGATGGTGGCGACCTACCGGCGGCGGCTGTCCAGCGTGATCTTGAGTTGACTCCCCCCTGCGCCGCTTTGCGGCTTCCCCCCTCTCTGGCGCGCCGCTGCGCGGCGCTTGGAGGGGGGACGACAGCTTGGGCCGGCGGAGCCGGACCCTCGCTGTCTCTGGGTTTTTGCTCGCCTCGCTGCGCTCGCCTCGGGAGGGGTGTCTTCAACCCATCAAACGCTGCAGGGCTTCGCGGTATTTCTCGGCGGTTTTTTCGATCACTTCGCGGGGCAGGCGGGGGGCGGGGGGGCTTTTGTCCCAGGGCTTGCCGCTGACCTTGGCGGTTTCGAGCCAGTCGCGCAGGAACTGCTTGTCGAAGCTGGGCGGGTTCTGGCCGGGCGCGTAGCTTTCGGCGGGCCAGTAGCGCGAGCTGTCGGGCGTGAGCACTTCGTCCATCAGCACCACCTTGCCCGCCGGGTCGAGGCCGAACTCGAATTTCGTGTCCGCGATGATGATGCCCTTGGCCAGGGCGATGCCGGCCGCGGCCTGGTACAGCGCGAGCGCCGTGTCGCGGATTTGGGCGGCGACGTCGGCGCCCACCATCTCCACGGTGCGCTCGAAGGGGATGTTCTCGTCGTGCTCGCCCACCGCCGCCTTGGCCGCGGGGGTGTAGATCGGCTCGGGCAGCCGGGAGGCGTTCTGCAGCCCCGCGGGCAGCGGGACGCCGCAGACCGACTGGCTTTCTTGGTATTCCTTCCAGCCGCTGCCGGCCAGGTAGCCGCGCACCACGGCCTCCACCGGGATCGGCCGCAGGCGCTGCACCAGCATGGAGCGGCCTGCAACCTGCGCGGCCTCTTCGGGCGCGACCACGCTGAGCGGGTCTTCCCCGGTGAGGTGGTTGGGGCAGATGTCCAGGCCCTGGGGGCCGAGCTGGTCGAACCAGAACAGCGAGAGCCGGGTCAGCAGCTCGCCCTTGCCCGGGATGGGCTCGCCCATGATCACGTCGAACGCGCTGATGCGGTCGCTCGCCACCATCAGGATGCGGTCCTTGCCCACGGCATAGTTGTCGCGCACCTTGCCGCGCGCCAGCAGGGGCAGGGACTTGAGGGCGGAGGTGTGCAGGGCGTCGGTCATGTCGATCGTCGGCCGCTCGGGCGGCAAAGCGAGGCGCGGGAAAAGAAAAAGCCCGCCAACCGAACAGTCAGCGGGCTCCGAACCATTCCGGCGGATTATCGCAGGTCGAATGGCATCACAGGATGGCGCCTCAGGTGATCGAGGCCCGGTAGATCGACTCGATGGCCTTGTCCAGCGTGGCGTTGAATTCGTCGTCGCTTTGCTGGGCCGACAGGCCCTCGGTCAGGGCGCGGCTGAAGCTGGCGATCACGCCGGGGTTCTTGGCCAGCAGGGCGTTGGAGTCGTCGCGGCTGTAGCCGCCCGACAGCGCGACCACGCGCACCACCTTCGGGTGCTTGACCAGCTCGGTGTAGAAGCCTTCGACGCTGGGGATGGTGAGCTTGAGCATGACCTTCTGGTCGCCCGTCAGCGCATCGAGCTGTTTCAGGATGGCGGCCTTGAGCAGGGCCTCGGCTTCCTTCTTGTCGGTGGCCTTGATGTTGACCTCGGGCTCGATGATGGGCATCAGGCCGGCGGCCAGGATCTGCTTGCCGACGCTGAACTGCTGTTCGACCACGGCCGCTATGCCCTGGGCGTTGGCGGCGTTGACCACCGAGCGCATCTTGGTGCCGAAGATGCCCTTGGCCACGGCGCGCTTGAGCAGCGCGTCCAGCTGGGGCATGGGCTTCATCAACTGCACGCCGTCGGCCTCGTCGGCCAGGCCCTTGTCCACCTTCAGGAAGGGCACGACCTGCTTCTTCTCCCATAGATAGGCGGCGGCGTCCTGGCCGCCGAACTGGCGGTCCATGGTCATCTCGAACAGGATGGCACCGAGCACGCGTTGGCCGGTGAAGGCCGGGCTGGTGACGATGCGGGTGCGCATGGCGTGCACCAGGTCGAACATCTCGGCCTCGTTCTTGTAGGCCGATTCCTCCACCCCGTACAGCCGCAGTGCCTTGGGCGTGCTGCCGCCGCTCTGATCCAGTGCGGCGATGAAGCCGGCGCCCTTGGATACCTTGTCCAGTTGTTGCTGATTCACGTTGCTGCCTCTCGTTTGCGCATTCATGGGTCTGAAAGTGTCGGCCAACATTGTAGTGGGGGTGCCACGGCGCCAGATCGGGACGCCTGCCATCGGCGGCATCGGGTCTGCCATGCCGGTGCGTGCTACATCTGGATACCAATCATCGGCCGCCGCTGCGGAACCTGGCAGGCACTCGGCGCTCCCGGGGTTTTTGGAGAAGAGAAAGAAAGGAGTCCTCATGCCGCCTTGCGCCCTGCCCGCCGCGCTGATCGCCGCCGTTGCGTTGCTGGCGCCAGCCTTCTCGCTGGCCCAGGTCACGCTCAAGCCCGATGGCCAGTGGCGCTACCTGCTGACCGCGGGCGCCAACGTCTCGTCCGGCAACAACCGCGCCGGCTCGGTCAACCTGGCGGCCGAAGGTGCGCGCCAGACCGGCCTCGACAAATGGACCTGGGGCGCCAAGGCCGACCACGCGCGCAGCGCCGGCGCAACCACCACCGAGCGCTACGACCTGCAGCTCCAGTACAACCGCGACATCTCGCCCGGCTGGTTCGGCTTCGGCACGGCCGGGGCCCTGCGCGACAAGCTGGCCAACATCGGGAGCCGGTACCAGCTCGCCAGCGGGGTCGGCCACCACGTCTGGGCGGACGACGACGGCTTCTTCGACGTTTTCGCCGGCCTGGGCTATACCTACGACCGCTACCTCGCGTCGGCCGATGTGGCGGGCGCGCTGCGCGACACCTACGGGCGTCTCGAGCTGATGCTGACGGAGGAGTCCAGCCACAAGCTGACCCGCACCACCAGCCTGCGCCAGAAGGTCTCGCTGTATACGGACCTGCACGACCGGGGCAAGTACCGCGCCGTCCTGGACACCGGCCTGACCGTCGCGATGACGCCGGCCATCAACCTCTCGCTCGGCCTGAGCTACCGCTACGACAACGACCCCGGCACCGCGCTCAAGAAAGGCGACGCGATGTTCGTGACCGGGGTCTCCCTGCGCTTCGATTGAGGCGTCAGCTCGCCCTGCATATCTTCAGGGTGTTGGTGCCGCCCGGCTGCCCCATCGGCTCCCCCACGGTGATGGCGTACACGTCGCCCGTCTGCACGATGCCGCGCTTCTTCAGGTGCTCCTCGGCGTCGGCCAGCGCGGTGTCGCGGTCGGCGCTGGTGTCCATGAGCAGCGGGCGCACGTTGCGGTAGAGCGTCATGCGGCGCTGGGTCGAGAGGTTGGGCGTCATGGCGTAGATCGGCATGCGCACGTTGTGCCGGCTCATCCACAGCGCGGTGGAGCCCGAGTCGGTCAGCGCCACGATCGCCTTGGCGCCCAGGTGGTGCGCGGTGAACAGCGCGCCCATGGCGATCGACTGGTCGATGCGCTTGAAAGTCTGGCCCTGGAAGTCCGCGCTGAGTTCGTGGAAGTCGGCCTTCTCGGCCTCGGAGCAGATGCCGGCCATCTCGGTCACGGTCTCCAGCGGATAGCGGCCGGCCGCGGTCTCGGCGCTGAGCATCACCGCGTCGGTGCCGTCGAGCACGGCGTTGGCCACGTCGCTCACCTCGGCGCGCGTGGGCACCGGGTTGACGATCATCGACTCCATCATCTGCGTCGCGGTGATCACCAGCTTGTCCATCTCGCGCGCCAGCCGGATCATGTGTTTCTGCAGACCGGGTACGGCCGCGTTGCCCACCTCCACCGCGAGGTCGCCGCGCGCCACCATGATGCCGTCGGACACCTTGAGGATGTTGGCCAGCTCGGGGATCGCCTCGGCGCGCTCGATCTTGGCGATCAGCCCGGGCCGGTGGCCGGTCGAGGCGGCGGCCACGTTGCACAACTGCCGGGCCAGCTCCATGTCGGTCGCGTTCTTGGGAAAGCTCACCGCCACATAGTCGGCCTTGAGGCCCATGGCGGTCTTGATGTCGTCCATGTCCTTGGCGGTCAGGGCGGGCGCGGTCAGGCCGCCGCCCTGCTTGTTGATGCCCTTGTTGTTCGAGAGCTCGCCGCCGAGCTTGACCGTGGTGTGCACCGCCTGGCCCGCCACCCGGTCCACCGTGAGCACGATCAGCCCGTCGTTGAGCAGCAGCGTGTCGCTGGCCCTCACGTCGCGCGGCAGCTCCTTGTAGTCCAGCCCCACGCCGCCGGCGTCGCCGGGCTCGGCGCGCGAGGCGTCGAGCACGAACGGCTGCCCGGGTTCGAGCATCACCTTGCCCTGGGCAAACTTGCCGACCCGGATCTTGGGACCCTGCAGGTCGGCCATGATGCCGACCTCGCGGCCGGCGCGCTGGGCCGCCGCGCGCACCAGCTCGGCGCGGTCGATGTGGTCCTGCGCGGTGCCGTGGGAGAAGTTGAGCCGCACCACGTTGACGCCGGCGCGGATCATTCTCTCGAGCAGGTCGGGATCGCTGGACGCGGGGCCGAGGGTGGCGACGATCTTGGTGGCGCGCAAGGACATGGAGCCGGTCTCCTGGTGAGAAGAAGAGGGGAGGAAGGGACGACGTTGGCATTGTCCATGAAACCCCCGCCATCCCTGCGGCAGCGCGCACCGCCCGTGCCCGCCGGCAGGCGATCGGGGCCAACAGGCCCTAAACTTGCCTGCGCCCTTCCCGCCCCCGTTCGAGCGAACCCTTTCTTCCACCATGCACTTCGATTTCTCCAACCCCTACCTGAGCACCCGCACCCCCGTCTTCGCCCGCAACGTCGTGGCCACCTCGCACCCGCTGGCCGCGCAGGCGGGCCTGCGCATGCTCTGGAAAGGCGGCAACGCGGTCGATGCCGCGGTGGCCACGGCGGCGGCCATGACGGTCTGCGAGCCGGTCAGCAACGGGCTGGGCAGCGACGCGTTCGCGATCCTGTGGGACGGCCAGGCGCTGCACGGCCTCAACGCTTCGGGCCGCGCGCCGTCGGCCTGGACGCCGGAGTACTTCCGCCGCAAGCATGGCGCGGGCGCGTCGACGCCGCCCGAGCGCGGCGTCGACGCGGTCACCGTGCCGGGCGCGGTGTCGGCGTGGGTGGCGCTGTCCGAGCGCTTCGGCAAGCTGCCGTTCGCCGACCTGATGGAGCCGGCGGTCGAGATCGCCGAGCGCGGCTACTTGATGCCGGTGGTGGTGCAGCAGAAATGGGCCGCGGCCACGCCGATCCTGCGCGACCAGCCGGGCTTCGCGCAGGCCTTCCTGCCCTGGGGCCGCGCGCCGCAGGTCGGCGAGCGGTTCCGCTTTCCCGCGGCGGCCCGGGCGCTGCGCCTGATCGGGGAGACGCGCGGCCAGGCCTACTACGGCGGCGAAATCGCGCAGGCGCTGGAGCGCTTCATGAAAGCGCACGGCGGCAGCCTCACGGCCCAGGACCTGGCCGCCTACCGGCCGGAGTGGGTCACGCCCCTGAGCAAGCACTACCGCGGCCACACGCTGCACGAGATCCCGCCCAACGGCCAGGGCATCGCGGCGCTCATCGCGCTGGGCATCCTGGAGAAGTTCGACCTCGCCAGCTTGCCGGTGGACAGCCCGGACTCGCAGCACCTGCAGATCGAGGCCATGAAGCTGGCTTTCGCCGACGTGTACCGCTATGTGGCCGAGCCGTCCAGCATGGCCGTCACGCCCGAGCAGATGCTCGACGACGCGTACCTCGAGGGCCGGGCCCGGCTGATCGACATGAAGCGCGCCCAGGACTTCCAGGCCGGCAACCCGGTCAAGGGCGGCACGATCTACCTCACCGCGGCCGACGAGAACGGCATGATGGTCAGCTTCATCCAGAGCAACTACATGGGCTTCGGCTCGGGCTGCGTGGAGCCGGGCTTCGGCATCAGCCTGCAGAACCGCGGGCACGGCTTCTCGCTCGCGCCGGGGCCGAACCAGGTCGCGCCGGGCAAGCGCCCGTTCCACACCATCATCCCGGCCTTCCTCACCAAGGACGGCCAGCCGGTGATGTCCTACGGCGTGATGGGCGCCAACATGCAGCCGCAGGGCCACATGCAGATGCTGGTGCGCATGCTCGACTACCGCCAGAGCCCCCAGGCCGCCTGCGACGCGCCGCGCTGGCGCTTCAACCAGGGGCTGGAGATCAACGCCGAGCAACTGATGAACCCAGCCACGGTGCAGGCCCTGCAGGCGCGCGGCCATGTGGTGGAGGTCATCCGGGACAGCTACCAGGACTTCGGCGCGGGCCAGTTCATCTGGCGTGCGGGCGATCCGAAGCAGGAGGGCTATGTGGCGGCTTCGGATGCGCGGCGGGATGGGGCGGCGGTGGGCTATTGACTCCCCCCTGCGCCGCTGCGCGGCTTCCCCCCTCTCTGGCGCGCCGCTGCGCGGCGCTTGGAGGGGGGACGACATCTTGGGCCGGCGGAGCCGTCCCTCGCTGTCTCTGGGTTTTCGGCTACTTCGCTCCGGAGACCGTGTCTTCACTCCCTCTCCCTCTGGGAGAGGGCTGGGGTGAGGGCAGCCCCTTCGCTTTACTGCTGCCCTGCTACCCGGACCGGCCTTCCGTCGGTCACGGTGCTGCCGGGGTAGAGCAGCACCTGGTCGCCGGCCTGCAGGCCTTGTTCGATCCAGGCCGCGTCGGCGTGGCGGGCGCGGACGGTGACGGGTCGGGCGCGGGCGCGGCCGTTTTCCACCACGAACACGCGCCAGCCCGACGCGCCGTCGCGCACCAGCGCGGCGCTGGGCGCGATCAGCGCGCCGTCTTCGGCGGAGACGGTGATGCGCGCGTCGGCCCGGAAGCCGTCGCCGAGGTTCTGCTGGCCGGCGGGCTCGAAGTCCACGATCACGTTGACGCGCTGCTCCTCGATGCCCAGCGCCGAGACCTTGGTGAAGGCCACCGGTTCGATGCGCGCGACCCAGCCCGCGGCGGCGGGCGTGCCGCTGCCGAGCGACAGGCGCACCGGCGCGCCGATGGGGATCAGCGGCACCTCGCTGGAGAGCACGTCGATCACCGCCTCCAGCGCGGTGGTGTCGCCGATCTCGTACAGCGGCTGGCCGGCGGTCACGGGCGTGGCGCTGTCCAGGTGGCGCTTGACCACCCGGCCGTCGACCGGGCTTTTGAGCGCCCAGTCGTTTCCCGCTGCCCGGTTCGTGGCCGTGCCAGGTTCGGCGTGGGCCAGCGCGGCGCGCGCCTCGGCCAGCGCGAACTCGGCCGCGCGCAGCTCGGCGCGGCCGGCGTCCAGCGCCTGCTGGGCCGAGCGCTGCGCGAGTACCGCTTGCTCCAGCGCCGAGGCGGCGATGAAGCGGTCGCGCGCCAGTTGCCCGGCCCGTTCGGCCTCGACGCGGGCCTGGGCGAGCGCGGCTTCCAGGCGGCGCACCTGCGCGCCGGCCGCGAGCCGGGCGGCGTCGGCGCTGCCCACGCGCTGCTGCAGCATGCCGCGCGTGCGCGCGTCGATGAGCTGCGGGGCGATGGGCGAGAGCGTGGCCACCACGTCGCCCGCGCGCACCGCGTCGCCCACCTTGAGCGCGGGCCGCGCCAGCTCGCCCGCGGTGGGCGCGGCGACCACGTAGCGGTTCTTCAGGCGCAACTGGCCGTCCTCCTCGATCGCCTGCTCGAAGCGGCCGGTGGCGACCGTGGCCACCTCCACCACCAGCGGCCGGGGCCGCCAGATCCAGGCGGCCGCGGCGATGGCCGCCAGCGCGACGAGCGTCCACAGGGCCCAGCGCCGCAGGCGGGGGGACAGGGAGGGGGTGCGGTTGCTGTTCATTCGCGTACCTTCAAGACGGCGACCAGGTCCAGCCGGTCGATCTGGCGGCGCACCATGAAGGCGCTGGCCAGGCCGGCGGCGAGCACGATGATCGCCGCCGATGTGTAGGTCGATGGCTCGATGACCACCGGGAAGTCGATGCTGTCCGAGGACATCAGGCGCATCAGCAGCGTGGCCAGCGCCCAGCCCACGGCCGCGCCGATCGGCAGCGCAAGCAGCAGCTCGGCGCCGAGCTGCGCCAGCAGCAGCACCGAGACCTCGGCGCGTGTCATGCCCAGCACGCGCAGGCTGGCGAGCTCCCAGGCCCGCTCGGACAGCGAGATGCGCGCGGCGTTGTAGACGATGCCGACCGCCATGGCGATCGCGAACAGCGTCAGGATGCCGCTGAAGACCCCCATGCTGCGCGAGGTGATCTCGTTGAAGCTGGCCATGGTGCCGGCCTTGTCGAACACCGAGTTGATGACGGGCGCGCGCTTGACCGCGGCCCAGAACGCGGGCGCGGCCAGCGGGTCCAGCAGCAGCGCGGCCTCGGCCACGCCTTCGCCGTCGCGCGCCAGCGCGTTCATGGCGTCGAGCCGCATGAAGGCCTGCTTGCCCATCATGGTGTGCACCACGTCCACCACCGTCGCCTCGGCGCGGGTCTGGTTCCAGAGCCGGAACTCGACCTCCACCCGGTCGCCCACCCGGGCGCCGATGGCGCGCGCGAGCAGTGCCGACAGCACCAGGCCGTGCGCCGGCAGGGCCACCGGGCCGCGCTGCTCGTCCACCACGCGCATCAGGCGCGCGCCGGCGTCAAGGCCCATGAGCGAGGCGTCGTCGGTGCGGCCGCGCAGGTGCACGCGCACCGGCTCGCTGCGGTACGGCTCGGCGTCGAGCACGCCGGGCAGGCGCTGTAGTTCGCGCGCGACCGTCGGCGGCACCGGCTGGTGGAAGTTGACCAGCACGTCGCCCTGCTGCACGCGGCGGAACTGGGTGTCCATGAGGTGCTCGATGGCGTCGAGCCAGAACGAGCCCGAGATCTGCAGCGCGACCGCCATCGCGATGCCGGTCACGGTGAAGGCCGCGCGCAGCGGGCGGCGCTCGAAGTTGCGGATGACCATCAGCGCGGCGGCGCTGATCCGCTTCCCGCCGCCCAGCCGCTCGATCAGCGTGCGGCGGTAGCGCGGCGGCGCCGGCGGCTGCATGGCCTGCGCGGGGCGCAGCCGCACCACCGCCTGGATGGCGGTCCAGGTGCCGAGCGCGGCCGCCGCGGCCGCGATGGCCGCGGCCAGCGCCACCAGCGCGGGCGAGGTGGCGTAGGCCAGGTGGTTGAAGCGGAACACCGTCTCGTATTCGTTCAGCATGAGCCGGCCGATCCAGATGCTCAGCCCCAGGCCGGCCAGCACCCCCAGGCCGGCGATCGCCAGTGAGAGCTGGATGTAGTGCCAGGCGATCGCGCCGTCGCCGTAGCCGAGCGCCTTGAGCGCGGCGATCTGGCTGCGCTGCGTGGCCACCTGGCGGCTGATCACCACGTTGAGGATGAACATCGCCACCACGAGGAAGATCGCCGGCAGCACCGTGCCCATCACCTGGAGCTGGGCGAGCTCGTCGTCCACGATCCGGGCCGAGGGCTGCTTGTCGCGCCCCACCGCGCCCAGGGTGCCGTAGGCGTCGAGCAGCCGGTCGGCGGCGGCGATCACGGCCGGCTCGGAGGCGCCGGGGTGCAGCCGCAGCGCCGCCTGGTTGAACGCGCCCTGCATGTCGAACACCTCGCGCATGCGCTCGGCGTCGATCCACCAGATGCCGAAGGTCTGGTCGTCGGGCAGGGCGCCGCGCACGGCGAACACGTATTCGGGCGAGATCGCGGTGCCGACCAGGTGCACGCGCTCCAGGCGCCCGTTGAGGATGGCGTCCACCTGGTCGCCCGGCCGCAGCCCGCGCGCCTGCGCGAAGCGGTCGCTCACCACCGCCTCGAGCGCCGGCCCGCGCTCGGGCCAGCGGCCGCTGCGCAGCGTGAGCGCGTTCAGGCCCTGGCGGCCGCCGTGCGCCTGCGCCAGGTCCAGGCCGATGAACTGGCCCGTCACCGGCGCGTCGGCGCCGGCCAGCGCGATCTGCGCGTCGAACGTCACGCCGAGCTTGGCCTCGGCCACGCCGTCGATCGCGGCCAGCCGTTCGCCCAGGTGCGCCGGCGCGCGCTTGACGCTGGCGAACACGTCGGCCAGGCGGTTGTCGCGGTAGAAGTCCGCGCGCGAGGTCTGCAGCGAGGCGTGCACCGAGAACATGCCGACGAAGCCGGCCACGCCGATCGCCACCACCATGGCGATGGTGAGCATCTGCATGCGCAGGCGGCGCAGGTCGCGCCAGAGCTTGATGTGCAGGGCCTTCACCGCGGGGTCACCATGTGAGCGTGGCGGCCGGCACCGGATCGGGGTTGACGTGTTCCTCGACGATGCGCCCGTCGGCCAGCCGTAGCACGCGGTGCGCCATCTCGGCGATCGGCGCGTTGTGCGTGATCACGATCGTGGTGGTGCCCAGTTCCTGGTTCACGCGCTCGATCGCCTGCAGCACCATCACGCCGGTGGCGCAGTCGAGCGCGCCGGTGGGCTCGTCGCACAGCAGCACGGCCGGACGTTTGGCGATCGCGCGCGCGATCGCCACGCGCTGCTGCTCGCCGCCCGAGAGCTGCGAGACGAAGTGGTCCAGCCGCTCGCCCAGGCCGACCAGCGCGAGCGCGTCTTCCGGCCTCATCGGGTCCTCGGCCAGGTCGGTCACCAGCGCCACGTTCTCGCGCGCCGTCAGGCTCGGGATCAGGTTGTAGAACTGGAACACGAAGCCCACGTGCTCGCGCCGGTAGCGCGTGAGCTCGGCGTCGCTGGCGCCGGTGAGCTCGTGCGTGCGGCCGCGGTGCGTCCAGCGCGCGCTGCCGCTGGTGGCGCTGTCCAGTCCGCCCAGGATGTTGAGCAGCGTGGATTTGCCGCTGCCCGAGGCGCCGAGCAGCACCACGAACTCGCCGCGCGCGATCGCCAGGTCCACGCCGCGCAGCGCGTGCACCGCCGACGGCCCGTCGCCGTAGACCTTGGTCAGGTTCTCGGCCACGAAGACGGGTTCGGGGTTGGGCGGGGCAGCGACCATGCCGCATTCGACCACGGGCGCGGCGGTGCCGGCTTGATACCGGTCAAGCCCGGGCGGCTTGGGCGGAACCTGGTGGCCATTCGGTCAAAAAGTATCGAATGAAAGTACTTTGTTTTGAATAAGTGTCAACTTGTGATGAATTCTGATGCTGCCGGCCACCCCCGCCCTCAGCATCGCGGTCGTGTTCAACAACCAAGGCGATTTCTTCATGGCTTCGACCCAACGCACTTCCTTCGTCGTGATGCGCGATACCCGCGCCTGGCAGATCCAGGTCTGGGTCTCATTCGGCATCGCCGTGTTCCTCTGCGCGACCGGGCTGGCCTGGCTGCCCGGGCAGGCGCTGGACCGCGCGTTCATGGTGATGGGCTACGTGTTCTGCCTCAGTACGGTGTTCGTGCTGTCCAAGGCGGTGCGCGACCGGCAGCGGGCCCGGCAGGACGGCGAGGCCGAGACACCGTTCTGGAACCTGGTGGTCTGGGGCGGTTTCGCCGTGGCCATGGGCCTGACCGGCTGGGGCCTGCTGCGCATGGAGATCAACGACACCTACCGCGCCTACCTGGGCGTGAGCTGGCTCTACCTGGTCACCAGCGCCTTCACGCTGGCCAAGACCCTGCGCGACCGCCACGAGGCCGACCTCGCCGAGGCGCGGCTGCAGGGCCTGCGGGCCGGGCGCGAGCAGGCCTTGCAGGAAACGCAGGCTGCGGCCGCAGAGTGAATGAAGCCCCATGCCGGTCTTTCTTGATTTCAGGAGTCCTCCCATGAAAATCCCCTTCCGCAACAAGGCCTCGTGGCCCTCCCTCGCGCTGGCCGCCGGCCTGGCCCTGGCGCTCGCGTGGACCGCTCCGCCGGCGCGTGCGCAGAGCGAAGCGTCGGTCGCGCTGTCGGTGCTGCCGGTGGCCTCGGTCGCCGCCACCGCTTCCACGGCCTCGACCGCGGCCGCCGCCGTCAGCGTGCTGCCGGTCGCGCTCTCCACCGCCGGCGCGGTGCTGGTGGTCAAGACGGTGGAATCGACCGCGCGCGGCACGGTCTACCTGCTGGAGCGCGCCTCCGACGGCGCGCGCGTCAGCGTCGAGGTGGCCGGCCGCGCGGGCGCCGCGGCCTCGGCGGGCGTGGGCACGGCGCTGACCGTCAGCGTGATCGGCACCGGCGTGCTGCTGTCGGCCGCGGGGGAGGTGCTGGCCTTCATCCCGAACGCGCTGGGGCGCGCGTTGCTGCACAACGAACGCCTCACGTACTGAACAGGAGGCTGTATGGCATTGCGATCGCGTTTCGCACACGGGGCTGCTGCGCTGGTCGCCGGCCTGGCCCTGGCGGCGCCGCTCGCCGCGCACGCCGGCCGCTCCTGCGACGCCCGGCCGCTCACCGCGCAGGGCATCGAGCGCGGCATGGCGCTGGCGCAGCAGACTGCTGCCGCGCTGGACGCCGAGCACGCGCGCAGCGGCGCGCGCGTGGTGGTGCTGGCGCGGGCCGGGCAGGACCTGAGCCGGTACGGCCTGCGCTACTCGCACCTGGGCTGGGCCTACAAGACGCCCGAAGGGCCGTGGCGCGTGGCGCACAAGCTCAACGAGTGCGGCACGGCCAGCGGCTTCGTCTACCGCCAGGGCCTGGGCGAATTCTTCCTCGACGACCTCTGGCGCCACGAGGCCGCCTGGGCCGTGCCGGCGCCCGAGGTGCAGCAGCGCCTGCTGCCGCTGCTGCAGGAGACGGCGCGCACCACCGCGCTGCAGTGGCGGCCCTACAGCATGGTGAGCTACGCCTGGGGCGTGAAGTACCAGCAGTCGAACCAGTGGGCGCTGGAGACGCTGGCCGCGGCGATGGAGCCCGCCGGCGTGCGCACGCGCGAGCAGGCGCAGGCCTGGCTGCGCTTCAAGGGCTACGAGCCCACGGCGCTGCGCATCGGCCCGCTCACGCGGCTGGGCGGGCGTGTGACGGCGGCGAACGTCGCGTTCGACGACCACCCGAACGAAAAGCGCTTCTCCGACCGCATCGAGACCGTGACGGTCGACTCCGCCCTGGCGTGGCTGCAGCGCGCGGGGCTGGCCGGTGCGCCGCAGGTGCTGCGGCTCGGCCAGGGCGCGTGAAAGACCCTCTTGGGCCCAAACGATTCTTTGCAGGGAAACACCACATGAGCAAGGCATTGCGCCTGTCCGAAAAATGGTTCCGCCGCGGCCTGTGGCTGGTGGCGCTGGTGTTTGCCAGCTTCCTGATCGGCCTGGGCGGCACCGTCGTGGACGACCTGCCCAAGGTCGAGACGCCGGTCACGCTGGACGATTTCCTCGACCCGTCCGAGGTGCGCCCGCTGCGCCGCCAGGTCGAGACCGCGCGCGAAACCGAGCAAACCGCCCAGGCCGCGCTGGAGCAGGCCCGGCTGCAGCACGCCAGGGCGCGCAGCGAAACCGAGGCCGCGCGCGAGACCTTCGCCAACTGGCTGGCCACGCGCAGCGCCACGCAGCGCGCCGAGCACGACCCCGAGGTGATCGCGCGCACCGGGGCGCTGGACGCGCTCAAGGCCCGCGAACAGACCGCCCGGCAGGCCGTGCAGGCGCAGGAGCAGGCGCTGCTCGACGCGCGCCAGGCCGCGCGCGCCGCGCGGCAGCGCCTGGACACGCTGGAGCAGGCCGGCCACGAGCAGATGGCCGCCGAGCTGCGCCGGGTGGAGCTGCGCGTGTTCCTCTACCGCCTCGCGCTCACGCTGCCCCTGCTCGCGGCCGCGGGCTGGTTGTTCGCCAGGAAGCGCAAGAGCACCTATAGGCCGTTCGTCTGGGGCTTCATCTTCTTCGCGCTGTTCGCGTTCTTCGTCGAACTGGTGCCCTACCTGCCGAGCTATGGCGGCTACGTGCGCTACGCGGTCGGCCTGGTCGTCACCGTGCTGGTGGGGCGCTACGCCATCGTCGCGCTCGGCCGCTACCTGGAGCGCCAGCGGCAGGCCGAGGCGCTGCCCGACCAGGAGCGCCGCAAGGAACTGAGCTACGACGTGGCGCAGGCCCGGCTCGCCAAGGGCGTGTGCCCCGGCTGCGAGCGCGCGGTCGACTTGAAGAACGAGAAGATCGACTTCTGCCCGCACTGCGGCATCGGCCTGTTCGACCGCTGCGGGCACTGCAGCACACGCAAGAGCGCGTTCGCGCGCTTCTGCCATGCCTGCGGCACCGGGGTGCAGGGCGGCTAATGGGGCGGCTAATGGACGGCGCCCGCGAACACGTTGACCGCCATGGCCAGCACCACCAGGTTGAAGCCGAACGACAGCAGGGCGTGGACCAGCACGAGGTGGCGCATGGGCCGGCTGCGCACCGAGACGTCCGACACTTGCGAGGTCATGCCCACCACCGCGCTGTGGTACAGCAGGTCCAGGTAGTCCGGGTCGCGCCCGTCGGGAAAGACCAGCCCCCGCTCGGGCTCGCCCTGGCTGGCGGCGCCCCTGCGGTAGTAGATCCGGGCGTAGTGCAGCGTGAACACGCACTGGATCAGCAGCCAGGCGCCCGCGAGCGACAAGGCCATGAGCGCGAGCTGCAGGGTGCGGCGCCAGCCCGCCAGTGCCTGGGTGTCGTGCAGGTTCATCACCACGGCCGCCAGGCTGGCGCAGGCGGCGGCGGTCACCAGCACGAACAGCATGGCGGCACCCGGGTCCTCGCGCTGCGCCCGGTGCAGGGTGTTGGCTGCATCCAGCCGCGCCGCCAGATGCCAGACCAGGCCGACATACGCCGCGCAGTAGGCGATCCAGGCGACCAGCCAGGGCACACCGGGGCCCGCGCCGGGAAGCCAGATCGCTGCGGCCACCCCGGCCGCCAGCGCAGGCAGCAAGGCCAGGACCTGGCGTTCCCAGGCCATGAGATGCGTCAGCCGGCGTGGCGCCGGCAAAGAGGCGGGCCGGGACAAGGGAATCACCCCGGCTTGCGTTCGACGGACATGGCGCGGTTGTAGCAGTTTTTCGTGGCGCACCGCATCGCATGGAGGAGCCGAAGCGCCGGCAGGGAGCGCGCGCCAGACACGGCCTCGGAGCGAAGCCGCGTCAGGGGCGTCACCGGCCTCACACCCCGCGCGCCCGGTCCGCGGCGAACCGCGCCCGGAACGTGCCGAACGTGCCCGCGTCGAGCGCTTCGCGCACCTCGCGCATCAGGTTCAGGTAGTAGTGCAGGTTGTGGACCGTGGCCAGCATCGGGCCGAGCATTTCGCCGCAGCGGTCCAGGTGGTGCAGGTAGGCGCGGCTGAAGCCTTCGCGTCCGCCGTCGTCCCAGCTCACGCCGCTGTGGCCGGCGCAGGCGTGGCAGGTGCAGGTGGTGTCGAGCGGGCGGTGGTCAGTCTTGTGGCGCGCGTTGCGGATCTTGAGGTCGCCAAAGCGCGTGAACAGCGTGCCGTTGCGCGCGTTGCGCGTGGGCATCACGCAGTCGAACATGTCCACGCCGTCGGCCACGCCCTGCACCAGGTCCTCGGGCGTGCCCACGCCCATCAGGTAGCGCGGCTTGTGGGCCGGCAGGCGGTGCGGCGTGTGCGCCATGATGCGCAGCATCTGCTCCTTGGGTTCGCCCACGCTCACGCCGCCGACGGCGTAGCCGGGAAAGTCCAGTTCCACCAGCGCCTGTAGCGACTCCTCGCGCAGGTGCTCGAACATGCCGCCCTGCACGATGCCGAACAGCGCGTTGGGGTTGCCCAGCCGGGCGAACTCGGCCTGCGAGCGCCTGGCCCAGCGCAGGCTGAGCTCCATGCTCTGGCGCGCCTCGGCTTCGGTGGTGACGTGGCCGTTGGTCTCGTAGGGCGTGCACTCGTCGAGCTGCATCGCGATGTCGCTGTTCAGGCCGGTCTGGATCTGCATGCTCACCTCGGGCGACATGAACAGCTTGTCGCCGTTGACCGGGCTCGCGAAGTGCACGCCGTCTTCGGTGATCTTGCGCATCGCGCCCAGGCTCCAGACCTGGAAGCCGCCCGAATCGGTGAGGATGGGCCGGTGCCACTGCTCGAAGGCGTGCAGGCCGCCGAAGCTCTGCATCACTTCCCGGCCCGGGCGCATCCAGAGGTGGAAGGTGTTGCCCAGGATGATCTGCGCGCCCATGTCCTCCAGGCTGGCCGGCGTCACGCCCTTGACGGTGCCGTAGGTGCCCACGGGCATGAAGATCGGGGTCTCGACCACGCCGTGGTTGAGCGTGAGGCGGCCGCGGCGGGCGTGGCTGTGCGGGTCGTCGGTCTTGAGCAGGTCGAACTGGAGCATGGCGTACGTCGTTTGGCGGTGGTCGGTCGTTGAAGGGGTTCAGGGTGTGTGGGCGGGCTGGCGTGCGATCACGATCACGCTGCGGTTGCGGTCTTCCACGATCCACAGGCGGCCGTCGGCATCGAGGGCGATGCCGGCCGGTGAGCCTTGCGGGCGCACGTCGGGCTGCGACTGCCAGCCGCTCACCAGGTCTTCGCGTGGGCCCGCGGGGCGGCCGTCGTCGCCGAGCCGCCAGGCCACGATGCGGTGGCCTGGCTCGCGGTAGCCGTGCCAGACCGCGATCAGGCGGCCAGCCCAGGGGCTGCCGGGCGGCAGCCCGCCGGCGGCGGGTGCGGCCAGCAACTGCAGCGGCGCGGTGTGTGCCGGCCACGCGGCGTGTGCGGCGGTATGTTGCGTGCAGCGCACCCGGCCCTGGTAGCCGCGCGCGGGCACCGCCCGGCCGTGCGCATCGCTCACGCAGTAGGGCCAGCCGTACGAGGTGCCTTCGGCCAGTTCGTTGAGCTCCTCGGCGGGCAGGCGGGGGTCGGTGTAGTCGATCGAGTTCTCGGCCTGCCACAGGCGCACCGTGCCGTCGCGCGCCTGCGTGGCGGCCAGGCCGAGCGAGTTGCGCAGGCCGGTGGCCAGCGGCTCGAACCGCCGCAGAGCGAAGTCGGCGCCGTCGAAGCTCGCCACGTAGACCGCCGCGCGCGGCCGCGGGCCGGCGAGCTCGGGGCAGGGCAGGGGTTGCCGCTGGTCGTCGCCCCGGCAGGCGTCGGTGGCCGAGCCCATGTTGACGAGCAGGCGGCCGTCGGGCGTGAAGGCCAGTTCCTTGAGCGGGTGTGCGCCGTCGGCGGGCAGGCCGGTCAGCACGTTCTCGCGCTGCACCGCCTCGCCCACCGGCGTGCGCCACACTGTGCCGGCCTCGCCGACGTAGACGCGGCCGTCCGGCCCGCGCACGAGGCCGTGCGGGCGGTCCAGCCCGTTGGCGAGCACGCGCACGCGCCCGGGTTGGCCGCGCGGGATGTCGGTGCGCAGTTCGAGCAGGCGGCCCCGGCGCGGCTCCCAGTTGCCCATGTCGACGATCCAGAACCGGTGTGGCGCGACGGCGAGCAGCCGGCGCGGCATGCGCAGGCCGTCGCGCGCGTCGGCCACCAGCCCAGCGCACCAGCCGGCGGGCACGTTCAGCGCCACGCCAGGGTGGCCGGCGCAGGGTGCCTGTTCGGCGTAGAGCGGCGCGGCGCCGGCGCACGGCGCAGCGGCGAGGAGGGCGGCGGCGAGGCCGAGCGGGAGCCGGTGGAACATGCCGTCAACCGCCCCAGGCTGGCTTGAAGACCATCAGCGCGAACACCGCCAGCATGGCGGTGAACGCCGGGTACCCCAGCCGTTCCCACCAGCGCGCGTGGCGCCAGTAGGCGTCGGGCAGGGCCATGCCTTCCTGCTGCGCGCGCTGGGCCATAGCCGCCATGCGCCATTGCAGCCACACCACGGGCAGCCAGAGCAGGCCGGTGAACACGTACAGAGCGAGGGAGACCGCGATCCAGGGCGTGGACAGGGGCCAGCCGGCCATGTGCGCCAGGGCGATGCCGGTGACCGGCTGGACCACGACCGCGGGCGTGGTGAACCAGGCATCGGCCCGCACCACCAGCCGGCTGACCACGGCCTGGGCGGCCAGGCTGGCGCTGCGGTTGGTGAAGAACATGAAGAAGGCCGTGCCCAGCCCGGTGCCGACCAGCACCACGCTGGAGACCACGTGGACCCATTTGAGCAGCAGGTAGGTGTTCATCGCGGTGTGGCGGCCGGGTGGCGCAGCAGGACCCAGAGGATGGCGGCGATCGGCAGGTTCTTGGTGAGCGGGCCCAGCGGGTGCAGCCACCAGCCGGGCTGGATCAGGGTCGCCAGCGCGGTCATGACGAGCATGGCCGTCAGCGCGGCGGCATAGGCGGGCCGCCCGGGGCGCCAGGTCAGCCACGCCGCCAGCAGCAGGTCGACCGCTGCGCCCGATCCGATCAGCAGCGGCTTGACCCAGGCATGGGCGGTGTCCAGCGTGGCCAGCAGCGCCAGGCTCTGCCCCTGCCATTCCCATAAGCTGACCACCGCCGTGGCCAGCCAGACGCCGACCAGGCTCCACCTCAGCAGTTGAAGATCGGAAGGGGACACGGGCGATTCACTCCTCATCCGTGGACATGCCCCAGCGCGCGAACTGGCCCGCGAACGCGTCCAGCGCCAGCAGGCCGGCGGCGGTGTGCGCGCCGTGGGGCAGCGCATCGCCGCCATGGCCGGCGAGCCGCCGGGCGAGCAGGATAGCCGGCATGGCCGGGATCTCCGGCCCGTGGTCGTGGTCCGCGCTCAGGTGCCAGGCCCGGCGGGCGGGGTGGCCCTGCGCGTCCAGGCCCGAGACCCACACCACCATGCCGCCCAGGGCGCTGCCCCAGCGGTCGAACAGCGGCGCGCCCCGGTGCAGCCAGGGCGCCAGGCGCTCGGGTTGCTTGAGCCAGTTGCGCCGCCGCGCGGCGGCGATCCAGGCGAAGGCCCGCTGCGACAGCGGCACCTCCAGCGCGGCGTGGAACATCACCCGGTCGCGCACCTGGTAGCGGGTGGGGAACAGTTCCAGGTCGGGCACGTCGCACAGCGCGCCCAGGCGCGGGCGCAGGCGCGCGAAGTGAATGCGCTGCGGCGTCTCCCAGCCGCGGCCCTGCTGCCAGCGCCCTTCGCGCCACACGTCGATGGGCGCGCCGCAGTAGCTGAGCACGCCGGCCAGGGTGGCGACGCCGCGCGGCGCGGTCTGGGCCGGTGCCACGCAGATGTCCACGGTGTGCAAGGCCTGCCAGCCCGCGCTCAGGTGTTCCACCACGGCCGACGACAGCGCGGGCACGGTGCTGGCGCCGCTGATCGCGCTGCGGCCGGCGCGCGCGAAGGCGCCGTGGAGCGCGGCCGGGAAGTCGCACACGAAGCGGCGCCCGTCGGCCAGATCGATGTAGTGGCAGCCGGCGCCGGCGCAGGCCTGCGCGACGCCGTAGTCCTGCGCTTGGAACGGGCCCGCGGTGTGGATGACCAGTTCGATGCCGTGCGCCGCGAGCGCGGCCGGCAGGTCGCCGCCGCGGCCGGCGTCCACCGCCAGCACGCCGACGTCCGCGCCCGCCGCGCGGGCGAATGCGGCGGCCCGCGCGCCATCGCGGCCGCCTACCACCAGCTGCAGCCGGGGATCGGCCGCCAGCGCGCGCACGATGCGGGCCCCGAAGTTGCCGTAGCCGCCCAGCACCAGGGTCCGGAGGCACTTCATGGGGCCTCGGGCCGGCGCCGCTGGAGCAGCATGGCGTCGCCATAGCTGAAGAAGCGGTAGCGCTGCGCCACCGCATGGCGGTACAGCGCCATCACGTGTTCGTGGCCGGCGAAGGCGCTGACCAGCATCATCAGCGTGGAGCGGGGCAGGTGGAAGTTGGTCACCAGCCGGTCCACCACGCGAAAGCCGAAGCCGGGGGTGATGAAGATGTCGGTGTCGCCCTGCGTCTGGCCGCTGCGCGCCCAGCTCTCCAGCGTGCGCACGGTGGTGGTGCCCACGGCCACCACGCGGCCGCCGCGCGCGCGGCACTGCTCGATGGCCTGCAGCGTCTGCGCCGGGATGGCGTAGCGCTCGTGGTGCATCACGTGGTCGGCGATGCGCTCGGTCTTCATCGGGGCGAAGGTGCCGGCGCCCACGTGCAGCGTGACGCTGGCGCGCTGCACGCCGCGCGCGTCCAGCGCGGCGAGCACCGCGTCGTCGAAGTGCAGCGCGGCGGTGGGCGCGGCCACCGCGCCGGGCACGCGCGCGAACACGGTCTGGTAGCGGCGCTCGTCGTCCGCGTCGTCGGCGTGGGTGATGTACGGCGGCAGCGGCACGTGGCCGTGGCGCGCCATGAGTTCGTAGGGCGACTCGCCCGCCGGCGCGAGCAGGCGCAGGTGGAACAGCGGCCCGTCTTCGCCGGGCCAGCGGCCCAGGCAGAGGGCGTCGAAGCCGCCGCCGCCGAGTCCGCCGGCCAGGTGCAGCCGGCCGCCGGGCAGCGGCTTCTTGCTCACCCGCAGGTGGGCCGCCACTTCATGGCCCGAGGCGCCGTCGCTGGCCTCGTGCGGCAGCAGCACGCGTTCGATCAGCAGCTCGAGCTGGCCGCCGGATGCCTTGCGGCCGAACAGCCGGGCCTTGACCACCTGGGTGTCGTTGAACACCAGCAGGTCGCCGGGCTGCAGCAGCGCCGGTAGCTCCCGGAACACGCGGTCGACCGGCGCCGGGCCGGTGCCGTCGAGCAGGCGGGCAGCGCTGCGCTCGGGCGCCGGGTGCTGGGCGATCAGCTCCGGAGGGAGGTCGAAGTCGAAGTCCGCGACCGCGAACTCGCGCGCGGCATCGGCGGGGGAGGAGGAAACGGTCATGCTGCTTGAGGGCTGGACGAGGCCCGTGCCAAGAGGGGGTGCGTGGAAGGCGGGACGGCCGTGGAAGGGATGCGGGCAGAATTGTCCCATGCCCGACGCCGCTCCCGACCGCAAGCCGCTCTCCGCGCCGCAGAAGGCGCTGCGCAAGCTCGGGCTGGTGCGCGACATCGACCTCGCGCTGCACCTGCCGCTGCGCTACGAGGACGAGACCCGCATCGTGAAGCTGCGCGACGCGCGCGACGGGCAGCAGGCGCAGATCGAAGGCACGGTCGCGCGCAGCGAGGTCACGTTCCGTCCGCGCCGCCAATTGCTGGTGACGCTGGACGACGGCACGGATACCTGCACGCTGCGCTTCTTCACCTTCTACCCTTCGCACCAGAAGGTGCTGGCGGTGGGCGCGCAGGTGCGCGTGCGTGGCGAGCTGCACGGCGGCTTCATGGGCTGGACCATGGTGCATCCCACCTTCCAGGCCGCGGGCGGCGAACTGCCAGACGCGCTCACCCCGGTCTACCCCACCAGCGCGCAGCTGCCGCAGGCCTACCTGCGCAAGGCGGTGGCCAGCGGCCTGGCCCGCGCCGACCTCGGCGAAACGCTGCCGCCCGCACTGCTGCAGAGCCTGCACCGCGTGGTGCGCAGCACCTGGAGCCTGCGCGAGTCGCTGCGCTACCTGCACCACCCGGGGCCGGACGTGTCGCTCGACGCGCTGGAAGACCGCAGCCACCCGGCCTGGCAGCGCCTCAAGGCCGAGGAGCTGCTGGCCCAGCAGCTTTCGCAGCTCGTCGCGCGGCAGGAGCGCGCGGCGCTGCGCGCGCCCGCCCTGCGCCCCCGGCCGGCGGGCGGCCTGCACGAGCAACTGCTGGCCGCGCTGCCGTTCGCGCTGACCGGCGCCCAGCGCCGCGTGGTCGACGAGATCGCGCGCGACCTGGCGCGCTCCGTGCCGATGCACCGCCTGCTGCAGGGCGACGTGGGTTCGGGCAAGACCGTGGTGGCGGCGCTGTCGGCGGCGGTGGCGATCGACGCCGGCTGGCAGTGCGCGCTGATGGCGCCGACCGAGATCCTGGCGCAGCAGCACTTCGCCAAGCTGATCGGCTGGCTCGAACCCCTGCTCGCCCCGCTGGGCCGGCGCGTGGCTTGGCTCACCGGCAGCCAGAAAAAGAAGCAGCGCGCCGAGATGCTCGCCTGCATCGCCAGCGGCGAGGCGGCGCTGGTGGTGGGCACCCACGCGGTGATCCAGGAGCAGGTGCAGTTCCAGCGGCTGGCGCTGGCCATCATCGACGAGCAGCACCGCTTCGGCGTGGCGCAGCGGCTGGCGCTGCGCTCGAAGGTGGGGGACAGCGACCCGCACAGCGGCGCAGCGTGGGGGCCGGGCGATCCGGCGCCGGGCCGCTCCCAAGGCGGATCAGCCCCCTCGGGGGGCAGCGACCCGCGCAGCGGCGGAGCGTGGGGGCCGTCAGTCTCCGAGCCGCACCTTCTGATGATGACCGCGACCCCCATTCCGCGCACCCTGGCCATGAGCTACTACGCGGACCTGGACGTCTCCACCATCGACGAACTGCCGCCCGGGCGCACGCCCATCGTCACCAAGGTCGTGTCCGACAGCCGCCGCGCCGAGGTGATCGAGCGCATCCGTGGCCAGCTCGCCCAGGGCCGGCAGGTCTACTGGGTCTGCCCGCTGATCGAGGAAAGCGAGGCGCTCGACCTGTCCAACGCGACGGCGACGCACGCCGAGCTGTCGGCGGCATTGAACTCCCACGAGGGCGCCCGGCCCGGCGTGCTGGTCGGCCTGCTGCACTCGCGCATGCCGGTGGCCGAGAAGAAGGCCGTGATGTCGCTGTTCACCGGCGGCCAGATGGGCGTGCTGGTGTCGACCACGGTGATCGAGGTCGGCGTGGACGTGCCCAACGCCTCGCTGATGGTGATCGAGCACGCCGAGCGCTTCGGCCTGAGCCAGTTGCACCAGTTGCGCGGCCGCGTCGGGCGCGGCACCGCCGCCTCCGCCTGCGTGCTGATGTACAGCCCGTCCGACGGCGGGCGCCTGGGCGAGACCGCGCGCGCGCGCCTGCGGGCGATGGTGGAGACCAGCGACGGCTTCGAGATCGCCCGGCGCGACCTGGAGATCCGCGGCCCGGGCGAGTTCCTGGGTGCGCGCCAGTCCGGCGCGCCGCTGCTGCGCTTCGCCGACCTCGCGACCGATACCCACTTGCTGGATTGGGCCCGCCAGGCCGCGTCGCTGATGCTGGAGCGGCACCCGCAACAGGCCGAGCAGCACGTCGCCCGTTGGCTGGGCGGCAAGGCCGAGTACCTCAAGGCGTAGCACGGGCCCCCGGGTGCAAAATACCCGCATGACGCTCACCGAACTCAAGTACATCGTCGCGGTCGCGCGCGAAAAGCACTTCGGCAAGGCCGCCGAGGCCTGCTTCGTGTCGCAGCCGACGCTGTCGGTGGCGATCAAGAAGCTGGAAGAGGAACTCGAGCTCAAGATCTTCGAGCGCAACGCGGCCGAAATCAGCGTGACGCCGTTGGGCGAGGAGATCGTGCGCCAGGCGCAGACCGTGCTGGAGCAGGCCGCCGCCATCAAGGAAATCGCCAAGCGCGGCAAGGACCCGCTGGCCGGGCCGCTGCGGCTGGGCGTGATCTACACGATCGGCCCCTACCTGCTGCCCGATCTGGTGCGCCAGGTGATCGACCGCACGCCGCAGATGCCGCTGGTGCTGCAGGAGAACTTCACCGTCAAGCTGCTCGAGCAACTGCGCCTGGGCGAGATCGACTGCGCCATCCTGGCCGAGCCGTTTCCCGACGCCAACCTGGCGACCGCCCCGCTGTACGACGAACCGTTCATGGCGGTGGTGCCGCACACCCATCCGCTGGTCAGGCAGGGCCACGTCACCAGCGAGGAGCTCAAGCGCGAGACCATGCTGCTGCTGGGCACGGGCCACTGCTTTCGCGACCACGTGCTCGAGGTCTGCCCCGAGTTCGCCCGCTACTCCACCACCAGCGACACCGAGGGCATCCGCAAGAGCTTCGAGGGCTCGTCGCTGGAGACCATCAAGCACATGGTGGCGGCCGGCATGGGCGTGACCCTGGTGCCGCGGCTGTCGGTGCCGGCCTCGGCGCTCGACGGCTCGGCCATGCCCCCCGGGCAGCATGAACTCGGCGACTCGTCGTACGTGCGCTACCTGCCGTTCCAGGGCGATGCGCCGACGCGCCGGGTGGTGCTGGCCTGGCGGCGCAGCTTCACGCGCTACGAGGCCATCGCCGAACTGCGCAATGCGATCTATGCTTGCAAGCTGCCGGGCGTCCAGCGCCTGTCCTGACGGTCCTTTCCGCTTTTCTTCACCCCTAGACAAGGAGCAACCATGGCCAAGTCGAACCCCCGCACCGCTGCACCCGCCATCAGCATCGGCATCGCCGAGAAAGACCGCGCCGCGATCGCCAAGGGCCTGTCGAAAGTGCTGGCCGACACCTACACGCTGTACCTGACCACGCACAACTTCCACTGGAACGTGACGGGGCCGATGTTCAACTCGCTGCACGCGATGTTCATGGCGCAGTACACCGAGCTGTGGAACGCGGTCGACCCGATCGCCGAGCGCATCCGCTCGCTCGGCCACGCCGCGCCCGGCAGCTATGCGCAGTTCAGCAAGCTCAGTTCGGTGCCCGATGCGCCGGCCACGCCGCCGAAGGCGATGGAGATGGTGCGCATCCTGGTCCAGGGCAACGAGGCCGTGGCGCGCACCGCGCGCGAACTGTTCCCGGTGGTCGACAAGGCCGGCGACGAACCGACCGCCGACCTGCTGACGCAGCGCCTGGCGGTGCACGAGCAGGCCGCCTGGATGCTGCGCTCGCTTCTCGAAGAATGAGCTGGCCGGGCCGCTGCTCCCTCTACCTCGACCTGATCCGCTGGAACCGGCCGGCCGGCTGGCTGCTGCTGCTGTGGCCCTCGCTCGCGGCATTGTGGGTCGCTGCGGGCGGCTTCCCGGGCTGGCACCTGCTGGCGGTGTTCGTGCTCGGCACCATCCTCATGCGCAGCGCGGGCTGCTGCGTGAACGACGTGGCCGACCGCGAGTTCGACCGCCACGTCAAGCGCACCGCGCAGCGCCCGGTGACCTCGGGGCGGCTCCCGGTGCGCGAGGCGCTGCTGGTGGGGGCGGTGCTGGCGCTGCTGGCGTTCGGGCTGGTGCTGACCACCAATGTGCTCACGGTGCTGATGTCGTTCGCGGCGCTGGCCATCACGCTGATCTATCCCTACGCCAAGCGCCACGTCTCGATGCCGCAGGCCGTGCTGGGCGTGGCGTTCAGCTTCGGCATTCCGATGGCGTTCGCCGCCGTGCAGTCGCAGGTGCCGCCGCTGGCCTGGGTGCTGCTGGCGGGCAACCTGTTCTGGGTGCTGGCCTACGACACCGAGTACGCCATGGTCGATCGCGACGACGACCTCCGGATCGGCATGAAGACCTCGGCCATCACCCTGGGCGACGCCGACGTGCCCGCCGTCACCGCGTTCTACCTCGCGTTCCTCGCGATCTGGACGGCCGCGCTCTGGGACCGTGTGAATCCCTGGGTCTGGGGCCTGGCGCTGGCGGCCGCACTGGCCCAGGTGGCCTGGCACTTCACCCTGATCAAGGACCGCACGCGCGAAGGCTGCTTCAAGGCCTTCCGCCTCAACCACTGGCTGGGCTTCGCCGTGTTCGCAGGCGTGGTGCTGGGGCTGAGGTAGGCCTCCCTACCCGAACGCCCGGCCCAGTTCCTCGGCCCGCTTCTGCGCGGCGAACAGCGCCGCCTCGAAATGGGCCTGGATGCCCGATGCGTCCATGGCGGTGATCGCGGCATGGGTCGTGCCGCCCTTGGAGGTGACGCGCTCGCGCAGCACCTGCGGCGGGTCTTCCGAGCGCTGCGCCAGCGTGGACGCGCCCACGAAGGTGCCCACCGCGAGCCGGTAGGCCACGTCCGGCGCCAGTCCCATGCGGGCGCCGGCGTCGCGCATGGCTTCGAGGAAATAGAACACGTAGGCGGGGCCCGAGCCCGAGAGGGCCGTGACCGCATCGAGCTGCGCTTCCGCGTCCACCCAGATTGCGTCCCCGGTGGTCTTGACCACGGACTCGGCCAGGGCGCAGTCGGCCGCGCTCGCGCCGTCCCGCGCGAACAGGCCGGTCATGCCCAGGCCGACCAGCGCCGGCGTGTTGGGCATGGCCCGCACGATGCGCTGCGACCCCAGCCAGGCCGCGATGCTGTCGCTCGCGATGCCGGCGGCCACGCTCAGGTGCAGCGCCGCGCTGCCCAGGAACGGCCGGGCCGCCTGCGCGGCCTCCTTGAAGGTCTGGGGCTTGACGGCCCAGACCACGAGCTCGGCCGGGCGCAGCGCGGGGCCGGCGGCCGGCAGCACCGCCACGCCCGGGAACTGCCGCTCCAGGCGCGAGCGCTGCTCGTCCCAGGGTTCGACGACCTGCAGGTGGCCGGCCGGCTGGCCCTGGCGCAGCAGGCCGCCGAGAATGGCGCTGGCCATGTTGCCGCCGCCGATGAACGTGATGGTGGGAGGGGTGGGCGCGTCGATGGAACTCATGGGGCTATTGTGCGGCGTCAGGGCGCGGTCGTGCGGCGCACCGCGTGCTCCCACTGGGCCATCCTTTCCTGCGCCCGTTCCCGCGGCATCTGCGGCTGGAAGGTCCGCTCGGCGCGCCATTGCCGGGCCAGTTCGTCGGTGCCCGCGTACACGCCGGCCTGCAGGCCGGCCAGGTAGGCCGCGCCCAGCGCGGTGGTCTCGATCACCTCGGGCCGCACCACGGGAATGCCCAGCAGGTCGGCCTGGAACTGCATCAGCAGGTCGTTGGCGCAGGCGCCGCCGTCCACCCGCAGTTCGTTCACCGGCACCCCGCCGGCGGCGAGCGCGTCCCGGCTCATGGCGGCCAGCAGGACCGCGCTCTGGAAGGCGATGCTCTCCAGCGCGGCGCGCGCGATGTGCGCCATGGTGGTGCCGCGCGTGAGGCCGGTGAGGCTGCCGCGCGCGTCGGGCTGCCAGTAGGGCGCGCCCAGGCCGGTGAAGGCGGGCACCAGCACCACGCCGCCGGCGTCGGGCACGCTCTCGGCCAGGGCCTGCACCTCACCGCTGGCCTCGATCGCGCGCAGCCCGTCGCGCAGCCACTGCACCACCGCGCCGCCGATGAACACGCTGCCTTCCAGCGCGTACTGGGGCGGGCCGGTCCGCTGCGCGGTGGCGGTGGTGACCAGGCCGTTCTCGCTGGCCTGGAAGCGCTCGCCGGTGTGCATGAGCATGAAGCAGCCGGTGCCGTAGGTGTTCTTGGCCTTGCCGGCCTCGAAGCAGGCCTGGCCGAACAGCGCGCTCTGCTGGTCGCCCGCCACGCCGCCGATGGCCAGCGGCGCGCCCAGCCACTCGGCCTGGACCTGCCCGAACGGCGCGCTCGAGGGCAGCACCTCGGGCAGCAGGCGCTCCGGGATGTCCAGCATCGCCAGCAGCGCCGGGTCCCAGCGGCGTTCGCGCACGTTGAAGAGCAGGGTGCGCGAGGCGTTGCTGACGTCGGTCACGTGGCGCTGCCCGCCCGTGAGGTGCCAGATCAGCCAGGTGTCCACGGTGCCGAAGGCCAGTTCGCCGCGCTCGGCCTGCGCGCGCGCGCCGGGCGTGTGGTCGAGCAGCCATTTGAGCTTGGTGCCGGAGAAGTAGGCGTCGATGCGCAGCCCGGTCTTGTCCCGCACGGCCGCCTCGTGGCCCTGTTCGCGCAGCACCGCGCAGATCGGTTCGGTGCGGCGGTCCTGCCAGACGATGGCATTGCCCACCGGCTCGCCGGTGGCGCGGTGCCACAGCAGCGTGGTCTCGCGCTGGTTGGTGATGCCCACCCCGGCGATCTGGCCGGCCCGCAGGCCGGCGCTGCGCAGCGCTTCGCGCGCGGTCTCCAACTGGGTCTGCCAGAGCGCGCGCGGATCGTGCTCGACCCAGCCGGGCTGCGGGTAGATCTGCGGAAACTCGCGCTGCGCCATGCTCACCACGCGGCCCTCGCGGCTGAACACGATGCTGCGGGAACTGGAGGTGCCCTGGTCCAGGGCGAGCAGGTAGGTCATCTGGGAGCGGCCTCGTGCGGAACGGGTGGCGGAACGGGGGTCAGGCGGGTTCGGCCGGCTCGCCGGCCAGCACGCATTCGACGCTGCCCTGCGCGAGCAGCTCGGCGAACGGCGCTGGCGGCACCAGGTCGGTGAACAGCGCGTCGAGCTCGTCCAGGCGTGCCAGCTCCACCATCGCCGGGCGGTTGAACTTGCTGTGGTCGGCCGCCAGCCAGACCTGGCGCGAGCGCTCGACGATGGCGCGCGCCACCTTGACCTCGCGGTAGTCGAAATCGCGCAGCGTGCCGTCGGCCTCGATGCCGCTGACGCCGATCAGCCCGATGTCCACCTTGAACTGCTGCATGAAGTCCACCGTGGCCTCGCCCACGATGCCCTGGTCGGCGCCGCGCACCTGTCCGCTGGCCACGATGACCTCGCACTCCGGGTAGGTGCTCATCAGCGAGGCGATGTGCAGGTTGTTGGTAATCACGCGCAGCCCGCGGTGGTGCCGCAGCTCGCGCGCCACCGCTTCGATGGTGGTGCCGATGTTCATGATCAGCGAGCAGCCGTTGGGCACCCGGCGCGCCACCGCGCGCGCGATCGCGGTCTTGGCCTCGGCCTGCATCGCCTGGCGCTGGCGGTAGGCGATGTTCTCGGTGGTCGAGCCCGGCAGCCGCACGCCGCCGTGGAAGCGCGCCAGCAGGCCGGTTTCGGCCAGGCGCTGGACGTCGCGCCGCACGGTCTGCAGCGTGACGCCGAAGCGCTCGGCCAGCGCCTCGATGGATTGCGGGCCGCGGGCGCGCAGGTCGTCGAGCAACTGGGCCTGGCGGGGATTGAGGTTCATGCGCGAACGGAGAAGAGGGAAGGCACGGGCAGGCCCCGGACCTTAGCGGAAATGCGGCCGGGCGGCCCTTCGGGAAAATACCGAATAAAAACGAAAACAAACGAACAACATAAAATCAATACCGAAAGGCGCCGGCGGGCCCGGCGGACACAGCCATCATGAAGCGTTCTGTTCTGATCGAAGCGGCGTCGCGCCTGGGCGTGGTGGACCTGGCCGTGGTCGGCGGCGGCGCCACCGGGCTGGGCGTGGCGCTGGACGCGGCGCTGCGCGGCTTCTCGGTGGTGCTGCTGGAGTCGCACGACTTCGCCGGCGGCACCTCGTCGCGCTCCACCAAGCTGCTGCACGGCGGGGTGCGCTACCTGGCGCAGGGCAACCTGGCGCTGGTGCGGGAGGCGCTGGCCGAGCGCGCCACCGTGCTCCGGATCGCGCCCCACCTGGCCCAGCCACTGCCCTTCGTGATGCCGGCCTACGGCCGCTGGCAGGTGCCTTTCTACGGGCTGGGCCTCAAGTTGTACGACCTGCTGGCCGGCCGCGCGGGGCTGGGTCCGACCCGGCTGCTCGGCCGGCAGCAGACCCTGGAGGCGCTGCCCGGCGTGAACCCGCAGGGCCTGCGCGGCGGCGTGGTGTACTGGGACGGCCAGTTCGACGACGCCCGGCTGGCGCTGGCGCTGGCGCGCAGCGCCGAGGCGGCGGGCGCGCACGTGCTGAACTACGCCGAGGTCACGGCGCTGCAACGCACCGGCGCTGGCGAGGCGGCCGAGTCGCATCTGGAGGTGCTGGACCGGCGTTCCGGCCGGCGCTTCGCGCTGCGGGCGCGCTGCGTGGTCAACGCCACCGGCGTCTGGGTGGACGGGCTGCGTGGCCAGGCGGCGCCGCCGGCCGGCCGCGGCGGCGCCGCCCCGGCGCGCATGGTCAGCCCGAGCCAGGGCGTGCATGCGGTGGTGGACCGCGAATTCCTGCCCGGCGACCACGCCTTGCTGGTGCCGCGCACCCGCGACGGCCGGGTGCTGTTCGCCGTGCCCTGGCTGGGCAAGCTGATCCTGGGCACCACCGACACCCCGCGCCAGGACCTGCCCCGGGAGCCCGAGGCCTTCGCCGAGGAACTGGACTTCATCCTGACCGAAGCCGGCCGCGTGCTGGCGCGGCCGGTGCGCCGCGCCGACATCCGCAGCCTCTGGGTCGGGCTGCGCCCGCTGGTGGCGGCGCCCGCCGCAGCCGAAGGCGGCACCCAGGCCCTGTCGCGCGAGCACACCATCGTGGTCGACGGCAACGGGCTGGTCACCGTCACCGGCGGCAAGTGGACCACCTACCGCGCCATGGCCGAGGACGTGCTGGAGCGCTGCTTTGCCGCCGGCCTGTTGCCGCAGCGCGACGGCGGGCAGAGCAGCACCCACCGGCTGCTGGGCGCCGGGCCGGCCGGCCTGCCCGCCATCCCGCTGTGCACCGCGCCGGGCCCGCACCTCTACGGCACGGAATGGCCGGCGGTCCAGCAATGCCCGGGGCTGGGCAACGCGCTGGGCATGGGGCTGAACGAAGCCATGGTGCGCCACGCGGCGCGCCAGGAATTCGCCCAGACGGTGGAAGACGTGCTGGCGCGGCGCTGGCGGGCGCTGTTCCTCGATGCGCGCGAGGCCGCCCGCATGGCGCCCGCCGTGGCCGCGATCCTGCGCGAGGAGGTCGCGGGCGACCCGGAACTGGCGGCCTTCGAGGCGTTGTGCCAGCATTACCTACCCGCAGATTGACAGGCCCCGAAATCCATGCCATACTGCACGGCTTCGCTTTGATAGGCGAAGAACCGGCGAGCGTTCCGCAAGGGGCGCGAGCCAGGCGATAGCAGGCGATAAGCCATCTGCCCACCGAAGAGGGCCTGGCCCGGCGGCATGCCGGGGCGGCGCTTGACGACGGGCCCAAGACTGATCGCTTCCGGCCGTGGTGGCTGGAAGGATTCAAGTTGGGACTTAAACAAAATGATTCAAACGCAATCTCGACTCGATGTTGCCGACAACACGGGTGCCAAGTCCGTGATGTGCATCAAGGTGCTCGGCGGCTCCAAGCGCCGCTACGCCAGTGTGGGCGACATCATCAAGGTCTCCATCAAGGAGGCGGCGCCCCGCGGCCGCGTCAAGAAGGGGGAGGTCTACAACGCCGTGGTGGTGCGCACCGCCAAGGGCATCCGCCGCCAGGACGGCGCGCTGATCAAATTCGACGGCAACGCGGCTGTGTTGCTCAACGCCAAGCTGGAGCCCATCGGCACCCGCATCTTCGGACCGGTCACGCGCGAGCTGCGCACCGAGAAGTTCATGAAGATCGTGTCGCTGGCGCCCGAGGTCCTCTGAGGAATCATCATGAACAAGATTCGTAGTGGCGACGAGGTCATCGTGATCGCCGGGCGCGACAAGGGCAAGCGCGGCAAGGTGCTCAGCCGCACCAGCGAGGACCGCCTGCTCGTCGACGGCGTGAACGTCGTCAAGAAGCACGCCAAGCCCAACCCCGCCAAGGGTGAGGCCGGCGGGATCATCCCGAAGAGCATGCCGATCCACCAGTCCAACGTGGCCATCTTCAATGGCGCCACCGGCAAGGCGGATCGCGTGGGCATCAAGCTCCTGGCCGACGGCAAGAAAGTGCGCGTCTACAAGTCCAGCGGCGAAGAAATCAAGGTGGCATGACCATGGCACGTTTGCAAGATGTCTATCGGGACCAGATCGCGCCCGACCTCGTGAAGAAATTCGGCTACAAGTCGATCATGGAGGTGCCCCGCATCACCAAGATCACGCTCAACATGGGTGTGAGCGAGGCCGTGGCCGACAAGAAGGTCATGGACAACGCCGTCGGCGACCTGACCAAGATCGCCGGCCAGAAGCCGGTGGTGACCAAGGCCCGCAAGGCCATCGCGGGCTTCAAGATCCGCGAGCAGCAGCCCATCGGCTGCATGGTGACCCTGCGCGGCGCCCGCATGTACGAGTTCCTGGACCGCTTCGTCACCGTGGCGCTGCCGCGCGTGCGCGACTTCCGCGGCATCTCGGGCCGCTCCTTCGACGGCCGCGGCAACTACAACGTCGGCGTCAAGGAACAGATCATCTTCCCCGAGATCGAGTACGACAAGGTGGATGCGCTGCGCGGTCTCAACATCAGCATCACGACGACCGCCAAGAATGACGAGGAGTGCAAGGCGCTCCTGGCCGGTTTCCGTTTTCCGTTCAAGAACTGAGGTGGCGCGTGGCTAAACAAGCACTACTCCAACGTGAACTCAAGCGCGAGAAGCTCGCCGCCAAGTTCGCCAAGAAATACGCCGAGCTCAAGGACATCGCCGGCGATGCCAAGCGCTCGGACGAAGAGCGCGATGCCGCTCGCCTGGCGCTGCAGAAGCTGCCCCGCAACGCGAACCCGACCCGCCAGCGCAACCGCTGCGAGATCACCGGCCGTCCGCGCGGCACCTTCAACCATTTCGGCCTGGCCCGCGCCAAGGTGCGCGAAATGGCGTTCGCCGGGGAAATCCCCGGTGTGACCAAGGCCAGCTGGTAAGCCCTAGGAGAACCACAAATGAGCATGAGTGATCCTATCGCCGACATGTTGACCCGCATCCGCAACGCGCAGATGGTCGAGAAGGCCAGCGTGTCGATGCCGGCTTCCAAGGTCAAGGCCGCGATCGCCCAGGTCCTGAAGGACGAGGGCTACATCGACGGTTTCCAGGTCAAGAACGCCGACGGCAAGAACGAACTCGAGATTGCCCTCAAGTACTACGCCGGCCGTCCGGTGATCGAGCACATCGAGCGCGTGAGCCGCCCGGGCCTGCGCGTGTACCGCGGCCGCAACGCCATTCCTCAGGTCCAGAACGGCCTGGGCGTGGCCATCGTCACGACGCCCCGCGGCGTGATGACCGATCGCAAGGCCCGTGCCGCCGGTGTCGGCGGCGAAGTCCTTTGCTACGTCGCCTGATGCGGGCATTGAGGAGAAGCTGATGTCACGTATTGGAAAACAGCCGGTTTCCGTCCCCGCCGGGGTGGAAGTGGCCATCAAGGACGGCCAGATCAACGTCAAGGGCTCCCTGGGCGCCCTGGCCGTGGCCCAGCACGCGCTGGTCAAGGTGCAGAACGAGGCGGGCACGCTGCGCTTCGCGCCGGTGGACGAATCGCGCGAGGCCAACGCCATGTCGGGCACCCTGCGCCAGCTGGTCAACAACATGGTGACCGGCGTGAGCAAGGGTTTCGAGAAGAAGCTGACCCTGCTGGGCGTGGGCTACCGGGCCCAGGCGCAGGGCAGCAAGCTCAACCTCACGGTGGGCTATTCGCACCCCGTGGTGATGGACATGCCCGCCGGCATCAAGGTGGAAACCCCGTCGCCGACCGAGATCGTGATCAAGGGCTCGGATCGCCAGCGCGTGGGCCAGATCGCTTCCGAGGTGCGCGCCGTTCGCCCCCCCGAGCCCTACAAGGGCAAGGGCATCCGCTATGCGGATGAGAAGGTCGTGATCAAGGAAACCAAGAAGAAGTAAGGACCAGGATCATGCTGACCAAGAAAGAGCAACGTCTGCGCCGCGCCCGCCAAACGCGCATCCGCATCGCGCAGCAAGGCGCCGTGCGCCTGACGGTGAACCGCACCAACCTGCACATCTATGCCAGCGTCATCTCCGACGACGGCGCCCGCGTGCTCGCTTCCGCCTCCACGGCCGAAGCCGAGGTGCGGGCTCAGCTCGGCGGCGCCGGCAAGGGTGGCAATGCCGCCGCCGCGGCCCTCATCGGCAAGCGCATCGCCGAGAGGGCCAAGGCCGCCGGCGTCGAGAAGGTGGCCTTCGACCGCTCCGGCTTCGCCTACCACGGCCGGGTGAAAGCCCTGGCGGACGCGGCCCGCGAGGCCGGCCTGCAGTTCTGATCAAGCGGGATACACGAAATGGCTAAATTTACGGCAAACATCAAGAACGAGGCGAACGAGGACGGCCTGCGCGAGAAGATGATCGCGATCAACCGCGTGACCAAGGTGGTCAAGGGCGGGCGCATCCTCGGCTTCGCCGCGCTCACCGTGGTCGGCGACGGCGATGGCCGCGTCGGCATGGGCAAGGGCAAGGCGCGCGAAGTGCCGGTGGCGGTGCAGAAGGCCATGGAGCAGGCGCGCCGCAACATGATCAAGGTCTCGCTCAAGGACGGCTCGCTGCACCACAGCGTGCACGGCGAGCACGGCGCCTCGAACGTCATGATGCTGCCGGCCTCCAAGGGGACCGGCATCATCGCCGGCGGCCCGATGCGCGCGGTCTTCGAGGTGCTGGGCGTGACCGACGTGGTGGCCAAGAGCCACGGCTCGAGCAACCCCTACAACCTCGTGCGCGCCACGCTGGACGCACTGAAGAATTCGACTACCCCGGCCGAAGTGGCCGCCAAGCGCGGCAAGTCGGTCGAAGAGATCCTGGGTTGACAGGAGAGAAGCGATCATGACCACTCAGAACACCGTCAAGGTCCAACTGGTGCGCAGCCCCATCGGCACCAAGCAGTCGCACCGCGCCACCGTGCGCGGCCTGGGCCTGCGCAAGCTCAACAGCGTCAGCGAGCTGCAGGACACGCCCGCTGTGCGCGGCATGATCAACAAGATCAGCTACCTGGTCAAAATCCTCTGATCGATCGGAGTCACTGGACATGCAACTCAATACCATCCAGCCCGCTGCGGGCGCCAAGCATGCCAAGCGCCGGGTCGGCCGCGGCATCGGCTCGGGCCTGGGCAAGACGGCGGGTCGCGGCCACAAGGGCCAGAAGTCCCGTGCCGGCGGCTTTCACAAGGTCGGTTTCGAAGGCGGCCAGATGCCGCTGCAGCGCCGTCTGCCCAAGCGCGGCTTCAAGTCGCAGACCCTGCGCTTCAACGCCGAGGTCACCCTGGCCGACCTGAACGCCCTGGACATCGCCGAAATCGACGTGCTGGCGCTCAAGCAGGCCGGCCTGGTACCGCAACTGGCCAAGCGCGTCAAGGTCATCAAGACCGGTGAAATCACGCGCGCGGTCACGCTCAAGGACATCGCCGCCACGGCGGGCGCCAAGCAGGCGATCGAAGCCGCCGGCGGTTCGCTGGCTGCGGCAGCCTGACCCGCGTCGAACGGAAGCGACATCCCGTGGCAACTGGATCGACGTCCCTGGCCAAGACCGGCAAGTTCGGCGACCTGCGCCGCCGCCTGGTTTTCCTGCTGCTGGCGCTGGTGGTCTACCGCATCGGGGCGCACATCCCCGTGCCCGGCATCGACCCGGCGCAGCTCGAGCGCCTGTTCCAGGGGCAGCAGGGTGGCATCCTGAGCCTGTTCAACATGTTCTCGGGCGGCGCGCTGTCGCGCTTCACCGTCTTCGCGCTGGGCATCATGCCCTACATCTCCGCGTCGATCATCATGCAGCTGATGACCTACGTGGTGCCCTCGCTGGAGGCGCTGAAGAAGGAAGGCGAGGCCGGCCGCCGCAAGATCACGCAGTACACGCGCTACGGCACGCTGGGCCTCGCGCTGTTCCAGGCGCTGGGCATCGCGCTGGCGCTGGAAGGCTCGCCGGGCCTGGTGATCACGCCGGGCTTCGGCTTCCGCCTGACGGCGATCGTCAGCCTGGTGGCCGGCACGATGTTCCTGATGTGGCTGGGCGAGCAGATCACCGAGCGCGGCCTGGGCAACGGCATCTCGCTGCTGATCTTCGCCGGCATCGCCGCCGGCCTGCCGAGCGCGATCGGCGGCCTGCTCGAACTGGTGCGCACCGGCGCCATGAACATCCTGGTGGCGCTCTTCATCATCGTGCTGGTGGTGCTGGTGACCTACTTCGTGGTGTTCGTCGAGCGCGGTCAGCGCAAGATCCTCGTGAACTACGCGCGCCGCCAGGTCGGCAACAAGGTCTACGGGGGCCAGTCCTCGCACCTGCCGCTCAAGCTGAACATGGCCGGCGTGATCCCGCCGATCTTCGCCTCGAGCATCATCCTGCTGCCCACCACCGTGGTGAGCTGGGTGAGCACCGGCGACTCGACCCGCTGGCTGCGCGACCTGGCTGCGGCGCTGTCGCCCGGGCAGCCGATCTACGTGGCGCTGTATGCCGCGGCGATCATCTTTTTCTGCTTCTTCTATACCGCACTGGTGTTCAACAGCCGCGAGACCGCGGACAACCTGAAGAAGAGCGGCGCCTTCATCCCCGGCATCCGTCCCGGGGACCAGACCGCCCGCTACATCGACAAGATCCTGCTGCGCCTGACGCTGGCCGGTGCGATCTACATCACCGCCGTCTGCCTGTTGCCGGAATTCCTGATCCTCGAGTACAACGTGCCGTTCTATTTCGGCGGTACCTCGCTGCTGATCATCGTGGTCGTGACCATGGATTTCATGGCCCAGGTGCAGAACTACATGATGTCCCAGCAGTACGAATCGCTGCTGAAGAAGGCCAATTTTAAAACCTCCCTCGGCAGCAACTGAATGGTGTCGCGTCATGGCCAAGGACGATGTGATCGAGATGCAGGGCGAGGTGATCGAAAACCTCCCCAATGCGACCTTCCGGGTCAAGCTCGAGAACGGCCATGTGGTGCTGGGACACATCTCCGGCAAGATGCGGATGCACTACATCCGGATCCTGCCGGGAGACAAGGTCAAGGTGGAGCTCACGCCCTATGACCTCACGCGGGCGCGAATCGTGTTCCGCTCGAAGTGAGCGTGAGTGGCTGGCCGTTTGGCCGTGTCGAATGAATGTTTTTGAGAGTTTCTAGGAGAAGACAATGAGAGTTTCGGCTTCCGTCAAGAAAATGTGCCGCAACTGTAAGATCATCAAGCGGCATGGTGTCGTGCGCGTCATCTGCACCGATCCGCGTCACAAGCAGCGTCAAGGCTGATTGGAAAGTTCAGAGGAACCCACATGGCTCGTATTGCAGGCATCAACATTCCGCCGCACAAGCACGCCGAGATCGGCTTGACGGCTATCTTCGGCATTGGTCGCACGCGCGCCCGCAAGATCTGCGAGGCTTGCGGCATCGCCTATTCCAAGAAGATCAAGGACCTGAGCGACGCGGAGCTGGAGAAGATCCGCGACCAGGTCGGCACGTTCACGATCGAAGGTGACCTGCGCCGTGAAACCACCATGAACATCAAGCGCCTGATGGACATCGGCTGCTACCGGGGTTTCCGTCACCGCCGCGGCCTGCCGCTGCGCGGCCAGCGCACCAAGACTAACGCCCGCACGCGCAAGGGCCCCCGCAAGGCTGCCCAGTCGCTGAAGAAGTAATCGGTAAGAAGGACCCTCATGGCCAAGTCTCCCTCCAGCAGCGCCGCCGCCCGCGTCCGCAAGAAAGTCCGCAAGAACATTGCCGACGGCATTGCGCACGTGCACGCGTCGTTCAACAACACCATCATCACCATCACCGACCGCCAGGGCAATGCGCTGTCGTGGGCATCGTCGGGTGGCCAGGGCTTCAAGGGTTCGCGCAAGTCGACCCCGTTTGCGGCCCAAGTGGCCTCCGAAGTGGCCGGCCGTGCCGCGATGGAACAGGGCATCAAGAACCTCGACGTCGAAATCAAGGGTCCGGGTCCAGGTCGCGAGTCTTCGGTGCGCGCCTTGGGCGCCCTCGGCATCCGAATCACGTCGATTTCCGACGTGACGCCTGTGCCCCACAACGGCTGCCGTCCCCAGAAGCGTCGTCGCATCTGAGACAGCTGTCACCCTGGTTCTGGCTTCGCGCTAGAATGCTGGGTTCTTCGAGCGCCACCGCAGTCACGCTGCGGTGGCATTTTTGCTAAGCCCACCGCCCCCGCCATCGCGGGATGGCTCCCGCAATCACGGCCCGCTGTGGGTTGCGGCAGAAACAAAAGGAAATCAACGTGGCACGTTACCTCGGCCCCAAGGCCAAACTTTCCCGTCGCGAAGCCAGTGACCTGCTGCTCAAGAGCGCGCGCCGCTCAATCAGCGACAAGGCCAAGTTCGACTCCAAGCCCGGCCAGCACGGCCGCACCTCGGGTCAGCGCACCTCCGACTTCGGCGTGCAGCTGCGCGAGAAGCAGAAGGTCAAGCGCACCTATGGCGTGCTGGAGCGCCAGTTCCGCCGCTACTTCGCCGAGGCCGACCGCCGCCGCGGCAACACCGGTGCCAACCTGCTGTTCCTGCTCGAGTCGCGCCTGGACAACGTGGTGTTCCGCATGGGCTTCGCCTCGACCCGCGCCGAAGCCCGCCAGATCGTTTCGCACAAGGCCATCACGGTCAACGGCCAGGCCGTGAACATCCCTTCCTACTCGGTCAAGGCCGGCGACGTGATCGCCGTGCGCGAGAAATCGAAGAAGCAGGCCCGCGTGCAGGAAGCGCTGGAACTGGCCAAGCAGATCGGCTTCCCCGGCTGGGTGGATGTGTCGGTCGACAAGGTCGAGGGCGTGTTCAAGAAGTCGCCCGACCGCGACGAGTTCGCCTCCGACATCAACGAATCGCTGATCGTCGAACTGTATTCCCGTTAATCCGTTCCCGGTGGGCGCCGCCGCGGCGCGACCGGGCCATGCTCCGTCTGCCTTATCGGTGTAACGAGCCGAGGGTCCTGAAGGAAGTTTGAATGCTGAACAATCTGCTCAAGCCCAAGACCATCAACGTCGAACAGGTGTCGACCAACCGCGCCAAAGTCACGCTCGAGCCTTTCGAACGCGGCTATGGCCACACGCTGGGCAACGCCCTGCGCCGGGTCCTGCTGTCCTCGATGGTCGGCCATGCACCCACCGAGGTCACCATCGCCGGTGTGGTGCACGAGTACTCGTCGATCGACGGCGTGCAGGAAGACGTGGTCAACATGCTGCTCAACCTCAAGGGCGTGGTGTTCAAGCTGCACAACCGCGACGAGGTCACGCTGAGCCTGCGCAAGGACGGCGAAGGCCTGGTGACGGCGGCCGACATCCAGACGCCGCACGACGTGGAGATCGTCAATCCCGATCACGTCATCGCCACGCTGTCGGCCGGCGCCAAGCTGGACATGCAGATCAAGGTGGAAAAGGGTCGCGGCTACGTGCCGGGCAGCATCCGCCGCAACGACGACCAGGCCCGCTCGATCGGCCGCATCGTGCTCGATGCCTCGTTCTCGCCCGTCAAGCGCGTGAGCTACACCGTCGAGAGCGCCCGCGTCGAGCAGCGCACCGACCTGGACAAGCTGGTGCTGGAGATCGAGACCAATGGCGCCATCGGGCCCGAGGAAGCCGTGCGCGCCTCGGCCAAGATCCTGGTGGAGCAGCTCGCGGTGTTCGCGCAGCTCGAAGGCGTGGAACTGTCCGCGTTCGACGCGCCGGCCCAGCGCAGCTCGCAGCAGTTCGACCCGATCCTGCTGCGCCCGGTGGACGAGCTCGAACTGACCGTGCGCTCGGCCAACTGCCTCAAGGCCGAGAACATCTACTACATCGGTGACCTGATCCAGCGCACCGAGAACGAGCTGCTGAAGACCCCCAACCTGGGCCGCAAGTCGCTCAACGAAATCAAGGAAGTGCTCGCCTCGCGCGGCCTGACCTTGGGCATGAAGCTGGAAAACTGGCCGCCCGCCGGCCTCGACAAGCACTGAAGGCACTCAACCGCCGGACGAACCTCCAGTACCTGATACGGCTGGAGGCAAAACACTGAAAGGAAACGGAACATGCGTCACGGACACGGACTTCGCAAACTCAACCGCACCAGCGAGCACCGCCAGGCGATGCTGCGCAACATGATGAACTCGCTGCTCACGCACGAGGCCATCAAGACCACGCTGCCCAAGGCCAAGGAGCTGCGCCGCGTGGTCGAGCCCATGATCACCCTGGCCAAGGAGCCCACCGTGGCCAACCGCCGGCTGGCGTTCAATCGCCTGCGCGACCGCGACGTGGTGGTCAAGCTGTTCGACGAACTGGGCCCCCGCTTCAAGGCGCGTCCCGGCGGCTACACGCGCATCCTGAAGATGGGCTTCCGCGTCGGCGACAACGCGCCGATGGCGCTGGTCGAGCTGGTGGACCGCGCGGAGGAAGACGCGGCGCCGGCTGCAGACGCCGACAAGGCGTGATAGAATACAAAGCTTGACGCGCGGTGGAGCAGCCTGGTAGCTCGTTGGGCTCATAACCCAAAGGTCGCAAGTTCAAATCTTGCCCGCGCAACCACTTTTTCAGGCCATCTGCCTTCAATGAACGCCCACCTCTGGTGGGCGTTTTTGTTGGCGACCCACTTCGCATCACATATGCGCGCAATTTCCGTCGCGCCCGGCGCCGGCAACCTGCGCCGTCCGGATCGCCTTACCATGCGTCGCGCCATGTGGCGAACCCTCGCTTGGGAGGTGGTATGGAGCGCATCGGATCGGTGGAGAGAAAGACCCGCACCCGGGTGTTCGATGAAGGGCATTTCCGCGGTTACACGGAATACCTGATCGAAAGCGAGGCTGGGGCCAGGCCTGCGCCTCAGGCGTTCCTGGTGCACCAGCAGCCTGGGTGGGTGTTGCCGGTGCACTTCCATCTGGAAGAGCAGTTCCAGGTGGTGGTGGGCGGGCACGGCTCGCTGGGCAAGCACGCCGTGGCGCCGATCACCGTCCACTACACGTCCCGGGAGTCCGGATACGGTCCACTGGTCGCAGGTGAACTGGGGCTGGACTACCTGTCGCTGCGGGCCGTGACGGACCCGGGCGCCTGGTATCTCCCGGCGTCGCGGGAAAAGATGCGCCTGGGGCTGCGCAAGCGGCAGTGGACCCAGGGGCCGGTCGCGGTGGGCACGGCGCAGGCACTGAAATGCCGGACGTCGGTGGAAACCGAGGTGCTGTCGGACCCGGATGGCGAAGGCCTGGCGGCGTGGCTGCTGCGGCTGCCCGCGCGTGCGACCGCTCAGGCGCCGGCTCCCGCGGGACAAAATGGCGGGCGCTTCCACGTCGTCGTGGGCGGAAGCCTGGTCTCGGCGGAGGGGGAACTGGGCATGCATGCCTGCATCTGGCGGGACGCCGATGAGCCTGCGATGAGGCTGGAAGCGGCCGCCGAAGGGCTGGCGGTCCTGGTGCTGCAGTTTCCCGCTTCCGCCCTGGATCGCGAGCCCCAACGGCTCGACGCCGCGCCTACGCCGTGAGCGGCCGGACCGATTCTTCACACATGTGTTGAATAGGCGGCGCCCATTGGCTTGGCGTGTGGGGCCGCCTAGCATGGCTTCACTCAAACATCCAACGGAGACAAGCTCATGCGACGGTTTCTTCAACGCTGCTGCGCGGCCATGTCCCTCGCGGCGCTCGGCGTCATCTCCATTCCGATGGCGCTGGCCCAGTCCGACTACCCCAACCGGTCGCTGCGGCTGGTGGTGCCCTACGGCGCCGGCGGCGGCACCGATCAGATCGCGCGCCTGTTGTCCACCAAGCTGGGCGCCCGGCTGGGTCAGCCGATCGTCGTGGACAACAAGCCGGGTGCAGGCACGGTGGTGGGGTCCGACTTCGTGGCCAAGCAGCCCGCCGACGGCTACACGCTGCTGCTGACGACGTCGGGCCTGACGAGCGCGCCATCCATGATCGCCCGGCTGCCGTTTGATCCGGCGAAGGATTTCACGCCGATCGCGCCACTGGCCATCATGCTGATCTCGCTGACCGCGAACAACGATGTGCCGGCTTCCAATGTGCGCGAGCTGGTGGCCTACATGAAGGCCAACCCGAACAAGCTGAACTACGCGTCCTATGGCGTGGCCACCACCAACAACCTGGTGATGTCGATGTTCAACCAGCGGGCCGGCGTGCAGTCGATGCACGTGCCCTACAAGTCGGGCGCCCAGGCCCTGCCGGCGCTCATGACCGGCGAGGCGCACCTGATGTTCGATTCCATGCAGACCTCGGGCCCGCTGATCAAGGCCGGCAAGCTCAAGTCGCTGGCATTGGCCACCTCCAAGCGCTCGCCGCTGATGCCCGACATGCCGACCGTGGCCGAAGCGGGTCTGCCCGGTTTCCAGTTCGAGCCCTGGTTCGGCGTGCTGGGGCCGGCCAACATGCCGCCCGCCATCGTGGAACGGCTCAACCGCGAGATCAACGAGGTGCTGAAGGAGCCCGACATCCTCGAAGCCATGCGCACGCAGTACCTGACGCCGCTGCCAGGCTCGGTGGCGGACATGCAGGATCTGGTGCGCAAGGATCTGGCCTATTGGGCCGAAGCGGCCAAGGTGGCCGGGGTCAAGCCGGAGTGACCGCCGCATTCCCCACCGTGCTTCCGGGGCGGCGCATCTCCAGTGGGCTGACGCTTGGCGACCTGATCGCGCGCAACGCGCGCTTTCTCGGCGAGGAGGTCGCCTACGACGACGGGGCCCGGCGCTTGACCCACGGCGGGTTCCTGGACCGGGTGCGCAGGCTGGGTGCGGCGCTGGAGCAGCGGGGCTGCCGGCACCAGCACCGTGTGGCGCTGCTGTCCATGAACTCGATCGAATACTTCGAGTTCTACGGCGCCTGCGAATACGCGGGCTACATCGCGACCACCGTCAACTACCGCCTGGCGGTGCCGGAAATCGAAGGCATCCTGCAGAGTGCGGCGCCGACGGTCTGCATGTTCGAAGCGCAGTACGCCGGCACCGCAGAAAAACTGCGGGAACGCCTGGCCTCGGTGCAGGCCTGGATCTGCATCGGAGAGGGTGGACCCGGCTGGGCCGAGTCCTATGAACAGGTGCTGGAACAGGCCTGTGCCGACGGCCCGGCTTCGCGCTCGGACGAAGACGACATCGCGCACCTGATCTTCACCAGCGGCACCACTGGCAAGCCCAAGGGCTGCATGCTGGCGCATCGGGACAGTGTGAACAAAGGGTACATGCATGCGGCGGAAATGGGCATCTCCCCGGCCGATCGCGTGCTGCTGGCGATGCCGTACTTCCATGTCGGTGCGAAAGGCATCCAGTTGGGGGCTGCATGGCGCGGCGCGCGCGTGCTGGTGCACCGGAGTTTCGACCCCGGCCGCGTCCTGGAGGCGATCGAGCGGGAGCGGGTCACCATCCTGCACCTGGCGCCGACCATGGTGCAGTCGGTGCTGGAGTCGCCGGGCATCGAGCAGCGGGACCTGTCGTCGATCCGGGTGCTGTGCTATTCGGCCGCGCCGATGCCCATCCATGTGCTGCGCAAGGGGCTCGCGCTGATGGGCGAGGTGTTCCATCAGGTCTATGGACAGACCGAGGGCGCGGTGAGCGTGCTGCTGCGGTCGCAGCACCGGCCGGAGGGAGACGAGCGCGAGCGCCGCTGGCTGGAGTCGGTCGGCCAGCCCCTGATCGGGACCGAGGTCCGCCTGCTCGGCGAGGATGGTCAGCCGATGCCGGAGGGCGAAGCGGGCGAGATCGTGTACCGCGGCGGCGTCATGTTCCGGGGCTACTGGAACGACATGCCCGCCACGCTGGCTGCCTTGCGCGATGGCTGGGTGCACTCGGGCGACATCGGCCGATTCGATCGCGACGGATTCCTCTACATCGTCGACCGCAAGAAAGACATGGTGATCTCGGGCGGCGAGAACATCTATTCCCGCGAGGTCGAGCAGGCCCTGGTGCGGCACGCGGCGGTGCTCGAAGCCGCGGTGATCGGCGTGCCCGACGCGAGCTGGGGCGAGTCCGTGCGCGGCGTGGTGGTGCTGCGCCCGGGCACCAGCGTGTCGGAACAGGCACTCATCGATCACTGCCGGCAGTGGATCGCGAGCTACAAGAAGCCGCGCAGCATCGTGTTCGTCGATGCCCTGCCCAAGCTGCACAACGGCAAGATCGACAAGAACCAGCTGCGTGCCACCCATGGCAGGGCTTCCGCCTGATTCATCTTCATCAAGGAAATCCATGGACTATTCGAAATACGAGTACCTCAAGGTGGACGTCGATGCCGACGGCGTCTGCACCGTGACCATGAACCGCCCGGATGTGCTCAATGCCGCCGGCGGCCCGATGCACCCGGAGCTGGAGCGGGTGTGGCTGGACATCAACGACGACGCACGCGTGAAGGCGGTGATCCTCACCGGGGCGGGCCGCGCGTTTTCCGCGGGCGGCGATCTCAAGGGCATGGCGCAGCGCGTGGGAACGCCCGCGAACTACCGGCACGCGATCCAGGCGCCGGCCAACACACGGCGCCTGTGGCAGAACATGCTGGAACTGCAGCCGCCTCTAATCGCCGCGGTCAATGGCGACGCCATGGGCCTGGGCTGTTCGCTGGCGCTGTTCTGCGACATCACCGTGATCTCGGAGACGGCCCGGATCGGGGACACCCATGTCAAGGTGGGCTTGGTGGCGGGCGACGGCGGCGCCGTGATCATGCCGCTGCTGGTCGGCATCGCCAAGGCGCGCGACTTGCTGATGCGCGGCCGCGTGCTCAACGGGCAGGAGGCCCACGACATCGGGCTGATCACGCATGTGCGCCCGGCCGATCAGGTGCTGACGGAGGCGCGGACCATCGCGCTCGAACTGGCGGCCCTGCCCCGCTACGCAGTGGCATGGACCAAGCTGTCGGTCAACAAGGCGGTGAAGGAGCGGCTGAACCTGGTGATCGACACCTCGATGGCATTCGAGATGCTGACCATGACCGGCGGCGACCATGCCGAGGCCGTGCGGGCCTTCGTCGAGAAGCGCAAGCCGCAGTTCAAGGGAGGCTGACGCTGTGGCCGACGCCGACTGGAACGCGCTGCCGGACGCCGAGTTCCGTGCCCTGGCGGCCGGCTTCTTCGACGCGCATTGCCCGCGCGAGCTGCGTTTCGCGCCCAAGCGCCTGCGCTGGGCCGTGGTCAAGCCCTGGTTCCTGACCCTGTCCGGGCTGGGCTGGGTGGCCCCTTCGTGGCCGCGGGAGTGGGGCGGCATGGCGCTGTCGCCGGTCAAGCAACTGATCTACATCGAGGAGTACGAGCGCAGCGGCGCGCCGGTGATGCAGACGCAGTCGCTGACCAACCTGGGGCCGGTCCTCATCGCCCGGGGTTCCGAGGAGCAGCGGCGCAAGTACCTGCCGCGCATCCTGTCGGGCGAGCACGTCTGGGTGCAGGGCTATTCCGAGCCCAACGCGGGCTCCGACCTGGCGAACCTGCGCACCGAGGCGCGCCTGGAAGGCGATGAATTCGTCATCAACGGCCAGAAGATCTGGACCACGATGGGCTTCGACGGCACCCACATGTTCGCGCTGGTGCGCACCGACAAGACCGTGAAGAAGCAGGCCGGGATCAGCTTCGTGATGTTCCCCATGGACCAGCCGGGCGTCGTGGTGCGGCCGATCCGCGACATCGCCGGTGGCGAGGAGTTCTGCGAGGTCTTCCTGCAGGACGTGAGGGCGCATCGAAGCGACCTGGTCGGGCCGCTGAACGGCGGCTGGGAGATCGCCAAGACGCTGCTCGGTTTCGAGCGGGTCTGGTCCGGCTCGCCGCGCCAGTCCTTGATCGCGCTCGGGCGGCTGGAGAAGCTGGCGCGCGCCAACGGCGCCTGGAGCGACCCGGTGTTCCAGGACCGCTACACCCAGCTGCTGTTCGACGTGCAGGATCTTGGGGCGCTGTACGAACGGCTGGTCCGCTCGCTCGGGGTGGGCAAGGGGTTCGGCCTGGAATCCTCGCTGCTGAAGATGACCGCTACCGAAACCTGCCAGCGCGTGACGGAGTTGCTGGTGGAGGTGGCGGGCGCCGATGGGGCCTTGCAGGGCCCGGTCCGGGTGGGCGATGACCTGGTGGAGGTGACGATGCCGTTCCTGGAGTCGCGCGGGCCGACGATCTATGGCGGCTCCAACCAGATCCAGCGCAACATACTGGCGCGCCAGTGGCTGGGGCTTCCCGGATGACGGACGCGACGATGACCCCACCGGACGACGGCGTCGCGGCGCTGCTGTGCGAAAGCGTGCGCGATTTCGTGGCGCGCGCGCGCAACCTCAAAGCCTTTCGCGAACGCATGCAGCAACCGCCGGGCCACGACCCGGGCCATCCGGGCCAGATGCGCGATCTCGGGTGGCACAGCGTGCTGATCGCAGAGGCGTATGGCGGCCTGGGCATGGGGTTGCGGGAAGCGTCCCTGATCGCGGAAGGCCTGGGCCGGGGGCTGCTGGGCGACCTCTATGCCGCCACCAGCGTGCTGCCGGTGTGCCTGCTCCAGGACCGCGCCGCGCAGCCGCCGGCCGCCGCCTGGCTGGAGCGCCTGGCCCAGGGGCAGTGCCTGGCGTCCCTGGCCTGGCAGGAGCGGCCCGACGACATCGATTCAGGCGCGGTGAGCACGCAGGCGGTGGCGCAGGCGGGAGGCGGCTACGCGATCTCCGGGACCAAGTCCTGGGCCGTGGGGGCGCAGGCCGCCTCCATGCTGCTCGTGACCGCGCGCCTGCAGGGCGGCGAGGACGGCATCGCGGTGTTCGCCGTGCCACGCGACGCGGCCGGCGTGTCGATGCAGGCGGATGTCTGGCAGGTCGACGGACAGTGCTCTCCGGTCGTCGAGCTGCGGCAGGTCGCGGTGCCGCGGGACGCCCTGCTGGTGCGGCCCGGCGAGGGCCTGGCTGCGCTGGGCCGCGCGCTCGACGCCGCGCGGATCGTCGCCAGCGCCGAACTGCTGGGCGTGATGGGCGAGGCGTTCGACATGACGCTGGACTATCTCAAGACGCGCGTCCAGTACGACAAGGTCATCGGCAGCTTCCAGGCCTTGCAGCACAAGGCGGTCGATCTGCTGGTGCAGCGTGAGCTGGCGGCCGCGGCACAAGAAGAGGCCGCGCTGGCCGATCCGGAGGACGGCGCGCGGTTCGCCGCCGTGGCGAGCCGCTGCAAGGCGCGCTGCAGCGATGCGGCGTTGCGCATCACGCGCGAATGCATTCAGCTGCATGGCGCCATTGGCTATACGCACGAATACGACCTGGGTTTGTATGTCAAGCGCGCGCTGGTGTTGTCGGCCTGGCTGGGCAACGGCGCGCAGCAGCGCCACCGGTTCTGGCGGCGCCACGTGATGCCTGCCGAGCGGGGAGGCTTGTTCGGCACGGACTGAGCGCATCGGCATGTCCGCCGGAGCGCCGCTCGGACGCGCCGGACTGCCCGCGCGGAGGACACCGATGGCGTCGGTGGCTGGCCGGGGCGGGCGCAAAAGGGATGGCACGGCTTTTGCGGAAATTCCGCTGATCCTTCCGTCAATTCCTGGCGCGGCCTATGCGGTTTTTTTCAGTTCAATCAATCAGGAGCA
>CAZAPJ010000021.1:0-64989 GCA_964487025.1 uncultured Hydrogenophaga sp.
CCGAGTACGGCTTCAAGCAGCGCCAGGGCGAGGTCGAGCGCGAGCGCCTGTCGCGGTTGAAGCACACCCCGGCCGTCACGCTGGACGGCCAGCGGATCGAACTGCTGGCCAACATCGAGCAGCCGCAGGACGCCGAGGCCGCGCTCCATGCCGGCGCGGTCGGGGTCGGCTTGTTTCGCAGCGAGTTCCTGTTCATGGGGCGCAAGGGCCGGCTGCCCGACGAGGAGGAGCAGTACCAGGCCTATCGCCGCGTGGTCGAAGGCATGCAGGGCCTGCCGGTGACGATCCGCACCGTCGACGTCGGCGCGGACAAGCCGCTCGACCGCACCGCCGCCGCGCGGCCCGGGGACGACCACCTCAACCCCGCACTGGGCCTGCGCGCGATCCGCTGGAGCCTGGCCGAGCCCTCGATGTTCCTCGCGCAGCTGCGCGCCATCCTGCGCGCGGCGGCGCACGGCCCCGTCAACCTCTTGATCCCCATGCTCGCCCATGCGAGCGAGATCCGCCAGACGCTGGCGCTGGTGCAGCGCGCGGCCGAGCAGCTCGACGCGGGCGGTTTCGCGCATGGCCCGGTCAAGATCGGCGCGATGATCGAGGTGCCCGCGGCGGCGCTGACCATTCCGCTGTTCCTGCGCCACTTCGACTTCCTGTCGATCGGCACCAACGACCTGATCCAGTACACCCTGGCCATCGACCGTGCCGACGAGGCGGTCTCGCACCTCTACGACCCGGTGCATCCGGCGGTGCTGCACCTGATCGCCGGCACCATCGCCCAGTGCCGCGAGCAGGGCAAGGGCGTGAGCGTGTGCGGCGAGATGGCCGGCGACGTGACCATGACGCGCCTGCTGCTCGGCCTGGGCCTGCGCTCGTTTTCCATGCATCCGTCGCAGATCCTGGCGGTCAAGCAGCAGATCCTGCGCTGCGACACCAACCGCCTCCAGGCCTGGGCCCAGAGCGTGCTGGCCGCCGAGGACCCGGCCGCGTTGATGGTGGACTGACGACTGGCGGACTACTGCCGCGGTCCGCGCGTGGCGAGCACCGCCGCGCCCACGATCATCAAGGCGGCCAGTCCCACGGCCAGGCTGGGTGTTTCGCCCCGCATCATCAGCAGGACCAGCGTCGACAGCAGGGGCGTGAGGAAGCTGAGCACGCCGATCTGCCGCGCATCGCCGCGCTTGAGCGCCGCGTCCCACAGGAAGAAGGCACCCCCCAGCGGGCCCAGCCCGAGCAGCGCGATCAGCGCCAGGTCGCGCGACGACAGGTTCGCCGCCGGCTCCAGCAACGCATGGCACAGCAGCGCGAGCAGCCCCGAGATCAATGCGAAGCCGCCGATGGCGGTGGTGGGAAAGGCGCGTACGCGCTGCGTGAGCAACGAATAGCTGGCCCAGATGAAGGCCGAGCCGAGCGCCGGGATGTAGCCCCAGGCCCAGCGCGCTGCCTCGCCGGCGCCGCCATCGCCACCCACCCCGCCGAGGATGGCCAGCGCCGCGCCGGCAAAGCCGAGCAGGGCCGCGAACACATGGCGCGGCGTGAGCGACATGCCCGGCAGGAACAGCGGTGCCATGACCACGATGCCCAGCGGCCACAGGTAGTTCACCAGGTTGGCCGGCACCGGGGGCGCGTGGCGCAGCGCGATGAACAGCAGGAAGTGGAAACCGAACAACCCATACACGCCCAGCGCCAGGGTGCTCGCCGGCACGCGCCAGCGGCGCAGGTCGAAGCGCGAGAGCGGCAGCGCGATCAGGCTGCCGGCCAGCAGCGACAGGCCGGTGAGCAGGAATGGCGGCACGTGGGACAGGGCCACGCCCAGCGCCGCGAGCGAGGCCCACAGCATGACGGCGCCGAGCGCGAAGAGGTTGGCGGGGCTCATGATGGAGAAGCGGCCGGCACCGTCGGGCGCGACCGGGCCGCTCACGGCTTGGCCGTGTCGACGCCGAGCACGCCGTGGGCCTGCTGGTCGGCGTGGTAGCTGCTGCGCACCATCGCGCCCACGGCGGCGTGGGAAAAGCCCATTTCGTAGGCCTTCTCCTCGAACATCTTGAAAGTGTCCGGGTGCACGTAGCGGCGCACCGGCAGGTGGTGGCCACTGGGCGCGAGGTACTGTCCGATGGTCAGCATGTCGATGCCGTGCGCGCGCATGTCGCGCATCACGTCCAGGATCTCCTCGTCGGTCTCGCCCAGGCCGACCATCAGTCCGCTCTTGGTGGGCACCTCGGGGAACAGCGCCTTGAACTTCTTCAGCAGGTTCAGGCTGAATGCGTAGTCCGAGCCCGGCCGCGCCTCCTTGTAGAGCCGCGGCACCGTCTCGAGGTTGTGGTTCATCACGTCGGGCGGCGCGGCCTTTAGGATGTCCAGCGCGCGGTCGTCGCGGCCGCGGAAGTCGGGCACCAGGATCTCGATGCGCGTGGCCGGCGAGAGCGCGCGGACTTCGCGGATGCAGGCCACGAAGTGGCCGCTGCCGCCGTCGCGCAGGTCGTCGCGGTCCACGCTGGTGATCACCACGTAGCTCAGCTTGAGCGCGGCGATGGTGTTGGCGAGGTTGAGCGGTTCGTCCGGGTCCAGCGGGTCGGGCCGGCCATGGCCCACGTCGCAGAACGGGCAGCGGCGCGTGCACTTGTCGCCCATGATCATGAACGTCGCCGTGCCCTTGCCGAAGCACTCGCCGATGTTGGGGCAGCTTGCCTCCTCGCACACCGTGACCAGCTTGTTGGCGCGCAGGATGTCCTTGATCTCGTAGAAGCGCGTGCTGGGGCTGCCGGCCTTCACGCGGATCCACTCGGGCTTCTTCAGCACCTCGGCCGGCACGATCTTGATCGGGATGCGCGCGGTCTTGGCCTGGCTCTTCTGCTTGGCCGTGGCATCGTAGGCCGCGGCGGGCTGGGCCTGGCGGACGGTGGTGCTGTCGGGAGCCGGGGCGGCGGGCTGGAGGTGGTTCATGGCGGGGCGCGCGGTTGAGATCAGGGAGCGAGCAGGGCGGCGAGCTTCTGGCTCAGGACCTGCGCGACTTCGTCCCGGGAGGCCGAGACCCCGATTGTAGAAAGGTCCACCGTGCGCAGGCCCTGGTAGCCGCAGGGGTTGATGCGCCCGTAGGGCTGCAGGTCCATCTGCACGTTGAGGGCCACGCCGTGGTAGGTGCAGTGGCGGCTGACCTTGATGCCCAGCGCCGCGATCTTGCCCAGGCCGGTGAAATCCGGTTCGGTCGTCGCGGCCTGGCCGGCGGTCCGTTTCCGGGGCCGCTGGGGCAGCAGCGCGTGGCTGCCAGGATCGCCCAGGCGCACGTAGATGCCCGGCGCGCCGGCCACGCGGTGGCCCGTCACGCCATAGCGGTCCAGCGTGCGGATGACCGCTTCCTCGATCCGGTAGACGTACTCCTTGACGAAATAGCCCGCGCGCTGGAGGTCCAGCAGGGGATAGGCGACCACCTGGCCCGGGCCGTGGTAGGTGACCTGCCCGCCGCGGTTGGTCTGGACCACGGGGATGCCCCCCGGCGCCAGCAGGTGGTCGGCGCGGCCGGCCAGCCCCTGCGTGAACACCGGCGGGTGCTCGCAGATCCAGAGCTCGTCGGGCGTGTCCGGGGCGCGCGCGGCCGTGAAGGCCTGCATCGCCTCGTAGGTGGGCGGGTACGCCACCTGGCCGAGGTCGCGGATGTTCATGCCTCGGTGCGCGTTCCGGGCGCGCGGCGTTGCCGCCTCACAGCACCACCTTCACCATCGGGTGCGTGGTCAGCGTGCGGTAGAGCTCGTCCAACTGCTCGCGGCTGGTGACGCGCACGGTCAGCGTCAGGCCGAGATAGTTGCCGGCCTTGCTCGGGCGCTGCTCGATGGTGAGTTCGTCGAAGGCCTCGTCGAAGGCCCGGGCCACGTGCGCCATGGCGGCGGCGAAGCCTTCGACGTTCGCGCCCATGACTTTGATCGGAAAGTCGCTCGGGTAGGTGATGAGCGACTGCTCGGGGGGAATCTCGCGTGGGAAGTCCATGTGGGGATCTCGCTTCGCCGTCCAGGCACTGGACGATTATCGGCCGCCTGCGCGCGGCATGCCGCGCCCGTTGGCAGCGCCCTTGACGGGCTCATGGGGTTTCTACGTATAATCAGCGGCTGTGCCTAATCGGCCGCGTCTGTAATCCATCTGTCAATTGCGATGTCGACAATGCCTCCCGTGACGTTGAAGGCACCCGCTCCAGGCAACTGGGAAGATGGTGACAAAGACCCCGACTTCAAGCCGCTGAGCCGCGAGGAAGCGGCGCGGTGGCGGTCGGCGCAGCCCCGGTATTCGCCTTGGTCGGTCCTGCGCTGGCAGGCCGTGCTGGCGGTGCTGGCCGGCGCGGTGGCATGGGGGATCGATGGCCGGGCTTCCGTGGTGGTGTCGGTGCTCTATGGCGCGGCTGCGGTGGTCCTGCCCACGGCGGTCATGGCCTGGGGTGTGACGTCCAGCGCGTTGTCCCGGTGGTTCGCAGGCGTTGCCCAGGCATCGCTCGCGGGCTTTTTCTTGTGGGAAGGCGTCAAGCTGCTGCTGTCGCTGGCCATGCTGTGGTCGGCGCCGCGCATCGTCGCCGAGCTGAACTGGCTGGCGCTGCTGGCTGGCCTGGTGGTGGTTCTCAAGGCGCACTGGCTGGAGCTCGGGCTTCGGTCGCTGCGCCCGACATCGAAATCGTGAATGGGTGCAATTTGACATGGCTGCTGAAGGAACCGGACTGACCCCTGGCGAGTACATCCGCCACCACCTGGTCCACCTGACCAACAAGAAGCAGGAATCCATCATCGATTTCTCGGTGATCAACATCGACTCGGTGGTGATCAACGTGGTGCTGGGCGCCTTGATCAGCTTCGTGCTCTGGCTGGCGGCGCGCAAGGCGCATGCCGGCGTGCCGGGCCGCTTCCAGGCGGCGGTCGAGATCCTGGTCGAGATGGTGGAGAACCAGGCCAAGTCCGTCATCCACAACGCCAACAGCCGAAAGCTGGTCGCGCCCCTGGCGCTGACGGTGTTCCTCTGGATCTTCATGATGAACTTCATGGACCTGCTGCCGGTCGACTTGCTGCCGTATCTCTGGCACAGCGCCGGCCCGGCCATGGGCTTCCCCGACTACCTGCGCGTGGTGCCGTCGGCCGACCTGTCCACCACGCTGGGGCTGTCGGTCTCGGTGCTGCTACTGTGCCTGGTCTACAACGTCAAGATCAAGGGCCTGGGCGGCTGGACGCACGAGCTGGTGACCGCTCCCTTCGGCACCAGCAGGAACCCGCTGTTCGCGCTGCTGCTGGGCGTGGTCAATTTCCTGATGCAGATGATCGAATTCATCGCCAAGACGGTGTCGCACGGCATGCGGCTGTTTGGCAACATGTTCGCGGGCGAACTGGTCTTCATGCTGATCGCGCTGCTGGGTGGCTACGCCGCCCTGTCGCTCAGCGGTGGCCTGTTCTTCGTCGGGCACCTGATCGCCGGCACGGTGTGGGCCATCTTCCACATTCTGATCATCACCCTGCAGGCGTTCATCTTCATGATGCTGGCCCTCATCTACCTGGGGCAGGCGCATGATGCGCACTGACGGCGCGCGCTAACCCGCGACGCATCGGTTCTTCCGTTCTCGTTTCTTTTTCAATTCCGTTCATCTCAAAGGAGTCATCATGGAAAACGTTCTGGGTCTTGTCGCACTGGCTTGCGGTCTGATCGTTGGTCTGGGCGCCATCGGCGCTTCCATCGGCATTGCGCTGATGGGCGGCAAATTCCTCGAATCGTCGGCTCGCCAGCCCGAGTTGATGAACGACCTGCAGACCAAGATGTTCATTCTGGCCGGCCTGATCGACGCGGCCTTCCTGATCGGCGTGGCCATCGCGCTGCTGTTCGCCTTCGCCAATCCCTTCACGCTGGCTTGATCGGTCTTGCTGCTTCGCGCGGCGGCGCCACCGCGGACCCTCCTTCGGTCCGCGCACCGGTCATCCGCTGACGCGGCAGCAGGTGCGTCCCACCTCTTGTCCCTACACAGAAAGGCGTTGCGATGAACATCAATGCAACCCTCTTCGCGCAGATCGTCGTTTTTGGGATCCTGGTGTGGTTCACGATGAAGTTCGTGTGGCCGCCGATCGCCAAGGCGCTCGATGAGCGTGCGCTGAAGATTTCCGAAGGCCTGGCATCCGCCGAGAAGGCCAAATCCGAGCTGGCGGTGGCCAACAAGCGGGTCGAAGAAGAGCTGAGCCAGTCGCGCAACGAGTCCGCCGCCCGGCTGGCCGACGCGGAGCGCCGTGCCCAGGCCGTGATCGAGGAGGCCAAGGCGCGCGCCACCGAAGAAGCGGCCAAGATCGTGGCGTCGGCCCGCCAGGATGCCGAGCAGCAGGTCGTCAAGGCCCGCGAGGCCCTGCGCGAGCAGGTGGCCGCGCTCGCCGTCAAGGGCGCCGAGCAGATCCTCAAGCGCGAAATCGATGCGAACGCCCATGCCGAGCTGCTGGGCCGCCTCAAGACCGAGCTTTGATCCCATCCGTTTCCGGACGACGCCAACGAAACACCCCCGGCAATCGAAGGTAGACCATGGCTGAAATCGCCACCATTGCACGCCCTTATGCGGAAGCGCTGTTCCAGGCCGCGGGGCCCGACGTCGCCGGCACCGCCGCCTGGCTGGACGAGCTGGCTGCCGTGGCGGCCAGCGACGAACTGCGCCAGTTTGCCGACAACCCCAAGACCTTGCCCGAGCAGGTGTTCGCGCTCATGAGCGGGGTGGTCAAGGCCAGCCTGCCGTCCAAGGCCCAGAACTTCCTGCGCACCGTGATCGAGAACGGCCGCCTCGCGGCCCTGCCGGAGATCGCCAGCCAGTTCCGCGCGCTCAAGAACGCGCGGCAGGGCACGTTCGACGCGATCGTCTACAGCGCCTTCCCCGTGGAAAGCGCCGCCCTGGCCGATCTCTCCGCCGTGCTGGAGAAGCGCTTCGGCCGCAAGCTCAACCTGCAGGTCGAGCTGCAGCCCGACCTGATCGGCGGCATCCGCGTGGTGGTGGGCGACGAAGTGCTGGACACTTCGGTCAAGGCCCGCCTGGAACAAATGAAAGTTGCCCTGACGGCCTGAGGCCGTTTCCCCGGGCGCGCCCGCACATCACTTAACGAAAGAAGGAAAGAGTCATGCAGCTCAATCCCGCTGAAATCTCCGAACTGATCAAGTCCCGCATCGAAGGACTGGGCGCATCCAGCGATGTGCGCAACCAGGGCACCGTGGTGTCGGTCACCGACGGCATCTGCCGCGTGCATGGCCTGTCCGACGTGATGCAGGGCGAAATGCTGGAATTCCCGGCCACCCCGGACGGCGTGCCTTCCTTCGGCCTGGCGCTGAACCTGGAGCGCGACTCCGTGGGCGCGGTGATTCTGGGCGAATACGAGCACATCTCCGAAGGCGACACCGTCAAGTGCACGGGCCGCATCCTGGAAGTGCCGGTGGGTCCGGAACTGGTGGGCCGCGTGGTCAACGCGCTGGGCCAGCCGATCGACGGCAAGGGTCCTGTCAACGCCAAGCTGACCGACGTGATCGAGAAAGTCGCCCCGGGCGTGATCGCGCGCCAGTCGGTCGACCAGCCGGTGCAGACCGGCCTGAAGTCGATCGACTCCATGGTGCCCATCGGCCGCGGCCAGCGCGAGCTGATCATCGGCGACCGCCAGACCGGCAAGACCGCGGTGGCGATCGACGCGATCATCAACCAGAAGGGTCAGAACATGACCTGCGTCTACGTCGCCATCGGCCAGAAGGCGTCGTCGATCAAGAACGTGGTGCGCGCCCTGGAGCAGGCCGGCGCCATGGACTACACCATCGTGGTGGCGGCCTCGGCGTCCGAATCGGCGGCCATGCAGTACCTGTCGGCCTATTCGGGCTGCACCATGGGCGAGTACTTCCGCGACCGCGGCCAGGACGCCCTGATCATCTATGACGACCTGTCCAAGCAGGCCGTGGCCTACCGCCAGGTCTCGCTGCTGCTGCGCCGCCCGCCGGGCCGCGAAGCCTACCCCGGCGACGTGTTCTACCTGCACAGCCGCCTGCTGGAGCGCGCCGCGCGCGTGAACGCCGACTACGTGGAAGCCTTCACCAAGGGCGAGGTCAAGGGCAAGACCGGTTCGCTGACCGCGTTGCCGATCATCGAGACCCAGGCTGGCGACGTGTCCGCCTTCGTGCCGACCAACGTGATCTCGATCACCGACGGCCAGATCTTCCTGGAAACCAACCTGTTCAACGCCGGGATCCGTCCCGCCATCAACGCCGGCATCTCGGTGTCGCGGGTCGGTTCGTCGGCGCAGACCAAGCTGATCAAGGGCCTGTCCGGCGGTATCCGTACCGACCTGGCCCAGTACCGCGAGCTCGCGGCCTTCGCCCAGTTCGCTTCCGACCTCGACGAGGCCACCCGCAAGCAGCTCGACCGCGGCGCGCGCGTGACCGAACTGCTCAAGGAGGCCCAGTACAGCCCGCTGCCCATCAGCCTGATGGCGGCCTCGCTGTTCGCCGTCAACAAGGGCTACCTGGACGACGTGGACGTGAAGAAGGTGCTGGCGTTCGAGGCCGGCCTGCACGCCCACCTCAAGGACAAGAGCGCCGCCCTGCTGGCCAAGCTGGAAGCCGACAAGGCGATGGACAAGGACGCCGAGGCCCAACTCTCCGCCGCCATCGCCGAATTCAAGAAGACCGGAACCTACTGAGCACCGGCCCATTGACTTCGTAAAGGACACACAATGGCAGCAGGCAAGGAAATACGCGGCAAGATCAAATCGGTGGAGAACACCAAGAAGATCACCAAAGCCATGGAAATGGTCGCCGCTTCCAAGATGCGCAAGGCGCAGGACCGCATGCGCGCGGCCCGGCCTTATGCCGAGAAGGTGCGCCAGATCGCCGGCAACCTCAGCCGCGCCAACCCGGAGTACACCCATCCGTTCATGGAGGCCAATTCCGCCAAGACGGCGGGCTACGTGGTCGTGACGACGGACAAGGGGCTGTGCGGCGGCCTCAACACCAACGTGCTGCGCGCCGTGACCAACCAGCTCAAGGAGCAGCAGGCGCAGGGCGTGGGCGCCGAGGTGGTGGCCATCGGCAACAAGGGCCTGGGCTTCCTCAACCGCATCGGCGCCAAGGTGGTGTCCAGCGTCACGGCCCTGGGCGACACGCCGCACCTGGAAAAGCTGATCGGCCCGGTCAAGGTGCTGCTCGACGCGTATGCCGAAGGCCGCATCAACGCGGTCTACGTCTGCTACACCAAGTTCATCAACACGATGAAGCAGGAGGCGGTGGTCGAGCAGCTGCTGCCGCTGAGTGCCGACCAGTTGCAGGACAACGCCAGCGGCGGCCGCGACTGGGACTACATCTACGAACCGGACGCCGCCGCCGTGATCGACGAGCTGCTGCTGCGCTACATCGAGGCCCAGGTGTACCAGGCGGTGGCCGAGAACATGGCCTCCGAGCAGTCGGCCCGCATGGTGGCGATGAAAGCCGCCACCGACAACGCCGGCAATGTCATCAACGAGCTCAAGCTCGTCTACAACAAGACCCGCCAGGCCGCGATCACGAAGGAACTGTCGGAGATCGTCGCCGGCGCCGCAGCGGTCTAAGGCCCGCTCAACCGAATCCAGAGAAAACGTAAAGGTACCCATCATGTCTCAAGCGAACGCACAAAAGAGCGCCGGTGTTCAGGGCAAGATCGTCCAGTGCATCGGCGCCGTCGTGGACGTGGAATTTCCGCGCGACCAGATGCCGCGCGTGTACGACGCGCTGAAAATGGAAGGCTCGGCGCTGACGCTGGAAGTCCAGCAGCAGCTCGGCGACGGCGTGGTGCGCACCATTGCCCTGGGTTCCTCCGACGGCCTGCGCCGCGGCATGCTGGTGACCAACACCGCCAACCCGATCACGGTGCCCGTGGGCAAGGCCACGCTCGGCCGCATCATGGACGTGCTGGGCAATCCGATCGACGAGCGCGGCCCCGTGGACCAGACCCTGACCGCCTCCATCCACCGCAAGGCGCCGGCCTACGACGAACTGTCGCCCTCGCAGGAACTGCTGGAAACCGGCATCAAGGTGATCGACCTGGTCTGCCCGTTCGCCAAGGGCGGCAAGGTGGGCCTGTTCGGCGGCGCCGGCGTCGGCAAGACCGTGAACATGATGGAACTCATCAACAACATCGCCAAGGCCCACTCGGGCCTGTCGGTGTTCGCCGGCGTGGGGGAGCGCACCCGCGAGGGCAACGACTTCTATCACGAGATGTCGGACTCCAAGGTCGTCGTGCAGGAGAACCTGTCCGAATCCAAGGTGGCCATGGTCTACGGCCAGATGAACGAGCCGCCGGGCAACCGCCTGCGCGTGGCGCTGACCGGCCTGACGATGGCCGAGGCCTTCCGCGACGAGGGCCGCGACGTGCTGTTCTTCGTGGACAACATCTACCGCTACACGCTGGCCGGCACCGAAGTGTCCGCGCTGCTGGGCCGCATGCCTTCCGCCGTGGGCTACCAGCCGACGCTGGCCGAGGAAATGGGCCGGCTGCAGGAGCGCATCACCTCCACCAAGGTCGGCTCGATCACTTCCATCCAGGCCGTGTACGTGCCGGCCGATGACTTGACCGACCCCTCGCCCGCGACCACCTTCGCCCACCTGGACTCCACCGTGGTGCTTTCGCGCGATATCGCCGCGCTGGGCATCTACCCCGCCGTGGACCCGCTGGACTCCACCAGCCGCCAGCTCGATCCGCTGGTGGTCGGCCAGGAGCACTACGAAACCGCCCGCGCCGTGCAGGGCACGCTGCAGCGCTACAAGGAACTGCGCGACATCATCGCCATCCTGGGCATGGACGAACTGGCGCCGGAAGACAAGCTGGCCGTGGCGCGCGCGCGCAAGATCCAGCGTTTCCTGTCGCAGCCCTTCCACGTGGCCGAGGTGTTCACCGGCTCGCCCGGCAAGTACGTGCCGCTGGCAGAAACCATCCGCGGCTTCAAGATGATCACCGCCGGCGAGTGCGACCACCTGCCCGAGCAGGCTTTCTACATGGTCGGCACCATCGACGAAGCCTTCGAGAAAGCGAAGAAGGTCGCGTGATCCGAGGTTCAGCGCTGAGCGGTCCGAGACGCTTCTTCGCGCTCAACGCCTCACGCTGAACGCCCAACCCGAGGAAATTCCATGAGTACCATCCGCGTCGATGTGGTCAGCGCCGAAGAGTCGATCTTCTCGGGCGAGGCCAAGTTCGTGGCACTGCCGGGTGAGGCCGGTGAATTGGGCATTCTGCCCGGCCACATCCCGCTCATCACCCGCATCAAGCCCGGCGCGGTCCGCATCGAGAAGTCCGACGGCGGCGAGGAATTCGTGTTCGTGGCCGGCGGCATCCTGGAAGTGCAGCCCAACCACATCACCGTGCTGTCCGACACCGCGATCCGCGGCCACGACCTCGACGAAGCCAAGGCCACCGAGGCGCGCCGCCAGGCCGAGGAAGCCGTGAAGAACGCCAAGAGCGACCTCGACCTGGCCAAGGCCACGTCGGAGCTGGCCGTCATGGCCGCCCAGATCGCGGCGCTGCGCAAATACCGCCAGAAGAAGTGATGCCTGGCGTGCGCGGCGGCAGGGCGACCTGCTGCCTTCGGCGCATCCGAAAAGAAAGACCGGCCGCGAGCCGGTCTTTTCGTTGACAGCCTAGCCTGCCACGCGCAGGCCGATGGCCTGGAACTTCTCCCAGACCTCGGTGCCGAACTGGCGGGTGATCTGCTCGCCGATGTCCGGGGGGTAGTAGACGTCGTTCATCACCTCGTTTTGCTCGCCCTGCAGCACGACCAGCATCTTGGCATCGGTGTCCGACACGTTGCGGAAGGTGCGGTAGACGCGCGGCGGCACGGCGAACATGTCCAGCGGCTCCAGCACGGTGGAGTGCTCGCCCTTCTCGCCCCAGAGGATTTCGTAGCGACCCGTCAAGGGCATGAAGGTCTCGCGCGTGCGTTCGTGCATGTGCAGCTTGGGGCCGTTGCCAGGTGGGCAGTCGACGATGGACAGCTCCAGTCCCGGTGCGCCGAAGACCGCGGGCGGCGAGAACGAGCGCTTGCGCTCGTGCGGTGCGAGCAGCAGATAGATGTTCTTGGAGGCAACGCTTTCGTAGGCCTCGGTGGGCACGCCGACCTCGGGCTTGGCGTAGTCGTGCTTGGTGGGCTTGAGCGCGCCAAACCGCGCGATCTGCCTGCGCTCCATTTCCTCGGGGGACCAGGACGTCGGGTCTTCCATTCGGTTTCTCCAGAGAGCGATGCCATGCGGCGGTTAGGATTCGGGCTTGATGTTGCGCGCGCGCAGCAGCTCGCTCCACATCTTCGATTCGGTGCGCGTGGTCTCGGCCAGCACCGAGGGCGCGCCGCCCACGCCTTCGGCGGCGATTTGCGCGAAGCGCTCCCGGATCTCGGGCAAGGCGATCACGCGGTTGATCTCGGCGTTCAGGCGTTCGATGACATTCCTGGGCGTTCCCGCGGGCACCCAGACCGCCTGCCAGCCCGTGATGTCGTAGCCCGGCAGCGACTCCGCGAGCGCGGGCACGCCCGGCAACGCGTCGACGCGCTGGGCGCTGGTGACGGCGATGGCCTTGAGGCTGCCGGCCTTGATCAGCGGAACGGCCAGTGAACTCGGCTCGATCTTCAGGTCCACGCGGCCGCTCAGCAGATCGGGTGGCACGCCATTGGTGCGGTAGGGCACGTGCAGCATGTCCACGCCCGCGAGCTGGTTGACCAACTCGCCCCCGAGGTGTGCTGCGCTGCCCGGCCCGTTGGAGGCAAAGGTGATCTTGCCCGGGCGCGACTTGGCGAGCTTGAGCCATTCGTCCACCGTGTTCGCGGGAAAGGACGGCGCGCTGACCCACACATAGCCGATCTTCATCACCAGCGACACCGGCTCGAAGTCCTTCTCGGGCGAGTAGGGCAGCTTGGCGAAGAGGTGCGGGTTCATGGTCACCAACTGGTTGAAGCCGTAGAGGACCGTGTAGCCATCGGGCCTGGCGCGCGCGACCTTCTCGGTGCCGATGATCCCGCTGGCGCCGGGCACGTTCTCGATGACGATCGGCTGCTTGAGCCCCTCCGAAAGCTTGGTGGCGATCAGCCGTCCCACGGTGTCGGGGCTGCCGCCGGCCGAACTCGGGATCACGAAGGTGATGGGGCGGCTCGGGTAGTCCTGCGCATGGACCGGGGCGCTCAGGACCAGGGCGAAGGCCGTGCCCAGGAGGGTGCAAAGCGCGCGTCGTCGCGGTGTGGTGTTCATCGTGCTCGTCTCCAGTGTGGGTTCAATGCGCCCGCACGTGTCGGCGGGTCTGTCGTGCATGGTAGGGATTGCATTGATGCAGTAAAGTGAATCTTTCAGATAGGCAGAATCGATTCCGTGCATCTCCGAAATCTCGACCTGAACCTGCTGGTGACGCTCGACGTGCTGTTGAGGGAGCGCAGCGTCACGCGCGCCGCGCAGACGCTGTACCTGAGCCAGTCGGCGGTGAGCCATGCGCTGGGGCGTCTGCGTACCATGCTCGGCGACCCCTTGCTCGTGCGCGGCCCGGGCGGCATGGTGCCCACGCAGTACGCCGAACACCTGCAGCAGTCCGTGCACGAGGCGCTGCAGGTGATGCAGCTGGCCATCAGCCGCGGCAAGTTCGACCCGAGCCGGTCGACCCAGGCCTTCTACCTGGGCACCACCGACTACGTGGAGTACCTCATCCTTCCGCGCCTGATGGAGCGCGTCTACAAGGTCGCGCCCAATGTGCGCATCATGCTGCGCAGCGTGGTGACGGAAAAGGTGCGCGACGACCTGGTGAGCGGCCACCTGGACACGGCCGTGAGCTTCGCGCCGCAGACCTCGTCGCTGATCCACATCCGGCGCATGATGCCCGAGACCTATTCGTGCGTGATGCGGATCGACATGTTCGGCCGCGCCCGCAAGATCTCGCTGCGCCAGTACTTGGACGCGGCGCACTGCCTGGTCTCGCCCAGCGGCACCTTTTCGGGCGCGGCCGATACCGCGCTCGCGCGCATCAAGCGCCATCGCAACGTGGTGCTGTCCACGCCGCGCTATCTTTCGGCCGCGGAGATCGTCGCGCGCTCGGACATGGTTCTGACGATACAGACGCGCCTGGCCAGGCACTTCACCGAGTACCTGCCGCTCAAGATGTGCGCGACGCCCTTCCGCATGCCCGTGAACTACCTGGGCATGCAGTGGTCCGACCGCACGAACAACGACCCCGCGCACCAGTGGCTGCGCGCGCTGATGGTCGAGGTCTGCGCGGAAGTCGAGGCCGAGGGCAGGGCCTGAGGCGCTGGGGCGGCGCGGGTCTCAGGGGGCGGCTCCGGAACCGGCCTCGAGTGCGCGTTCGATGAAGGCGATCGCGTCGTCGAGCAATTCCGGCGTCACCGCATGCGGACCCGGGTAGACCTTGAGCCATTTCTGCTCGCAACCCAGCCGCTCGAAGAGCGCGATCTGGCTGTCGCGCGTGAAGATCGCGTCGTCCCATTTCTGTTGGAACAGCACCGGGCACTGCACGCGCGGCGCGTCTTCCATCAGCCGCTCGCTGTTGGGGTAGCTCGCCCCCCACATGCCGAGCACGGCGGCGCGGATGCGCGGCTCGGCGGCGATCAGCGGCAGCCCGTAGGCCGTGCCCATGGACACGCCGTACCAGACCACGCGCGCGGCATCGACCGCGTCGAGCGCGAGCAGCGCGTCGAGGGTGGCGCGCCAGTCCTCGACCATGGGGTCGATGTGGTGGTCGCGCTCCCACATCGCGAGGAACTCGGCCTGGCGCTGCAGCCCGGTCTCGATCACCTCGCGGCGCTCGCCGTGCACGGGGCCGTCGATGGCCGCGGCCGCGAAACCCTGGTCGAGCACCCACCGCGCGGCCCGCGAGACCATGTCGGGCGCCAGCTTGTGCTGGGAGCCGCCATGGCCCATGAGCACCAGCGGCCGTGGTGCGCCACCCGCTTGGGCGGGGGGTGTCCACAACACGCCCGGCACGCGGCGTCCGTTCACGGCGAGGCGGAAGGTCTGCGTGACCAGGCCGTCGCTGCCGGTCTGCGGGGCGTCCCACTCGCAGGACGAGGATGGGGAGGGGTGGGCGGCGGTGGGGCTGTGCGTCATGGTCGGTGTCTCCAGGCTGGGCGTGTTCGATGGTGATGGCACGCCATTGTGCAGGCTCCGGGGCGCATGCGCTTCGCCCGGCCGGGCGCGGGTCCAGGCCGGCGCCGTGCCCGATCCGCATGCCGTCTTCGTGCGTTTTTTCTCATGCGCCCAGGTGCGGGTGTCAAGTCGCGGCCTATCATGGCGATCCCAGCCTAGGGAAGGGAAAACAAGCCGATGTCATCGATCTACGAGAGCCCCGACATGGCGCCCGAGGAGGTGGCGGCGCGCCTGCTGGTGACGCCTTCGGCCCTGGCCGACCTGAACTTGAGCGACGCGATGAAGATCGTGGGCTACATGCGCCCCAAGCTCATCAAGGCGGGCACGGTGATCATCCAGGAGGGCGAGGTCAAGCAGACCGACTACATGCTGCTGGTGCTCGAAGGCGACATCGCGGTGGAGAACGAACTGCCGGGCCTGCACGAGAACATGGTGGTCAACATCATGGGGCCCGGGCATCTGCTCGGCGAGATGGGTGTGATCGACGGGGCGCCGCGCTCGGCCACCTGCACCGCCAGCACCGACATCGCCGCGGCTGTGCTCTCGCGCACCGCGCTCATGCGCCTGCTCAAGGAAGACCCGCGCCTGGGTGCGCGCCTGCTGCTGGCGATTTCCAAGCGCATGGCCGACCGCCTGCGCGACACCACGCGCAAGCTCAAGACCTTCGCGCAGATGAACCGTGCGCTCCAGCAGGAACTGAATGTCGCGCTGCATGGCCCCCGGCCCGGTCCGGACGGGCGCACCCAGTCCTGACCAGGGGGAAGGCTCAGCCAGAACGAGACCGGCCCGTCCGAAGTAGCGCAAAACCCAGAGACAGCGAGGGTCCGGCTCCGCCGGCCCAAGCTGTCGTCCCCCCTCCAAGCGCCGCGCAGCGGCGCGCCAGAGAGGGGGGAAGCCGCAAAGCGGCGCAGGGGGGAGTCCTCCTTCAACACCTCACGACGCAGTCGGGCAGTTCGTTGGGCCGGGCGGTGTCCGGCTCGGCCGGGAAGTGCGCCACCAGCAGGGCGGAGACTTCCTCCAGCGCCTGCGTCAGGCCGTCCTCGAACGCGCCTTCGCGCAGCCGGCTGCCCAGCCGGTCCACGATGGCCTGCCACTGCGCGGGCGCGACGCGGCGGGCCAGCGCCCGGTCGGCCACGAATTCGATCGCGTGTTCGGCCAGCAGCACGTAGATCAGCACGCCGTTGTTGTGTTCGGTGTCCCAGATGCGCAAACGGCCGAACCAGGTCAGCGCGCGTTCCCGCACCACGGCCTTGAGTGGATGCGTTGGACCGATGCGCCACAGGTAGCTGGTGGGCAGCGAGGCCTCGACGCACAGGCGCACCTCGCCGCTGTGGCGCCCTTCGCTCGCGGCCACGCGGCGCGCCAGGCGCTCGGCCATGTCGTCGGGCACGGCGCGCACGGTGTCCGAGCGGTCGAGCCAGCGGTGTTTCAGGAGCCGCAGCAAGGGGTTGCTCATTGCCTTCACCAGCCCCCGGAGGCCCCACCACCGCCAAAGTTGCCGCCGCCGCCGGAGCGGAAGCCACCGCTGCCGCCGAAACCGCCGCCGCCACCCCAGCCTCCGCCACCGGTCCGGCCCCAGTGGCCGCCGCTGCCACCGCCCCTGCCGCCGCGGCCGGACGAAGCCGCCGCGGGCATGAACTGCATGAACAGGGCGGCCAGCAGGCCGACCAGGCCCGCGCCGATGGCGATCCAGAGCACCGACGTGATGACCCAGGCCAGGCCGCCGGCGCCCACGCCGGTCAGCAGCGTGCCCAGCTTGTTGCCGAAGGTCTGGCGCAGCACCAGCGAGATGAAGGGTACGGCGAACACCATGAAGACCAGCAGGTCCGTCCAGTCTTCCAGGCCGCCGCCCGTGCCCCCCGCGCCGCGCTCTCCGGGCAGCGGCAGATTCTCGCCGTTGATCCGGGCCAGGATCTGGTCCACGCCGGCCTGGATGCCGCCGGCGTAGTCGCCCTGGCGAAAGGCGGGCGTGACCGCCTGGTCGAGGATGCGGCGCGCCATCAGGTCCGGGATCGCGCCTTCCAGCGCCTTGGCGGTGGCGATGCGCAGGCGCCGGTCGTCCTTGGCGATCACGAACAGCACGCCGTCGCCCACCTCGCGGCGTCCGATCTTCCAGGCATCGCCCAGGCGCTGCGTGTAATCGGCGATGTCTTCCGGCGCGGTGGTGGGCACCATGACCACCACCACCTGGGAGCCGCGTTCCTGCTCGAAGGCCGCCAGCCTGGCTTCGAGGGCCGCCTTGCTGGCCGCATCCAGCGTGCCGGTCTGGTCGATCACGCGCGCGTTCAGCTCGGGGATCGGCTGCAGCCCCTGCTGCGACCAGCCGGCCAGCGGCGCGAGCAGCAGCAATGACAGCAGGGCCAGCAGCCCCAGCGCGACGAGCCGCTGCGGCCCGGCCGTCATCATTTCTTCTCGAAATCCACCGTGGGCGGCGCCGAGATCGCGGCCTCGTTGGCGACCTGGAAGTTGGCCTTGGGCTGGTAGCCGAACACCATGGCGGTGAGGTTGGTGGGGAAGCTGCGCGCGAGCACGTTGTACTCCTGCACGGTCTGGATGTAGCGGTTGCGGGCCACCGTGATCCGGTTCTCGGTGCCTTCGAGCTGCACGCGCAGGTCGCTGAAGCCCTGGTTCGCCTTCAGGTTGGGGTACTGCTCCACCACCACCATGAGGCGGCTCAGCGCGCTGCCCAGTTCGCCCTGCGCGGCCTGGAACTGCTGCATGGCGGCCGGGTCGTTCAGCATCTCGGGCGTGACCTGGATCGAGGTGGCCCTGGCGCGCGCCTCGATCACGCGGGTGAGCGTCTCCTGCTCGAAGTTGGCTTCACCCTTGACGGTGGCGACGATGTTGGGGATCAGGTCGGCGCGGCGCTGGTACTGGTTGAGCACTTCCGACCAGGCCGACTGGCTTTGCTCGTCCAGGCGCTGGAAGTCGTTGTAGCCGCAGCCGGCGAGGCTGGCGGACAGCAGCAGGGCCGCGGTCCAGGTGCCCAGGGTTCGAATGGATGAGCGCATAAAACCTCCGCGGGCCGCCCGCCGGCCCTGGCAAGAATGAAACGTTGTCGATCGGGATGGAGACGGAACCAGCGGCACTATACCCCGGCCGTCCCGGCCGTGGGCGGCGGCGCCGGCATGGCCATAGGCACAATACGCCGGATGCGAAAACCCAAGCTCCCGCCCGGCTCCGCGGACGACACGGAGGCCGCGTTCTACGATGCCATGCAGCACGCCGACCTCGAGCGCGTCATGGCATGCTGGGCCGACGAGGAAGACATCGTCTGCGTGCATCCCGGCGGGCCGCGGCTGGTCGGGCACCCGGCGGTGCGCGCGGGGTTCGAGGCCTTGTTCGCCAACGGCGGCGTGCGGGCGCAGCCGGAGCGGGTGCGCCGGCTCGACGTGGGCGCGTGCAGCGTGCACAGCGTGGTCGAGCGCGTGGTCGTCATGACCAACGATGGGCCGCAGAGCGCCTGGGTGATGGCGACCAATGTCTATGCCAAGACGGCGCAAGGCTGGCGCATGGTGTCCCACCATGCCAGCCCGGGCTCGCGGGTCGAGCCGCCCGAGGTGCTGGCCACCCGGCCGATGCTCCATTGAGTGCCCGGGTGTTTGCCTATCGCGCGCCCTGGTGGCTGCCGGGCGGCAACGCCCAGACCATCTGGGCCGCGAGCGCGTGCCGCCGCCACCTGGGGCCGGCGCCGCGCTGGCGCCGCGAGCGTTGGGCCACGCCCGACGGCGACTTCATCGACGTCGACACCGCGCAGCACGCCAGCGCCCCCGACGCGCCGCTGCTGGTGCTGTTCCATGGGCTGGAGGGCTCGTCGTCCAGCCCCTATGCCACCGCCCTGGCCGATTTCGCCGCCGCCCAGGGCGTGGCGCTCGCGGTTCCGCATTTCCGGGGCTGCTCCGGCGAGCCCAACCACGCGCCGCGCGCCTACCACTCGGGCGATTTCGCCGAGATCGACTGGATCCTGCAACGGTTCGCGGCCGAGCACCCGGGGCGCGAGCGGCTCGCCATGGGCGTTTCGCTGGGTGGCAACGCGCTGCTGCGCTGGGCCGGCGAAATGGGTGACGCCGCCGGGCAGCGCGTGCGGGCGGTGGCGTCCGTGTGCGCGCCGCTGGACCTCGTGGCCGGCGGCCATGCCATCGGGCGCGGCTTCAACCGGCTGGTCTACACCCGCCTGTTCATGCGCACCCTGGTGCCCAAGGCCCTGCGCAAGCTCGAGCAGCATCCGGGCCTGTTCGACCGCGCGGCGATGCTGGCCGCGCGCGACCTGTACGCGTTCGACAACCTGTTCACCGCCCCGCTGCACGGTTTCCGCGACGCGGACGACTACTGGACCCGCGCTTCCGCCAAGCCGGTGCTGCACCGCATCCGCCTCCCCGCGCTCGCGCTCAACGCGCGCAACGACCCCTTCGTGCCCGCCCACTCCCTGCCGACGGCGCGCGAAGCCGGGCCGTGCGTGACGCTCTGGCAGCCCGACCATGGGGGGCATGTGGGATTTCCTGCGCCGCATGGGGCGCTGCTGGGCTTGCCGGGCCATGTGTGCGCCATGCCCGAAGCCGTGGGACACTGGCTGCTCGCCCATACCGCGAAAGGAGCGTGCACGCACCATGGATGACATCGTCAAGGCCGCCATGGCCAAGTGGCCCAACGTTCCCCATTGCTACGGCTGGCTCGGCCTGGACGCGAGGGGCCAGTGGCACATGCGCGACGACCGCACCCAGGCCGCCGGGCCGTTCCCGCAATCGCGCGGCTCGCTGCTCCGGCACGACAAGCTGATCGACTTCATCCACCGCAACTACGCCGCCGACGAGCGGGGGCAGTGGTACTTCCAGAACGGACCGCAGCGGGTCTACGTCGAGCTCGAACTGGCCCCGTGGATCTGGCGGGTCCAGCCCGATGGCCGCCTGCTCAGCCACACCGGCCTGCCGGCCGGGGCGGTGAACGAAAGCCTGCTCGACGAAAGCGGGCACCTCTACCTGCACACCGATCTCGGACTGGGTCTGGTGCACAGCGCCGACATGGTGCTGGCGGCCGAAGCGCTGGAGTCGGGCCGCTGGCCGTCGCCGCGCGAGGTGCGGCAAGCCGAGCTGCCGGGCCGCTACCGCTTCGTGCCGAGTCCGCAGCAGGGCCAGCAGCAGCGGATATGAAACGAAACAGCCGGTCGACGACCGGCTGTTTATTGACGTGCTGGATAGGCCTTACTTGGCGGCGTCCACCATGAACTGGACCGCAGCGCGGATGTCCGCGTCCGAGGCGCTCATCGCAGTGCCGCGTGGCGGCATGGCGCCCTTGCCCTTGATGGCGACGGCGGTCAGGGTATCGATCCCCTGCGCGGCGAGCGGTGCCCAGGCGGCCTTGTCGCCGAACTTGGGCGCGCCCGCCACGGCGGCTGCGTGGCAGACGGAGCAGGACTGCTTGTACAGGGCTTCGCCTGCGCCAGCCGCCGCGGCCACTGTGGTGGTTGCAGGGGCCGGGGCCGCTGCAGCCGCGGGCGGCGCGGCTTCGGCGGGCGCCGCTGCTGCTGCAGGTGCAGCGGCAGCAGGCGCTGCCGCGGGGGTGGCGGCCGCATTTGCTTCGGGGGCTGCCGCGGCCGGTTCCGGCACGGCGAACTTGGCGCCGGCCGCGTTGGCCATGTGCACCACCGCCCGGCCCAGTTCGAGGTCGGTGAACGCGCCGCCAGCCTGGGCCCCCATCGCCCCCTTGCCCTTGATCACCGAGTTCAGCAGCGTTTCATAGCCCGTGGCGATGCGCGGCGCCCAGGCGCTGGCATCACCGAACTTGGGCGCGCCGGCCAGGCCGCTGCCGTGGCAGGCCACGCACTGCGCGGCGTACACGGCTTCGCCCGACTCGGGCGGGCGGTTGGCGTCGCGCAACTCGATCGTGCCCACGCGCTGGATGCGCTGCGCCGTGGCCAGTTCCTGGTCCACGGCCCCCGCCGCCGGCTTCTCGCCCGAGGCCACGAACTTCACGAGACCGATGATCACGAAGACCGGAACGACGAACGCAAAGAAGGACGTCCACAGCAATTGGGAAGGCGTCTTGATCGGGCCGGTGTGATTCTCGTCGTGCGCGTGGTCGCTCATGGTGTCCTCAAGGGGGTATCGGAACGGTGCCTTGTCAAGCGGGCATTTGGCCGGGTCGCGGGGCTGGCAAACAGCCTATGATTATAGCCAAGCCCCCTCGGAAGGCGGCCTGCGCAACCCCCTGCTGGTAGAATGCGCGCCGACGCGGCTGTAGCTCAGTGGATAGAGTATCGGCCTCCGAAGCCGAGGGTCGTGGGTTCGATCCCCGCCAGCCGCGCCATCCGCCTCAGGCTTCGTGAGGCACCCGGGCCGCTCGGCCATGGGGTGGCCAAGGCCATGTGGACGGCCTTCTCCGAGGCGCTACATCGCGCCGTCCAGTTGAAGCGTATCGAGAATGGCTGGCGCCATGCTGCGTATCAGCCGCTCGACTTCCCATGTTGCCCGGGTGTGCGCGCGATGGCTGGTGACCGCCAGCACGATGGCGCGGGACATGGTGGGCTTCACGATGCGGATCGCTGCCAAGGCACCAGCCTCCTGGGGCATGAACGTGCCCGTCGTGATCGCGAATCCGCAATCGCAGGCAACGACCTCGTGCTGCAGGCGGATGGAGTTGGCTTCGATCACCTGCGTCAGGGTCAAGCCCATTTCCCGTGTCAGTCCGGCCAGTTTTGCGCGCAAGGGGTGAGGTTCGCTGGGAAGGACCAAGGGGAGGCTGGCGACTTCCTCGAACGGGATGCTCTTGCGGCGCGCCATGGAATGCCCGGCGGGGCTGACCAGGTAGAGCGGCATGCGGATCAGTACCGTTTCGCCGGCTACCTCGTTCTCCTCCTCCCGCCCCAACAATGCCAGGTCCAGCCGGCCCTGGGTCAGCCACTCTTCCAACTGCGCACTGGATCCCTCCGTCAGATGCAGCCGCACTTTGGGCCACGATGCCCGGATGGCCTTGATGAGCGGTCCCACCAAAGCGGGAACCGTCGATGCCGGCAAGCCGAAGCGGACGTCTCCCATCGGAATGCCGCTGCTGGCCTGGATATCTTCCGCCAACAGCTCGGCATTGCGGACCAGCTCCATGATGCGCGGATAGACCTGGAGCCCGAACTCGGTCAGGACCACCCCTCGCCCTGTGCGGCTGAACAGCCTGGTGCCGACTTCGGTTTCGAGCCTCGATAGGTGCCTGCTCACCATCGATACGGACATGTCCATCGCCAAGGCCGCTCCAGACAGGCTGCCCATGTCCGCAACCTTGATGAACAAGGCCCATTTCAGATCAAGCACGTTTTGCATCTGGATCGCAAGAAACCTCTCGGCGTGAGAGAAGAAAACCCTCGGGGATAGCCCGCGATCGGGATCATGCGCCAGAACCTGGCGTCTTTCTGGCGTTTCTTTCGGATGCTCAGCAGGGAAAGCGGCCGATCACGAACTGGCTGTCGGGATCGCTGGTGACCTCGCATCGTGCGGCTTGCAGGCCTTGGCGCAGGGTCTTCATCCATCGATCCGGAATGCGCTGCACCGGGGCGCGCAGCGGGCCGCCGTTGAAGCCGGCGAGCCAGTCCATGTATTTCCAATGGGTGCGGTTGATGACGTGGGTGCCGCCCAGGTAGGAGCCCGTGGCCGCGCCATAGGCGGCACGTGCCGGCTGCACCTGCCAGTACAACTGCAGGGCCTCGTCATGCCGGCCTTGGCGCGCCAGTTCGAAGGCCCGCGGAAAATAGTCGCCCATCCACTGTGTGCCGCTGGTGCCCGAGAACTGCAGCTTCATGAGACCCATGAGCGGGATCACTTCGCTTTCGATCGGGCAGCTGATGACCAATTCACCGCCGAACTGGCGATAGGCGTCGATCGGCCCGACCGGATTCGGGAAACCCTGCTCGGCCTTGATCGCGACCACATTCGGGCAGTCGTCGATCAATCGGCGGATCAGCTCGTTGGACATGCCGGCCGGGTGAATGCGTTCGAAACCCCAAAGCGGGATCGGGAACAGCATGACCGCCAGCTCCGTGGCATCGCAGAAGCGCTTGGTGTAGTCGAAGATCTCCTGTTCGGTGGTGGGCCAGAAGTTGGCGGGGTAGGACATCAGCGCGATGTCGGCCCCGGCCTCTTCGGCCAGCTTCACCGCTTCGATGTTGTCCTCGAGCGTCCCGAAGGCCGCGTGAAAGAACAGGCCCAGGCGATCGCCGGCGGTGTCCCTGGCCCAGGCCGTGAACTGGGCGTTCTCGTGTGGCGTGATCGCGACCTCGGCGCACAGCAGTGTGTAGGTGAACCCGAGATCGGCGATTTTCTGGATGTCGTGACGAATGCCGCGTTCATTCAAGCGCTTGAGATCGGCGCTGTAGCTGGGGATGGTGACGCCGGAGCAGCCGACCAGGTGGTCTCGCGCCCAGGCTCTGGCGTCTTTCTTCAGGTACTTTGGCATGTGTGGGTTCCCGTTGGCGTCATTCGATCTTGAGATTCGCCTTGGCCGCAATGCCCCGGTACAGCGCGAGCTCGCCATGGATCATGTTCGCCAGAAGGCCGGGTCCTCCGCTCTGGGGCGTCATGCCCAGCTCCTCCAATTTCTTCTGGAGCAGCGGATCGGCAAGCGCCGTGACGGAGGCCCGGTTGAGACGGTCGATCACGGGTTGAGGCGTTGCCACCGGAGCAAGCAAGCCGGCCCAGCTCGAGATCACGAAGTCTTTCAGCCCCGCTTCGACCGCCGTCGGCGTGTTGGGAAACCGCGGGTCGCGCACGCCGCCCGTGACCGCCAGCAATCGGACGCGACCCGTATCGATCAACGGCTTGGCTGCACCGTCGAACGCAATCGCCAGCTCTCCGCGAACCACGGCCAGCAGCGCTTCGTTGGTCGACTTGTAGGGAATGTGAACGATGTAGGTGCCCGTCAGGGATTTCAGGTATTCGCCGAAGAAATGGAATGCCGACCCGCTGCCGGCGCTGCCGTAGTTCAATTTCCCTGGGTTGCGCTTGGCATACGCGATGAATTCGGGCAAGGTCTTGGCGGGAATGTCGTTGTTGATCACGATCTGCAGGCCGTAGACCGTCAGCGCGCTGACGGGTGTCAGCGTCTTGATGGGGTCCACGGGCGCGTGAGGATTGGTGATCGGCAGGAAGCTGTAGTTCGAGTTGGTGAACAGCAGCGTGTGGCCATCCGCCGGTGCCCTTGCGACCGCATCGGTGCCGATCCGGGTGCCGGCGCCAGGCCGGTTCTCGATGACGATGGTTTGGCCGAGCTCGTGCGACATCCGCTGGGCGATGAGGCGGGCGATCTGATCGGTGACGCCCCCCGCCGGATAGGGAACGATCCACTTGATGGCTTCGCCGCTGGCTTGCGCATGGGCGATGCCCGCTGCGGCGGCCAGTCCGCTGATCAAGAAACCGCGGCGCGAAGCCCGGAGGCGTTTTCCGTTGGTTGCAATCGACATGTTGTCTCCTTAGGTTCCGTCGTGTTGACATGCCTGCCGGCACGTCCCATCTCCAGCAAGCTACTTGCGCACCGGAACGATGCTGCGGGGAAGATCGAAGCCCAGTGACTGCTCACGCGCGCGATCGATCAACATCTCTGCGGTCACGATGTCCTGCAAGGCGGATCCGACCGACTTGTAGAGGACGATGTCACCCGCTTGGCGCGCCAGTTTGCCGGTGACCAGGTCGGTCAGCGGGAACAGCTTGTGGGTAAAGGGAACGCCGGCCTCCGCCGCGGCCAGGAGATCACCGGTCTCCTCGGCGACCTCGTGGGGCATGTCCGCCACGATCAGCGCGCTGCGAGCGATGACCTCGGCGTCGACCTCGTGCTGCTCGGGCAGTGTGGACCCGATGGACACGACCGTCATGCCGGGTTCCAGCCAGGCGCCCAGGAGTACGGGCGTTTCGTCCCGGCTGCGCGCCGCGCACAGCACGACATCGGTGCCCGCGACGGCTTCCTGGCCGCTCGCCGCGACCTCAACCTGAAGCTGGTGCTCGTCGCGAAAGCGGTTCGCGAATCGGATCCGGCTCGAAGGGGTCGGGCTGAAGACGCGGACCGAATCGATCGATCGCACGGTCGACAAAGCCGCCAGCAGACCCTGGGCTTCAAAGCCCGAACCGATGACGCCGACGCGAAGCGGCCTCGCCGGCGCAGCCGCGTCCACCGCAACGGCTGCCGTGGCGGCCGTCCGGATGCCGGTGATCCGGTTGCCGTCGATGAGGGCGGTCAGTCCCATCGTGAACTGGTCGAACAAGGCCACGAGGTAGCTGGCGCGCGTCGCCCCAGGTTTCACGTGCGCGCTGATTAACTTGCATCCCATGTGCCGGCCGCTGGGAGACACGGCGGACAGGCCGCGCAGCCAGATTCCCTCACCGCGTGCCATCGATCTCGGCGGCACCATGGCGGAATCGATCGGGCTGGCATAGGCTTCGCGCAGGGCGTCGAACGCGGCTTGCCAGTCCGCTACCTGTGCGACCTCCGCGTCGGTGAGGAACCGTGTGGCGGGAATCGGGATCTCGTTTCCGATACGGGGTGCACCCATCGTTTGCTGCTCGACCATCTTTGTTTGGGACGACGGATGCTAAGGAAGCAAGGGCATTCCAGCCAGTTCGAGCGCCGAAACCAGCTTTGCTGAACAAGAAAAACGGCCGTCCTGGCCAAACCGTGGGCCACCCGGCCAGGGCGCCGGACGGCGGGCGCCAACCAAGAAAGCGTAGGATGTCGCATATGAATGCACTGACCAACGCCCTGAAATCCGAGATTGCCCGCGTGGCCCGCAAGGAGCTCAAGGATGAGCTTCTCGTGCTCCGCAAAGCCGTCACCGCCCATCGTTCCGAGATCGCTGCCTTGAAGCGCGAGGTCAAGGCCTTGCGTTCGAAGCTCAAGGCGAACGAGAAAGTGGTCAGGTCCGTGGCCCCCAGGAAGCCGGACGAGGAGGGCCAACCCGGCCGCCGGCTGCGCTTCAGCGCCGCGTCTTTCGCCCGGCAGCGCGCCCGGCTCGGCCTGTCGCAGGCGCAGATGGCCCAGTTGCTGGGGGCGTCCACGCTGTCGGTCTACAAATGGGAGACGGGCAAGGTGCAGCCGCGCGCGGCGCAGCTGCAGCGCATCGCGGCGATCCGCCCGCTGGGCAAGCGCGAGGCCGCCGCGCAACTGGCGGCGAAGGCCTGATCCGGCGATCATCATCCACGGCTCGCGACGATGCGTTATCCGCCGAGGACTCCGCGCCGCTTCTCCGACAAGCCCCACGCTCCGGCGGCACCCCCCGCCCAACGGCAGCAGGCGCCGCTGGGCGAAGACCGGTTCAAGCAGTTGATCCACGGGGCCAGCGCGTTCTTCGCCGCCGCCGAGCGCGACATGGACGCGGAGCGGGCGGCGGCGATCGTCGAGATCCAGGCCCTGATGCGCGAGTACGGGCTGACCATTTCCGATCTCGTGGATTGACTGGGTCGGCGCCCCGGCAGAGAGGGTCGCTCGGGCCGCTTGGATAGCCAGGCGGGCGCCTTTGGCCCAGAGCGCTCGTCGGCAGGGCATTTTTCTGCCTGTTCTAGGACACACGGCGCGCGGCAAGCTTCTAGAATTCCGGTTCCGAGTACCCATTCGTTTTCAACATGTCCTCCAACGAACGAGCTCCCGGTCGCTACCGCGTTGGCTCCCTGGACAAGGGGCTGGCGATATTGCGGGTGATTCGGGAGGTGGATGGCCCGATGCGCAACCGGGAGATCGTCGCCCGCACGGGCCTGCCCAAGGCGACGGTGTCGCGGTTGATGAACACCTTGTCGGCCAGGGGCTACCTGCGTCGCATCGACCGGCAGGGGACCTACGTGCTGGGTGAAGCCAGCACGCGGGCGGGGCGCGCGATGCTCGGGGCATTGCGGCTTGAGCGGCACGGTCCACTGTTCGCCGATGTGTTCAGGCAGAACGGAGCGGCCTGGCTGGAGGCCTGCATTGGCGGCGACATGGTGCCGGTCTTCCGTTGGTCGCCTCGGGGCGGTGGTGCGCTGCTGACGAGTTCCGTGGCCCATGACACCGCCGGTACGGCCATGACCTCGGCCTGCCTCGAGTTCTTTTCCAGAGGGCCTGCTGATGGGCCGGCGATGGCGCCGGGATTGCAGGGCGCCATCGCGGCTCAGTTGTTCGCGACGAAATGGTGCTTCGAATGGCCCGAATCCGCCGGGCGGCTGCGGGCGTGCACGGGTCTGCACCTGGAGGGGGTGGGCGTGTTTGTGCTGGCGATCGAGTTGCCTCAGCCGGACGCCCCGGATGCGCAGCGCCTGGATAGGCTGGGCCGCCAGTTGCTGGGCGCAGCGAGCGCCATCACGGCCTGTGGGGACCTGCGCCAGACGAACGGTGATGCCGATGGACAGGCACCTGCTTGAATCCCTGTGGGGAACGGGTGGCCAACTGCCGGCGGACCAGGCTGGTGCGAGCGGTCAGGCGCGGCGTGTTTTCTTGAATGGCGCGCTGCAAAAGCCCAAGGTGGCGCCTTTGCGCAAGGCGGTGCCTCGGCAGGAGCCGGGCCCGGATCTGGTCGAGGCGCTGGTCCATGGACTTTCCGTGCTGGAGTGCTGGGAGGCCAGCGATGTCTGGCTTGGCAATTCGGTGATTGCAGAGCGGTCTGGGCTGACTCGGCCCACCGTGTCCCGCCTGACGGCGGTGCTGGTCGAACTCGGTTATCTGGCCCGGGACGCGTCCAGGCGGGGACATTTCCGGCTCACCGGTGAAACACTTGGTCTCGGCTATGGCAGCGCTCTGGGGTCCAGGGCCGCGGTCTCCGTGCTGACCGAACTCTCGCAACTGGCCCACGAACTGGACGTGTACGCGGCGTTCAGCATCCGGCGGCTGGACAAGATTCAAATCCTCGAGAACGTGCCGAGCCCCTTGCATCCGGACGCGGTCCAGGCCGATGTCGGCACCCTGCTGCCGATCTGCCGCAGCGTCTCCGGCTTGGCCGCGATTTCCGCATTGCCCGAGAACCAGGCCTCGGATCTGTTGTCGCATTTGCGCACGCACTATGGCGCGCGCTGGCAGGTGCTGGATCAGCACGTGAACCGGACCCGGACCGAATACTCAAGCAAGGGCTACTGCACGTCGGTCGCGATTCTGTCCCAGCACGTCGGCGCCATTGCGGTGCCCATCCATGCCGCGGGCAGCGAAGAGGTCTTCGTCCTGGCGTGCGGCATGCCGGCGCACGAGTTCTATGCCGAGCGCGTCGAGCGCTCGATCGCACCGCGCATGCTGGACGTGGTGCAGTCGCTGAACCAGACGCTGTCGGCCTGAGTCCAGCGCCTTGCCAGCCGCGCGCGGTGGGTCAGTAGAGTCCCGGGTACATGCCGCCGTCGACGGGTATCGACGACCCGGTGATGAATCTGGCCTGGTCGGAGCACAGGAAGGCTGCAACCTGTCCGAAATCCTGCGGGCGGCCCAGGGTTCGCGTGGGGATGTCCGCCGCCAGCATGGCCGCCCGGTCGCCATACAGCGCCTCCAACCGCGCGGTCTGATGCGGCCCGGGCTGCAGGGTGTTCACCGTCACGCCTGCGGCGGCCACGTCGAGCGAGAGCGCTTTCAGGAAGGCGGTGAGTCCCGCGCGCGCCATGCCGGTCATCAGATTTCCAGGGCGGGGGAGGCGGGCGGACAGCGAGGTGATGGCCAGCACCCGGCCCCAGCGTTGCCGCTGCATCGATGGCACGGCAGCCTGGCACATGGCGACTGTGGACAGGAGGTTGCCCTGCAGCGCTGCCTCGTAGGCTTCGATGGGGCTCGACTCGAAGTCGGTGGCGGGAGGCCCGCCGGCGTTGGCCACGAGGATATCCACGACCCCACCCAGGGCCTCGGCCGCGCGTTCGACGAAGTGGCGCGCTTGTCCGGGGTCTGCCAGGTCGGCCACGATGGGAATGCCATCGAACCCGCGCGCGGTCTCGTCCAGCCGGTCGGCCGTGCGCCCGCACACCGCCACGCGCACGCCCTCGGCGGCCAGTGCCTTGGCCACGGCGAGTCCCAGGCCCGCCGATGCCGCCGCCACGGCGGCCCGCTTGCCACGCAGCCCGAGATCCATCGCTTTCTGCGCCTCGCGCTCCGTATTCGCTTTCTCGGCCGGCGGTGGGCGGCTACGGAAAGATCTCGAACAGGCCTGCTGCGCCCATGCCGCCGGCAATGCACATGGTGACCACGCCATAGCGGACGCCGCGGCGGCGGCCTTCCAGCAGGATGTGTCCCGCCAGCCGCGCGCCTGTCATGCCGAACGGGTGGCCCACGGCGATCGCGCCGCCGTTGACGTTCAGGCGTTCGTCCGGAATGCCCAGCCGCTGCTGGCAGTACACGGCCTGCGACGCGAAGGCTTCGTTGAGCTCCCACAGCCCGATGTCGTCGGTCTTGAGGCCGTGGCGAGCGAGCAGCTTGGGCACCGCGAACACCGGCCCGATGCCCATCTCGTCGGGTTCGCAGCCCGCCAGCGCCATGCCCCGGAAAGCGCCCAAGGGCTGGAGTCCGTGGCGCGCCGCTTCCCGGGCTTCCATCAGGACGCAGGCCGAGGCGCCGTCCGAGAGCTGGGAGGAGTTGCCGGCGGTGACCCATTTGTCGGCGCCCATCACGGGCGGCAGCTTGGCCAATGCGTCCACCGTGGTGCCGGGCCGGTTGCAGTTGTCGGTCTCCGCGGTGACCTCCTTGCGGGTGACGGCCTTGGTCTCCTTGTCGGTCACGGCCATCGTCGTCGTGCAGGCGACGATCTCGTCGCGGAACCGGCCATCCCGCTGCGCGGCTTCGGTCTTGCGTTGGCTTTCGGCCGCGAAGCGGTCCTGTGCTTCTCGTGGGATCCGATAACGGGCCGCGACGATGTCCGCGGTGTCGATCATCGACAACTGCATCGAGGGCTTGTGTTCGGCCATCCAGGGGTCGATGCCGCCGTCGGAGGTGTCGGCGGCGCGCGCGCGGATGGGCGAGATGCTCTCGACGCCGCCCGCGACCACGGCGGGCGCGCCTTCCACCACGATGCGGCCCGCGGCGATGGCGATGGCCTGCAGGCCCGAGGCGCAGTACCGGTTCACGGTGGCGCCGCCCACCGCGATGGGCAGGCCGGCACGCACGACGGTCTGGCGCGCCACGTTGCGCCCGGTGGTGCCTTCGGGATAGCCGCAGCCGAGGATGAGGTCCTCGATCAGTGCCGGGTCGATGCGCGACCGCTCCACCGCCGCGCGGACCGCGAACGCCGCGAGGGTGGGGCCGGGGGTGATGTTGAATTCGCCTCGGTATGACTTGGTCAGCGGCGTGCGGGCAGTGGAGACGATGACGGCTTCGCGCAAGGGAGTTCTCCGGTGGTGGGTGCGTGGGGTGCGCGTGTCAGGAGGGCTGCGCGTCCGGCGCGGCCGCACCGCGCAGCGTGGCGGTGAGTGGCTCCAGGCTGTCGGCCCGGTCCAGGGACAGCACGGCTTGCACGATGGCGTCCTGCGCCTGTGGCCCGCAGGCATTGCCCGAGAGGGCGCGGAATTTCGACACGATGCCGTTGCGGTCGATGGGGTCGCTGGCCGAACCGGCGGGCTCCAGGCGCAAGCGCTCGGCGATCCGCCCGTCGCGCAGCGTGATCCGGATGCTGGCGGGCATCTTGCCGGGCACGTGGCGTTCGAGCTCGGGGTCGGCCTGCACGGAGACGCGGTCCATGTACGCGGCCATCCTCGGGTCGGCGATGGACGCTTCGCTGAAGGAGCGGGGATCCTCGGGGGTGAGCAGGGCCGCGGCCGCGATCGCGTATGGCCAGGAGTACTGCGCCGCCATGACGGATTGCGGGCGGTAGTTCATGTGCGATTCGATGGCGCTCCGGGTGGTTTGCACCGCCACGGCCTCCACGTCCTCGGGCTGGAAGCCGATCTCTTCGCGGCATTCGCGCAGCGCATCCATGGCCGAGTGGAAGAAGCGGCAGCAGGCATAGCGCTTGATGCTGATCTGGTCCACGGCCCAGGCCGTGCCGAGCTCGCTCGTCAGCAGCGTCGCGTCGCCGGAACCCGCGAACGTGGCGATGAAGCCGAACCGGCCGTCCAGGGCGCCGCGCGGACCGGTCAGCCCGGCGGCGGCGAGTTCGGCGGCCATGATGCCGTTCTGCGCCGGCATGCCGCCGTAGATGCGCTTGACCATGTTGCCTTCGCCGTCCTCGGCGAACTGCATGACGCCGGAGGCTGCCGACGCAGCCAGCCCGAAGGCCCATTGGTGGCGCAGCGGCGGCAGCTTCAACAGATGCGCCACCGCCGCCGCGGCCCCGAACACGCCGGTGCTGGCCGTCGGGTGGAACCCGCGCGACAGCGCGCCGATGGCGGCGGCACCGGCACGGCATTGCGCCTCGTAGCCGGCCACCACCGCGACCAGGAAGTCGCGGGGGTGCGCCCCGAGCGCTTCGGCCACCGACAGGGCCGCAGAGATCACGACCGCTCCCGGATGGCACAGGGAGGCGTCGTGGGTGTCGTCGAGCCCGATGCCGTGCGCGGCGGTGCCATTGGCCAATGCCGCGACGCCGCGCCCCACGCGCTGGGGGTGGCCATAGACCGTGCTTTCGGCGTTCCCTCCGGCGGCCACCGCGTAGGCGCGCACGATGCGCGTCCAGGGAAGTTCCGTGCTGTGCAGCGCCACGCCCAGATGGTCGAGCACCAGGTCCTTGGCGCGCTCGATCGTGGCGCTGGGGATGGCCTCGAATCGCAGTGACGCCAGGAACGCACACAGCGCCTGCGTGCGGTCGCCCGCCATCGCATCGGTCGACATGGGTTCAGGCCCCTCAATCAAGCTTGAGGTTGACGTCCTTGGCCAGCTGGGCCATGTCCGCTGCGGACTTGCGCATGAAGGCGCCGAAATCGGCGGGCCCCTTGACCTGGACTTCCACACCCTTGCCGCGCAGGGACTCCTTGACGTCGGGCATGTTGGCGACCTGGGTGATCGCGGCGTTCAGGCGCTCGACGACGGCCGCGGGCATCTTTGCCGGGCCGACGAAGCCGAACCATGCGCCCTGGTCGAATCCACGGTAGCCGGATTCGTCGATGGTGGGCACGTCGGGATACAGCGAAGACCGGATGGTGGTGCCGACCGCGACGACCCGTATCCGGTTGCCCTGCAGCAGGGACAGGGCCGACGACAGGGTGGAGAACGCCATGTTGATGTCGCCGGTCGCGGACGCCAGGGTGCTGTCCACCGCGCTCTTGAAGGGGACGTGCGTCATCTTGACGCCCGCCATCTTGCTGAGCTGCTCGCCCGCGAGGTGGGACGTGCCGCCGATGCCTTCGGATCCGAAGGTGAGCGTGCCGGGCTGCGAGCGCGCGAGACCAATCACTTCCGCCAGGGTTTTGGGCTTGAACGAAGGGCCGGCCACCAGCACGAGCGGCGAAACGGCCACGTGGGTGATCGGGGTGAAATCCCGCTCGAGGTCGTACTGGACGTTCCGGCTGAGCACCGAGTAGGTGAAGGTGCCGCTGTTTTGCAGCAGGATCCGGTAGCCGTCGGGCTCGGCCCGCGCCACCTGCGCGGCCATGATGGCGCCCGTCGCTCCGGTGCGGTTCTCGACCACCACCGACTGGCCCAGCACTTCGGACAGCTTCTGCGCGAACGCCCGGCCGATCTGGTCCGTGCTGCCGCCAGGCGGGAAACCGATGGCCAGGATGATCGGCTTGCTGGGGTAGTTCTGCGCCAGCGCGCCGGCCGAGGCCATCAACGCGGCCAAGCCGATGGCGGCACAGCTGAAAGTTCTGCGGTACATGACGTGAGTCTCCTTGTTCCGTTCAGGTTGAAAAACCGGGGGTGGTCATCGGCCCAGCCATTTCGGGGCGCGCTTCTCCGCGAACGCGCGCGCGCCTTCCTGCGCGTCCTCGCTGGCGTAGACCGGCTGGTAGATCCGCGCCGCCTCGTCCAGCGCGGCGTCGGCGCCCAGGGAGGCCGCGCGCAGGATGCTGGCCTTGCCGGCGCGCACCGATAGGGGGGCGTTGCGCGCAATCGTGGTCGCCAATTGCAATGCGCGCGCGCGCACCGCATCGGGCGTGTCGGCGATCTCGTTGACGAAACCCAGGCTGTGCAGGCGTTCGATGGGCATGAACTCGCCGGTCAGCGTCATTTCCATCAGCACGGCCTGCGGCAGCATCCACAGGAGCGGCACGCTCCAGGGCGATCCACGCCCGACCTTGGTTTCGGCGATGCCGCCGAAGGTGCCGCGCAGGCCCACCCGGAGGTCGCAGTTGAGCGAGAGCATCATCCCGCCCGCGGTGAAGTTGCCCGTCATGGCGGCGATCAGCGGGACCCGGACGTGCCTCATGGCGCGCTGGAACGGGTCTTCCAGGAAATGGACGATGTCCTTGCCGGTGTCGCGCTTGAGGGCGGCGGCCTCCTTCAGGTCCATGCCGGCGCAGAAGGTCCCGCAGTCCGAAGAGGTCAGGATCACCACCTGGATGGCGGCATCGGCGTCGATGCGGCGCCACAAGTCGCTCAGGCCGTTGAAGATGGCCACCGACATCGCGTTGCGGCTGGCGGGGCGGTCGATGCGTATTTCGACGATGCCGTCCGGCAGCCGGCTCATCAGCAGGCCGTCGGCGACGCGGGTCACCGTGGTGCCGGCGGGCGGTCCGGCGTCCGCTGGAATGGGGTGGGGCATGAGGGTCAGCCTGTGTTGCGTGGTGCCGGAGGCGTCAGGGGCCGACCACCGGCAGGCGCAGGATCGCGTTGCCGATCGCCTTGCCCGTCTGGTCGAGCCGAAGCGTGCGGGTGGCGCCGCCGCCCAGCGCGTTGCGCATGAAGACGCTGAGCGCATGCAGGTTCGGCACCTCGAAGACGGTGACCTCGCCCTTGACCCAATCCCCGAAGAGCGCGCGCACGGCCGCGGGGGTGACGCTGCGGCGGAGGGTTTCGTAGTCCGCCGGCGTCTTCGCGATGACGCCGATGGTGATCGTGTCGCCCTTGTCGCCGGAGCGGACGTAGGCAATGTCCCTGAGCAATGTGGCCATCTTCAAACCTCCAGCAGCGTGACTTTTTGCGTGATGAGTTCGCGCGGTATCAGCGTCGGCCACAGCGAGACCACCGGCCGCGGCTTCATCGGCGTGCCGAAGGAGGTGCCACCGGGCCCCATGATCCACATGTGGGCGCAGGCCCGCCGCACCTTCTCGGCTTCATTCTTGGTGCGCGTGCGCACCGCCACCCGAAGGCCGATCTCGTTGTGATCGACGCTGGTCTTGCCCGCGGCAGGGCCGTGGAGCATGTCGACGCCGATGAAATCGAACTGGATCTCGTCCGCCTTGAGCCCCAGCCGCTGGAAGCGCTCCAGCAGGGTCTCCTTGGCCTTGTGGGCGCGCTGCAGCGCGTACGGCCAGGGGAAGAACAGCATGCCCTCGCCGATCCAGCCGTCCTCATAGCCGATGACGAGCTTGAGGGTGTCGGGGCGCCCCTGCCCCGACATGCCGCTCAGGCGGACCTGGTCCGAGCCGAGGTCCTCGAGCGTGAGCGAGGTGAAATCCGCGACGCCGTCGGGCATGGTGTAGCGCCTGGGGTCGTTGATCTCGTACAGCAGGTGCTCCTTGATGGTGAACGCGTCGACCCTGCCGCCGGAGCCGGGGATCTTGCTGACGATGGCGCTGCCGTCCTGGTAGAAGTCCGCGAAGGGAAAGCCGACGCTGCCCATGTTCGGCATCTCGGCAAAGCGCGAGCTGAGGCCGCCGCTGCAGGCCGCCGAGCACTCCAGGACGTGCCCCACGGTGATCGCAGAAGCGACCCGATCCACGAAGGGGGGCTCGTAGGTCCAACCCAGTTCGTGCATCACCGGGGCCACGTAGAGCGCGTTGTCCGAGACACGGCCTGCGACGACCACGTTCGCGCCGCGCTCAAGCGACTCGATGATGCCGGAGGCATCCGTGTAGACGTTGGCTGCCACGACCCGGGATCGGATGCGGGCGAAGTCGTCCTCGCCGGTGTCGATGTTCACCATGGGCACGCCGCTGGCCATGATCTGGTCGATCCGGTGCAGCACATCGTCGCCTTCGATCACGCCGATCTTCGTGCCTGGAAGTTCCAGGCTCCTGGCGATCCCGGCCAGCTGCCGGCCCGCGGCCATGGGGTTCACGCCGCCGCCGTTGGAGATCAGCCGGGTGCCCGAGCGGTGCGCCGCCGGCATGGTCGCCTTCATGTAGTCGAGCACGTCGGGAACGTAGCCGGCGTCCGGGTTCTTGCTGCGCAGCCGCTGCAACAGGGCCATCGTCAGTTCGGCCAGGAAGTCGAAGGACATGTAGTCCAGCTGTCCTTTTTCCAGGGCGTCGAGCGCAGGGTCGAGGGCGTCGCCCCAGAACCCGGCGCCAGAGCCGACACGTACGGAGTTCTTCATGAAAGTCTCGCAGGTTGGTGGATGCGGTGAATGGCGCTCGCTTCAGCGGCGGACGGAGAGGTCCACCACCGAGGGCCCCAGGTCCTTGAGCAGGTTGCGCTGCACTTTCTCGCTGGATGTCTTGGGAATGCGATCGACGAATTCCACGTAGCGGGGCACCATGTGGGAGGGGAAGTGGGCGCGCAGGAAGTCGGCGATCGCCCGGGGGTCAATGGCGCGCTCGGCCACCACCACGGCTTTGATCTCCTCTTCCATGATCGGGTCCGGCACGCCCACGATGGCGCAGTCGCGCACGCCGTCCAGCGACATCAGGCGCGTCTCGACTTCGATCGGGGAGACGTTCTCCCCGCCGCGCCGGATCAGCTCCTTCAGGCGCCCGTGGTAATAGACGAAGCCATCCTGGTCCATGGAGCCCAGGTCGCCGCTGTGGAACCACAGGTTGCGGCAGGATTCGACGAACTTGTCGGGCTGGTTCCAGTAGCCGCTGATGATCACGCCGGGCTGGCGGGGGCGCGCGACCAGCTCGCCTTTCACGCCGCGGGGCACCTCCACGTCGTTCTCGTCGACGACCCGTAGCTCGATGTCCTCGCGGGGAAGCCCGCAGGAGCCGAACTTGTGGGCTTCGCGTGAATTCACCGAGGTGAAGCCGCCCAGCTCGGTCATGCCATAGCCTTCGTGGACGGTGATGCCGAAACGCGCCTCCACCGCTTTCCAGACCGACTGTGGCGCGCCGCCGCCGAAGCAGAACCTCATCGCGTGGTCCTTTTGCTCGGTAGGGTAGCGGTTGACCAGGATGGAAAGGATGGTGCCCACGAAGGTGCAGCCCGTGGCCCCGAAGCGCTTGGCATCGGAGAAGAACGTGGTGGCCGAGAACCGGGGGCGCAGGATCATGGTGGCGCCGGCCGCCAGGGTCGTCATCACCCCCATCATCTGAGGGTTCACATGGAACATGGGCAGGTAGACGAGCAGCCGGTCGTCCCGCGTCATGCCGAGTCGCCTCACCGCGGCTTCGCCGCTGGCGAAATAGGCTGCGTAGCTGTTGACCACGCCCTTGGGCAGCCCGGTGGTGCCGGAGGTATAGAGGATGGTGGACGGGTCCGCGCGCCGCAACGGTTGCTCGTCGCCAGCGGGGTGCCGCCGCAGTTCCTCGAAGAAGTCCTGCTCGTTGTCGTAGGCGATGACCGGCAGTCGGCGCAGCTCTTCGGACAGGTGGCTACGCCCGTGCTCGATCCAGGCCGTGTCGGCCACGATGGCGCGCGAACCCGACTGGGTCAGCGTGTAGCGCAGGCCTTCGGAAACCAGCTGGTTGTTCAGCGTCGCCGCGATGGCACCGCACATCGAGATGCCGAACCAGGCCACCACGTAGGCCGCGGAGTTGCCGGCCAGGATGGCGACGCGGTCGCCCTTGCCGACGCCCAGCGCCTGCAGGCGCGAGCAGGCGTGCAGGGCCAGGTCGGCGATTTCGCCATAGGTGTAGGTTCCGCCATCGGTGACCAGGAAAGGCTGATCGGCATGCGCCCGCAAAACTTCGGAAAGCCGGAAGGCGCTCATCGGGCGGCTTTCTTGCTGATGTATCTGGCGATGGTGTTCTTCATGATCTCGGTCGAGCCTGCCCCGATCTCGTAGGTCTTGGCATCGCGCAGGTAACGCGAGAACGGGGTGTTGTCGGCGGTGCCGTACGCCCCGCAGATCTGCATGGCCGTGAGGGCGACCTGGGTCGCCACGTGGCAGGAGCGCCATTTCGCGACGCTCGAGTAGCGGTCGATCTCGTCCCCGCTGTTCAGCGCTTCGGCGGCCCGGTACGCCAGCGCGCGGGCCGCCTCGATGTCGGCGAACATCTCGGCGAAGTACCACTGGATGCCCTGGAACTCGAGCACGGTTTGCCCGAAGGCGACGCGGCTGCCGGCGCGTTCGAGCGCCCCGTCGAACGCCGCCCGGGCGAAACCCGCGCAGATGCCCGCGGTGTGCGTGCGGGAGTACGACAGGGTGGTGGCCGCCTGGCGCACGCCCTTGCCCTCCTCGCCGATCAGGTGATCGAGCGGAACGCGCACATCGCGCAGGCGCAGGTTCACGTGCGGCCCGTTGCGCAGGCCGAAGGTGGCCGAGAACTCGCCCACGTAGGGCTCGCAGCCGGGCAGATCGGCCGGCACCGCGAACACCGATACCCCGAGCTCGGTTTCGGCCAGCATCACGATGAGTTCGGCGCTGCTGCCGGAGGTGATGAAACTCTTTTCGCCGTTGAGCACCCAGCAGTCGCCATCGCGCACGGCCTTGGTGTCGAGCTGGCGGATGTCGCTGCCATGCCCGCTCTCGGTCAGCGCGTAGGCCAGCGCCAGTCCCTCGCCGATCTGCGGGATGTAGCGGTCCTTGAGCGCCTGGGTGCCGAACAGGTTCAGCATCGTCTGCGCCTGCAGGATGACGATCATGGATGCGGCGACCGAGCCGCTTGCATAGCCCACTTCCTCGAAAAAGGCCACGCTCTGGCGAAAGTCGCCGCAGCCGCCGTATGCGACCGGCAGCAAGGTCCGGGTAAACCCGTGCCGGGCCAGTTCGCGCACGGTTTCGAGGGGATAGATGTCTTCCTTGTCGAAGCGGCTGGCTTGCGGAATGACCCGTTCCCGGAGGTAGGCGCGCAACCTTTCCAGGAACGCCGGATCCACGGGGGGATTCCAGAATCGGTCCGGCGAAGCAGGGTTCATGAATGGGGTCTCCAGTGCCGGTCTTTGCCTGTGCCCGCGGCGTTCTCCGCGGTGCTCGGTCAGAGGAAAAGCCGGGCGACGTTGATTTCGCCGACGATGATGCGCGCAGAAGGCCAGGCGGGAAAGCCAGGCCGGTGCTGTTCCGCAGGACAAAACTGTCCCTCGGGCAAAGAGCCCAGTTTTGACGCGCGGAACAGCGCCGCCGCGGCTTCGTTTCGCACGCGCGCTCCCGGAGAATGCCGCTTGCCGCTGCCGGGGTACCCATCCGGGTGCCTTGCGCCGTGGCGCCCGGCGGGCAGCGCCGGCAGGCAGATGATGGAGATTCGACGACATGAATGACGCAGCTTCGCCCCGGTCCCTTGCGCGCCCCCTCGTGGTCGGCGTGCCCTTTCTTCACGAAGACGGGCGCCGCGCGCTTGAGCCGGGGCACCGGCTCATCGAGACCATGGACCTGGCGGAGATCGACGGCCACCTGGAGCAGGCGCAGGCCTTGTACACCTACCGGCCCTTCGTCGTCGATGCGGGGATGATCGCGAGGGCGCCCCGGCTCAAGATCATTGCCGCCGCGGGGTCCGGCGCGGACCACATCGATATCGAGGCCGCCCATGCCGCCGGGGTGGTCGTGACGCATGGGGTCGGGTATGGCGCGCTGTCGGTGGCGGAGCACGCCATCGGCTTGATGCTGGCGGTGTCCAAGCGCCTGGTGGAGAACGATGCGCACGTGCGCGCCAGCCGCTCGTTTCTCGACAAGCGCCACGGGCACCTGTACGAGGAAATCAGCGGATCGACGCTGGCCATCGTCGGCTTCGGCGCGATCGGCCGCGAACTGGCCCGCATGGCGCGCCACGGATTCGGCATGGAGGTCATCGCGGTCACGCGCGACGGCCGGCCGGCCGGCCATCCGGACGTGGGCCGCACGCTGGGCCTGCGCGAGGCGCTGGCCGCGGCCGACATCGTCTCCGTCAACACCCCGCTGACGCCACAGACCCGAGGCCTGATCGGCGCGTCCGAGCTGGCCGCCATGAAGCCTGGTGCGCTGCTGATCGACACCTCGCGCGGCGGCGTGGTGGATGCCGCCGCGCTGCATTCGGCACTCGTATCCGGCCATCTGCGGGGCGCGGGCGTCGATGTCTTCCATCCGGAACCACCGCCCCCCGGCCATCCACTGCTCCCGCTGGACAACGTGGTCCTGTCGCCCCATTGCGCAGGCTACACCGTGGCCGCGTCACGCCGTCTTTCGCTGGCGGCGGCGGACTGCATCGAGCGCGCCCTGCGGGGCGAGAAGCCCAAAGGCCTGATCGGACCCGAGGAAACCTGGACACGGTCGCGCGCGGTGCGGCATTCTGCCGGCGCCTCCCCGGGCCGATAGGCTCAGAGCAGGAAGCCGTCCACGTCCTCCAGCAGCTTTTCCAGCTGGGTCGATGCCTTCAGCAAGGCAGGGGCGATGCGCTTGCGTTCGGCGTTGGCGGCCTGGGCCTGCACGACCACCTTGCCGCAGCTCAGGCCCATGAGGGTTCGCTGGCGGCCGATGCGCACCGGCAGGGCGACCGCGTAGGCATCGCGCTGGTATTCGCCGAGCAAGGCGCAGGTTCCCGTGCCGCCCAGTTCCCTGAAGCTGTCGCGCAGCCGGCGCTTCAGGCGCGCCGGATCGGGCGCGTGTCGCAGCAACGCCTGCACGAGCGGCCTGCGCTCGGCAGGCGGAAGGCCCCAGAGATAGGCGTGGCCGATCGCCGCGGAACCGATCGGCAGCAGCGAGCCCTGCCCCATGCGCAGGGTGGCCACCTTGTGGCTGGCGCGGTATCCCAGGTAGAGCATGTCGAATTCGTTGCGCATCGCGAGCGCCACCGACACGTCGAGCCGGTCGGCCAGGTCCTGGAGCATGGGATTGGCGAGGTCGAGCAGGGCGTTGCCACTCACGAACGCGTGCCCGATGCCGAGCGGCATCGTGCCCAGCTCGAATGCCCGGCTTCCCGGTACCGGCCTCAGGTGGCCGATCTGCACCAGGGTGCTGGTCAGCCGGGACACGGTGGCCTTGGACAGGCCCGTGCGCCGCACCAGCTCGGCATTGGACAGCGCGGCCCGGTCCGACTGGAAGGCCCGCAGCACCTGCAGGCCGCGCTGGACGGTGAGCAGGGGAGGCGTCATGGCGTCAGGACCGAGTGCCGGATCTGGTGCGCCAGCGCCACCAGGCGGGGCCCCAGTTCGCGCTCGACCCGGATGCGCGACAGGCGGGTGCCGGGCCCGATGCCGGACAGCACGAGCGGTGCCTGGCCGACCGCCAGCAAAGGCACCGAGACGATGTTCAACTGCTCGTCCCAGCCGGCCTGTGCCGAGCAGAAGCCGGATTCGTACACCTGGGAGATGGATTCGCCGAGGCGGCGCCTGAGCGGCTGCCACTCCCGCTGCACGCGGCGGCGCTCGATCTTGGCGAACAGGTAGTAGCGCTCTGTTTCGGGCAGCCCAGCCAGCAAGGCGCCCCCGATGGGGATCGACGCCACCCCCAGCCGGGCGCCCGCCTTGAGGTCCGGCAACGGCGGGATGCCATCGCCGCGGCAAGCGGCCAGCAGGACCATGTCCAGGCGGTCGCGCGCATGCAGGGCCACATGGATCTGGTGCGCCTGGGCGAATGCCTGCATGGGTACGCGTGCCGTCTCCTGGACGTCCGAACCGGCGGCGGCGCCGTATCCGAGGGCCAGGACGGCCGGGGCAAGACGGACCTTGCCTGCGGCCGAGGTGTCGTGGTGGAGATAGCCCAGCGCCACCAGCGAGCGGACGAGCCGGCTCACCGTGGACGGGGGCAGGCCCGTGCGTGCGGCCAGATCGCGCGGGCCGAGCAGGCGATCTTGCGGGGTGAAGGCGGCCAGGACTTCGAGCGCCCGGGCCAGTGGCGCCACGAACGGCCGGCGCCGGGCGCGCGCGGCTGGCCCGGCATCCGGGGGTGGCGTCATGCGCGTTCGAAAATGGCGGCCATGCCTTGCCCGCCTCCCACGCACATGGTCTCCAGCCCATAGCGCCCCTGGCGGCGGCGCAGTTCGTGCAGCAGCGTCGCCATGATGCGCACGCCCGTGGCACCGACCGGGTGGCCGAGCGAGATGCCCGATCCGTTGACGTTGAGCCGGCCATCGAGTTCGTCCATCGAACTGCCCCAGCCCTTGACGCACGCCAGGGCCTGGCAGGCAAACGCTTCGTTGAGCTCGATCAGGTCCATCTGGTCCAGGCGCAAGCCGGTTCGCGCCATGAGCTTGCGCACCGCGGGCACCGGGCCGATGCCCATGTGCGAGGGCTCGCAGCCGGCCGCGGCCCAGCCCACGAGCCAGCCCATGGGCTCCAGGCCGAGCGCGGCGAGCTTGTCCTCCGCGACCACCAGGCAGGCCGCCGCCGCATCGTTCTGCTGGCACGCGTTGCCCGCGGTGACCACGCCGTCCTTGACGATGGGCTTGAGCCTGGCCAGATCCTGTTCGGTGGTGTTGCCCCGCACGCCTTCGTCGCGCTCGACCACCACCGCATCGCCCTTGCGCTGCGGCACCAGGACCGGCACCAGCTCGTCCTTGAAGCGGCCCGCTTCCCAGGCTTCTGCCGCGCGCCGGTGGCTGCGGGCGGCGAAGGCGTCGGACGCCTGGCGCGAGATGCCATGGTCGCGGGCGAGGTTCTCGGCGGTTTCGATCATGCCGCTGATGACGCCGAAGCGGTGTTCCGGCTGCGAGCGTTCGCGCCCGCGGTCGAGCCGGTCGTGCAGCCGGACCGATCCGGCGCGGCTGCCCCAGCGCATGTGGGTCGTGTAGTACTCCACGTTGCTCATGCTCTCCACGCCCCCGGCGAGCACCACGTCGGCAGCCCCGGTCTGCACCATCATCGCGGCGGTGGCGATGGCCTGCAGGCCGCCGCCGCAGCGCCGGTCGAGCTGCATGCCCGGCACCTCGATCGGAAGGCCGGCCTGCAGCGCGACCCAGCGTCCGGTGCAAGGGGTCTCGCCGTTCATGTAGCTCTGGGCGAACACCACGTCGTCGATGCGCGCCGGATCGATGCCCGTGCGTTCCACGATGGCGCGCGCCACGACCGCCCCCAGCTCCTCGACCGGGACGGGTTTCAAGGCGCCGCCGAACGCGCCGACCGGCGTGCGCAGCGGGGAAACGATGGCGGCTCTCTTCAGGTTCATGGCGGGATCCTCCCGAATGCGTCAGCCGAAGCGGCCGCCGGTGACGTGCAGCACCTCGCCGCTGATGAAGCCCGCCTGCTCGCTGGCGAGGAAGGCGACCGCGTTGGCGATGTCCTCCGGCCGGCCGACGCGCTTGATCGGCTGCATCTGGATGGCGCGCTCCTTGATCTTGTCGTAGGTCGCCAGGGCCTGGACCATCTCCGTTTCCATGAAGCCCGGTGCGACGCAGTTGACGGTGATGCCGTAGCGGCCCTGTTCCATGGCCAGCGCCTTGGCCATGCCGATCAGGCCGGCCTTGGCGGCCGAGTAGTTCGCCTGCGTCGGGTTGCCCAGGTGGGCCCGCGAGCTGATGTTGATCACGCGCCCCCAGCCCTGCTGGATCAGGTGCGGCATGACCGCGCGGCTCGCGAGGAAGGCGCCTTTGAGCATGACCTCCATCACCAGGTCCCAGTCCTGCTCGCTCATCTTCACCAGGTACTGGTCGCGCGGGAAGCCGGCGTTGTTGACCAGGATGTGCACGCCGCCGAAGGTCGCCACCGTCTCGTCCACCAGGCGCTGCACGTCGTCCGCGCGCGTGATGTCGCCGACCACGCAGTGCGCGCGCAGGCCCGCCGCGCGCAGCGCGCCGGTCGTTTCTTCTGCCCGCTCGCGCAGGATGTCGGTGACGACGACCTGCGCGCCCTCTTCGGCGAGGCGCCGGGCGGTGGCCGCGCCCAGGCCGCGCGCCGAGCCGGTGACGATCGCGACCTTGTCTTTCAGTCCCAGATCCATGTGCTGTTCTTTCCGTATCCGTTGGGGTGGGTTCGAGGCGCCACGATGCCGCGTGCGCCGTGCCATCGTCAAGCCGGTTCGTCGATTCGTTCCGTACATCGGATTCCTCCTGCCGGCATGAAAGCGTGGCTGCAGGGTGGATTGGCGCATGCGTGCCCAATGTACGGAACCAAACCTGGTCGAACGTTGACGGTGGCGTGCCCTTGCGCCGAGCATGGGCGCCTTTTCAGCCTATCGCCCCGAAGGGGTTGTTCACCATGATCAGAGACCCGGAAATTCTCAGCGCACTCCTGGACAATATCGGGCGCTTCGTGCGCGAGCGGCTGATTCCACAGGAAGAGGCCGTTGCCGAAACCGACGAAATCCCCGCCGAGGTGGCGACGGCGATGAAGGCGCTGGGCCTCTTCGGTTTGACCATTCCCGAGGCCTACGGCGGCCTGGAATTGACCATGGAGGAGGAGGTGCTGGCGATGCTGGAGCTCGGCAAGGCCTCGCCCGCGTTCCGTTCGCTGATCGGCACCACCGTGGGCATCGGTTCGCAGGGCATTCTGTTCGATGGCACCGAGGAGCAGAAGCAGCGCTATCTGCCGCGGCTGGCGTCGGGCGAGTTGATCGCCTCCTTTGCGCTCACGGAGCCCGAATCCGGCTCCGACGCGGCTTCGCTGAAGACCCGGGCGGTGCGGGAGGGGGACCACTACGTCGTCCATGGCACCAAACGCTTCATCACCAACGCGCCGCACGCCGGCATCTTCACCCTGATGGCGCGCACCGATCCGCAGGACAAGGGGGCCGGTGGCATCTCGGCCTTCATCGTCGAGGCGGACAGCCCGGGCATCCACCTGGGCAAGCGGGACAGGAAGATGGGGCAGCGCGGCGCCCACACCTGCGACGTCATCTTCGACGGCTGCCGGGTGCCGGCGTCGAACCTGATCGGTGGCATCGAGGGGCAGGGCTTCAAGACGGCCATGAAGGTGCTGGACAAAGGGCGCATCCACATCGCGGCCATCTGCGTCGCCGCGGCCGAGCGCATGCTGGCCGACGCGCTGGCCTATGCGATGGAGCGGCGCCAGTTCGGCAAGCCGATCGCCGATTTCCAGCTCGTCCAGGCCATGCTGGCCGACAGCAAGGCGGAGATCTATGCCGCCCGCAGCATGGTGATCGACGCCGCGCGGCGGCGCGACGAGGGCCTGAACGTCGGCACCGAAGCCTCGTGCGCCAAGCTGTTCGCGTCGGAGATGTGCGGGCGCGTGGCGGACCGGGCGGTCCAGATCTTCGGCGGCGCGGGCTACATGAGCGACTACGGCATCGAACGCTTCTACCGCGATGTCCGGCTGTTCCGGATCTATGAAGGCACCTCGCAGATCCAGCAGCTCGTGATCGCGCGCAACATGATCCGGGAGGCCGGCCGCCATTGAAGCATGGCCTTGCGCCAGAATGGCGGATTTCCAGGACGCGCCACCCATGCCATCTGAAGCCATCGACCTCGCTCCCCACATCCGTCCGGGGGACACCGTGCTGTGGGGGCAGGCCCATGCCCAGCCGCTGACGCTGATCCAGGCGCTGGTGGACCAGCGCGCGCGCTTCGGCGGCCGGGTGCGCGTGTTCCTCGGCATCGGGCACCAGCTCGAGCACGTGCTCAAGCCCGAGCATGCGGACCACCTGGATTTCTTCGGCTATTGCGGCGCGGGGTCGAACCGTACGCTGCTTCGGGCCGGCGCGATGGACATCCTGCCCGCGCACTACTCGGAGCTGCCCCGCCTGATCCGGAACGGGGCCCTGAAGATCGACGTCCTGTTTCTCCAACTGCCGCTGCCCGACGAGCAGGGCCGCTACAGCCTGGGATTGGCCCGCGAGTACCTGGTGGCTGCGCTGGACGCGGCCAGAACGGTCATCGCCGAGGTGCGCGAGGACGTGCCATGGACCTTCGGAGGCCCTTACCTCCGGGAGGACGACATCGACCTGGTGGTCCGGCCCGCGTCTGCGCTGGCGGTGCCCGAGCCCGGCGAGCCGAGCGCGGTGGAGGCGATGATCGGCCGCCACGTGGCCGGCCTGATCCCGGACGGCGCCACCCTGCAGACCGGGATCGGCAACGTGCCCGATGCCGTGCTCGAGGCGCTGAAGGACCACCGGGACCTGGGCCTGCACTCGGGGAGCATCGGCGACCGGGTGGCGATGCTGGCCGAGGCCGGCGTGATCACGAACCGGCTCAAGGCCATCGACGCCGGCATCTCGGTGGGCGGCGTGCTGATCGGCGGCGCCCATCTGCGGCGCTACGCGCACAAGAACCCGGGCCTCGAACTCAGGGGCACCGAATACACCCACGACGGCGCGGTCCTGGCCCCGCTGGACCGCCTCATCGCCATCAATTCCGCCGTGGAAGTGGACTTGACCGGCCAGGTCAATTCGGAGATGGCCGGCGGCCACTACGTGGGCTCGGTCGGCGGGGCCCTGGACTTCGTGCGGGCGGCCATCAGAAGCCCCGGTGGTGTCCCGATCATCGCGCTGCCTTCGACGGCGGGGGCCTTCAGCCGGATCGTGGCGTCCCTTTCCGGCCCGGTCACCATTCCGCGCAGCGACGCCTGCGTCATCGTGACCGAGCACGGCATCGCGGACCTGCGGGGGCTGACGCTGCACCAGCGGATGCAGCGCATGATCGCGATCGCCGATCCCCGCCATCGCGAATCCCTGGAGCAGGCGGCGGCGCATCGCCGCTATTGAGCCGGGCCGCGCGTGTCCCGGGGGCGGAAGGCCCCGCTCGTCGGTGTTTCGTCAGACGGAACAACGCCTGGGTTGTTGAGGCCGTGGAGGCCCATGGCCATACTGGTTTCGATCTGCCGGAACCAGCAAGACGCTTCGAGCCTTTGCACCCGCGGCGGGCCAGTGGCCGGCCCGATCGCCTTTCCACCCGGGAAACGGGTCGGGGCCATCACTCCAGGAGACAAGACCATGCGCAACCAGCAATCCACAGCGAGTTCGTCGATGACCGTCCTGGGTCCGGCGTCCATGGACCGGCGCCGTCCGCGGTTGCTGCCCGGAACCGGCCGGGCGGTGTTCACCCGCTGGATGGCGGCCTGCGGCTACGCCCTGTCCGCGTGGCTGGTGTCCACCCCCGCGGCTGGAGCCGATTGGGCGCCCACCCAGCCGATCAAGTTGATCGTTCCTTTCGCGACCGGCGGTGCGGGCGATCTCGTGGCCCGGTCGATTTCCGATCGGCTCGCGGCGGCGCTCGGCCAGCCGGTCGTGGTCGAAAACCGCGGAGGGGCCGGCGGCGTCATCGGTGCCGAGGCCGCAGCCAGGGCGCTGCCGGACGGACATACGCTGGTGCTGGGTTCGGACGCCAACATCACGATCGCGCCGAACCTGATGTCCCTGCGGTACGACCCGGTCAAGAACTTCGAGCCGGTGAGCCTGGTCGTCAACATGCCGCTGGCGCTGTTGGTGAATCCGCAGCGTGTGCCCGCCAGGGACATCCGGGAATTCCTTGACCTTGTCAAGTCCAAACCGGGCCAGCTGTCGATCGCGTCGACGGGCAACGGGTCTTCGCACCATCTGGCGGCGGAGCTGCTCAAGTGTGAAGCCAAGATCAACCTGATCCACATTCCCTACAAAGGCCAGGCGGCGGCGCTGACCGATCTTTTGGGCGGGCAGATCGACGCGGTGTTCAGCTCGCCCGGCCTCGTGGCCGATCACCTGAGAAGCGGCAGGCTCAAGGCACTTGCGGTCTCCACGTCCCGCCGCCTGCCCGAATGGCCCGACCTGCCGACCCTGGACGAAGCGGGGGTGCGTGGTTATGACCTGGGCATCTGGGTGGGCTTGCTCTACCCGGCCGGCACACCCAAGGCCGCCGTCGCCCGCATCAACCAGGAGGTGTCCCGCATCCTGCAGGTGCCTGAGCTGCGGCAGCGCTATACCGATCTGGGCTACACCCCCGTGGGCGGCGAGCCCACCGTGCTGATGCAGCGGATCCAGCGCGATTCCGCGGTGTATCGAAAGCTCATTCAGGATGCCAAGATCTCGGCCAACTGATCCGGGCATGAAATCCGGGCACCCGCCGCGCGTTCTGCTGCTCGATGGCGAGGACCATGTGCTGCGCATCCTGCGCTGGATACTGTTGGGGCAGGAGTCCGACCCGCGGCTGCATGCCTGGTTCTCGCCCGATCGGGTCGATCTGACCGGCCTGCTGGCGGATTGCCGCGGGCTGCGCGAGCCGGACGGCGCCGTGGTCATGGAGCCCGGCCATCCGCTCGAAAGCGAGGCGGACATCGTTATTTTCCGGCGCAGCATCCTGGATCGGGAATGGCTCGACCGGCATCCGCGCCTGCGGCTGGTCCAGCGCCTCGGCAGTCGCTGCGACGGCATCGATCTGGAGGAGGCGCGGCGTCGCGGTGCCGCCGTGTCCTGCCTGCCGCGGCGCACCCTGGCGTGGACGGCCGAGCATGTGCTGTTGCTGGCCCTGGCCTGGGGCAAGCGCCTGTTGAGCGCCGACCAGGCACTGCGGGCGGGGGTGGGCGCCGGACACCCGTGCGCCGATGGCGTCATCACCAACTGGACGGGGCTGTCCGGCATTCGCGGGCTGTCCGGCTCCACCATCGGAATCGTCGGGCTCGGGGAGGTCGGCACGATCGTGGCGCGGCTCGGGGCGGCGTTCGGCATGCAGGTGCTCTACCACAAGCCGCAGCCCCTGGCGCAGGCGGCCGAAGCGGCGCTTGGCGTGCGGTATGTGCCGCTGGATGAATTGCTGGCGCGTGCCGATTTCGTGTCGCTGAACCTGGCCGATCATCCCGACAAGGTCGGATTCGCCGATGCCCGCTTCTTCGCGGGCATGAAGCGCAGCGCCTTCTTCATCAACACCAGCCGGGGGCGGCTGGTCGACGAGGATGCGCTCTACGCCGCGCTGGCCAGCGGTTCGATCGCGGGCGCCGGGCTGGACGTGCATGCGCGGGAACCCCGCGCCGGCAACGACCGGTTCTGCCGGCTGCCCAACGTGGTCCTGACCCCGCACATCGCCGGCGGCTCACGCAGCGGCGTGCTCGACGAGTTCTCGGTCATGGCCCGCAACGGCAAGGCCGCGCTGAAGGGTTTGGCGGTCGAATACGCGGTGTGAGGGGGCTCCTCCCTGCGCGACGCTTGGAGGGAGGACGACAGCTTGGGCCGGCTCTTCGGCAGGCCCATCACGACCGGACGCGACTCAATTTCCGAGCCAGCGCGCGTCGATCCAGCAGCGGTCGTCGAACGCGACCTTGACGCAGTCCTGCAGCGTCGCCACGACGCAGCGCACCGGCGCCGTCGCCTGCCGGTGCGTGGGGGTGGCCAGGGCGATGGTGCGCTTCAGGCCCGGCGGCGCGAGCGGCGCGGCGCTCAGCAGGCCGCGCTCCACCTCGCTGGCCGCGCCGACCTCGGGCAGGATGGTCCAGCCATGGCCTTCCATCACCAGCGCCTTCTGCACGCTCAGCGCATTGGTTTCGGCGACCACGCGCAGTTCGAGGCCCGCTTCGCCGAACGCCTGCTCCACCACCGCGCGCAGCCCCTGCGGGGCGCTGGCCAGGATGAAGGGCTCGCGCGCCACGCGCGCCAGCGTCAGCGCACGCTTGCGCGTCAGCCGCGCGGACGGGGGCCCGACCACCCACAGGCTTTCCTCGAGCAGCGCCTTGACCTGCAGCGCCGGCGTGCTCTTCTGCCCGTACACCAGCGCGGCATCGACGTCGCCTTTTTCGAGCCAGTCGAGCAGGTGGCCCGTGTAGCCGATCAGCAGCCGCAGGCGGATCGCGGGGTAGCGGCGCGCCACTTCGGCGGCCAGCCGGGTGGCCAGCAGGTCGGAGGTGCTGGCCAGCAGGCCGATCGTCACGAGGCCGGACACCGGGCCATCGGCGGGCTGGAGCTCGGCCTTGGCGCGGGCCACCTCGTCGAGGATGCGGCGGGCGTACTCGAGCATCGCCTTGCCCTGGGGGGTCAGCCGCATGCCGCTGCGGCTGCGTTCGAACAGCGCGGTGCCGAGTTCCTCCTCGAGCAGGTGCAACTGGCGCGACACCGCCGGCTGCACCCGGTTCAGCCGCGCCGAGGCCTGCGTGACGTTGCCGGTCTCGGCCACGGTGACGAAGGCGCGCAGTTGTTTGAAATCCATGGTGGCGTACTGACAGGCCCTATGGGTGTTCGATGCCCGGCATTGATCGATACATCAATTTTTTCTATTTTTCAGAAAAACGATCAAATATTACTATGACCGGTTTCCATCGATCCCCGACACACCACCCATGGATGCCCTGAACCTCTCCTCGAACGACCCATACCAGGAGATCCGCGACGCGGTGCGCGACCTGTGCCGCCAGTTCCCGGACGAATACCACCGGCAGATCGACGCGCAGCGCGGCTACCCCGAAGCGTTCGTCAACGCCCTGACCAAGGCCGGCTGGCTGGCCGCACTGATCCCGCAGGCCTATGGCGGCCCGGGCCTGTCGATGGCCGAGGCCTCGGTCATCATGGAGGAGATCAACCGCTCGGGCGGCAACTCGGGCGCCTGCCACGGGCAGATGTACGTGATGAATACCATCGTGTTCAGCGGCACGGAAGAGCAGAAGCAGAAGTACCTGCCCCGGATCGCGGCAGGCGAATTGCGCGTGCAGTCGATGGGGGTGACCGAGCCCACCACCGGCAGCGACACCACCAAGCTCAAGACCACGGCGGTGAAGAAGGACGGGCGCTGGGTCATCAACGGGCAGAAGGTCTGGATCAGCCGCGTGCAGCACAGCGACCTGCTGATCCTGCTCGCGCGCACCACGCCGCTGGCCGAGGTGAAGCGCAAGAGCGAGGGCCTGAGCTGCTTCGTCATCGAGCTGGCCCAGGCCATCGGCAACGGCCTGACCGTGCGGCCGATCCCGAACATGGTCAACCACGAGACCAACGAGCTGTTCTTCGACAACCTCGAGATTCCCGAGGACGCGCTGCTGGGCCAGGAAGGCAAGGGCCTGAAGGTGCTGTTCGAAGGGCTCAACGCCGAGCGCACCCTGATCGCGGCCGAGTGCATCGGGGACGGCTACTGGTTCCTGGAGCGCGCGACCAAGTACGCGAACGAGCGCAAGGTGTTCGGCCGCCCGATCGGCCAGAACCAGGGCGTGCAGTTCCCGCTGGCCGAGGCCTTCATCGAGCTCGAGGCCGCCAGCCTGATGCGCTGGCGCGCCTGCGAGAAGATCGACGCCCGGCAGGACGCCGGGGTCGAGGCCAACATGGCCAAGTACCTCGCGGCCAAGGCGAGCTGGGAGGCGGCCAATGCCTGCCTGCAGACGCACGGCGGCTTCGGCTTCGCCTGCGAATACGACGTGGAGCGCAAGTTCCGCGAAACGCGCCTGTACCAGGTGGCGCCCATTTCCACCAACATGATCCTGAGCCACGTGGCCGAGCGCGTGCTCGGCCTGCCCCGCTCCTTCTGACCATGGGCAGCGACCACGATCACCTGCGGGACTGGATCGGCCGCACCGACGATGCCGTCGACCTGGCCGCACGCTCGTCGATCCGCCTGATGCTGGCGACGCTGGACGACCCGGCCGATCCGGCGGCGGTGCGGGTGGTGCCGCCGCTGTGGCACTGGCTGTACTTCCTGCCGGGCGAGCGCCAGTCCGGGCTCGGGCCGGACGGCCATCCGAGCCGTGGCGGCTTTCTGCCGCCGGTGGCGCTGCCGCGCCGCATGTGGGCCGGCGGGCGGCTCACGTTCCTGCGCGAGCTGGCCGTGGGCAGCGAGATCCGGCGGCGCTCCCGCATCGCGCAGGTCGAGGCCAAGGCCGGCCGCAGCGGCCAGCTGGTGTTCGTGACCGTGGTGCACGAGATCGCCGACGCGCAAGGCCAATTGGCCATCCGCGAAGAGCAGGACATCGTCTACCGCGAGGCCCCTGTGCCCGGCGCCCGGGCGCCCGAGCCGCCGGCCGCGCCCACCGACGAGCAGTTCGCTCGCGAGATCGCGCCGGACCCGGTGCTGCTGATGCGCTATTCGGCGTTGACCTTCAACGGCCACCGCATCCACTACGACCGCCCCTACGCCCAGGCCGAGGAAGGCTATCCGGGCCTGGTGGTGCACGGTCCGATGATCGCCACGCTGCTGCTGGAGAACCTGCGGCGCGAACGGCCGCAGGCGCGCATCGCGTCGTTCGAGTTCAAGGCGGTCAGCCCCTTGTTCGACACCGCGCCGTTCACCGTCGCGGGCCGCATCGAAGGCGACGCCGCCCGGCTCTGGGCGCGCGGCCCGCAGGGGCAGCTGGCGATGCAGGCGCGAGCGGGGCTGGCCTGACATGCCGCAGCCGCCTCAACCCCTGCCTTTGGAAGGCATCACGGTCGTCGCGCTCGAGCACGCCGTGGCGGCGCCGTTCTGCACGCGGCAGCTGGCCGACCTGGGGGCGCGGGTCATCAAGGTGGAGCGTCCGGGACAGGGCGACTTCGCGCGCGGCTACGACCACCGGGTGCGGGGCCTGGCGTCGCATTTCGTCTGGATCAACCGCTCCAAGGAAAGCCTCGCGCTGGACCTAAAGCAGGCGCCGGCGCAGGAGCTGCTGCGCGGCCTGATCGCCCGCGCGGATGTGCTGGTGCAGAACCTGGCGCCGGGCGCGGCGGCCCGCATGGGCCTGGGCTTCGAGGCGCTCAGCCAGGACTTCCCGCGGCTGATCGTCTGCGACATCTCGGGCTATGGCAGCGACGGCCCCTACCGGGACAAGAAGGCCTACGACCTGATGATCCAGAGCGAGGCCGGTTTCCTTTCGGTCACCGGCACGCCCGACGAACCCTGCAAGGCGGGCATCTCCATCGCCGACATCGCCGCCGGCATGTACGCCTATTCGGGCGTGCTCAGCGCGCTGCTGCAGCGCGGGCGGACCGGGCGCGGCTCGCGCGTGGAGGTCTCGATGCTGGAGGCGCTGGCGGAGTGGATGGGCTTCCCCATGTACTACGCCCACGAGGGCCAGCCGCCGCCGCAGCGCCACGGCGCCGCGCACCCGACCATCTACCCCTACGGCCCCTTCGAGGCCGGCGACGGCAAGGTCGTGATGCTCGGGCTGCAGAACGAGCGCGAATGGTCGGCGTTCTGCGAGAACGTGCTGCGCGAGCCCGGTCTGGCCACGGACCCGCGCTTCGACAGCAACGTGCGGCGCGTCGAGCACCAGGCCGAGCTGCGCCGGCTCATCCTGGCGGCCTTCGGCACGCTCACGGCGCAGGAGGTCGTGGCCCGCCTCGACGAGGCCCGGATCGCGAACGCGAACGTGAACCCGGTCGCGGACCTGTGGAACCATCCCCAGCTGCAGGCGCGCCGGCGGTTCCGCGAGGTCGCCTCGCCCGTCGGCCCGCTGCAGGCGCTGCTGCCGCCGGTGAGCAACAACCGCTTCGGCAGCCGCATGGACGCGGTGCCGGCGCTGGGCGAGCACAGCGAGCGCATCCTGCGCGAGCTGGGGTGCAGCGCGGCCGAGGTGGCGGCGCTGCGGGCGCAAGGGGTCGTGTGAAATGGGCGCTGGCGCACCACTCCGCAGCCTGCTGTTCGTCCCGGCCTCCCGCCCCGAGCGCCTGGACAAGGCCCTGGGCTCGGGCGCCGATGCCGTGATCGTCGATCTCGAGGACGCGGTGGCCGCCTCGCACAAGGATGCGGCGCGCGGGCAGCTGGCCGATGGCCTGGGCCGGCTGGCGCCCGAGGCGCTGGCCCGCACCTGGGTGCGGATCAACGCCGAGGACACGCGCTGGCATGGCGAGGACCTGTCGATGCTGGCGGCGTGGGTGGCGCGCGGCCTGGGCGGCGTGGTGGTGCCCAAGGCCGAGACCGCGCAGACCCTGGCGGCGGTGGCGGCGCGGCTGGGCCCTGCGGCCCGCCAGCTGGCGCTGATCGAGTCGCTGGCCGGGCTGGACGCGGCCAACGAACTGGCCGGCGCGACCCAGGTCGTCCGGCTGGCCTTCGGCCACCTGGATTTCCAGCTCGACCTGGGCATGCGCTGCTCGCCCGAGGAGCCGGAGCTGGCGTTCGCGCGCAACGCGCTGGTGGCCGCGTCCCGGCGCGCGCGCCTGCCGCCGCCGATCGATGGCGTGACCGCCGACACCGGCAACCCCGAGCGCCTGCTGGCCGACGCGGCGCGTTCGCGCGCCTTCGGCTTTGGCGGCAAGCTGTGCATCCACCCGGCGCAGGTGGCCGCGGTAAACGAGACCTTCGCGCCCTCGCCGGCCGAGGTGGCGTGGGCGCGCCGCGTGGTGGAACAGGCGGCGCGCTGCGGCGGCGAGGCGTTCAGCCTGGACGGCCGCATGGTCGATCTGCCGGTGATCCGCTCGGCCGAGGCAACGCTGCGCCAGGCCGGGCTGGCCCCGGATGGCGTCGCCCATCCGGCGGCGTGAAGCTCACGCCGCGGCGGAGTCCACGATGGGGGCCAGCCGGTAGGCGCGCGCCGCGGTGCGGTGGAACAGCGCGGCTTTTTCGTCGCTGGAGCAAGCCCGCACGATGTGCTTGAGCGCATTCCAGAGCGGCACGTAGCCGCACGACCAGCCGTCCTGTGGAAAGTTGCTTTCCATCATGCAGCGGTCCACGCCGAACGCCTCCAGCGCGGCCTCGACATAGGGCCGCCAGGCGTCGGCGAGTTCCAGGTAGCCGATGGGATCGGCGCGCCGCTCGAAGCCGAAACCCCAGAACGGCATGCCGAGGCCGCCCACCTTGCAGACCACGTTCTGCCGGCGCCCCAGGGACGCCATGTGGGCGCGCCATTCCCGGAACACGGCCTGGCGTTCCTCGGGGCCCATCTCCATGGCCATGGCCAGGCCCAGGTGGTTGACGATGACCGTGGTCTCGGGGAACGCTTCGGCCAGGCGCTCGATCTCCGGGAGCTGGTTGTGGAACACCACGGCGTCGAACGACAGCCCGCGCCGGGCCAGTTCCGCGAACCCGGCACGAAAGCTCGGCGCTTTCAGGATGTCCCGGTCCGGCGGGTGGCTCATGTACCGGTAGGGCACTTCGCTCGGGTGGGTGATCGTGTTCTGGCGGATGCCGCGAAAACGCTCGGGGGCGGTGGCGAGCGCGCGATCCAGCGTCGCTGCCACGTCCGCGCCCAGCCGCAGGTCTGCGTATCCCACGATGCCCGCCGCCACCCGGGGGCGTCCATAGCCCCCGCTCGCGCTCATGGCCGCGACACCGTTGGCGAACTCGATCTCCCCGATCGGCTTCAGCCACGCGGGGCCATCGGCCCGGGCCATGGCCTGGGTCTCGATGTAGACGGTGGCGCGCACGTCATGGCCCAGGGCCATGTCCTGCAGCAGGTCCTCGAACATGTACCGGAAGTTCGGCCGGTCGAACAGGTGGTGGTGGGCGTCGATGATCGGCAGGCCGGGTTCCAGCACGGGCTCGTCGCGACCCTCGAAACGCTTGGTCTTCATCGTCATGGCGGGCAGGTCCTTTGCCCGGCATCATCGGCGCTGGCCGGGCTGGCTTCCAGGCGCCGCGCCGGTGTTCCGCTCGATGAAACGGCGCTGGCCGAGGTCTGGCGCCAGCGCCGCCCACCGGCGGGGCCGAGCGCCCGGGTCAGCGCCCGAGCAGCTCGCGCAGCACGTCGTCCGTGTGCTCGCCCAGCAGGGGCGGCGGGCTGGGCTCGCGCACCGGCGTGCCGTCCATGTGAATGGGTGAGGACACCATGCGCAGTTCGCCGATGGTGGGGTGCTGCACTGTGCTGACCATGCGGCGCGCCTGAGCCTCGGGCGAGGCCAGCGCTGCGCCCACGCTGCGCACCTGGCCGCAGGGGATGCCGGTGCTGGCCAGCCGCGCCAGCCAGTCCGCGCCGTCGCGCTGGCGCAGCCGCTCCGACAGCAAGGGGATCAGGCGCTCGCGGTTTTCCAGGCGCGCCTGGTTGGTGGCGAAGCGCGGGTCGGCCGCGAGCTCGGGGCACTCCAGCACCGTTTCGCACAGCAGCTTGAACTGGCGGTCGTTGCCCACCGCCAGCACGATCTGGCCGTCGCGCACCGGCAGCAACTGGTAGGGCACCACCGAGGCATGGGCGTTGCCGAAACGCCTCGGCTCCTCGCCGCTGAGCAGCGCCGCGCTGGCGACGTTGGCCAGCATCGCCAACTGGCAGTCGAACAGCGCCAGGTCGATACGCTGGCCCTGGCCGTCGTTGCGGCGCGCGATGATCGCGGCCAGGATCGCCTGCACCGCGTACATGCCGGTGAACAGGTCGGCCACCGCGACGCCGGCCTTCATCGGTTCGCCGTCCGGCTCGCCGGTGATGGACATCAGGCCGGCCTCGGCCTGCACCGCGTAGTCGTAGCCGGCGCGGTCGGCCAGCGGCGACGCGCGCCCGTAGCCGGAGACCGAGCACCAGATCAGGTCGGGCCGCACGCGCCGGAGCGCGTCGTAGCCGAGCCCGTAGCGCTCCAGCGCGCCGGCCTTGAAGTTCTCCACCACCACGTCGCAGTGGGCCGCCAGCGCGCGCACCGTGTCCTGGCCCTCCGGGGTGCTCAGGTCCACCGCCACGCTGCGCTTGTTGCGGTTGGTGCAGAGGTAGTAGGCCGACTCGCCCCCTTTGAACACCGGGCCCCAGCTGCGCGTGTCGTCGCCGCCCTTGGGGTTCTCGATCTTGATCACGTCGGCGCCGAGGTCGCCCAGCGTCATGGTGCACCAGGGGCCGGCCAGCACCCGGGACAGGTCGAGGATGCGCACGCCATCGAGCGCCGGTCGGCGGGAAGAGGAAGAAGTCATCGTGGTCAGTGGCAGAGCAGGGTGCGGATGAAGCCGGTGGCGTCGTCCTGGCCGCCGCCGTCCAGGAAGCGGCGGCCGAGTTCGCGGTGCCAGTGGCGCTCGGAGCCGTGCGCCATGCGCCACTCGTGCAGGCGCCGGGTGCTCAGCTGCAGGTCGTATTCCTCGGTGATGCCGATCGCGCCGTGCACGGCATGGGCGATGGCGGCGACCTGCGCGGCCGCTTCGCTGGTGCGCGCCTTGGCGACCGCGCAGGCGGCGACGGGCGGGAAACCATCGTCGCCCGCGGTCGCGAAAGCGGCTTCGGCCGCCATGCCGCCGGCCGCGACCTGCTCGGCCATCACGGCGAGCTGGTGCTGGATGGCCTGGAACTTGCCGATCGACTTGCCGAACTGCACGCGGTCGTTGGCATAGGCCATGGTGAGCTCGAACGCGCGCGCCATCGCGCCGGCCAGCAGGCCCGCGTGCAGCAGCGCGGCGATGGACGACAGGCGATCGGCCGGCAGGCGGGCCCGCAGGACCTGGCGCGGCGCGCCGGCCGGCCAGCGCAGCGTGGCCGCCAGGGAGCCGTGCACGCCGGTCGCCTCGACCTCGGCCTGGGCCACGGGCAGCAGCACCCAGGCGCCGTCGAGCACGCCCACCACGTGCGCGGCCGCGCGCGCGGCCGGCACCTGGGGCGCGTCGAGGCCGCCGTCGGCGCCGGCGCGCAACACCGGCGCGAAGGTCACAGGGCCGGCCGGCGCCGCCGCGGCGTCCTCGAGCAAGGCGCGCAGGGCCAGGGTCTGGGCCAGCGGCAGCGGCAGCGACCAGGCGCCCGCGCGCCGCACGACCTCGTGCAGCTCGCGCCAGCCGGCGTCGCCGCCGCCCTGCGACTCCGGCGCCATCAAGGCGAAGAAGCCCGCGTCCTCGAGGGCGCTGGCCAGCGGCTGGGGGCTGGCCCCGTGCTCGATGGCGCGCACCTGGGCGGGGGTGGCGTGCAGGCGGAACAGGTCTTCGATGGCGTCGGCGAACATGGATCGATCCGTCTTTCTTTTTTCAGCGTAAACCCAGGCCGCGTGCGATCACGCCGCGCAGGATTTCGCGCGTGCCGCCGCGCAGCGAGAAGGTCGGCGCCATGGCCGCCACGTAGGCCGTGGTGCGCAGCAGCTCAGGGTCCGGCGGGTCGGCGGGGTCGGCGCCGAGCGCGCCTTCCACCAGGGTGGGGATCAACTGCTCGAACTCGGTGCCGATGTCCTTGACCAGGGCCGCCTCCACCACCGGGCTCTCGCCGGCCGCGAGCTTGGCCGTGACCGCGATCGAGAGCTGCCGCAGCGTGGCCAGGTGGGCGGCCAGCCGGCCCAGGGTTTCGAGCGGCGCATCACCACCGCCGTTTCGCGCGCGCGCGCGCAGGTGGCGCAGCCAGATGTCGAGCAGCACGATGCTGGAGTAGAGCCGTTCCGGGCCGCTGCGCTCGAACGCGAGCTCGGCGGTGACCTGGGCCCAGCCCTGGCCTTCCTCGCCCACCAGCGCGTCGCCGTCCAGCGCGACGTCGTCGAAGAAGATCTCGCTGAAGTGGGCGTCTCCGGTCAGGTCCACGATCGGGCGGACCGTCACGCCCGGCAGCCGCAGGTCGACGATGAACTGCGACAGGCCGCTGTGGCGGTCGCTGGCGCTGCCGGAGGTGCGCACCAGCGCGATCACGTAGTCGCACTGGTGCCCGTTGGTGGTCCAGATCTTGCGGCCGTTGAGCCGCCAGCCGCCGTTGCCCTCGGGCGCGCGGGTGGCGCGCGACCCGACGCTGGCCAGGTCGGAGCCCGAGCCGGGTTCGCTCATGCCAATGCCGAAGAAGATCTCGCCGCGGCAGATGCGCGGCAGGTGGCGGGCCTTCTGCGCCTCGCTGCCGAACTTCAGGATCAGCGGGCCGCTCTGCCGGTCGGCGATCCAGTGCGCGCCGACCGGCGCGCCGGCGGCCAGCAGCTCCTCCACCAGCACGAAGCGGCTGAAGGCGTCGAGCTCGGCGCCGCCGTAGGCGCGCGGCAGCGTCACGCCGACCCAGCCGCGGGCCGCGAGCCGGCGGCTGAACTCGGCGTCGAAGGCGAGCCAGGAGCGCGCCCGCACGTCGGCCGGCGCCGGCGGCTGTTCGCGCGCCAGAAAGGCCTTGACCTCCTGGCGGAACGCCTCGGCATGGGGGGGCAGCGTGGCCAGGCGGAGTTGGTCGAGCAGCGGGGACAGGGAGGACGACATGGGCGCGGTCTTCTTTGCGAGGATGCGGGCCGCAGGTTAAGGGGACCGCGCGGCCACCGTCCAATACCGATTCGGCCGCCGCCAATAGCCAAAACCGATACCCCGGGCCACCGATAAGCAAACCCCATGGCGGCGCGGCCAAACGGTATTGGACGCGCGCGCGCCGCCGGGCTACGCTGGCGGCCCCTTTTTCCTTCTCCTTTCTTGCCCGTTGCCTGCCATGTCCGATTTCCTGCTCCACGAACGCCAAGGCCCGGTGGTCACGCTGACCATGAACCAGCCCGAATCGCGCAACCCGCTGACCGGCAATTCGGCGGTGGCGGAATTCCTGGCGGCGATCGACCGCATCGACGCCGACCATGGGGTGCGCTGCGTGATCGTCACGGCCAACGGCCCCTCGTTCTCGGCCGGCGGCGACATCCGCGAGATGAAGCGCCAGGCCGCGCCCGAGGTGTCCGAGATCGCGATCCGGCAGGACTACCGGCGCGGCATCCAGAAGCTGTCGCTGGCCCTGTTCAACCTCGAGGTGCCGGTGATCGCCGCGGTGAACGGCCACGCCATCGGCGCCGGCCTGGACCTGGCCTGCATGTGCGACATCCGGATCGCGTCCGAGAAGGCGAAGTTCGCCGAGAGCTTCGTCAAGCTCGGCATCATCCCGGGCGACGGCGGCGCTTGGCTGCTGCCGCGCGTGGTCGGCCTGGCGCGCGCGGCCGAACTCGCGTTCACCGGCGACATGATCGACGCGCGCCAGGCGCTGGAATGGAACCTGGTCTCGCGCGTGGTGCCGCACGAGGACCTGCTGCCCACGGCGCGCGAGCTGGCCGATCGCATCGCGCTCAACGCCTCGCACGGGCTGCGGCTGACCAAGCGCCTGATGCGCGAGGCGCTGCATTCGCGGCTCGAATCGGTGCTGGAGCTCTCGGCGGTGTACCAGGCGGTCTCGCACAAGACCGCCGACCATGCCGAGGCGGTGGACGCCTTCCTGGAGAAGCGGCCCGCGAAATTTGGGTGACACCCCCCTGCGCGCCTTCGGCGCTTCCCCCCTCTCTGGCGCGCCGCTGCGCGGCGCTTGGAGGGGGGACGACAGCTAGGGCCGGCGGAGCCGTCCCTCGCTGTCTCTGGGTTTGGGGCTACCTTGCTTCGTTCGCTGCTGAGTTCGTCGCGAAGCGGGTATGCTCCGCCGAGCCCGCTTTTCCGGGTGAACGAACACCATGGACCTGCGCCGCATCCGCCATTTCCACGTGCTGGCCGAGACGCTGAATTTCAGCCGGGCGGCCGATCGTCTGCACATTGCCCAGCCGGCGCTGTCGGTGTCGATCCAGAAGCTGGAGAGCGAGCTGGGTGCCCGGCTGTTCAGCCGGACCTCGGCCGGCGTGGCCTTGACGCCCAGCGGCCAGGCGGTGCTGATCGAGGCGCGCCGCATGCTCTACCACAGCGAGCAGATGCAGCGGCTGGCGCAGAACGCCGCGCAGGGCACCGGCGGTGCGCTGCGGATCGGCTTCGTCGGCTCGGCGATCTACAGCGTGGTGCCGACGCTGGTGCCGGCGTTCCGCGCCGCCTACCCCGGGGTGGAGCTGGTGCTGCGCGAGTCGATCTCCAGCCGCATCGTCGAGTCGCTGGCCGAGGAGGGCCTGGACGTCGGCATCGTGCGCACGCCGCTGCTGCAGCCCACCAGCGCCGCCTTCCTCACGCTGCAGCGCGACCCTTTCCTGCTGGCCTTGCCGCGCCGCCATCCGTTGGCGGACCGGCCGCGGGTCGCCCTGGCCGACGCGGCCGGCGAGCCGTTCGTGATGTACCCGCCCGGCGAAGCCGCCGGCCTGCACGGCGCGGCGATGTCGCTGTGCCAGTCGGCCGGGTTCGTGCCCACGGTCGCGCAGGAAGCGGTCCAGGTGCCGACGGTGCTCGCCCTGGTCGAGAGCGGGCTGGGCGTGGCCCTGGTGCCGACCGTGATGCGCGGGCAGCGCGAGCCCGGCGTCGTCTACCGGGACCTGGCCGACCTGCCGCCGTCCGGCGAGACCACGCTCGCGCTGGCCTGGCAGCCCGGGCAGGAGACCCCGGCGGCGCTGCGCTTCATCGAACTCGCCCGCCGCCACGCCGTGCCCTGACCCGCACGATGGCCTCGTAGGCCGCGCGCGTCTCGGGCGACACCGCCGCCAGCACCTGCGCATAGGCGGTCTGGTGCCGCAGCAGCAGGCGGGCCGAGGCGATCCGGTGCGAGCGGCAGTACCAGTGGCAGGTGTGCTGCATCAGCAGCAGTTCGGCGGTCATGGTGAACGCCTTGTCGCGCGGCGAGCGCTGCGCGGCGTTCGCCGCCACCGCCGCGATGCCTTGCGCGTGCGCGGCGAAGGCGGCCCGCGCATCGAAGCTGGCCCCAGGGAACAGGCGCGATGCCCAGGGCAGCAGCGCCAGCGGCGGCCGGCTCACGCGGGTGCGGACCTCGTCCAGGCGCCCGAACCCTTGGGCGAAGCGCTGGAACTGGCTCGCGATCTCCTGTTCCCCGGCGGCCAGCAGGCTCCAGATCGACGCCTGGCGCTGCGGATCGTCCTCGCCGAGCGCGCGCAGGTAGCCCTGCGTCAGGTTTTCCATGAGCTGCTCGATCCGGTACGGGCCGAGGTGGTGGCCGAGCAGGGCGATGCGCTGCTTTTGCTCCCGCTGCCGCAGGACGGCGGCGGCACCGATGGCGATCAGCAGCGCCGGCATCAGGATGTCCATGGAAAGGCAGCGGAGAAAAAGACCCGCGGCGCGGGCCGGGCAGGAAAGGGGAGGAGCGAAGTGTAGCCACCGCCGGTTGCTCGCTCGATGCAGGCGGGGCGGTGTGGTGCGAGAATGGCCCTCAGTCAGTCCCACTTCCCGTCGGTCCGGCCGCCGCAGGCCGGCTCCTGCGGTCGCATCGATCCCGCCGCCCGTTTCTCCATCCTGTTTGCCCTCCCATGTCCCCTGCCTGGCGTCCCCTGTCGATTGCACTCATTGGCGTGGCGGCCGGCCTGCTCGCCGCGTCGTGGGGCGCGAAGGCCTGGCTGGGCCGCTGGCTGGACTGGGACGAGCTGGCTGGAGTCACCCTGGCGCTGGGCGTGGGGGCGGTGGCCTGGGTGCGCGCGCGGCGCCAGCGCGAACGGCGCCGGTTGCGGGACCTGCGCGACTCGGCGCTATGGTAGCCGCCCGCGGGCGGAGATGTTTTTTTCTTCTTCCGGTACCGATTGAAAGGAGGCCTTCATGTCCCTCTACCGATTCAAGTCCCGCGAAACCGGCGAACTGGTGATGCTGGGGCCGCACGCCAAGCGCGTGCTGGAGATCCTGGGCAAGGACCCGTCGGGGCCGGGCATCGTGTTGCCCGAGCAGATGGGGGCCGCGGTCGAGGCGCTGCGCGCGGCCGCGGCGGCCGAGGAAGCTGAGCGCCAGCGGCTGCGCGATGAAGCCCAGGCCAAGGGCGAACCGCCGCCGGCGTTCGACCCGGTGAGCCTGGGCATGCGGGCGGCGCCGTTCATCGAGATGCTGCAGCGCTGCGAGAAGGCCGGGGTCGAGATCACCTGGGGGATTTAAGGGACTCCCCCCTGCGCCGCGTCGCGGCTTCCCCCCTCTCTTGCGCGCCGCTGCGCGGCGCTTGGAGGGGGGACGACAGCTTGGGCCGGCGGAGCCGGACCCTCGCTGTCTCTGGGTTTTGTGCCGTCTCGCTTCGCTCGCCTCGGGAAGGGGGCCACTGCAAAGAAAAACAGCCCGCTGTGCGGGCTGTTTTTTGGCATCGCGGACCGATCAGTCCGCGAACTGGCCGGCGGCTTCGATCGCGGTCTTGAGCTTGGCGATCTCGCTGGCGACGAAGGCCTTGTGGCCGGCCGGGGTGACGCGGTTGTCGTTCACCACGATGGCGCCCAGCGCTTCCTGCTTCTTGATGAACTCGGGGTCCTTGAGCGCGACCTGGAGGGCGTCGTTGAGCTTCTTGGCCACGTCCGGCGGCGTGCCCTTGGGGGCGTACAGCGCGTGCCAGATGGTCAGGTTGAAGCCCCGGAGCCCCATCTCCTGCAGCGACGGGTAGTCCTTGAGCAGCTTGTGGCCGCTCAGCGGCTTGGCGGTGGTGACGGCGAAGGCCTTGACGCGGCCGGCCTCGATCTGCGAGGTGGTGTTGGTGGTCTGGTCGCACATCACGTCGACCTGGCCGCCGATCAGGTCGTTCATGGCCGGGGCGGTGCCGCCGTAGGGAATGGTGGTCATGGATTTGTCGAGCTTCATCGCCGACTGCCACATCAGGCCGCAGATGTGGGAGGCCGAGCCCAGGCCGGCGTGCGCCAGGTTGAGCTTGCCGCCGTTGGTGCGGATGTAGGCCTCGAAGTCGCGGTACGTGTTGGCGTTGAGCTTGGTCGAGCCCAGCAGCGTCATCGGCACGTCGTTGATCATGCCCAGGTACTCGAAGTCGTCCAGCGGCTTGAACTGCTGCTTGCGGTACAGGCTGGTGGTGGAGGCCATGCCGATGTGCCAGACCAGCAGGGTGTAGCCGTCGGGCCGGGCGCGCGCGACCTTGGTCGCGCCGATGGTGCCGCCGGCGCCGACCGCGTTCTCGACCACGACGTTGGCGCCGTTCAGGGGCTTGCGCAGGGCATCGGCCAGGTGGCGGGCCACCAGGTCGGTCGGGCCGCCGGCGGCGAAAGGCACCACGATCGTGATGGGCCGGCTGGGGAAGTCCTGGGCCATGGCCGCCATGGAAACGGCGGCGGTCAGGGTAAGGGCAAGCAGTTTCTTCATTCCGGTACTCTCCAAGGTTCCAGCGTTGTCTGAAACCCGGGATGGTAGCTTGAGCAGGACGGGTGCACGCAGGGGAATTGCGCCATGCAGACCGGGGAAAACCCTGGCCTCAGCGCCTTCTTTGCCGCTGTCTTACGCCGGACTTACATTTCGCGCCCGCCACGCGCCCGAACGGGCCGGATGCGGGCATGATCGGTCCCATGCCGACCGACAAGCCCGCCGCCCTCCACAACACCCTAAGCCTCAAGCCGAAGGCCGCCCGCGCCGCCGCCGCGCCCGCCGATGCCCGCGCGCCGCGCCGCGGCCCCGTGCGCCCGCCCGGTCCCGCGCGCGCGCGCAGCGTGTCGGACACCCTGGCGGCGCGCGCGTCGCTGTCGCCACCGCCGGCGCGTGCGCCGCAGCCGGTTCGCGAGCCGGCCGCCCGGCGCGCCACTGCGCGCCCGGGCGCCGCCACGCCTGGCGCGCCGCGGCCGGCGGCGGGCGAGGGCGAGCGCCTGAACAAGCGCATGGCCGAGCTCGGCCTGTGCTCGCGCCGCGAGGCCGATGCCTGGATCGAGCGTGGCTGGGTGCGCGTCGATGGCCAGCTGGCGGTGGTGGGCCAGCTGGTGGCGCCCGGCGCCCGGATCGACGTCGCCGAGCCGGCCCGCCAGCGCCAGGGCGAACAGGTCACGATCCTGCTGCACAAGCCGGTCGGCTATGTCAGCGGCCAGCCCGAGGACGGGCACGAGGCCGCGGCCACCCTGATCGGCCCGCGCAGCCAGTGGCGCGGCGACGCCCGCACGCCGGCCGACGGCCGACGCTTCAGGCCGGAGCACACGCGCGGGCTGGCCCCGGCCGGCCGGCTCGACATCGATTCCACCGGCCTGCTGGTGCTCACGCAGGACGGCCGCGTGGCGCGCACGCTGATCGGCGAGGACAGCGCGGTGGAGAAGGAGTACCTCGTGCGCGTGCACTACGCGCCCAACGGCCCGCAGGGCGCGGGCGTGGTGGCGCAGAACGTGCAGGCGGCGTTTCCGGCCGAGCGGCTCGCGCGGCTGCGGCATGGCCTGAGCCTGGACGGCCAGCCGCTCAAGCCGGCGCAGGTCGACTGGCAGAACCCGGAGCAGCTGCGCTTCGTGCTGACGGAAGGCAAGAAGCGCCAGATCCGCCGCATGTGCGAGCAGGTCGGCCTGCACGTGGTGGGCCTCAAGCGCATCCGCATCGGGCGGGTGGTGCTGGGCCATCTGCCGCTGGGGCAGTGGCGCTTCCTCGGGCCCGGCGAGCGCTTCTGAGAGGGCGCGTGCGGCCGGCCGGGGCTTGAAAATCCCCCGCCCGACCATAATTCCGGCTCGCGCCGCCCGTTCATTCCCGGCGGCGCCGGCGTTTTCGCCCCTCCCGTTTTGTGTTTCACGCGATCCCATGAGCAAACAGACCCATTCCTTCCAGGCCGAAGTGGCGCAACTGCTGCACCTGGTCACGCATTCGCTGTACTCCAACCCCGACATCTTCCTGCGCGAGCTGATCTCCAACGCGTCGGACGCCTGCGACAAGCTGCGCTTCGAGGCGCTGAACGACGCCGCCCTGTTCGAGGACGCGCCCAACCTGGAGGTGCGCGTGGCCTTCGACCGCGAAGCCAGGACCATCACCATCACCGACAACGGCATCGGCATGAGCGCGCCGGAGGCGATCGAGCACCTCGGCACCATTGCCAAAAGTGGTACCAAGGACTTCATGAACCGCCTCTCGGGCGACCAGAAGCAGGACGCCCAGCTCATCGGCCAGTTCGGCGTGGGCTTCTACTCCGGCTTCATCGTGGCCGACCGGATCGTGGTCGAGTCGCGCCGCGCCGGCCTGCCGGCCGCCGAGGGGGTGCGCTGGAGCAGCGGCGGCAGCGGCGACTTCGAGGTCGAGGCGATCGAGCGCGCTGCGCGCGGCACCAGCGTGATCCTGCACCTGCGCGAGAGCGCCGGCGAGTACCTCGACCGCTGGAAGCTCAAGTCCATCATCGGCAAGTACTCCGACCACATCAGCCTGCCGATCCGGATGCGCCAGGAGACCTGGGACGCCGAGAAGAACGCCTACGTGGTCCAGGACAAGTGGGAGACCGTCAACTCGACCAACGCGCTGTGGGCGCGCAGCAAGAAGGACATCAGCGACGAGCAGTACACCGAGTTCTACAAGAACCTCAGCTACGACAGCCAGGCCCCCCTGACGTGGAGCCACAACCGGGTCGAGGGCAGCACCGAGTACACCCAGCTGCTCTATATCCCGGCCAAGGCGCCGATGGACCTGTGGAACCGCGACCGCAAGGCCGGCATCA
>CAZAPJ010000022.1:0-64325 GCA_964487025.1 uncultured Hydrogenophaga sp.
TGATCGCGCGCGGCGCGCTGCTGCCCAACAACGAGCGCTTGCTGGTGTTCGACGACGTGTCGGAAATGGTCTCGGCCCAGCGCGCCAAGGCCTGGGGCGAGGTGGCGCGGCGCCTGGCGCACGAGATCAAGAACCCGCTCACGCCGATCCAGCTCTCGGCCGAGCGCCTGGCGATGAAGCTCGAAGGCAAGGTGCAGCCCGGCGAACAGGCCGTGCTCGACAAGTCGGTGCGCACCATCGTCGACCAGGTCGACGCCATGAAGCGCCTGGTCAACGAGTTCCGCGACTACGCGCGCCTGCCCGCCGCCCGGCTGGCCCCGACCGACCTCAACGCGCTGGTGCGCGACATCCTCGGGATGTACGACCATGCCGCCGTGCCGGTGCGGCTGGAGCTGGCCGACGACCTGCCGCCGGCGCTGGCCGATGCGCAGCAGGTGCGCCAGACCCTGCACAACCTGGTGCAGAACGCGCAGGACGCCATGGCCGGCCAGGCCGGCGCCGAAGTGGTGCTGCGCACCCGGCGCTCCGACTCCGGCCAATGGGTGCGCCTGACCGTGCTCGACCAGGGCCCCGGGTTTCCCGAGCACATCCTCCAGCGCGCCTTCGAGCCCTACGTCACCACCAAGACCAAGGGGACCGGCCTGGGCCTGGCGGTGGTCAAGAAGATCATGGACGACCACGGCGGCCGGGTCGACCTGGCCAACCGTGTGACCGATGGCCTGGTGACGGGCGCCCAAGTGTCGCTATCATTTGCAGTTGCGAATTGACAACATGCCCCGAGGGGAGTGCACCGAGCCATGGCAACTATTCTGGTCGTCGACGATGAACTGGGGATACGGGACCTGCTCTCCGAAATCCTCAACGATGAAGGCCACACGGTCGAGCTGGCCGAGAATGCCGCGCAGGCCCGCGCGGTCCGGTCGCAACTGCGCCCCGACCTCGTGCTGCTCGACATCTGGATGCCGGACACCGATGGCGTGACCCTGCTCAAGGAATGGTCCAGCACCGGCTTGTTGACCATGCCGGTGATCATGATGAGCGGCCACGCCACGATCGACACCGCCGTCGAAGCCACCCGCATCGGCGCCGCCGCCTTCCTCGAAAAGCCCATCACCCTGCAGAAGCTGCTCAAGGCGGTGGACCAGGGGCTCAACAAGTCGTCGCCCGCGCGGCCGGGCGGCAATGGCAACGGCAGCGGCAGCGGTGGCGGTGGCGGCAATGGCTCGGCGCCGGCGCCGCAGCCGACGATGGTGCGCGCCCCGGGCGGCGGCACCGGCGGTAGCGGCGCTGCGTCGGCTTTTTCCGTTGCGGGCGGGGGCTTGTTGGCCACGGCGGCCGACGCCGCTGCGGCGGGCCACGGCGGCCTGGCCGAACAGTCGCAGCAACAATCGCCCGCCGCAGGCAACCCCCTCGGCCCGCAGCCCTCCCAGTCCTTCAACCTGGAAGGCCCGCTGCGCGAAGCGCGCGACGAATTCGAGAAAGCGTACTTCGAGTACCACCTCGCCAAGGAGGCCGGCTCCATGACCCGCGTGGCCGAGAAGACCGGCCTGGAACGCACCCACCTCTACCGCAAGCTCAAGCAACTGGGCGTGGACCTGGCGCGCAGCAAGCAGCGCAACGCGGTTTGAGCCTGTGGCGCACCCTGCGCCGGCCGGACGTGTCCGCCGAGGAAACTGCTACAATCACGCTCTTCCCAAGGCCCGGTAGCTCAGTTGGTAGAGCAGCGGATTGAAAATCCGCGTGTCGGTGGTTCGATTCCGCCCCAGGCCACCAGTATGTATGCGCCTCAGCGCCCAGTATGGGCTCTGAGGCGTTTCTACATTTCAAGCCAATTTTCTACAATTCTGTGCCGCTGACAGCGTGTCACGAATTTGAGCTTCGATTTTTGCGTGTTCTTGACGTACTGTAGTCGGACTACTTATAGTGCGCCGGGATTTTTTTCGCAAAAATCCGGTCATACACAAATAACGACCACTAATCGTGGTAGCTTCCACCGTTCAAAACGAGTCTGCGATATTTTGCTGGCTTTTGTTACAAGTTGGTAGTCCATCGTTTCTAGGAGAGCATCATGATCATTGACAAGGTATTGGCGATGAGGACGGATGCAAGGCTTTCGGCGGCGATCCAAAAGGCTGCTGATAAGAAGCTGTCACCGAGCGAGCTGATGGAGCAGCGCGTGTCGTTTGTGTTTGGCTCCATGGACGACAAAAATGGTGTGACCAAAGAGCGTGTGCGGCAAGTGATCCTTGATCAAGTCGGCAGCGTTACCGCTCACCCGTGATTCTTTTCGAGATCGTTGGTGGGGAGAATCATCAGGTCTACCAAGACTTGGAGATCGCCAATGGCACTCGGCAATATGACTTTCTCAGGTCACTGGTCGGAGCAAGCCTTGCTGTTCAGCGGCCCTTCATCTCCCATCATGTCGTCAAGGCACTGAACTTCCAGGCGATCACGTGTCTTCATACGAACGCAGGTGAGTACCGTCCATGTCCAGTGACTGTTGGGAATCACAACCCGCCTGAACATTTTCGGGTCGAGGCGTTGATGGATGACTTCATCAACACAGTGAACCGGACATGGGAAAGCGCGGATGCACTTGCGCTTTCGGCGTTCGTCCTATGGCGTCTAAATCACATTCACCCGTTCATCAATGGCAACGGTAGGACAGCACGGGCTGCCAGCTACTTTGTGCTATGCGTGAAGTTAGGCTTTTGGCTGCCAGGTGCAACTATCCTCCCAGAACTTCTGCGGAGGGAGCGTCCGAGGTATGTGGAGGCTCTTCGTGCAGCCGATGCTTCTATCAAAGCAGGCTCGCTGGACCTTAGCCAACTGCATGCGCTTATGGCTGAGCTGCTCGAGGAGCAGATAGCTAGTGCGGCGCCGCCCGCGGCTCCAACCGCAGACGTGGTCTTTGAGCTGCCACCACCTCCCTAGCCGCGAGATACCGCTTTATCGGAGCGGCTTTACCCTTTCCCCAATGCGCGACTTGACGTAGTGTTCTGTCATGTCTCGATTCTTGTGCGCTAATAGCTTCTGTGAGTGGGCGAGGTCGCCGGTGTCAGTAGCGGCTTTTGCTCGAATATCCCGGAACTGAAAGCTCACCTTCGCCAGCGTGCGAGCCTTGTCGAAGCGTGAACGCAGGGCGTACTGACTGAGCGGCTGACCCTTCTCATCCTGGATCAGGTAGGCACTGATGGCGGTGCGTGATCTGCCATTGATTCTGTCGATGACGGCTGCCAATTCGCCCGTTATTTCAATTCCCAGGCGTGCGCCCGTTTTGTTCTGCATGATCCATAGGGCACCGTCGCGAATGTCGGTGCGCTGCAGCTTCAGCACATCTGCGGGGCGCTGGCCGGTGAGTAGCGCTAGGTCCATGGCATCTGCCACCGTGAAGTGTGCGAGTGAGCGCACCTTCTCGAATTCATCATTGGTTATGTACCGGTCGCGCCCAGTTTCCTTGAAGCCCTTCACGCCCTGACATGGATTCGGTGCTGTTGTGTAGCCCCACTCCCTTGCCTTGTTGAAGATGTGCGAGAAAAGGGCCTTCTCGCGGTTGGCGCGGACCTTGGCTACCTGGCCGCGAATGTCCAGATACTCTCGAATGTGCATGGGTGCGATCTGGTCGATGGGCATGTGCCCGAAGACGCGCAGCAGGTGTACCAATTCCTTGTCGTTGTCTTTGCGGGTGCGGACGGATTTGAGGGGGTAGACCTCGCGGATGTACCGATTCGCAACCACTCGAAAGATCTTGGTCGAATCATCCTCTCGTAGGCCTTCACGCATTGCCCAGAGGCGTAGGGCCTCGGTCCGATCACTGCTCAATTTGGTCCAGGTGCGCGGCTTGGTGCCTGTGACGTGGTACCAAGTTTTGCCTTTTCGATGGAAGCGTGGCGGATCGTCGAAGTTGGATTGGCGACGGCGGCCCATCACGCCCCTCGCAGTGCTGCGAAGTTGGGGCGAACCATCTTCGATTGATCGTCGTCAGTGCTGCAGCCGAGCATCTTTTCGGCGTATCGCCGGGCAATGACAGGGCGGCGATTGCCGTTTAGCTCGAAGCGCCAGCCTTTGGAACGCAGCCAGTCGATTTGCCGTCGCGTTACCTTGTAGCCGGTGAGTACCGCAACCTCGTCAGGCATCAGGAACAGTGGAGGCGGGAGAAGGGGGTTCATCTCGAAACGCCCGTGCCGTACGCCAGCGAGCAGTACGGCCCATCTGCCCATCGCTCAGGTAAGGGGCCGTTGGGATAAAGGCGCATGCCACCGGGTATAAAAACCCTTCGATACATGGCGGTGAGAATTTCGCCTGTGTCGCGCGCCACGCGCCCCAATTTGGTCTTGATGAGTTCGCCAACGCCAAAGCGCTGCTTGCACCAACCGGGGAGGTTGAGCCATGCACACACGTCCCGGGCTTGCTTGGTGAGCCCGCCGTATCCATGAAGGCGCGCTCCCTTTGGAAAGACATGCAGTGGCCCGAGCTTGGAGAGGTACTTCATCAGGTACCCAACCGCGTTCTTGGCGATGACGCGCTGGGTCATGCCGTGCGGCCACCAGCCCTGCTTGTCAAACTTGGGCAGTTGCACGCGCTTGGGAAGCCAGATAGCGAGGTGGTAATGCATCGCGCCCCGCTGCTGGAGTTCTGCCACCCAGACGTAGCGGCAGCGCAGATGCTGGCGCTTGCACCATCGACGCAGGCGGCGCAGGCACTCAGAGAGGTGGCGCGGTTGGGCGCGCGCTTCGATGGCGCGGTCAAGCGCTGGTATGTCGACGAGGGGAGCGATCTGGCAATGTTCGCCTAGTGGCTGCCTAGTCCTCTGGAAGTTCCGAACTCCTTTCCTTCCACAGAGCTGCCCGTATCCGGGGAGGCACTCGCTCTTCCCCGCGCCGAGGGCATTCCGCTCTCACGCTTGCTCAACGGCGTTGCCAGTGCCGTGCCCAGGTGTTTTCCAAGGGAGCGTGGACCTTGGTGGAGGTGGTCGAGGCGCGGGTGCTCGATGCGTTCGAGCGCGAGTTGCGCGCGCGCCTGGATCCGGAGGCGGTGGATCGCCGCGCCAAGGACGACCAGAACGCGCTGGTGCAGCGCCTGGGTGGGCCCGATGCGGTCCGCACCCTGGGCAACCAAGGCTCCACCGCGACGCCCGACAAGTACCTGATGGCCTGAAGGGCCCTCGCCATGGCGGGCCTGGTCTGTCCTACGCTCTTCGACGGGATCTTCCGCGCGAGGAGGGGATCTGGCCCATGGAAGGAAATCGATCGGCCAGTCGATCGGCAACCAATCCCACGGCCGTTGGAAGCTTGCGGTTGTCTTTCACGAACAAGGTCAAGGCCGTTGACAGCCGCACATGCTCCTTCAGCGGCCGAAACACGATCTCCCCACTGATCACGTGCCTCAGCACGGCCACCAGCGATGTCAGCGCGATGCCGGTGCCCTCGCGAACCAGCGTCCGAAGCATGGATATCGATGCCGTTTCGATCGCCGGCGTGATGCGTTCCTTCAGGCCCTGCTGCAACCGATCAAGCACCTCGCGAAGTTCTCCCCCTGTAGGAAACACCACCGGATAACCGGCGCATTCCCGGAGTTGAATCTCTTCCCGGCTTCGAAGCGGGTGAGACGCAGGCAGCGCCACGCCGAAAGGCACTTTGACGGTTTTGATCCGATGCAGCATGGCTCCCTGCCGCGGTTCCCAGACCAGCCCTATATCGACGTCGTTCTCGGCGATCATCCTGGCGATCTCGACCGAATTCCCTGTGTGGACCGTATAGGTGATTCCAGGGTAGTCGTTCAGCAACTCGCGAAGCACGGAGGGAAAGAAGTCCTCGGCGAGCAACTGCAATGTGGCTATCGTCACATGGCCCCGCTTGGCTTGGCGAAGCAGGTCCAGATCGGAGATCGCCACGTCGTAGTCACGCTGCAACTGCTTGCTCGTATCGAAAACGATCTGCCCCGCGGGCGTGAGCCTGACGCCCCTGGGGAGTCGTTCAAACAGCGCGCAGCCCAGCTCGTCTTCCAGCGCAAGGACGTGCCTGTCGACCGCGGAAGCCGCAATGTACAACTGCGCTGCGGCTTTGCGGATCGAGCCCTGGCGGGCCACTTCCATGAAGTAGCGCATGCGGATCGAAAACATGTCTCTCCCGGGTCAAGGGTGGGCGTGTGCCTGAGTGTTGCTGATTTTAGAACGTTGCGTCGCTAAAACAATGCTTGTTCGGAGCAGTTTCGCTCAATAGGATGGCTCCAAACTGCAAGACGAGTCACCGTGAACAATCTTCAACCCGATCTCGGCACGGTCTTCAATCCGAAGTCGATGGCGCTCCTCGGCGCCAGCGGCCGTCCCAGCGCCGTCAGCTTCACGCGCCGGTTCCTCGCGGCCAACCGGAGGATGGGGTACCCCGGAAGCATCTACCTGATCAATCCCAACTACGACTCGATATTCGACGAGAAGAGCTGGAGTTCGATCACGGCGATCCCGGAGCCCGTGGACGTCGCGATCATCAGCTTGCCGGTGGAAAAGGTACTGCCGGCGGCACGCGAGGCGGTCGCGGCAGGGGCGCGCTCGCTCATGATCCATTCCGGCGGCTTCGGCGAAAGAGGCGCGGAAGGAAAACGCCGGCAGGCGGAACTGCAGGCGCTGTGTCGCGACGCCAACATTCCGGCGATCGGCCCAAACTGTCTGGGAATCATCAGCTACACCCACCGCGCAGCGCTTTCCAGCCTGGGAGGCCATTCGACGGTTGAAGCGGGGTCGATCGCGGCGATCAGCCAGAGCGGGTCCATCGCGGGGATTCTTCGCGAGGTGGCCGGCCGGCATGGCCTGTCGTTCCTGGCGTCGACCGGGAATGAGGCGGTCACCACGGCGGAGGACTTGATTTCGTTTGCGATCGATGACCCATCGACCAAGGTCATCGTCGGCTTCATCGAGGCGCTTCGCAAGCCCCGCGAGATATTCGGCCTGGCCGACAGGGCGCACGCAGCGGGCAAGCCGATCATCCTCGTCAAGTCCGGGCTGACGGAACAAGGCGGTCGCGTTTCCCGGGGCCACAGCGGGGCGTTCGCCGGCTCCGGGCATGTCTACCAGCAAGCGTTGTCCCAGGCCGGGATCGTACTCGCGGAGGATCTCGACGAACTGGCGCAGACCGTCGAGTTGTTCGCGGCGCTGAAAAAACCTGTCGGGCGCTGCCGTGTCGGGGTGCTCGCGACATCCGGGGGCGAGCTCGGCCTGGTCGCGGACCTCGCCGCAAGGCAAGGCCTTGACCTGCCGGACCTCGCGCCGGCGACCGTCGCCCAACTGCACTCGGCGCTCTATTTGCCCGAAGACGTGGTTCCCCAGAACCCGGTGGACGTGGGCATGGGATTCGGAAACCCCGCCAGCTATCACGACCGGATGCGCGCCTGCATCCAGGCGGTCGCACGGGACCCCGGTGTCGACGTGGTCGCGGTCCTGCAATCTTTCGATCGCGACAACGCGGACCCGGCGCTTTCACTCAATGCCCAGATGCTGGGTGCGGCGGCGAAGGAAGCGCTGGTGCAGGAGAAGGCGGTCGTCGTCATGACCAGCCGATCCGGCCACACGGCCCCGGAAATGGTCGGCGAGGCGATCGCGGCCGGCGTGCCCGCGCTCGAAGGCGCCAGAGAATCGATTGCGGCGCTGGCGCACCTGGGGCGATTCGCCCGGTGGCAGGCGAGCCGTCCCAGGCCCATCCATCCAGGGGTCGAATGCCGCGGCTTCGAAGGCATTGACACCTTCGAAGACGGGACGGTGTCTCAGGCCGTGCTGTTTCCGCTGCTGGCGCAACAGGGGATTGCGGCGACACCCACCAGGCGGGCCACCAGCGCCGTCGAAGCGGCGGCCGCCGCGCGGCTGCTGCATCCGCCCCTTGCCATGAAGATCGACACCGGCCGCGTCGTGCACAAAAGCGATGTCGGTGGCGTCGTCCTGGGTGTCGATGCCGGCTCCGCGGGGCGGGAGTTCTCGCGCCTGATCGCCTGCCTCTCGCCTGCGGTCGGGACGCAAGCCGGCGAAGGGATCCTGATCGCCGAGCAGGTGGATCCCGGCGTGGAGTTCTACGTGGGTGCACGGCACGACGAGAGCTTCGGGGCCGTCGTGATCTGCGGGCTGGGCGGGCGTCTTCTGGAGGCGATGGATCGAACCGCGCTGCTGGTCGCTCCATTCACCGAGCAGGAAGCGCTCGACGCCATGGATCGAAGCGGGGCCCGCAAGCTGCTGGAGGGGTTCAGGGGCGGGCCCGTCGCGGACCTTAGCTCGCTGGCCCGCCTCCTGATGCAGGTCGGGCGCATGGCGCAGGCCATCGGGGAGCGGCTCGACACGCTGGAGTTCAACCCGGTCATCGTGAACAGGCGATTCCCGGGGGGGATCGTTGCCGACGCGCGGCTGATCCTGCGCAAATGAGGGGTTTCGATGACCGACCTGACCGCCATCAAGTACGAACCCGCGGGCGAAGTGGCGACGATCACGCTCAACCGGCCGCACAAACTCAACGCGCTGACGGACCAGTTGAACGTCGAGCTCAAGTCGGTGCTGTCCGATGTGGCCGAAGATCCTTCGGTCAAGGTGGTCGTGCTGACCGGAGAAGGGAAAGCCTTTTCGGCCGGTTACGACGTCAGCCCGCCAGCCGATGGGCAACCCCGGACGACCGACTACTGGCGGCACCATTTCTCGCTCGCTTACGCGACCTTGCGCCAGATATGGTCGCAGCCGCAGCCGGTGATCGCCAAGGTGCGCGGGGCCTGTGTCGGCGGCGGATTTTCCCTCAGCGTGGTGGCGGATCTGACGTACGCGTCGACGGACGCGTACTTTGGAGATCCGGAGATCAAATTCGGCGACGGCGGACACCTTTTCCCATTGCTCCAATGGATGATGGGCATGAAGAAGCTCAACGAGCTTCAACTCACGGGGCGGTTCATGGGCGCGCAAGAGGCCCTGGCGCTGGGGATCGTCAATGAGGTGGTGGCGCAGGACGCACTCGACGGCCGGGTCGAGCGCATCGTGCGGCACATGTGCCTGCTTCCCGCAGGCACGCTGCGCGCGAACAAGGCCAACACGAGGCGCCTCTACGACCTCATGCGCCTGGACGAAATGGCCACCTCGAGGGAGGCGCACTGCGTCGAATCCCTGAGCTCCCGTGCGCCGAGCGAGTTCTCGATGCGGGCCAAGAGCGCGGGGCTGAGCGCGGCGTTGCGCTGGCAAAAGGCCCGGTTTGACGAGGTGGGCGCTTTCCCATCGGTTTCTGCTGGAGAAGTCAAATGAAGCATGGTCATTGGATGTGGCTGGCCGCGATCGTGGGTGCGTTCCTCAACGCGCCGGACGCCACGGGTCAAACGGCGGCCTGGCCCGACAAGGCCGTCCGTATCGTCGTCGCCTACCCGCCAGGGCCAGGCCCTTCGGACACGATCTCGCGGATCGTGGGAGAGCGGCTGCAGAGCAAGCTGGGCCAGCCGGTCCTGACGGACAACAAGCCGGGCGCGGGTGGGAACATCAGCACCGAGTTCGTGGTCCGGGCGGCGCCGGATGGGCACACGCTTCTGATGGGGTATGCCGGGCCGGTTTCGATCAATCCTTCCTTGTACAAGTCGCTGGCCTTCGACCCGGCGCGAGACCTGGCGCCCATTTCGTTCGTCGGCGACGAGATGTTCGCACTCGTCGTGCACCCATCGGTGAACGCGAGCAACATCGCCGAACTGATCGCCCGCATGAAGGAGAGGCCTGACCGCTTCAGCTACGCCTCGGGCGGCATCGGCGCGGGAACCCATGTGGCCGCCGAGCTCTTCCTGAAAGCGGCCGGCGTTCGGATCCTTCACGTTCCCTACAAGGGGGGCGTTGCCGCGCTGAACGACGTGCTCGCCGGCAATGTGCCCATGACGATGGCAAACGTCACGAGCGCCGCCAACTTCGAGAACGCGGGGAAGCTGAAGGTGCTCGCCGTGACGGGTTCGAGTCGAAGCGACAAGCTTCCGAATGTCCCGACGCTGGAGGAAGCCGGGTTGGCGGGCGTACGGGCGACGATGTGGTACGGATTCCTGTTGAGCGCCAAGACGCCGCCGCACATCGCGGAACGCGTCTATGCCGAAATCGAATCCGTCCTGAGCGAACCGGAGGTGCAGAAAAAGCTCGGGGAGCTCGGTCTGCACAGGAAGTCGATGACGCGGCAGGCGTTCGCGTCGTACCTGCAGGCGGAGCGGCAAAACTGGGCCGCCGTCATCGGTTCGGCCGGCATCACCGCGGAGTAGGGGATGGGTGGCGCGATGGGGGCCGGCGTGCAGGCGATCGACGTGACCCCGTTCCTGGATATCGTCGACAAGGATCTGCCGCAGCCGCAGCAATACAACTACGAGGTCACGCGCGACAGCATCCGGCACTATGCCCACGCGGTCGACGACTACAACGCCCTTTACCTCGACCATGACTTCGCCCGCGCCAGCGCCTGGAACTCCATCATCGCGCCGCCGGGATACCTGTCGAGCCATGGATCGTCGTCATGGCTGGCGCGACACTTTCCGGACGTGCGCGACGCGGCGGGAAACGCCCTGTCCGCGGTGACCCATGCCGCTGACGAATGGGCGTTCGAACGCCCGGTCCGGCCCGGAGACGTGGTCATTTCACACAGCAAGGTGGCTCAGGCCGAACTCAAGAACGGCCGCTCCGTCGGCCCGAGCATACGGCTGCGCCTGCGCACCCGCTACTGGAATCAGCGCGGTGAGGACGTCGCGGTCCGCACCGGAACCTACTTCGTCCTGAACAAGGCCACGGCGGGAAAGAGCAGCGCCGCCGGCTATCCGCCTCTGCCGGCGGGAAAAAGCAGGAACGTCATCCTGCCCACCCGATTTCCGGGAACGTTTGATATGCCTCCGCCAAGGCGGGACGCCCAGCGGTATTTCGAGGACGTGCAGATCGGTGAAGCCGTCACGCCGCTTCACCTGGGTCCGCTGATGCTTCAGCATCTGGGGCGGTTCTGCGCCGCGACGCACGGCACCGGGGCGGACGAAGTGGGGGGCCCATCGGAGAACGGCGCCATCCCGGATGCCTATGTATTCGGCCACATGCGCATCCCATGGTTCGGCACGCTGCTGACCCGGTGGGGTGGGCCCGCGACGTGGATCACGAGCCTGTCCCAGATGAACCGGAGCTGGCTGCTCATCGGGTTCAAAGTGGTGTGCAGAGGAACGGTCAGCGCGAAGTCGGCCTGCGCCGACGAGCCCTGGATCGATCTGGAGCTGACTTGCGAGAACGAGCTGGGCCATCGGACCAACACCGGGCTGGCCAGGCTGCGGCTTCCCAGCCGTTCCGCCCGGCACTGAGGTCGAGCGGCGCCCGGTTCTTGCCGGCCCAGCGGTCCTAGTTCGCCTCGATCTTCGCGTCGGCAATCACCTTGCGCCAGCGCACCACTTCCGCGGCGATGATCTCGTTCATCTTTTCGGGGGTGGTGGCATGCGCCACGATGCCCAGTTGCGTGAACCGTTCGGTGGTTTCGGGCAGCGCGAGAATGGCCGTGAGTTCGCGGTTGAGCCGGTTGATCACCGCGGGTGGCGTGCCCCGCGGCACCATGATGCCCTGCCAGCCGTCGGCCGACTTGAAGGCGGGGACCGCTTCATGGATCGGCGGCACGTTGGGCAACTGGGCCAGCGGCTTCTCGCTCGTGATGCCCAGTCCGATCACGGTGCCGGCCTTGATCTGCTCGATGGCCGTGGTCGTCGGCTGCAGCATCAGCGGCACGACGCCGGCGATCACGTCGACCAGCCCGCCGCTCTTGTAGGGAACGTGCGTGAGCCGTATGTCCGCCAGCGAACTCAGCAGCTCCATGATCACGTGCCCGGCGCCGCCGACGCCCGCGGAGGCGTAGTTGATCTTGCCCGGCTCGGCCTTGGCCGCGGCGATCAGGGCGGGCAGGGTCCTGGCCGAGAAATCCTTGTTGGCCAGCAGCACGTAGGGCACGTCGGCGAGCAGCGTGACGGGGTCGAAGTCCTTCTCGGGGTCGTAGCTGAGCTTCTTGTAGATGAACTGGTTCATCGCCACGATCGAGTTCGCCATCAGGAAGATGGTGTAGCCGTCGGGCGGGGCCTTCGCCACCGCTTCGGCGCCGAGCGCGCCGCCGGCGCCGGCCCGGTTGTCGACGATGAAGGGCTGGCCCATGCGCTCGGCCAGCTTTTGCACCAGGAAGCGCCCCACGATGTCCGGCGACGTGCCGGCCGGGAACGGGACGATCACGCGCACCGGTTTGTTGGGGTAGGCCGACGGCTGCTGGGCGGCGGCCGGCAGGCTGCCCGCCAGGGCGAGCAGCGCCGCCAGCGCGCCGCAGGCGCGCGCGAGCCACCGGGTGGGCCGCTGCGGGAGCGGCCGGAAGGTCGGGAAGCGAATGGTCATGGGGTTGTCTCCTTTGAAGAGGGGGGTGTCCGTGTTCAGAACACGCTGCTGCCCTGGAGGTCCTGCGGCTCCTTGAAATTCGGCAGGCGCTTGAGCTGGCCGTCGCCGTCGAGCGCCAGGCCGGTTTCCTTCGCGGCGCGTTCCAGCACCTCGGGATGCCAGGTCACGCTGCCGCCGCCGGTGTGGCCGCCCACGATGGCGAGCAGGACGATTTCCTTGTCGGTGTGGTTGCGAAAGCCGCGCATCACGCCCACCGGGATCGACACCACATCCAGCGGCTGCATCACCAGTTCCTCCTTGTCTTCGCCGACCAGCACGTGCAGTTCGCCGTTGATGGGCACGAACACCTCGGCGGTCTTGTGGGCATGCAGGCTTGCGCCGCCGCCGGGCGGCACCAGGACGTAGGACACGGTGAAGCCGTGGTCTTCATTGATGGGCGGCGCCATGTCGTCGCGCTCCACCACGCCCTTGCCGATGACCTTGAGGTTCTTCTTCCGCCCTTCGGGCAGCAGCGAGTCGACGAACGCCAACCCGAAATGCTTGAGCTTGGAAAACCGCGCAACACGGGTCGATTCGATTTGCTGCAGCAATGCGCTTTTCATGGGTGTCTCCTTCGGGGGTTGTGGAAATGGGCCAGGCGGGCATTCATGTGGCGGCCTGGGCGGGGCGGCCGGCGAGCATGCGCTTGGCCGTGTAGGTCATGACGGCCGTGCCGTGCTGGTTGAACACGTCGATCGTCGACTCGACCACGGCGCGGCCGCCGCGCGAGGTCGGAACGATGCGGCCGACCTCGACCGTGGCCTCGATCGTGTCGCCCACGCAGACCGGCGCCAGGATGCGCTGCTGCAGCTCGAGCATCGCCAGGCCCGTGCCCTGGATCATGGTCTGCAGGATCAGCCCTTCGATCAACGTGTAGGTGAGCGCGCCCGGCACCGGCCGGCCCCGGATCGCGCCGCCTTCGAAGGTGGCGTCGATGAAGATGGTCTCGAGCATTCCCGTGACCGAGATGAAGTTGACCAGGTCGGTCTCGGTCAGCGTGCGCCGCTGCGTGGCGAAGCGCATGCCGGTTTCGAGCTCCTGCCAATAGAAGCCCTGGCCCAGGCGGCGTGGTGGCGCGGCGGCGTTCATGGCGGGGTGGTTGTCATCGCCGGGCACCGTCAGATGGTCGCGATCGGCGTTGCGGGGGAGCCGACGGCGCCGGGCAGGCGCAGCGGCGGCGCGGTCAGCAGGCAGGCGGTGCGGTGCTGCCCGGCGAGCGCGTCGGCCAGCTCGGCCAGCCACCAGAGTTCGCCCAGGGGAATGCCGAGGCGGAACAGGCAGTGCTCGTGCAGCGGAAGCGAGGGCCGGCTCCCGAGCGCCTCGCGCGCCGGAATCCCTTCGACCCCGTAGTTGTCGGCGCACAGCGCGGCGACGCCGCTGTCGGTGATCCACTGCTGCAGCGCCTCGTCGCGGCCGTCGAGCACGCAGCCGGTGCGGTCGAGCGTGTCCTTGTCGGGCGAGCGGTTCATGCCCATCAGCACTTCGGTGAAGCCGGTGCGCAGCAGCACCATGTCGCCGGCCCGCACGTCGATGCGGTCGGCCTCGATCACCTGCCGCAGATCGGCGAACGTCACCGAGCGGCGCTCGAGCCCGAAATGCTTCTTCAGGTCGACCATCACCGCGCGGCCCTGCATGCCCTTGACCGCGAAGTTGGCGATGTCGAGCGCGCGGGCGCCGACGTGCGCCCCCCCGGTCGGCACCGGCACGTCTTCGCCCGACGCCTGGTAGTCGACCGGGCCGACCACGTGCTCGTTGGCGCGGAAACCGTTGTAGTAGACCTTCTGGCGCTTGCCGTCGCCATCGACGTCGAAGTGCGAGCCGATGTGCGCGAACGCGTCCCACTGGGTCGAGTACTGCAGCGCGAGCGTGACCTGGTCGTCGCTCAGCACGTCGGTGTTGCGCGGGTCGAGCCGCGCGAGCGGGAAGTTGATGCACGGGCAGCCGTCCTGCACCGTGGGCGCGAGCCGGGGCGGGTGCCGGCGCGGGTTGAGGACCGCGCCGCCGGGAAAGTCCAGCGGCATGCTGAGGCAGAACGACTGCCCGGTGCGGACCTCCGCCACGCCCTCGAGGACCTTGGCCGGCGTGAGCAGGTTGACGCGGCCCAACTGGTCGTCTGCACCGAAATCCCCCCAGTTCGAACCCGGGGGGCGCTGTCTCCATCGCTGGTTCATTTCACTTTCCTGTCCCACTCGTCACGGCAGGCAGATTCTGTGGCAAGCCCTTTCTGAAGTCAATATGCTGTAATATTATTCAGCCAATTGAATATTTGGAGCGGCCATGCACCCCGTCGAACCCCGCGCCTGGTCCGAGCTGGCGCCAGACGCCTTCACCGGCCCGCTGCGCGAGATCGTGCGCACGCACATCGCGCCGCAGGCCGACGCGATCGACCGCGAAGACGTCTACCCGACCGAGGCCGTGCGCCTGCTGGCCCGCGCAGGCTACAACACGGTGTTCATGCCGCGCGAGACGGGCGGCGGCGGCCGGGGCTACCGCGAGGCGCTCGCGGTGTTCGAAGAGGTGTCGTACGGCAGCGCCGCCGTGGGCATCAGCCTGATCACCATCCTGCAGGCGCAGACCATCCTGCGGCTGTTCGGCTCGCCGGCGCTGCAGCGGCGCTACCTGCCGGCGTTCGCCGAAGGGTTGATCTCGAGCTACGCGCTGACCGAGGCCAACCACGGCAGCGACATCCGCAGCCTCGATACCCGGGCGCGCAGAACCGGCGACGGCTGGGTGCTGGAAGGCGAGAAGTCGTTCATCACCTCGGGCTCGGCGGCGCAGCTCTTCATCATCCTCGCGCAGAGCGAGGCCGGCATCTCGGCGTTCGCCGTGCCGGCGGATGCGCCGGGCGTGACCACCTACCTGGGCCGCAACTCGGCGACGTTCGGGCTGCGCAACGGCCCGCACGTGAACCTCCGGCTCGAGGGCGTGCGCCTGCCGCACGACCACCTGATCGGCGAAGACGGCAAGGGCGTGCGCCAGGCCGTGACCACGCTGGACTACTCGCGCACCATGGCCGCGGGCATCAGCCTGGGCGTGGCGCGGGCGGCGTTCGACCACGCGCTCGACCACGCGCGCCGGCGCCGCGTGTTCGACACCACGGTGTTCGACAAGCAGGGCATCCAATGGTACTTCGCCGACATGGCCGCGCGCATCGACGCGGCGCGCCTGCTGACCTACCACGCGGCGGAGGCGCTCGACGCGGGCGGCGACATCGCGCGCCTGTCGAGCGAGGCCAAGCTGTTCGCGGCGAGCCTGGCGACCGACGTGGCGAGCACCTGCGTGCAGGTGTGCGGCGCCTACGGCGTGATGGAGAACGCGCCCTACGGCCGCTTCCTGCGCGACGCGAAGGCCTACGAAATCGCCGGCGGATCGGCCGAGGTGCTCAAGAACACCATCGGCAAATCGCTCGCGCGCCTGCCGCTGTCCACCATCCCCTCCTCGACCTGAAGTCCCCGACCCGAAACCATGATCGACCAACTGCAACGCCTGGCCCAGACCCGCCCGAACGAGCCGTTCGTCTCGTTCGAAGACCGCACGTACGGCTTCGCCGAAGTGGCCGCGCTGGCCGCGCGGGGCGCCGGCTGGCTCGCCGAGCAGGGCATTCAGCCCGGCGACCACGTGCTGCTCGCGGTGCCGAACCGGCCGCTGTTCCTGTTCTGCTGGTTCGCGCTCGCGCACCGGGGCGCGGTGGCGGTGCCGATCGCGCACGACACCTTCGGCGAGGCCTTGCGCTACATGGCGCGGCAGAGCGACGCGCGCCTGGTGCTCACCGAGGACGGCGAGGCCGAACGCCTCGCGCGCGAACTGGGCGCGGCGGGGCCGAAGGTGGCGTCGTTCGGCGGCGAGGCCGGGTTCGAGGCCGCGGTGCGCGACCGGGTGCCGCCGGAGGCGGCCGCGCCGGGCGACGGCCAGCCCCTCGCGATCCTCTACACCTCGGGCACCACGGGCCAGCCCAAGGGTGTCGTGGTGCCCGCGGCCGCCTACCGGGCGATCGGTGAAAAGATCGTCCAGGGTGTCGGCATCACGCCGGACGACTGCATCCTCACGTTTCTGCCGCTGCACCACGCCAACCCGCAGATGTATGCGGTGATGTCGGCGCTGACGGTCGGCTGCCGCATCGCGCTCGCGCCGCGCTTCTCGGCGTCGCGCTTTCTCGATCAGGTGCGCCGCCATGGCGCCACGGGCTTCACCTATGTCGGCACTGTGCTCAGCATCCTGGCCAAGGAGATCGCCCAGCCGGCCGCGAGCAGCCTGCGCTGGTGCGTGGGCGGCGGCGCGCCGCGCGCGGTCTGGCAGGCGCTCGCCCCGAGGTTGGGCGTGGCCGTGCACGAGCTCTACGGCATGACCGAAACCGGCGGCATGGTCACGATGAACACCCAGGCGGAGACCCGCCTCGGCTCGGTGGGCCGCACGCGCGACGACTTCGACGTCGTGCTGCTCGACGACCAGGACCGCGTGCTGGGTGCCGGCGAGGTCGGCGAGATCGCGGTGCGGCCGCGCCAGCCCCACGTGATGACCAGCGGCTACTACAAGAAGCCCGAGGAGACGGTAGCCGCCTCGAGCAACTTCTGGTTCCACACCGGCGACTTCGGCCGCTTCGACGCCGACGGCTTCCTGTACTTCGAAGGGCGCAAGAAGGAGTTGATCCGCCGCGCCGGCGAAATGGTCTCGCCGGTGGCGATCGAGCTGTGCGCGCTCCAGCACCCGGCGGTCGCCGACTGCGCGGCCGTGGCGGTGCCCGATCCGATCCTGGGCGAGGAGATCCAGTTGTTCGTGGTCCAGCGCAGCGGCGTGGCGCCCGAGGCGATCCTGGCCTTCATGGCGCAGCGCCTGGCGCGCCACATGCTGCCGCGCTACCTGCAGTTCGTCCCGGAGATCCCCAAGACCGCGACGCAGAAAATCCAGCGGTTTAAACTCGCCGGCATCGCGGGCACCGTGCACGACCTCAGGCAGGCGGCCGCCACGGCGTGAGGCCCGCCGCACCGCATCCACCCGACGATCCCTTTCGACCCGACACATGACCGTTCCCGCCGCCAACCGAGTGCTGGACCTGATCGAAATCTTCTCGGAGCGGCGGCGCCCGATGACCGTGGCCATGCTCGCCAAGGCGCTCGAGCTCCCGACCTCGAGCTGCCACGGCCTGATCAAGACGCTCGAATCGCGCGGCTACCTGATCAACCTCAAGGACCAGGGCGGCTACTACTTCAGCAAGCGGCTCGAGCAGCACGCGCAGCGCATCGGCGGCTTCAATGCGCTGCCGCCGTGGGTCCTGCCCGCGCTGGAGGCGGCGCGGGATGCGTCCGACGAGACCACGCTGCTGGCGAAACCCGCAGGCTCGAACGCGATGTACCTCGAAGTGCTCGAAAGCGCGCAGAGCATCCGCTACATCGCGCAGGTCGGCGACCTGCGGCCGCTGTACGCCAGCGCCGCCGGCAAGGCGCTGCTCGGCAGCCTGCCGGAAAAGAAGCGCCGCGAGCTGCTCGACGGCATCGAGCTGTTCCGGCACAGCCCGAACACCCTGGTCACGCGCGAGGCGCTCGAGCGCGACCTCGCGCTGAGCGCCTCGCGCGGCTGGTACATGACGCAGGGCGAGTTCTTCGCCGACGTCACCGCCGTGAGCGCGCCGTTCGAGGTCGGCGCCGATCGTTATGCGGTCGTGATCGCCGGCCCCTCGCAGCGCATGCAGGCCCAGTTGGAGCGCCACGTGCAGCTCGTGGTCGGGCTGGCGCGGCGCGCTCGCACGGAATAGGCCAGGCCGCGCCGGGCGCCCTCAGGCCAAGGCGCCTTCCGCCACCACGTCTCGCGCGGCCCTTCCCTTGGTCGCGTGCGAGGCCTCGACCATGAAGTCCACGTCGGCCTGCTCCGCGCGCACCACGGCGCAAGCGGGCGCGCGTGGCGGCCCGGATTCGCGGGCCAGCGCGGCGCGCAGCTCGCGCGTGGCGCCCTCGTCGGCCAGGCCGGTGGATTCGTCGAGGACCACGCCGTAGACCGAGCGCGCCACGCCGACGCTGATCAGCTCGTCGCGGACGTCGCGCGCGACCTGCGCGGGGTCGCGCTTTAGCGGATCGCCGTAGCCGCCGCCGCTGGCCTGGCAGAAGCGGATCACGTCGCCCTTGCGCATCCGGATCTCGCCTTTCTCGGGCAGCAGCCGGGCCTCGCCTTCGGGGTTCCAGAGCACGATGCTGACCGAGCCCGGATGGCCGCCTTGCGCGCCGTACGGCCGGAACTTGCGGCGCTCGCTGCGGTACTGCAGCGTCGCTTCCGCGGCGAGCAGCCGGTACTCGCGCATGATCGCCATGCCGCCGCGGTAGGTGCCGGCGCCGCAACTGTCGGGGACGTAGCCGCAGAAATCGAGCTGCACCGGATGTTCCAGCGCGACGACCTCGGCCGGCACGGACGATCCGGTCGAGACGGCCAACGACGTGCCGTCGAGCCCATCGGCGTTCGGGCGCCCGCCCCAGGAGCCGCGCATGAGGTCGACGAAGACGAAGGGCCTGCGCGCCTCGTCGTATCCGCCGATGCCGAAGATCACCGGCGACCCGTCGCCCGCGGCCATGATGCGGTCGGGCAGCGCCTGGGACAGCGCGCCGAAGATCACGTCCATCAGCCGGTAGCCCGTGGCGGCCCGGCCCGCGCCCGCGGCGGGCAGCACGCCGTTGAGCACGCTGCCCGGCGGGGCGTGCACCTCGATCGGGCGCATATAGCCGGCGTTGGTCGAGGCGTGCGCGGGCATCAGGCAGCGCAGCGCCGTGTAGGCCATGCTCTTGGTGACGGACAGCGTGGAGTTGATGGCGCCGCGCACCTGCGGCGAACTCCTGGTCCCGTCGACGCGGATCAGGGGGCCCTTGATCTCCATCGAGACGTGGATCCTGACCGGATCGGGATCGATGCTGTCGCCGTCGAGGTAGTCCTCGAACGCGTAGACCCCGTCCGGGATGGCGGCGATCGTTTCCCGCGCGGCGGCCTCGGAGGCGTCCAGCAACTGGTCCTGGTACCGGCGCAGGTGGTCGGCGCCGTAGCGCTCGACCAGCCGCAGGTACTCGCGCTCGCCGGTCAGGCAGGCGGCCAGTTGCGCGCGCATGTCGCCCAGCACTTTCACCGGCACGCGCACGTTGGCGCGGATGATCTCGAAGATGGCGTCCACGGCCTGGCCGCGGTTGTACATCTTCATGACCGGCATGCGCAGGCCTTCGGCATAGATCTCGGTGTTGAGCGTCGAATTGCCGCCCGCGGTCCGTCCGCCGATGTCGACCTGGTGGACGATGGACGCCGTCATCGCGACCATCGCGCCGCCGTGGAAGACCGGCTTGATGATGAAGACATCGGGCAGGTGCATGCCGCCGCCGAACGGGTCGTTCAGCACGAACACGTCGCCCTCGTGGATGTCGCCCTCGAATTTGGCGAGCATGGCCTGCAGCGCGTCGGGCAGCGCACCCAGGTGGAACGGCAGCGTCAGGCCCTGCGCGAGCAACTGCCCCTTCGCATCGGCGATGGCGGTGGAGAAGTCGCCCGAGTGCTTCACGTGGCCGGAGCGGCAGGTGCGGATGAGCGTCAGGGCCATCTCGTCGCCCAGCGCCTCGAGGCCATGCCGCACGATCTCGCGCGTGACCGCGTCGAAGCGCTGGTCGGTCAGTTCGGACTGGGCGTCCTCGGCTTCGAGCGCCACGCAGATATTGCCCTGCGCGTCCCGCTCGGCGCGGGACCCGTGCGGCAGCACGAGCGTCGTGTCGTACTGCTCGACGATGGCCGGGCCTTGCACGGCGCCGGTGTCGAAGGCGGCCCGCTCGAGCACCGGCACATCCTGCCAGCCATGCTGGGGCCCGAAGTAGGCGCGGCGCTGCCGCCCGCCGGCCGATCGCTGCTCGACCAGCCGGCTGCCCGCGACCGCCTCGGCCGCCAGCCGGATGACCCGCGCCGACAGGCGCAGGTTCACGGTTTCGAGGCCTTCTTCCGGGGACTTGTAGCCAAAGGTCCTCTCGTGCTCGGCCTCGAAGTCGCGGCGGACCTGGTCCAGCGTGCGCGCATCGATCCGCCCGCTGCCGAGCTCGACGGTCAATTGGGAGGCTTGCCCGCGGTAGCGCACGTCGGCGCTGTAACGCCACTGGATCTCGGCGTTGCCATAGCCGGCGCCCGCGACGTCGTCGCCGGCCGCCGCGCGCAGTTCGCCGATGGTGCGGTTCAGGCCGTCGATCGCCTGGGCGTCGAGGCTTCTCATGCAGGTGCGCGAGTAGCTGTGCTCGACCGGCGTGTCCAGCAGGCCGAAGGCGCTGAACACGCCCGGCGCCGGCGGCACGATCACGCGCGACATGCCCAGCGTGCGGGCCAGCTCGCAGCCATGCACCGGGCCGTTGCCGCCGAACGCGACGAGCGCCGCGTCGCGCGGGTCGCGGCCGCGCTCGGTCGAAATCGCCCGGATCGCGCGGGTCATCCCGGAGTTGGCCACCACGCGCACGCCGAAGGCCGCTTCCTCGACCGAGATGCCCAGCGGCGCGGCGAGCTCGCGCTCGATCGCGGCGCGGGCGCGCTCGATGTCCACCTTGAGCTCGCCGCCGACCAGCGCCGCCGGGTTCAGGTAGCCCAGCACCAGGTTTGCGTCCGTGACGGTCGGCTTCTCGCCGCCCAGCCCGTAGCACGCGGGCCCGGGGCGGGCGCCGGCGCTCTGGGGGCCGACCCGGATCGTGCCGCCTTCGTCCAGCCACGCGATGCTGCCGCCCCCGACGCCGACCTCGGCCACGTCCACCGACGGCGTGGAGAGCGCGTACCCGCCGCCCTTGTTGAGGCGGCTGACGGCGGACAGCCCGGCGCCCACTTCCAGGTCGTGCGTCAGGCGGATCTTGCCGTCCTCCACCAGCGCGGCCTTGGCGGTCGTGCCGCCCATGTCGAAGGTGATGACCTTGTCCTGGCCGCCGCGCGCGCCGAGCGCGACCGCGCCCATGACGCCGGCGGCCGGACCGGATTCGACGATGTGGATCGGCCGGGTCATGGCGCTGCTCGCGCTGGCGACCCCGCCGTTGGACTGCATGGTCAGCAGCGGCGCGCGGACCTGGTGCCGCTCCAGCCGCGCCGCCAGCCCCTTGAGGTAGCGCTCGACGGCGGGCCGCACGTAGGCGTTGATGACGGTGGTGCTCGTGCGTTCGTACTCCTTGGCCTCCGGCAGCACGTCGCAGGACAGGGAAACCGAAACGTCCGGCAGGGCCTCGCGGAGCAGTTCGCCCACGCGGCGCTCGTGCTGCGGGTTGACGAACGCGTTGAGCAGGCAGACGGCAACGGATTCGACCTTTTCCCGGCGCAGCTTGTCGATCGCCGCGTGCACGCTCGCCTCGTCGAGCGCGCGTACCACGGCGCCTTCGGCATCCAGGCGCTCGTCGACCTCGAGCCGCAGGTAGCGCTCCACCAGGGCGGGCGGCTTGACCCATTCGATGTTGTACATCTCCGGCCGCCGTGAATTGCGGATGTCCAGCACGTCGCGGAATCCCCGCGTCGTGATCAGGCCGGTGTGGGAGCCCTTGCGCTCCAGGATCGCGTTGGTGGCGACCGTGGTGCCGTGCACGACCTCCACCACGTCGCCGGGCCGCGCGTCCGCGCGCGCCAGCAGGCGCAGCGTGCCCTCGATGATGGCCTCGGAGTAGTCGTGCACCGACGAGAGGATCTTCTCGACATACACGGCGCCGTCGGCCCGCCGGGCGACGATGTCGGTGAAGGTACCGCCGATGTCGACGCCGATGCGGATCTTGTCCTTGCTCATGCCGTCCCCTGGGATCACTTGAGGTTCAACTGCCGGATGGTCGCGCCGTTGCTCTCGTACTCGCGGGCCACGAACTGGGAGAACTCGGCGGTGTTCATGTAGCGGACTTTCATGCCCACCCGCTCCATCGCCTGGCGGAACTGCGGCGTCTCCTGGGCCTGCCTGAACGCGTCGTGCAGCCGCTCGACGATGGCGCCGGGCGTGCCGCGCGGCGCCATCAGGCCGGAGATGGTCACCCCGACGACGTCCAGTCCCTCGTCGCGCGCGGTCGGGATGCCCGTGTCGGCCAGGTCGTGGCGGTCGAACCCCAGCGAGACGATCGGCTTGAGGGTCTTCGAGTCGAAGAAGCGCTTGAGGTCGGGCAGGTACGAAGAGGTCAGCTCCACGTGCTTGCCGACGACGGCCAGGGTGGCCTCGCCGCTCGATTTGAAGGGAATGATCTCCAGCCGGATGCCAGCCGCCTGCTGCAGGCGCTCCATCGCGAAGCGCTCGACGCCGTTGAGCGCCGACGAGCTGTAGCGCAGCTGGCCCGGGTGCTGCCGCGCGTAGGCGATCATTTCCTTGAGGTTCGAGTAGGGCGCGTCGGCCTGGGCCGCGATGACGATCGGGTTGATGTACTGGCTGATGACCGGGATGAAGGCGTCCGGCACCTTGTACTGGAGCTGGTCGAGGTGCGGCTGGATGACGAACGGGCCGGGCGTGAAGAAGCCCAGGGTGTAGCCGTCCGGCGCCGCGCGCGCGACCTCGGTGGCGGCGATGACGCCGCCGGCCCCGGGCCGGTTCACCACGAGCACGCGTTTGCCCAGCACGTTGGATGCGGCATCGGCCCAGATGCGCGCGCCCGTATCGGCCAGGCCGCCGGCGCTGAAGCCGACGATGATGCTGATTTCCTTGTCCGGGAAGGCGGATGCGGCGCCGTTCCAGAGCAGGGCCGATGCGGCCAGGGTTGCCGCCAAGAGCTTCTTCAAGGGGATCATGTCAAAGCCTTTCTGTCGGGGGGTGGAGGGGGCGGTGGAAACCGGTGCCGGCCGGTGCTAGCGCGTGCTCGCGTCGATCGCGTCGGACAGCCGTTGCACGATGAAGTCGATCTGCTCCTCGGAGACGATGAAGGGCGGCGCGAGCAGCACGTGGTCGCCGTGGGTCCCGTCGACCGTCCCGCCGCTCGGATAGACCAGCAGGCCGCGCCGCATCGCCTCCCGCTTGAGGACGGCGTGCACGCGCCGGCCCGGATCGAACGGCTGCCGCGTGGCCCGGTCCTGCACCAGCTCCACGCCGGCGAACAGGCCGCGGCCCCGGATGTCGCCGACGTGGGGATGCGCCCGCAGCGCGTCGCCCAGCTTGTCCATCAGCGCCGCGCCCTTGCTGCGCACGGCGCTCAGCAGGTCCTGCTCGTCGATGACCTTCTGCACCGCCAGTGCGGCCGCGCAGGCGATCGGGTGGCCGATGTAGGTGTGCCCGTGCTGGAACGCGCCCGAGCCGGCGCGGACCGCATCGACGATGTCCTGCGATGCCAGCACCGCCCCGATCGGCTGATAGCCGCCGCCCAGCCCCTTGGCCACGATCACGATGTCGGGCGCGACGCCTTCCTGCTCGCAGGCGAACAGCGAGCCGGTGCGGCCCATCCCGCACATGACCTCGTCGAGGATGAGCAGGATCCCGTAGCGGTCGCAGATCTCGCGGATGCGCCTGAAATAGCCCGGCGCCGGCGGCACGGCGCCGGCAGTCGCGCCGACGACGGTCTCGGCGACGAAGCCGATGACGGTTTCGGGGCCGACCTCGAGCAGCTTGGCTTCGAGTTCGTCGGCGGCGCGCAGGCCATAGGCCTCGCGCGATTCGCCCTCGCGCCGCCCGCGGTATTCGTAGCAGGGGCCGATGCGCGGCACGTCGATCAGCAAGGGGGCGAACGCCCGGCGGCGCGCTTCGTTGCCGCCCACGGCCAGCGCGCCGAGCGTGTTGCCGTGGTAGCTCTGCCGGCGCGCGATGAAGCGCGCCCGGTCCGGCTCCCCCTTTTCCACGGCGTACTGCCGCGCGAGCTTCAGCGCCGCCTCGACCCCCTCCGATCCGCCCGAGACCATGTAGACCTTGGCGAGCTTCGCGGGCGCCCGCTGCACCAGGAAGGCGGCCAGCTCCTCCATCGGCTCGTTCGAGAAGAACGCCGTGTGCGCGTAGGCCAGCGCGGCGGCCTGGCGCTGGATCGCGTCGATGACGGCGGGGTGCCCGTGCCCGAGGCAGGACACCGCGGCGCCGCCGGAGGCGTCCAGGTAGCGCGTGCCGGCGCGGTCGAAGAGATAACAGCCCGATCCGCGCACCGCCAGCGGCGGATCGGCCAGGCTGGTGCGGTGGAGGACGCGGCTCTCAGCCTGGACGGCCGGCGCGTCCTTGAAGCCAATAAACATGGAACCACTCCAGTTGCTCCTCGGCGTGGGCGATGGCGGCGAGGGTCTTGTCGCCGCCCCTGGCCGCCAGGATGGCGATCAGGGCCTGCGCCAGCGCGAGCAGCGGCAGCACCGAATGGAAGAACGACGCCGAGCGGTTGGTCGTCAGCAGCAGTTCGGTGGCCGATTTGCGCAGCGGCGAGACGCGGCTGTCGGTCACCGCCAGGACCTCGGCGCCCTGCCGGCGCGCGAACTCGGCCGCGCGCACGACGTCGGCCGTGTAGGGCTCGATGCTGAACACGACCAGCACATCCCCGGCGCCGACGTCCCGCAGATCGTCGGCGAACGCGCCGCCCTGGCTGTCGAGCAACTGGCTCGCCGGGCGGATGAGCCGGAAGACGTAGTTGAAGAAATACGCCGCCGCGAAGCACGAACGCTGCCCCAGCACGTAGACCCGTTCGGCGCGCTCCAGCAGCTTCACCGCGAGCTCCACCGTCTCCGGCGGATTGGCGGCGAACGTCTTGTCGAGGTTGTCCGCCTCGGTCTCCCGCACCTCGGCGAGCAGGCGCGCCGTGGAGCTGGCGCGGCCGGTGCGCTGCAGGTCGCGCGCGCGGCCGCTGAACGGCGAGTCGCCTTGCGCCTGGATCACGTCCTGCCGGCACATGTCGCGCAGCGCGTTGTAGCTGTCGAAGCCCAGCGCGGTCGCGAACCGCAGCAGCGTGCCGGGCGGGACGCCGGCCCGCTTGGCGACCTCCCGCATCGAGTAGACCGCGATGTCCAGGGGCTGCTCCAGGACGTGGCGGGCCACCTTCTGGATCTGCGGGCTCAGGGCATCGAACCGCTCTTCCAGGTGCGTCACGAGTTCGGATTGGGTCAACGGGTTCATGGCGATGCCACTCTAGGCACTCGCCGCCGCGGTGTCAACCGTTTGATCCGATATTTATTCTAATGGAACATTTGTTCTGTCTTGATGTGACAGATTCGGCGTGCCAGAAACGGCGGCGTTCGTCGGGTGCGGTGCCCAGGCCGCTAGAACCAGGCGTCCTGCATGTCCAGCGTGGTGCTGTCCAGCGAGGCGAGCGGCGCGCGAATGCTCGGCGAAGCGCTCACGCCGCGTCGAGCCACTCGTAGAGCAGGACGCCGAGGTCGCGGCGCGACAGGATGCGGGAAGGCAGCGGCGTGGCGTGGGCGAGAAGGGCCGTGATGGGGCCAGGATACAGGGGAAGGCGGTCGGAAAAATCCGCCTCAAAAAAGAGAAGCCGGTCTGGAGGCCGGCTTCTCTTTCTTTCGCTTCCCTCGGCTCAATCCACCTGAGGAATGTTCAGCTCCTTGATCGCGCGGCGGTACATGTCGCGTTGCTCGCGCGTGTACTTGGCGAGTTCTTCGGGCGTGGTGTGGGGCACGTAGACCAAGCCGGAGTTCTGCATCTTGGCTTGCACGTCAGGGTCGTTGAAGGCCTTGACGAAGGCCTTGTTCAGGCGCTCCACGATTGGCTTGGGCATGTTGGCCGGTCCGTAGATGCCGAGCCAGCCGCCGCCGAATTCGGCCACCGGGGTGCCTGCCTCGGCGACGGTGGGCACGTCGGGCAGCAGGGGGCTGCGCTTGGCCAACGTGGTCGAGAGGATCTTGAGCTTGCCTTCCTTGGCGAAGTTCAGCAGCGAGGTGGTGGCCCAGATGGCCTGCACGCGGTTGGCGAGCAGATCGGTGGCGGCCGCGGTTTCGCCGCGGTACTGCACCTTGACCATGTCGAGGCCGTAGCGCTGGGCCAGGTCGGCCATGGTCAGCAGGCCCTGGTTGTTGCCGGTGCCGTAGGACACCTTGCCAGGGTTGGCTTTCACGTAGGCGATGAACTCCCTCATGTTGTTCACCGGCAGGCTCGGGTGCACGTACAGGAAGAACGAGAACTCCACGGTCGCTGCGATCGGGGTGAACGCGCTCACCGGGTCGAAGGGCGGATTCTTGCGCAGCGCGGTGGCCACCATCAGAGAGCCGGCGCCGCCCCAGAGCACGCGGTAGCCATCGGGCTGCGAGTTCATCACGTCGTTGGCGCCGATGATCCCCTCGGCGCCCGGCCTGGCGTCGACCACGACCGGCTGGCCGAGGTCCTTGGCCGCGGCTTCGGCAATCGCGCGCGCGATGCCGTCGGCGCCGCCGCCGGCCTGGTATGGCGATACCAGCGTGACCGGCTTGTTGGGAAAACTCTGCGCATGCGCATCCAGCGCAATGCCGAAGGTCAGGGCCAAGAAGAAGCTCTTCGTGAGCCGGTGGAACTTGAACATACAGGTCGTCTCCTTGCGGGGGTTGTGTCGCACGGTCCTCTGTCGAGAGGACGTGTCGCCTTCGCTGAAGGCAATTTCGATGCCACGTGCCTCGGGCGCCTGAAGGCCCCGTGAAGGGTCGGATTCGACCATGGCGTGGACAATTCCGTGTCCTCGGTGCGCGGCGCAGTGTCCATGATGTGGTCACTGCGCCGGCACGGCCGGTGCCGCCCCGCGGCAGGCGTCAGTTCGACGTGGCCACGCGGCGGGACAGGAAGTCCAGCACCGGGCGCAGCCAGGCGTCGGGCCGTTCCCACATGGGTGTGTGGCCGGCCTTCGGCACGAGGACGATCTCGGCGTCCGGCACGATGTCGCTGACGGCGATGGCCTGCGCCACCGGCACCACGTTGTCCACGGCGCCTGAGATGGCGAGCACCGGCACGCGCAGCTGGCGGTAGCGGTCGGCGTCGAGCGTGGGTGCGGCGTAGGCGTCGATCAGCTGGTCGCGCAGCGCGGTCGACGAAGACTTGAGCGCGATGCCGAGGAAGCGCTCGATGTCGGCCGGGTTGCTGTTGCGCGGGTCGAAGTAGCGCGGCACAGCGCCCTTGAGGATCTCGCGGTTCTGCTCCACGGTGCCGAAGCTGTCGGCGCGTTTGCGGATCGCGTCGTTCGCGCCCGGCAGCGGCAGGTGGCGCGCGAACGCGTCCGAGGTGACCACGGCCAGCGTGCGGCCTGGGTTGTTGATCGCGAACTCCTGGCTGATCGCTCCGCCCAGCGAGTGGCCGATCAGCACCGCGCGCGGCACCCGCAGCCGGTCCATCAGCGCGGCCAGGTCCTTCGCGTGCTGCTGCATGGTGTGGCCCTGATCGGGCTTGGACGAGTCGCCGAAGCCGCGCAGGTCGTAGGCGTAGCGGGTGTAGCGGTTGGCCGGGAAGTGCTCGATGACCTTGTCCCAGGTGTCCATCGAGAGGCTGTAGCCGTGCAGGAAGAACACCGGCACGGGCCCGCTGCCGCTCTTGCGCACGGCGAGCTCCACGCCGTCGCCGATGGCGATCTTCTGCAGGGCGGCGGGTTGTGCCGCCGCCGGTGTCGTGGCCAGCAGGCCTGCCAGCGTGCAAATCCCAGCCGCGGCCATGCGCCGCATCCAGTCCAGTTTCAAGGTCGTCTCCTTTGAATCGCTTGCGGCCCGATTGCCGTACGGGCAGCGCTGCAACGAGCATGCCATGTGCAAAACCGGCCTGCGGGTGCTCTTCGTGACTGCATCGGGTACGCGTGGTGTTTGCCCGGTGAACACTGCGTCCGGTGCATATACAGAAAGGCGATGTTGCGGAGGGCGGAAGCGGGTTGGGGACTGGCATGCGAATTGCACCCTGAAGTGCGAAGGCGGCGCTCGATCCGCTGGCAAGGAGACAGGCACATGGGCATGGACAAGCGCCGCGTCGCGGTCGTCACCGGGGGCTTCGGCGGCATCGGCGGCGCCACCCGAGAGGAACTGCAGCGGCAGGGCTTCACCGCCATCAGCCTGGACGTGCAGACGGCGGCGGGCGACCCCCATCAATACGCCTGCGACATCGCCGACCTTGGTGCGCTCGCCGGCGCGCTGGACCGCATCGCCGAGACCCATGGCCTGATCGAGGTGCTCGTCAACAATGCGGCCGTTTTCCACGGCAAGCCCGTGCTGGAGATCACGCCGGAGCTGTGGGAGCGCTCGTTCGCCGTCAATGTACGCGCGATGTTCTTCGCTTCTCAGCACGTCGCGCGCAGGCTCATCGAGGCCGGCCGGCCGGGTGCGATCGTCAACGTGGCCTCCGCGGCGGGCAGGGCCGGATCGCCGTATGTCGACTACGGCTCCTCGAAGGCTGCGGTGATCGGCATGACGCAAAGCCTGGGCAAGGCGCTGGCGCCGCACGGCATTCGCGTGAACGTGGTGGCGCCGGGCCAGGTCATCACGGACATGCACCGCTCGCTGGATCCCGAGCGGCAGAAATTCAACCTCCAGCTGATCCCGATGAGGCGATCGGGCCGGCCGGACGAGCTTGCGAGCGTGATCGCCTTCCTGGCCAGCGACGGCGCGAGTTTCATGACCTCGGCGATCGTCGATGTCAATGGCGGCAAGCTCTGAACCTTCGGACCTCCGGATGGCTGCCAAGACACCCTCCCCCAGCAAAGGAAAACCATGATGCCCATCACCCGTCGACAGTTCCACCTCGGCATGGCGGCCGCGCTGTGCGCCTCCTCGGCCATTGCCCAGACGCCCGCCACCGGTGGATACCCGGACCGGCCGATCACGCTGGTGGTCGGCTATGCGCCAGGAGGCCAGGCCGACTCACATGCGCGCGTGCTCGCGAAGCTGCTGTCGGCCTCTCTCGGCCAGTCCGTGGTGGTCGAGAACAAGCCCGGTGCGGGCACCACCATCGCCGGCGAGTACGTCGCGCGCGCCAGGCCCGACGGCCATACGTTGCTGATGGCCGGCGGCAGTCTGCTGACGATCGCGCCGTACACCTATTCGACGCTGCGGTTCAAGACGTCCGACTTTCAGACTGTATCGCTCACCAGCCTCATTCCCGTCGGGCTGATCATCAACCCGCAGGCCGTTCCGGTGAAGGACTTCAAGGCGTTCGTTGCCTACACCAAGGCCCATCCGGGCAAGGTGAGCTATGCGACCACCGGTCCCGGCGGCGCGTCGCACATGCTCGGCGAGCTGATCAAGGTGCGCACCGGCGCCGACATGACCGCCGTCCACTACAAGGGCGCAGGCCCCGCGCTGCAGGACGTGCTCTCGGGGCGCGTGCATGCCATCGTCGACTCGCTTCCGCCACATCTGCCGCACATGGCCGAAGGCAAGGAGCTGGGCCTCGCGATCTCGACCGCGGAGCGCCTGCCGGGCGCTCCCATGGTGCCGACCTTTGCCGAAGCCGGCTTTCCGGACCTGGGCATGGGTTCGTGGAACGGCATCGTGGTGCCGCGCGGTACGCCGCAACCCATCATCGACAAGCTCCACCGCGCCATCGTGGCGGCCGTCGCCACCGACGAGTTCCAGAAGCGCGTGATCGGTGATGCCATCGTGCCCGTGACCAACACGCCGGCGGAGTTCGACGCGCTGATCGAGCGCGACAGCAAGGTCTGGGGCGACGTCATCCGCAGGATCGGCGGCGTGAAGCTGGACTGACCGCCCCATGGACGACGGCAGCGGGGATCCGGCGGCAGGGCGGCGCGAGCGGCTGCGCCGCGAATTCGAGGCTCGCCGCGGGTACTGGACCGCCTGGCTCGACGAACTCCTGCGGCATTCGCCGGACTTCTTCGAAGCGTTCCTCCGGTTCACCTCGGCGCCCTGGGCCAGCGGCGCGCTGGAGCCGCGCGTGAAGGAACTGGTCTACATCGCGATCGATGCGGCCGCCACCCACCTCTACCAGCCCGGGCTGCGCAAGCACATGGGCGATGCGGCGGCGCACGGTGCCACGCCGGAGCAGGTCGTCGAGACCCTTCGGCTGGCGAGTTGCATCGGCTTGCTGAGCACCGAGGTCGGCGCGCCTTTCCTGCTGCAGTCGCTGCGGGACCGGGGCGAGGCGATCGCCGCGCTGGACGACGCTCGCCGCGCGCGCAAGGCCGCGTTCGAGGCGGCCACCGGTGTCTGGAGCTATGGCCTGGACGCCCTGCTGCGGCTCGACGTGCAGGCGTTCGACCACCACGCCACCTACCTGCGCGGGGCCTGGGAAACGCGCGCTCTCGATGCCGTGACGCGCGAGTTGCTCTGCCTGGCCGTGCATGCGTCGAGCACGCTGCTGCACCGCCCGGGCATTGCGCTTCACATGGGGCGGGCGCTGGATGCGGGCGCCACGCGCCAGCAGGCGCTGGAGGTCCTGCAGCTGACCAGCGTGCTGGGCATCCACACCTGCTCGGTGGCGATGCCCCTGCTGGCCGAGGACCTCGCGCGGCGCCCCGCGCACGCGGGTTGACGGGGTGCCGCCGTCGGTCAGTACATCCGGAAGCCGCCGTTGACGCTGAGCACCTGGCCGGTGACGTGGCGGGCCAGCGGCGACGCGAAGAACACCGTGGGCCAGGCGATGTCCTCGGGTTCCGCGACCCGGCGCAGCGGCACCTGCGCCGTGCGCTTGGCTTCGCGATCGTCCACGCCGTCGGTGCCCAGACGGCTTTCGATCTCGTGCAGGACCTGGTCCCTCATGGGCGCGCGCACCGAGCCCGGCGAGATGGCATTGACCCGGATCCCCGACGGCCCGACCTCCTGCGCGAGTGCCTTGGTGAAGGCGATCACGCCTCCCTTGGTGGACGAGTAGCCGACCAGGTTGGCGTTGCCGGCCCGCCCCGCATCGCTGGCGATGTTGACGATGGCACCCTGCTTGCGGGCGAGCATTCCGGGAAGCACGGTGCGCGTGCAGCGCATCGTGCCCAGCAGCCCGATGCGGATGTCGCGCTCCCAGTTGGCGGGGTCGATGTCGGCGAACGGCTTGACCTCGGTCATGACGGCGGCGTTGTTGACCAGCACGTCGATCGGGCCGAGGGCGTTCGTCACGCGGGCGACCGCATCTCGTATCTGCGCGTCGTCGGAGATGTCGGCGGCCTCCGCGTGCGCCTGGGCACCGATCCCGCGCAGCTGCCCGAGGGTTTCCTGGAGGCCGTCGGCGCTGACGTCGTTGATCGCCACGCGCGCGCCCGCCCGTGCGAAGGCCGCAGCGATCGCCCGGCCGACGCCCGGTCCACCCGCGCCCGTGACCAGCACCACCTTGCCCGAAAGGCCAAATCCGATGTCCATCGTCTCTTCTCCTGTCCTTGTCATGTTATGGGTGTTGCTCGAATCTCATGCCGGTGCGTCCTGCAGGCACCGGTACACCGCGGCGATCAGCCGCGGGGCGCGCTCGCCCAGGCCCATGGCCGCATGCATGCGATTCTCGATGTACCCGAACCCAAGCCCGGCTTCAGGGTCGGCGAATCCCAGCGCCCCGCCGGCGCCGAGCAGGCCGAAGGCCCGCGCCCCGGGGCCGATGTCGAAATCGCCCGGTGTGTTCAGCAGGAAGCCGAGCGCCTGCCGATAGGTGCGCCCCATCACGCATTCGCGCTCGCGATGCTGCTCCTCCAGGGCCATGGCCAGCGTGGCGGGCTTCAGGATGCGCCCGGCCTGGAGCAGCGCGTAGAAGCGGGCCACGGCCCGCGCATTGCCGTGCCCGTTGGTGGACGGAATTTCGGTGCGGCGATAGGCCGGCGTGTTGTAGTCCATGGGGTGCGGGAGCTGCCGCCCCGCGCGCGCGACCAGGCTGTCGGCCTGGTGCAGACCCGCATCGAGCAGGGTGCCGGTCTGCTGGGCGATGAATTCCGCGCAGCGGGCGATTTCGCCGTCTCCGAGGCCGATGTGGAAGTCGATGCCGTGCGGCTGCGCGATCTGCGTGCGGAAGAAGCTGCCCAGGCTGGCACCGGAGACCCGCCGGACGAGCTCGCCGATCAGGAATCCCGCCGTGCGGATGTGGTAGGTCGGCTCGCCCCCGGGCGCCAGGATCGGCGCCTGAGCCGCGAGTGCGTCCGTCATCGCCTGCCAGTCGAAGATCGCGCCGGGCCACAGGTCGTCTGCCAGCACGGGCAGCCCTGCCCGGTTGTCGAGCAGCCAGCGCACGAGAATGCCGCCCTTGCCGTGTGCCTCGAAGCCGCTCCAGTAGCGCGCGACGGGCGCGTCCAGGTCGACCATGCCGCGCTCCACCAGCAGGTGCAGGCAGGTGGCGGTCATGGCTTTCGTGACCGACATGACGTTGCACAGGGTGTCTTCGCGCCAGGGGGCCGTGCACGCGGCATCGGAGAAGCCGCCCCACAGGTCGGCGACCACGCGCCCATGGCGGATCACGCACAGCGACGCGCCGATCTCCAGGCCCTGGCTGAAGTTCTCGGCGAAGGCGTCGAGGATCGCGCCGCAGCGTGCATCGATCCAGCCGGCGATGGGATACCGGCGCCCGTTGGCGGTCGCGCTGGACGCCACCGGCTGGACGGGCGAGGCCGTGAGGCCCGTTGTCGAAGTCTGCATGTCGTCTCCTCGACCTGTCTACGCAAGACACATGCCATGTCTGCACGCCGGCACGGTGGTTGCTTGAGGAGACGCATCATCGAAACGAGGAGACATGCATGCGAGCGATCGTGACCGGCGGCGGCAGTGGCATCGGCCGGGCCACCTGCCTGCGGTTGAACCAGGACAGCCTGCGGAGGGAGGGCGAGGGCGCGAAGATCCTCGTGGTGGACATCGTGGCCGAGCGGGTGGAGGCGGTGTGTGCCGAGCTTGGCGCCGCCGGCGCGACGGCCGTGGGAGCGGTGGCCGACATCACGCGCCCCGAGTCCAGCATCGCGGTGGCGGAACGCGCGGCCCAGGCGTTCGGCGGGCTCGACGTGCTGGTCAACAACGCGGGCCGCGGCAAGCGCGTGCCGCTGTCCGAACTCGAGCTGTCGGACTGGGACGATGTGTTCGCGCTCAACGTGCGAGCGCAGTGGCTCCTTGCCAAGGCCGCATACCCCATGCTTAGGAAATCGCGCGGCTGCATCGTGTCGGTCGGATCGGTGTCGGGGCTCCACGCCCAGCCGGGGCTGGGGCCCTACAGCTCGGCCAAGGCCGCGGTCATCATGCTCACGCGGCAGATGGCGCTCGAATGGGGCCCCGAGGGCATTCGCGTCAACTCGGTTTCGCCGGGCGTGATCCATACGCCTCTCGTGGACTGGATCTATCGCGACCCCGAGCGCAAGGCCGCCCGCACGAAATTCATCCCGCAGGGCCGGGTGGGCACGCCGGAGGACATCGCCAACGTCATCGCCTTCCTGGCCGGCCCGGATGCCGACTACCTCCAGGGCGAGAACATCGTCGTGGACGGCGCGCTGGGCCTGACGGCCATGGCGCAGCTGAAAGGCTGAAGCCCGGGCCTGCCGTGTCTCCCAGGAGGACATGTGCGGCGACACATTGCGCATGGAACAGGCACGGCCGGCGCCGCGGCGCCGGCTGCGGTGCCGTCTGTGCATGGCATGCGTCTTGCACACCGACGGATCGCGTCAGAAGATCCACCAAGAAGGAGACATCCATGAACCAGCGCCTTCGCCTGCGCGGCGTGCTCGCCACTGCCGCGCTGATACTCGCTCCGGCCGCCATCCCCACCGCCGCCATGGCCCAGAGCTATCCCGACCGGCCGGTGACGCTGGTCGTGCCCTACACGCCCGGCGGGCAGTTCGACAGCCACGCGCGCCTGATGGCCAAACACATGTCGACACTGCTGAACCAGCCGGTGGTGGTGGAGAACAAGCCCGGTGCCGGCACCACGCTGGGGGCCGAATACGTGGCGCGGGCCAAGCCTGACGGCTATACCCTGTTGATGGCCGGGGCCACGATGTTCACCATCGCGCCGCACACCTTCCAGAGCCTGCGCTACAAGATCGACGACTTCCAGACCGTCTCGACCATCAACGTCCTGCCCATGGCCCTCTTCGTGAACCCGGCCGTGCTGCCCGTGAAGGACTTCAAGGCGTTCGTGGCCTACGCCAAGGCCAATCCCGGCAAGGTGAGCTACGCGACCACGGGCCCCGGCGTGGCCACCCACCTGCTGGGCGAGCTGACGAAGGCACAGGTGGGCATCGACATCGTGCCGGTGCACTACAAGGGGACCGGGCCGGCCATGCAGGACCTGTTGGGCGGCCGGGTCCAGGCCACCTTCGACGGGTGGCTGGCGCATGCGCCCATGGTCAGGGAGGGCAAGGAGCGCGTCCTGGGCGTGTCCAGCGAGAAGCGGCTGGCGGGCGCACCCGACGTGCCCACGTTCGCCGAACTCGGTTACCCGGAGCTTTCCATGTCGTCCTGGGCCGGTGTCGTCGTGCCCAGGGGAACGCCGGCACCGGTCGTCGAAAAACTGCGGCAGGTGGTGACGGCCGCGGTGGAGAGCGAGGAGGTGCGCAGCCGCATGGTCGCGGATGGAACCATCCCCTCGCCCAGCACGCCGCAAGCTTTCGATGCGCTGATCAAGCGCGACCACGACGTGTGGGGCAGCCTGATTCGCAAGCTCGGCGGCCTGCAGATCAATTGAGCGGAAAGAGGTCCGAGCCTTGGTGTCGATTGGCCGATCGGGTGAATGAGGGCATGCGCATGGACCAACCCGAAGTGGCCGTGGTCACCGGCGCCTGCCGCGGCATGGGACTGGCGATCGCCGCGCAGCTCGCGCGCGAAGGCCGGCGCGTCTACGGCGTGGATGTGCGGGAGGACGAGCTCCGCTCAGCCTTTGCGGCCCTGGCGGACGAGGGGCTGGACCTGCGCCCGCTGCCGCTCGACTTGCGGGATCCCGCGGCCATTGCCGCGCTGCCCGCGCGGCTGGGCGACGACCACGCGCGGCTGCGCGTGCTGGTGAACAATGCCGCCGTTTCTCCCAAGCGCGACGGCCGCAGGATCGGATTCCTCGAGCTGACCCTCGAGGAGTGGAGCCTGGTGATGTCGGTCAATCTCACGGCCGCGTTCCTGATGAGCCAGGTCTGCCTGCCACCGATGCTCGACGCCGGGTTCGGGCGCATCGTCAACAATGCCTCGGTCGGCGGCAAGACGGTGATTGGCGTGGCCGTCGCCACGTACAACACATCCAAGGCCGGGCTGCTCGGCCTGACCCGGGTGCTGGCGTTGGAGGTGGCGGCGCGCGGCGTCACGGTCAATGCGATCTGCCCGGGCCGCGTCGACACGGCGATGGCGGGCGAAGCGCTCGCCTCCACCAACGAGGCGCTGCTGCAGCGCACGCCGGTGGGCCGCTTCGGTACCCCGCAGGAAATCGCCGACCTCGTGGCCTTCCTCGCCAGTGCCAGGGCCGGCTTCATCACGGGCGCGTCGCTGGACATCAACGGCGGCCTGGCCATGATCTGAACGATGCGCAGGGACGACATCGCAATCCAGGCGGACGGGACGACGTTGCGCGGGTGGTACTTCCGGCCCGATGGCGCGGGCCTGTTCCCGGGCGTGCTGCTGTCGCACGGCTTCTCGGCGCTGAAGGAGATGGGCCTCGAACGGTACGCGCAGGTGTTCTGCGAGGCAGGCCTGGCCTGCGTCGTGTACGACCATCGCAACCTCGGCAGCAGCGACGGCCAGCCGCGCGGCGAGATCGATCCCTGGCGCCAGGTGCTCGACATGCGGCATGCGCTGTCCTTCCTGCGCCGCTGCGAAGGGGTGGATCCCGCGCGCGTGGGCGTCTGGGGCACGAGCTACGCCGGCGGCCACGCGCTCGTGGTCGCGGCGCTGGACCGGCGCGTGAAGTGCGTGGTGTCGCAGGGGATGACCATCGACGGCGGCGAGGCGGCCCGGCGCCGGTCGACGCCCCAGGCGCTGCAGTCGCTGCGCGAGCGCGTGGCCGAGGACCTGGATCGCCGCTCGCAGGGCCTGCCGCCGGCGCGCGTGCCCGTGTGCGAGCCGGGCTCCGACAGCCACCGCTATCTCGTGGAGGCGTTTCCCGATGCCGGCCACCCCAACGAGATCACCCTGCTCAGCCGCGATCTCGCGCTGGGCTACAAGCCCGGCGCCTTCATCGAACAGATCGCGCCCACGCCGCTGCTGATGGTCCTGGCCGGCGCCGACACCCTCACCCCGGTCGACCTGCAAAGGGCGGCATTCGAGCGCGCCGGCGAGCCCAAGCGGCTCGTGGTGCTCGAAGGCGCCAGCCACTACGAACCCTACATCGAGCGGTTCGAGGAATCCAGCACCGCCGCAAGGGACTGGTTCCTCCAGCATCTTTGACCACTGGCAGCCAGAAAGGGGAAGCCGCAAAGCGGTGCAGGAGGGAGTCCCCCTTTCACGCCACTTCGAACAGCCCGGCCGCGCCCATGCCGCCGCCGATGCACATGGTCACGACGACGTAGCGCGCGCCGCGGCGCCTGCCCTCGATCAATGCATGGCCGGTCAGGCGTGCGCCGGTCATGCCGTAGGGGTGGCCGACCGAGATGCCGCCGCCGTCGACGTTGTAGATCTCCGGGTCGATGCCCAGGTGGTCGCGGCAGTAGAGGGCCTGCACCGCAAAGGCCTCGTTGAGCTCCCACAGGCCGATGTCCTGCACCTTCAGGCCGTGCTGCTTGAGCAGCTTGGGCACCGCATGGATCGGGCCGATGCCCATCTCCTCGGGCGCGCAGCCGGCCACGGCCATGCCGCGGTAGATCCCCAGGGGCTGGAGGCCGCGGCGTTCGGCCAGCGCGCGGTCCATCAGCACGCAGGCCGAGGCACCGTCGGACAGCTGGCTCGCGTTGCCGGCGGTCACCGTGCCGCCCTCGATCACCGGCTTGAGCCCGGCCAGCGATTCGTAGGTCGTCTCGGGCCGGTTGCCTTCGTCCTTCGACAGCGTGACGTCGCGGTAGCTCACAGCGCCGGTGGCCTTGTCGGTGACGGCCATGCCGGCCTGGATCGGGACGATCTCGGCGTCGAAGCGTCCGGCGGCCTGCGCGGCGGCGGTGCGCTGCTGCGAGGACAGCGCGTAGCGGTCCTGCGCTTCGCGCGAGACGCCGTACTTCTTGGCCACGATCTCGGCCGTCTGCAGCATGGGCATGTAGATGTGCGGCGCCGCCGCGATGGCGTTGGGGTCCTGCGCGGCGGTGGCGAGTTCGTAGAACACGTTCTGCACCGCGGAGATGTTCTCCTGCCCGCCGGCGACCACGATGTCCATGCCGTCCACCATGATCTGCTTGGCCGCGGTGACGATCGCCATCAGGCCCGAGGCGCACTGGCGCTCGATGGTCTGCGCGGCGACGGTGACCGGCAGGCCGCCCACCAGGGCCGCGTGGCGCGCCACGTTCATGCCGGCCGTGCCGGCGGTCAGCACGGTGCCGATGATCGCGTCGTCTACCTCCGCGCCTTCGATGCCGGCGCGCTGCACGGCGTGCGAGATCGCGTGGCCCATCATCGTGGGCGACTTGATGTGGTTGAGCGAACCGCGGAAGGCGCGGCCGATGGGCGTGCGCGCGGTGGAGACGATGACGGCTTCTTTCATGGGAGTCGAGTCCTGTGCAGATGGAAAGAGAAGAAGGATGGGGCGGGTCCGGGCAGCGGCCTCAGGCGGCGGGTGCACGCTGTTCGGACAGACGGCCGCCCTCGTCGGCGAGCCGGCACAGCAGCGGCGAGACACTCCAGTAGCCGAAGCGGTCGCCGCGTTCGCGGGCGCAGCGGTCCAGCGCGTCGCGCAGCCTGGCCAGACCGATCTGGTCGGCCATGAAGAGCGGGCCTCCGCGGTGGTCGGGGAAGCCGTAGCCCTGCGTCCAGACCACGTCCACGTCGCTGGCGCGGTAGGCGATGCCCTCCTCGACGATGCGGGCGCCTTCGTTGATGAGCGGGTACAGGCAGCGCTGGACGATCTCCTCGTCGCCGATGTCGCTGCGCCGCGCGATGCCGTGCCGGGCGGCCAGCTCCACGCACATGGCCTCGAAGGCGGGGTCGGGCTTGGGCGCGCGGCCTTCGTAGCGGTAGTAGCCACTCCCGGTCTTCTGGCCGTGGCGGCCCGACTCGAGCAGGCGCACGACCACGGCGCGGTAGGCCGGGTCGGCCGGCAGCGCGCCGGCCTTGCCGCGCTCCTGCACGATCTTGCCGGCCACGTCGGTGCCGGCCATGTCCAGCATGCGGCACGGGCCCATCGCCAGGCCCTGGGCCTCGATGGCGCGGTCGATCTGCGCCGGCGTCGCGCCTTCCATGAGCAGGAAGTCGGCCTCGCGCAGGTAGCTCTCGAGCATGCGGTTGCCGATGAAGCCGTAGCACACGCCGGACACCACGGCGACCTTGCCGATGACCTTGGCGAGCTGCATCGCGGTGGCCAGCACGTCGGGCCCGGTCCTGGTGCCGCGCACCACTTCCAGCAGCTTCATCACGTTGGCGGGGCTGAAGAAGTGCAGGCCCAGGAAGTCGCCGGGCCGGCCGCTGGCCTCGGCCAGCGCGTCGATGTCGAGCGTGGAGGTGTTGGAGCCGATGACTGCGCCCGGCTTGCAGATGCGGCCGAGCTCGGCACACACCTGGCGCTTGATGTCCATGTTCTCGAACACGGCCTCGATCACCAGGTCGCAGTCGCCCACGTCGGCCAGCTGCAGGCTGGGCTCGAGCTGCGCCATGCGCTCCTGCACCTGTGCCGTCGTCAGGCGGCCCTTGGCGGCGGTGGCTTCGTAGTTGGCGCGGATGCGGGCCATGCCGCGCTCCAGGGCCTCGGGGCTGCTGTCGACCACCCGCGTCGGGATGCCGGCGTTGGCGAAGTTCATCGCGATGCCGCCGCCCATCGTGCCCGAGCCGACCACGCCCACGCGCCGCACCGGCCGCGCCCTGGCGTCGGCCGGCAGGCCGGGGATGCGCGCGGCCTCGCGCTGCGCGAAGAACAGGTGGCGCAGCGCGGCCGATTCGGGCGAGCGGCGGCATTCGTCGAACAGGCGCGACTCCACGGCCAGGCCCTGGTCGAACGGTAGGCGCACGGCCGCATCCACACACTGCACGATGCGCTGCGGCGCGGGGTAGGCGGCGCGGTGGGTGCGGGCCTCCTCCAGCGCCTTGGTGATTGTTTCGGGCGAGGCCGGGGCCCGCACCGGCAGGTCGCGGGTGCGGCGCGGCGCGGCGCCGCTGGCGGCCAGGCGGCGGGCCAGGGCGATGGCCGAGGCCCGGACGTCGCCATCTTCGGGAACGACCTCGTTCACCAGCCCGGCCTCGCGCGCGGCCTCGGCCCCGAGCGGGCGGCCGGTCAGCATCAGGTCGAGCGCGAGCTCGGCCGGCACCAGGCGCGGCAGGCGCTGCGTGCCGCCGGCGCCGGGCAGCACGCCCAGCAGGACTTCCGGCAGCCCGAGGCGCGTGCCGGCGCGCGCCACGCGCGCATGGCAGGCCAGCGCGAGCTCGAGGCCGCCGCCCAGCACCGTGCCGTGCAGCGCCGCCACGACCGGCCGGTCCAGCGCCTCGAGCGCGTTCATCAGCAGGCCGAAGCTTTCGTGGCGGAAGCCGGGATCCGAGAACTCGCGCGCGTCGGCGCCGGCCACGAAGGTGCGGCCGGCGGCGCAGAGGACCAGGGCCTGCAGCGCGGGCTGGCCGTCGAAATCGCGCAGCGCGGCGCGCAGGTCGTCGACGATGGCGCGCGAGAGCGCGTTGACGGGCGGGGCGTCGATGCACAGGACGCCGATGCCGTCCTGCGAAGAAAGGGTGACTGCAGGGTTCATGGGAGCGGGAAGGTTGGGGATGTGCGTGGGCGGTGTCCCTGCCAGCAGGGTGGACGGTCCGTCGGTTTTCAGTTCGTGCTGCCGGCCGGGCTGTAGTGCCCGGAGAAGCTCTTGCGCAGCGCGGCCTTGTTGATCTTTCCGGTCGCCGTGTGCGGGATTTCGTCCACGGTGAGCACGTCGTCGGGCAGCCACCAGCGGGCCACGCGGGCGGACAGGAAGTCCAGCACCGCCTGCCGCTCGATGCGCGCGCCCGGCTTGGGCACCACCAGCAGCAGCGGGCGCTCGTCCCACTTGGGATGGTGCACGCCGATCACCGCGGCTTCCTGCACGCCCGGGAAGCCCATCGCGTGGTTCTCCAGGTCGATGGACGAGATCCATTCGCCGCCGGACTTCACCAGGTCCTTGGCGCGGTCGGTCAGGTGGACGTAGCCGTTGGCGTCGATGGTGGCGATGTCGCCGCTGTCGAAGAAGCCGTCCGCGTCGAGCGCGCTGCCGCGCGGCTGGCCGTAGTAGGCCTGCGCAACGCAGGGGCCGCGGGCGCGCAGGTGGCCGGGGCTGCGGCCGTCCCAGGGCTGGATGCGGTCTTCGTCGTCGACCAGCCGGTACTCCACGAGGAAAGGCGGCCGGCCCTGCGACTGGCGCACCGCGATCTCTTCGTCGGGCGGCAGGCCGGCGGTCTCGGGCATCAGCGAGCCCACGCCCGACATCGGGCCCATCTCCGTCATGCCGAAGCCCGAGCGCACCTCGACGCCATGCCGGCGGAATTCCTCCAGCAGCGCGCGCGAGCCGGCCGAGCCGCCGATGTACACGCGCTTGAGGTGCTTGAGCGGCTGGCCCGTGGCCGCGACGTGCTGCAGGATCGTCTGCCAGATCGTGGGCACGCCGCCGCTCATGGTGACGCGCTCGGTTTCCATCAGCTCGACGAGCGAGGCGCCGTCGAGCTGCGCGCCGGGAAAGACGATGCCCGCGCCGGTCATCGGCGCCGAGAACGGCCAGGACCAGCCGTTGGCGTGGCTCATCGGGATGACCTGCAGCACCACGTCGTGCGACGAGAAGGCGTACATGTCCGGCGCGGCGCCGGTCAGCGACATCAGCGTGACCGAACGGTGCGAGTACAGCACGCCCTTGGGGTTGCCCGTGGTGCCCGAGGTGTAGGTGAGCGCGAGCCCGGTGTTCTCGTCGAAGCTCGGCCACTGGAAATCGTCGTCCACGCCGTGCAGCCATTCCTCGAAAGACACCGCGTTCTCGAGCGAGGTCTTGGGCATGTGGGCGCGGTCGGTCAGCACCACGAAGCGCTCGACGGTGGAGAGCTTGCCGGCGATGCCCTCGAGCAGGGGCACGAAGCTGGTGTCCACCAGGATGACCCGGTCCTTCGCATCGTTGATGATGAAGGCGATCTGCTCGGGGAACAGGCGCGGGTTGACCGGGTGGTAGATGGCGCCCAGGCCGCCGATGCCGTACCAGCAGGCCAGGTGGCGCGCGGTGCTCCAGGCCAGGGTGCCGACGCGGTCGCCGAGCACGATGCCGTCGCGCGCCAGCCGCTTGGAGATGCGCAGCGACAGCCGGTGCAGTTCGGCGTAGTCGGTGACCTCGATCGGGCCTTCCACCGTCCGTGTCACGATCCGCCGGCGCGGATGCTGGCGCGCCGCGTGTTCGATGATCCTCTGGCACAGCAGGGGCCAGTCCTGCATCAGTCCTTGCATAGCTACCTCTCTGGTGTTGCGGCCCGCGCGGGCGCGAGCAGTTGTGCGTTGGCTTCGCCCAGCGACGGGCTGCTGCCGGTGTTGGCCGCGCGCAGCGCCGGCGCAATCGGTACCGGCAGTGCCGGCATCGGCTCGCCGCCTGCGGCCGTGACCTGAGCTGCGAACAGCTGGCGCGCGCGGAAGTGCGGATGCGCCACTGCCTGCTCCAGCGAACGCACGACGTTGACGCAGGCGTCCACGCCGGAGAAGCGCCGCTCCCATTCGGCGGCCGTGCGCGACGCGACGATGGCCGCCACGGCCGCGCGCACGCCGGACGGGTCGCGCGTGTCGTCGGCCAGCTCCGGTGCGCCGAGCACGCCCACGAAGTTCTCCCAGAACTTCTGCTCCAGCGGCGCAGCCGCCAGATGCGCGCCGTCGAGCGTGCGGTAGACCTGGTAGCGAGGCGTGCCGCCGGTGACCAGGTCGCTGCCCGGCCGGGGCCAGGCGGCCGCGCCGAAGCCGTTGCCCAGGCCCCAGTACATGAGCGTGAACAGGTTGTCGGCCATCGCGACATCCAGGTGGCAGCCTTCGCCGCCGGCGTCGCGCGCGCGCAGCGCCAGCAGGATGTTGATCACCGCCGGATAGGCGCCGCCGGCGATGTCGGCCACCAGCGCCTGCGGCAGGCCCGGCGTGCCGTCGCTGCCGGCGCTCAGGTTCAGCAGGCCGGTTTCGGCCTGGAAGTTGAGGTCGTGCGCCGCCACGTGCGCGAGCGGGCCGTGCTGGCCCCAGCCGCTGACGGAGCAGTACACCAGCCGCGGGTTGAGCGCGCGCATCGCCTCGTAGCCCAGGCCCAGTCGCTCCATCACGCCGGGGCGGAACTGCTCGACCAGCACGTCGGCGTCCTGCACCAGGGCGCGCGCCGCCGCCAGGCCTTCGGGCGCCTTGAGGTCGAGCGCGATCGAACGCTTGCCGCGGTTGAGCAGCGCGAAGTTGACGCTGGTATCGCCCGTGCGCGGTACGTACGAACGCATCTCGTCGCCGCCCGCGGGCCGCTCAATCTTGATGACTTCGGCGCCGGCCTCGGCCAGCAGCAGGCTGCACAGCGGGCCGGGCAGCAGGGTGCTGAAGTCCACCACGCGCACGCCGGCCAGGGGCGCCGGGCGGGGGTTGGTCATCGGGCCGCTCCGCCGCCGCGCGCCGCGCGCTGGTGCGCGACCTGCGCACGGCGCGCGGGCGCGTAGGCCTCCTGTCCCAGCGCGCGGTGCAGCGCGGCGGTCACGTCGTGGTGGTGCACGAGCCCCGTGCGCTCCAGCAGCGCGATCGGGCCTTCGGGATAGCCCAGGCCCAGGCGCAGCGTCTTGTCGAGATCGTCGGCGGTGGCGAGCTTCTCGTCCAGGCGGCGCAGCGCGGCGTTGAAGTACGGGCGGATCAGGCGGTCGACGATGCGGCCCGGGAAGTCGTTGCAGACGGCCACCACGAGGCCCGCGGCCTCGAAGGCGGCGCGCGCCGCATCGAGCGCGGCCTGCGCGGTGCGCGGCTGCCGCACGAGCTCGATCAGCCGGGTCGGCTCGGCATCGCCCAGGCGGTAGCGCGCGAAGCCGACCAGGTTGGAGCCCTCCTCGCCGTGCGTCTCGCCGGTGTGCACGCCCAGGCATTCGGTGCCCAGTTCGATCGCGACGAAGGTGCGGCCCGAGGTGTCGCCGAGCCGGCCCAGGGCGGCGCCGGCTTCGGCGCCGATGAGCACCAGGCCCTCGCCCTGCCCGGTGGCCGCTTCGAGGAAGTCATGCGCGAGCGTGGAGGGGAAGGAGCGGCTCTCGCCGCAGCGCTGGATCTGGTAGGTGGTGGACATGGCTTCAGGCTCCGTACATGCGCGAGTCGGCGTAGACGCGAAAGCCGCGGCCGGACTTCTTGCCTAGGTGGCCGGCGGCGATCATGCGCTTGACCAGCGGCGGGCAGGCCGCGCGCGGCTCGTGGGTGACGCCGTGCAGCGCCTCGCACAGCAGGCGCTGCGTGTCCATGCCGACCAGGTCCAGCAGTTCCAGCGGCCCCATCGGGTAGCCCAGCGCGGCCTTGATCGCGCGGTCGATGTCCGCGGCCTCGGCCACGCCCTGCTCGACCAGGCGGATCGCGTCGTTGTTGAAAGGCACGAGGAAGTAGTTGAGGATGAAACCCGGCGAGTCCTGCGTGCGCACCGGCTGCTGGCCGAGCTTCTCGCAGAAGGCCCAGGCGCGCGCGAAGCTCTCCTCGCTCGTGGCCAGGCCCGGCGACATCTCCACCAGCTTCATCAGCTGGGCGGGCAGGCAGAAGTGCATGCCGACGAAGCGGTCGGGACGGCCCGAGCCGCCGGCGATCTCGGTGATCGACAGCGTGGAGGTGTTGGACGCGAACAGGGTGTGCTCGCCGCACAGCGGGTGCAGCGACGCGAACAGCTGGTGCTTGACCTCCAGGCTCTCGAACACAGCCTCGATCACCACGTCGCATTCGGCCAGGGCCGAGAGCTCGGTGGTGCCAACCCAGTCGGCCATGATCTGCGGCAGCCGCTCGGGCGCGAGCTTGCCGCGCTCGACCGATTTGCGCAGGAAGGCCTCGGTCTGCCTGCGGGCGTTGTCCAGCGGCGCCTGGCGGGTGTCGTAGACGATGGTCCTGAAGCCGGCCCGGGCGCAGACGATGGCGATGCCGGCACCCATGGTGCCGCAGCCGGCGATGCCGACGGTCTTGATGTCCTTCATGGTGTCTCCGTGCATGGGTCCGGGCCGCTCACTTGCGCAGGAAGCTGCGGCCGACGAGCTGCCGATGAACCTGGTTGGTGCCTTCCCAGATCTGGGTGATCTTGGCGTCGCGCATGAGCCGCTCGACGCGGTAGTCCTTGCAGTAGCCGTAGCCTCCGAGCAGCTGGACGGCGTCGGTGGTGATGCGCATGGCCAGGTCGCTGGCGCGCATCTTGAGCAGCGAGGCCTCGATGCCGAAGTCCTGCGCGCCGGCGTCCACCTGCGCGGCCAGCCGCCACAGGAAGGATTCGCACAGCGCCAGCTCGGCGGCCAGGTCGGCCAGCATGAACTGGATGCCCTGGAACTCGATGATCCGGCGGCCCGACTGGCGGCGCTCGTTGATGTAGCCGACCGCGTCCTCGAAGGCAGCGCGAGCGATGCCCAGGGCGTGCGCCGCGATGCTGGGCCGCGAGCGGTTGAGCGAGCCGAACAGGATCGCCAGGCCGTCGCCCGGGCTGCCCAGCAGGTTGGCGCGCGGCACGCGGCAGCCGTCGAAGGCCAGCGTCGCCGTGCTGGACGCGCGGGTGCCCATCTTGTCCTCCAGCCGCACCACCGACAGGCCCGGCGTGCCCTTCTCGAGGATCAGCGCCGAGATCGCGCGGCGGGGGTCGTCGATGCCGGCCCACTTGCCGAACAGCAGGTACAGGTCGGCCACGTCGCCGTTGCTGATGAAGGTCTTGCCGCCCTGGATCACGATCTGGTCGCTGTCCTCGCGGAAGGTGGTCTGCATGCCGGTGGCGTCCGAGCCGGCGCCCGGTTCGGTGATCGCGAGCGAGCCCAGGCCGCCTTCGGCGATGCGCGGCAGCAGGCGCGCCTTCTGCTCCTCGCTGCCGTACTCGACCAGCGGCTTCATGCCGTGGAAGTTGGTGGCCCAGATGATGCCGGTGGAGGCGCAGGCCTTGGATATCTCGCGCACGCAGGCCAGGTAGCAGCTGTACGACAGCGGCGCGCCGCCGTAGGCCTCGGGCACGAACATCGCGTTCAGGCCCAGCGCGTTGATGTCGCGCACGTTGTCCCAGGGGAACTCGCCGGTCCGGTCGTAGGCTTCGGCGCGCGGCGCCAGGCGCTCGCGCGCCAGTGCCTTCACGCTGTCCAGCAGCATGGTTTCGTCTTCGCTCAGCGCGATGCCGGCGTCCAGACGGTCGAACAGGCTCATGGGTGTCGGTTCCTCTCGTTTCCTGCGGTGTCGTCGTGTGCGGCGGTGTTCAGTGGGCAACGCCCTGGGCGCCGTCGAGGTAGATGGTCTCGCCCGTGAGGAAGCGGGCGTCCAGGGTGAACAGGGCGGCGATGAAGCGCCCGACCTCGGCGGCCGTGCCCGGCTGGCGGCCGGGGATGCGCTTGTCTAGGTAGGCGCGCAGCGGCCCTTCGGTCATCGCCTCGTGGTTGAGGTCGGTGTGGATGTAGCCCGGCGCCAGCGTGAGCACGCGGATGCCCTCGCCAGCCCATTCGACCGCCAGGCAGCGCGTCATCGCCGCCACCGCCGCCTTGGAGGCGCAGTAGGCCAGGTTGCGCTTGACCCCGAGCTTGTCGAAGAACGAGCCCATGTTGAGGATCAGGCCGCCGCCCGCCGCCACCAGGTGGGGATAGGCCGCCTGGCAGCCCAGCAGCACCGAGGTCGCGTTGGTCGCCATCACCGTGTCGTAGTGGTCCAGCGAGGCGCTGGCCGAAGGCGCGTCGAGGTGCACGCCGGCGTTGTTGACCAGGCCCGCGATCGGGTGGCCGCGTGCGGCCACCTCGTCCAGCGCCGCTTTCATGGCGCCGGGGCGGGTCACGTCGCAGGCCACGCCGAACAGGTGCGCCGCCGCGGCGGCGTCGGCGCCCGCAGGCAGGCCGCCCGAGCGCGACAGGCAGGCCACGGTGCGGCCTGCCGCCGCGAGCGCCAGCGCGGCCTGGGCGCCGATGCCGCGGCTGGCGCCGGTGACGACGATGCAGGGTGGGGAGGAAGGTGTCGGTATGGCCACTTACTGTCCCTTGAAGATGGGCGCTCGGCGCTCGAGGAAGGCCTGCATGCCTTCCTCGGCGTCCTGCGTGCGGTAGGCGAGGGTGGACAGGTCGGCCTCGGCGCGCAGGCCTTCGGCCAGGGGGGTGGTCTGCGCGCGCTGCACTGCCTCGCGGGCGAACTGCAGCGCCAGCGCGCCGTAGCCGGCGAACTCGCGCGCGAAGGCGAAGGCAGCGTCCAGCAGCGGCGGCTCGACGATGCGGTTGACCAGGCCCATCTGCAGGGCTTCGTCGGCCTTGACCGTGCGGCCGGTCAGGATCATCTCCATCGCGCGCGCCTCGCCGACCAGCCGCGGCAGCCGCTGCGTGCCGCCGTAGCCGGGGATGAGCCCGAGCTTGATCTCGGGCAGGGCGAAGCGCGCCGCCGGCGCGGCCAGCCGGAAGGTGCAGGCCAGCGCCAGTTCGCAGCCTCCGCCGAAGGCGTAGCCGTTCACCAATGCGATCGAGGGGACGCGCAGCCGGTCGAGCAGGGCGAACACCGACTGGCCGAGCTCGGCGCCGCGCTTCTGGTCGGACAGCGAGCGGCCGATCAGCTCCTTGATGTCGGCGCCGGCGCAGAAGGACTTCTCGCCGCTGCCGGTGACGATCAGCGCACGCGCGTCGGACGCATCGACCGCGCGCAGCGCCTCGCCGATGTCGCGGATGAGGGCGAAGCTGAGGGCGTTGAGCGCCTCCGGCCGGTCGATCGTGAGCAGGGCGAACCCGTCCTGGAAGGTCAATCGGATGGCCAAGTTCAATCCTCCTGTGTCTGCGATTCGGTCACGGGCCGCAGGACCAGGCGGCCGGCGCGGACCCAGTCGAGCAGGCCGCGCTTGAGCAGCTTGCCGCTGGGCGTGAGCGGGAATTCGTCCACCTCGGCGTAGAACTCGGGCATGTCGAAGCGCGACAGGCCCTGGCGCTCCAGGTGCTCGAGCATGCGCTGCGCGCTGGGCGCGCGGCCCAGGGCCGAGACGACCAGGCACACGCGCTCGCCCAGCCGCTCGTCGGGCAGGCCGAAGGCCGCGGCCGCCGTGACGCTGGGGAGCCGGCGCGCCAGCTCCTCGATGCGTGCCGGGTGGATCTTGTGGCCGCCGCGGTTGATCAGGTCCTTCTTGCGGCCCACCACCTCGAGGTTGCCGCGTGCGTCCAGCCGGCCCAGGTCGCCGCTCATGAACCAGCCGCCGGCGTTGAACGAGTGCTCGGTGGCGGCCTGGTCGGCGAAGTAGCCCAGCATCAGCACCGCGCCGCGGCCGCCGATCTCGCCGATCTCGCCCGGCCCGGCCGGCACGTCGCGCTCGTCCTGCTTCCAGAGCCGGATCTCGTAGCCGCTGCAGGACACGCCGCAGGTTCCGGTGATGACTTCGGCATCGTCGGTGGGCCGCGTGTACTGGTGCGAGCCGCTCTCGGTCATGCCGTAGACGTTCTGCGGCGTGATGCCCAGCCGCAGGAAGCGCGTGGCGATGTCGCGCGGGATCGGCGAGCCGGCCATGTAGAACACGCTCACGCGCCCTAGTCCTGGCCGGCCGCGCGCGTCCATCGCGCGCAGCAGGTCGATGGCGTGCGTGGGCACGCCCATGACGTAGGTCGCGCCGGTCTGCTCGATCCAGTCGATGGGTGCGATGCCCGAGCACCGGTCGGTCAGCACGAGTTCGCAGCCGGCCACCAGCATCTGCTCCAGCGCGACCACGCCGATGTGGTGGCTCATGGGGCTCAGGGTGAGGATGACCGAACGCTCGTCGTGCGCCCAGTCGGTCACCATCGCGCGGCCGTTGGCCAGCAGCGTGTTGTCGCTGTGCATCACGCCCTTGGGCTCGCCGGTGGTGCCCGAGGTGAACGCGAGGTAGACGATCTGGTCGGGGTCGATGCTCGGCGGCGTCGATGCCGCGGGCGGCTGGCCGCGCGGAAAGGCGCGCGCGCCCGGCGGCGCCGGCCCGTCCTGGCCCGGCGGCTGGGTGGTGAACAGCGCGCGCAGCATGGGCAGGCGGGAGAGCCGGTTGACCGTGTCGCTGCGGTCGGCGTCGGCGCCGTAGCCGGGCTGCACGAAGGCCGCGCGGCAGTCGATGCGCTCGAGCAGGCCGGCGATCTCCTCGATCCGGTAGCTCTCGTGCAGCGAAGGGTTGCACACATAGCCGTTGCGCGAGCACGCCAGCATGACGATGACGCTCTCGACGCGGCTGGGCAGCCAGACGCTGACGCGGTCGCCCACCACCAGGCCGGCCTGCTCCAGCGTGTGCGCCACCAGGTCGACCCGCGCGAGCAGGTCGGCCCAGGACAGCCGCTGCTGCGGGTCGCGCAGCGCGAACGCGTCGGCGCGCTCCTGCGCGTGCTTGCGCAGCAGCCCGTACAGCGTATCGGCCGACCAGCTGCCGCTGAGGTAGTGGCTGCGGGCCTCGCGGGGCGAGTGCAGCGTGAGGATCCTGCCCATGGCGCCGTGCCGCGCGAGCGTCAGTGGCCGAAGCGGGAGGCGTCGGGGCTGCGCTTCTCGGCGAACGACGCCGCCAGCTCCTTGGCCTCGTCGGTCTTGAGGTAGGTGCGCAGCAGCAGGTCGTGCGCCATGCGCGAGAGGCCGCCGACGCCGCCGTGGCGGGCGTTGAAGGCCGCCTTGATCGAGGCCAGCGCGAACGCGCCGCGCTCGGCGATCTCCAGCGCGTAGGCGCGGGTGGCCGCGGCCAGCTCGGCGTCGGGCACGACCTTGTTGATCAGGCCCCAGTCGAGCGCCTCGGCGGCGCTGATGCGCGGGTTGCGGTACCAGATGTCCTTCGCGCGCTTCTTGCCCACGATGTCCTCGAGGTACCAGGTTCCGTAGCCCGCGTCGAAGCTGCCGACCATCGGGCCGACCTGGCGGAACACCGCGCTCTGCTTGGCGATGGTCACGTCGCAGACCATCTGCAGCACGTTGCCGCCGCCCACGGCGAAGCCATTGACGCTGGCGATCACGGGCTTTTGCAGCCGGTCGATGCTCTCGTACATCTCCAGCGTGGGCAGCACGCCCGCGTAGAGCGTGCTGTCTTCCATGCCGTCCTTGCGGCCGCCCAGGCAGAAGAACCTGTCACCGGCGCCGGTGATGACCAGCACGCGGGTGCGCGTCTCGCGCCGGACCTCGTTGATGCAGTCGCGGATCTCGTGGCACATGCGCTCGGTGAACATGTTGCCGTCCTGTGGGCGGTTGAGGGTGAGGGTGCCGACGGGGCCGTCTTCGACGTAGGTGATTTCTTCGAATGGCATGTCTCGTGTCCTTGTTGAGGTGGTCCGTTGCCAGAACCAGCACAACCCGTGCCACGGCTTCGGAAGGACACGGTGGCTGCGCCGTGGGCAATTCCGGGCCCTTTTCTTGCACAACTGGGGGGTCAGGCCACGGAAACGTCGTGTTCCGTGGACATGGCCGTGCATTCATGTCTTTCGAAAGATCACGAATGCGCGGCCTATACTCGACGTGTAGTCGTTGAGGACACTTTTCCTCGGCAACAGCAGGAGTCGCGAGAATGGCTAAGGAGACAGTCGGCGTGCTGGTGCTCGCAGGCGACGGCAGCACGTGGTTCGCCACCGGCGCGGCGACCAACCCGCGCGTGGCGCAGGCCGTGGCGGCGGCCGCATCCGCCCGGCCAGGGGCCGACGGCGGGCTGTTCACCGTCGAACTGGGCGAGGATGCTTGGTCGGTGGTGCGCGTGGGCTCGCGCGAGGCCTCGGCCTTTGTGCTGTTCGAGCGGGGCGAGACCGACGTGCTGTTCGATTTCGCCGCGTCGGTCGATTTTGCCGCCGACATCCTGCGCCACCTGCTGACCAACCCCTACGAGGCGCTCACCGTGGTGGACCGCGAGGGCTACCTGCGCTTCGTCAGCCCAATCCACGAGCGCTTCTTCGGCCTGCGCCGCGGCGAAGCGGCCGGCAAGTACGTCACCGACGTGATCGAGAACACCCGGCTGCACGAGGTGGTCCGGACGGGCAAGGCCGAGATCGGCCAGGTGCAGCAGATGCGCGGCACTTCGCGCGTGGTCTCGCGCCTGCCGGTGCTCGACGCCGAGGGCAAGGTCGTCGCGGCCATCGGCCAGGTCATGTTCAAGGGGCCGGACCAGCTGCAGCAGCTGTCCGCCGAGGTCGTCCGGCTCAAGAGCGAGGTGTCGTACTACCAGCGGGCGCTGTCGAGCTGGCCGCCGCACCGCCACGGGCTGGACCGGATCATCGGCCAGGGCCCCGCGATCCGCCGGCTCAAGGACCAGATCATGCGCATCGCGCCGCTCAACGTGCCGGTGCTGCTGGTGGGCGAGAGCGGCACGGGCAAGGAGCTGGTGGCCCACGCCATCCACCTGCTGAGCACCCGCAGCGCCGAGTCGATGGTGATGGTCAACGCCGCCGCGATCCCGGCCACGCTGGTCGAGAGCGAGCTGTTCGGCTACGAGCCGGGCGCCTTCACTGGCGCGGAGCGCAAGGGCCGCCGCGGCAAGTTCGAGCAGGCGCACGGCGGTACGCTGTTCTTCGACGAGATCGGCGACATGCCGGTGGAGATCCAGGTCAAGCTGCTGCGCGTGCTGCAGGACGGCTCGTTCGAGCGGGTCGGCGGTGACAAGCCGCGCGTGTCCGACTTCCGCCTCGTGTCGGCCAGCAACCGCGACTTCCAGGCCATGATCGACAAGGGCGACTTCCGGCTCGACCTGTTCTACCGCATCAGCGCGGTCACGCTGCATCTGCCGCCGCTGCGCGAGCGGCTGGAAGACGTAGAGCTCCTGGCCAACCAGGCGCTCTACGACTTCGCGCTGCGCCACAGCACGCGGCAGAAGACGCTGGCGCCGGACGTGGTGCCCTTCCTGCAGCGCCAAAGCTGGCCCGGCAACGTGCGCCAGTTGATGCACGCGGTGGAGACCGCGGCGATCTTTGCCGACAGCGACGTGATCACCGTGGACGACTTCTCCACCGTGGTGCGCGCCGACGACGGCCAGCCGTGCGCGCCTGCGCCTGTGGCGCCGCCGGCCGCCGCGCCGTCCGGCGCCCAGCCGCCGCTGCCCGTGGCCGAGCCGGAGCCCGAGGCCGCGGCGCCTGCCGGCGCGGCCACCGTGCGCGCCACGCTGAGCCATGTCGAGGAGCAGTTGATCCGCGACGCGCTCAAGCTCTACGGCGGCAACAAGAAGCGGGTGGCCCAGGAACTGGGCATTTCGCGCTCCTATCTGTACAAGAAGCTCGGGACAATGGCGCTGTAGCCGCCGCGCTGTCCTGCGCGGCGCGCGCCATGTGTTGCCGCAGGACACCGGTGTCGTCGGCGAGGGCAGAAAACGGGCGCTCATGCCGGGCGCGGGGAGGCGGCGAGATGGCACGTGTATTGCTCATGGAAGCCGTCTTCCGAAAACGAAGACCCCGCGCGCCGCAAACATGAGACGGCGCGGGCGCCCATGACGAGCGAGGACCATTTCTTGGCATCAGGCCACGTTATCCAGCAGGAACTTGTCGCGGCCGGGCCGGACGATGCCGGCAAGCGCTACTTCGGCATCGACGTGCCGTTCATGGCCCACATCGGCCTGGTTCCCCTCGTGATGGAGGATGGGCTGTGCCGCACGCGGCTGGACGTCGCGCCGCACCTGGTCAACAGCCGGGGCGACATCCACGGCGGCTCGATCATGAGCGCGATGGATTTCACGCTCAGCGCAGCGGCGCGGTCGCACGACCCGCTGGCGCTGGGTTCGATCACGATCGACATGACCTCCCACTTCTATGCGCCGGCGCGCAGCTCGCTGGTCATCGAGGGCAAGTGCACGCGCCGCGGCCGCTCGGTCGTCTTCTGCGACGGCGAGGTCCGCGACGAGCGCGGTACCCTGGTGGCGGTCGCCCGGGCGGTGTTCAAGCTGGTGCGCATCGGAGACCAAGAATCATGACCGCCGCTGCCGCGACACGGGCGGCCGTCGTCGGCGCGGGCAGCATCGGCGTGGCGTTTGCGGTGGTCTTCTCCCGCGCCGGCTGGACCGTCTGCCTGCAGGATCCGAACGGCGCCCGCCGCACGGCAGCACTGGCCGAGCTGGCCGACTGCCTGGCCGCGCTGAAGCGCTTCGGCCTGCTGCACGAGCCGCCGGCCGCCATCGCGGCGCGCGTGTCGGTGTCGGCCGAACTGGCCGAGGCCGTGCGCGGCGCCGATCTCGTGCAGGAATGCGCGCCCGAGCGGGTGGAGGTCAAGCAGGCGCTGTTCGAGCAGTTCGAGGCGCTGGCCCCGGTGCATGCGTTGCTGGCCAGCTCCAGCTCCGCGCTGCCGGCGTCGGCCTATGCCGGCGGGCTCGCCACGCGCGGGCGCTGCCTGGTGGCGCACCCGGGCAACCCACCCTATCTGATCCCGGTGATCGAGCTGGTGCCGGCTCCGTTCACCGATGCCGACGCGCTCATGCGGGCCGAGGCGCTCTACCGCGCGGCGGGCCTCAAGCCGGTGCGCGTGGGCCGCGAGGTGGACGGCTTCATCTTCAACCGCTTGCAGGGAGCGGTGCTGCGGGAGGCGTACTGCCTGGTGCGCGATGGCATTGCCAGCGTCGAGGACATCGACACCGTGGTCCGCGACGGCCTGGGCCTGCGCTGGAGCTTTATCGGGCCGTTCGAGACGGTGGACCTCAACACGCGCGGCGGCATCGCCTCGCATGCGCAGAAAATGGGCCCCGCCTACGAGCGCATGGGGGCCCAGCGTGGCCAGCACGATCCGTGGACCGAGGACCTGGTGGCGCAGGTGATGGCCCAGCGCCGGGCCCAGCTGCCGCTGGAGCAGTGGGGCGAGCGGGTGCGCTGGCGCGACCGCATGCTGATGCGGCTGAGCCGCCACCGCGAGACCGATGGCCTGGAGCCTTGGCCGGTGGGGAATTAAGGACTCTCCCCTGCGCCGCTGCGCGGCGCTTGAGGTGGGCGCCTGCCTTCACAGCATCCAGCCGCCGTCGACGATGAGGTCGCGGCCGGTGATGTTGCGGGCCCGCCGGCTCGCCAGGAACAGCACGGCGTCGGCCACGTCCTCGGCAGTGGAGAGCCGGCGCAGTGCGGCGGCTTGTTCCAGTTCCTCGCGCACGCGCGCGGCGTCGATGCCGCGGGCCGCCGCGCGGCTGGCCATGCCGGCGTCCGATCGCGGGCCCTGGACGTAGCCGGGGCAGACCGCGTTGACGTTGATGTTGAACGGCCCGGCCTCCAGCGCCAGCACGCGCACCAGCCCTTCGACGGCCCACTTGGATGTGCAGCCGGCCATGTGCTGGGCACGCCCCTTGAGGCCGTAGACGCCGCTGATGGCGACCACCTTGCCCTGGCGGCGTGCCTTCATCAGCGGCAGCACCTCGCGGATCGGCAGCAGCGTGCCCATGAGGTTGCCCTGCATCACGCGCTCGAAGTTCGCCAGGTCGATCTCTTCCAGCGCCCTGTTCTCGTGATCGCGTTGGCCGGCGGCGGTCACGATGATGTCGGCGCGGCCCTCGAAGTCGGCCCGCAGCGCGGCCGAGATGCGCGCGACCTCGTCCGGCGCCGTGAGATCCGCCGCCAGGCCGTGCACCCGCCGCCCGGTGGCGGACAGCTCGCGCGCCGTTTTGTCCAGCGCGGCGCGGTCGCGCCCGACCAGCAGCAGGTCCGCGCCCTCGTGCGCCAGCGCCTGGGCGATCGCGCGGCCGATGCCCTTGGCGCCGCCGGTGACGACCGCGACCTGGCCTGCGAATTCGCCGCTGCCGCTCATGGCGTGTCCGCGGGCACGGCCACGCGGTCCAGGGCGGTTCGCGGGTCGTCGCCGGCGATGAAGTGGTAGATGTGCGAGAGGTCCAGCGGCCCGAAGCCGCGCTCGACCGCCGCGTCCCACAGCGCGCGCACCGCTGCGGCGGCGCTGTGCTCCACGCCCAGGGCCTGGGCCTGCTCGACCGCCAGCACCGTGTCCTTGCGCAGGATGTCCAGGCGCGCGCCGGTGCGGAAGGCGCCCGAGAGCACCTGGGTCCTGAGCGTTTCCTCGGTCGCGCGGCTGCGGCCGGTGCTGGCGTTGATGACGTCCAGCGCGGTCGTCTCGTCGATGCCGGCGCGCCGGGCCATCAGCACCATCTCGATCGCCAGCGAGAGGTTGGCGGCGTTGAGCATGTTGTTGGCGAGCTTGAGCACCTGCGCCTGGCCGGGTTTTTCGCCGACGTGGAACAGGCGGTCGGACAGGCCGCGCAGCGCCGGTCCGGCAACCTCGAAGTGCTCGCGCGGCGTGGCGACGAAGCAGGTCAGCCGGCCCGCGCGCTCGCCCGTCGGCCCGCCGCTGACCGGCGCGTCGAGCAGCGCGATGCCGCGCGCGGCCAGCCCGGCGCCGATGCGCTCCATGCAGGCCTGGCCGATGGTGGACATCTCGATGTAGCGGCGGATCGTGCTGCCGCCGGCCACGCCGCCCTCGCCGAGCGCCACGCGCTCGCTGATCGCGGGCGCGGGCAGGCAGGCGAACACGGTGTCGGCCCGGCAGGCCACGTCGTGCGCGGAGGCGGCGGCCGTGGCGCCCGCTTCCACCAGCGCACGCACGGCCTCGGGGTTGGTGTCGTGCACGGCGAGCGCGAAGCCCGCGCGCACCAGGCGCAGGGCCAGTGGACGGCCCATGTCGCCCACGCCGATCATGCCCAGGCGCATCGGTGCGGCAGTGGCGCTCACTGGCGTACCTTCGCCCTGGCGGGCTGCGGCGCGAGCGCCTTCGGGCGGCCGTGCGGCGCTCATGCCGGGGCGTCGAGCTGCGACAGGTCCACGCCCTCCTCCTTGAGGATGCGGCGGGCGATGACGAAGCATTCGCGCGCGACCGGAATGCCGCAGTACATGCCGATGTGCAGCAGCGCCTCGCGTAGCTGCACCAGCGGCACGCCGGTGCGCTTGAGCGCGATGCGGAAATGCATCTCGAACTCCTCCATGCGGCCCAGGCCAGCCAGCATGCCCAGGTTGAGCAGGCTGAGCTGGCGCGGCTCGAGGATGCCGCGGCGCCAGGTGCGGCCCCACAGCTGGTTGGTGCAGTACATCTGCCACTCTTCGTCGAAGGCTGTCTTGTCGGCCAGCATGCCGTCGACGTATTCGTCGCCGACGATGCGGCGGCGGCTCGCCTCGCCTTCCGGGTGGAAGCCGCTTTGCCGCGTGGTGGGGGCCAGTGTCTTGTCCATGGTTTCAGGTCTCCTTGAAATGGGGGGCGGCGCCGGCTCAGGCCGGCGCGAATTCGGGCCGAGCGGCGAAGCGCGCGACATGGTAGTCCGTGTCGCCCAGCGTCAGCTCGATGGCGGTGGCGCGCTTGAAGAGGTGCACCACGCGCATCTCGTCGCTCACGCCCAGGCCCCCATGCAGCTGGACGGCGGCCTGGCCGACGAAGCGCAGCGCCTCGCCCACGCGGGCCTTGGCGGCGGAGACGCAGCGGCGGCGCGCGGCGGCGTCGCTGCTGTCGGCGTGGGTCGCGGCCAGCCAGGCCATGGAGCGCGCTTGCTCGGTGTGCAGAAACACCTCGGCCATGCGGTGTTGCAGCGCCTGGAACTTGCCGATCGGGCTGCCGAACTGCTGGCGCGTGCGCAGATGTTCCAGCGTGGTTTCCAGCATGGCCTCGAGCAGGCCCAGGCCCTCGGCGCACAGCAGCGCGGCGCCGAAGTCCCAGGCGGCTTCAAGCACGGCCCAGCCCTGGCCGGCCGGACCCAGCAGCGCACAGGCCGGCAGCCGCACGCCTTCCAGCGCCACCTGTGCGATGCGCTGGCCGTCGATGGCCGTGCAATCGGTGCGCGAGAGGCCCGGCGCATCGGCCGGCACCACGAAGAGCGAGATGCCTTCGCGCGCATCCGGCGTGCCCGCGCTGCGGGCCGAAACGATGAGGGCGTCGGCCTGTGCGCCGTGCAGCACGAAGGACTTGGTGCCCGTGAGCATCCAGCCGCCCTCGCAGGGTTCGGCACGGCAGGCCACCTCGTTCAGGTCCTGCGGCGCCGCCGCCTCGGTCACGGCGCAGGCCAGGCGTGCCTGGCCGCTGGCCACGCGCTCGAGCAGCGCATCCTGCCCGCCCGCGGCGCGCAGGAAGGCGCAGCCCCACAGCGTGGCGAAGAGCGGCTCGGCCAGCAGCGCGCGGCCCATCTCCTGCATGGCGACCAGGTGTTCGATGCCCGAGCCGCCCAGGCCGCCGCACTCGGCCGGCACGCCCAGCGCCGGCAGGCCCAGCTCGGCGACCGCGGCCCAGTCGCCGGCATCGGCGCCCGCCTCGCTGCGCGAGACTTTCTGCCGGTGCTCGAAACCATAGCCGCGCTCCACCCATTTGCGCAGGGCGTCGGCGAACTGCTGCTGCTCGTCCGTCAGCTCGAAATGCATGTCGTCGTCCTCACAGGCCCAGCGCGTGCTGGGCGATGATGTTCTTCTGGATCTCGGTCGAGCCGCCGTAGATGGTCGTGGCGCGCAGCTTGAAGTAGGCCGCGGCCAGGCCCGCGGCCTCGTCGTCGCCGCCCAGGCTTGCGGTGCGCGCGCCATCGAGGAAGGGCGCGTCGAAGGGCAGGGCAGCCGGTCCGGCGGCTTTCATCATCAGCTCGGTCAGGCGCTGCTGCACCTCGGTGCCGGTGATCTTGAGCGCCGAGGCCAGCGCGCCCGGCGCCGCCGAGCCGGCCGAGGCCACGCGCAGCACCGTGAGCTCGAGCGCCATCAGCTCGATCTCCAGCCGCGCCACCTGGTCGGCGAACACCGGGTCGTCCAGCAGCGGCCGCCCGCGCACGCGGCGGCGCGCGGCCAGCCGCTTGAGGCTTTCGAGTTCGCGCTTGGAGCGGCCCACGCCTGCGATGCTGGTGCGCTCGTGGCCGAGCAGGTACTTGGCGTAGGTCCAGCCGTGGTTCTCCTCGCCGATCAGGTTTTCCACCGGCACCTCGACGTCCTCGAAGAAGACGTCGTTGACGTCCGGCTCACCGTCCATCACGTAGATCGGCCGCACCGTGATGCCTGGCGTCTTCATGTCCAGCAGCAGGAAGGAAATGCCTTCCTGCCGGCGGCCTTCGGTGCTGGTGCGCACGAGGCAGAACATCATGTCGGCGTACTGCGCCAGCGTGGTCCAGGTCTTCTGGCCGTTGAGCACGTAGCGGTCGCCGCGGCGCTGCGCGCGCAGCCGCAGCGCGGCCAGGTCGGAGCCCGCGCCGGGTTCGGAATAGCCTTGGCACCACCAGTCCTCGCAGCTGAGGATGCGCGGCAGGTAGTGGCGCTTCTGCGCCTCGCTGCCGTAGGCCATGATGACCGGCGCCACCATGTTGATGCCGAAGGGCTGGATGATCGGCGCGCCGGCCAGGCTGGCCTCCTCGTCCCAGATGTGCTGCTGCAGCGGCGTCCAGCCGGTGCCGCCATACGCCACCGGCCAGCTCGCGCCCGCCCAGCCGCGCTGATGGACGATGCGGTGCCAGCGCACGAAGTCTTCCTTGAAAAGGCGCCGGTGGTTCATCACCTTCTCGCGCAGGTCGGCGGGCAGTGCGGCGGCCAGGAAGTCCCTGACTTCCTGCCGGAACGCCGCCATCGGCGCCGTGTCGTCCAGCTTCATGTCTCTCGTGTCCTCGTCGGTCCGGTCGTGTCTTGGAACGAGCCTGGAAGCAACATTGATGCCGCCTGCTGAAAGGGTGCATACGGCCGGTCGAGGACACGGTCGGGGTCGATGTGTCCATGCCGCGGGCAGGCAGCTCCGCGCGCACTGCCGCCGCCGTGGACAAGTGGCTTCGGGTGGACGAACGCCAGCAAAGCACAGCGGCGGCTTGCTCCTCGCGAGCATGCGCGCCAGTGCCGGTCCGGCGGCAGCGGGCGTGTGTGCATGGCTGGGTCGGTTCTTCCGGAGCGCATGGGTTCAGAGCGCATAGGCCAGCCGCGTGCCTTCGTCGATGGCGCGCTTGGCGTCGAGTTCGGAGGCGAAGCGCGCGCCGCCGATCAGGTCGACCGGCGTGCCGGCGTGCGCAAGCGCGTCAGCCAGCGAACGCTCCGGGTCCTGCCCGGCGCAGATGACGACGTGATCGGCCGGACACAGGTGCAGTCGGCCATCGACGCGGTAGTGCAGGCCTTCGTCGTCGATGCGCTCGTAGGTGCAGCCGGTGACGGTGTCCACGCCGCGGCGCACCAGCCGGGTCCGGTGGATCCAGCCCGTGCTCTTGCCCAGCCGCGCGCCGGGCCTGGCGGTGCCGCGCTGGAACAGCGTGACCTGGCGCAGCGGCGTCTCGGCCAGCGGCTCGCGCAGGCCGCCGCGCGTCGTGATGTCCGGGTCCACGCCCCAGGTGGCGAGGAACGCCTCCACCGTCTGTTCGCCGTGTGCGCCGGCGGTCAGCAGCTCGGCCACGTCGTGGCCGATGCCGCCGGTGCCGATCACGGCCACGCGTTCGCCGATGCGCACGCGGCCCAGGATGGCGTCGAGGTAGCCCACCACCTTCGGATGGTCGATGCCCGGGATGTCGGGCGTGCGCGGGCGGATGCCGGTGGCGACGACCACCCGGTCGAAGCGGCCCGCCGCCAGCGCCAGCGCGTCGGCCCGCGTGTTCAGCCGCACCTCGGCGCCGCTGCGCGCCACCCGCTGGCCGAAGTAGCGCAGCAGTTCGCCGAACTCGCGCTCCTTGCCCGGGATGCGGCACGCGACGTTGAGCTGCCCGCCCAGCTTCGCCCCCGACTCGAACAGCACCACCTCGTGGCCGCGCTCGGCGGCAGTGGCCGCGCAGGCCAGGCCCGCGGGGCCCGAGCCGACCACCGCGACCCGGCGCCGCACGGCGGGCGCCCGCTCGTCGAACTCGGTCTCGTGGCAGGCCTTGGGGTTGACCAGGCAGGTTGCGAGCCGGTTGGTGAAGATGTGGTCCAGGCAGGCCTGGTTGCAGGCGATGCAGGTGTTGATTTCCTCGCTGCGGCCGGCGGCGGCCTTGGCGGCGAAGTCCGCGTCGGCCAGGAAGGGCCGCGCCATCGACACCAGGTCCGCGGCGCCCTCTGCGAGCAGGGCTTCGGCCGTCTCGGGCATGTTGATGCGGTTGGACGCGATCACCGGAACGCGCACCACGCGCTTGAGCCGCGCCGCGGCGAAGCCGAACGCGCCGCGCGGCACCGACGTGGCGATCGTGGGCACCACCGACTCGTGCCAACCGATGCCGGTGTTGAGCGCGTCGGCGCCGGCGGCTTCGACGGCGCGCGCCAGCGCGTCGATCTCGGCGGCCGTCAGCCCGCCTTCGACCAGGTCGATGGCCGAGATGCGGTAGACCAGCAGGAAGCGCGGACCCATGCGCTCGCGGATGCGGCGCACGGTCTCCACCGGCAGGCGCAGCCGGTTCTCCAGCGTGCCGCCCCATTCGTCGGTGCGGTCGTTGGTGCGCGGTGCGGTGAACTGGTTGAGCAGGTAGCCCTCGGAGCCCATCACTTCCACACCGTCGTAGCCGGCCTCGGCGGCCAGCGCGGCGCAGCGCACGAAGTCCTCGATGGTCTGGTGGACCTCGTCGGTGCGCAGCGCGCGAGGCGTGCGCCGGTTGATCGGCGAAGGCGCCGTGCCCGGGCCCACCAGCTGCGGGTGTTTGGCGTAGATGCCGGCGTGCAGCACCTGCATGAGCATGGTCGAGCCGGCGGCGTGGACCGCGTCGACGATCGGCCGGTGCTCGGCGAGGCGTTCGCGCGAGTCGAGGACGAGGCCGTCCTCCTCCACCCGGCCCTCGAAGTTGGGCGACACGCTGCCGCTGATGATCATGGCCACGCCGCCGCGCGCGCGCGCCGCGTAGAAGGCGGCCAGCCGGGCGACGCCGTCCTTCTCGTTCTCGAGGCGGGTGTGGATGGAGCCCATCACCATGCGGTTCTTCAGGCGCGCGGCGCCCAGGGCCAGCGGCGACGTCAGCCGTGGGAAGCGCGCCGTGGCGGTGGGTGGCGGCGGCTCGCTGGCCGCGCAGGATGAACGGGTCATGTGGTCGCGCGCGCACCGTGTGGGCTTGGTGCGCGGTACTGCGTCAGCAGCGACTTCGATCGCGCCATGTCCGCGAAGCGCGGCAAGTCCTCGCGCGCCTGCGCGAAGGCCGGGTGGCGCGCGTTCTCGCGCAGCGCTTCCATCGAGTCGAACCACAGCATCGCGATGCCGTCGAAAGGTGTCGCCGGGCCGTTCTCGTCCAGCGGCGCGAGCTGGTGGTAGCGGCGCACCGCGGGCATGGCGGAAGCGATGGGTCCGTGCGTGTCATGCCAATGGGCGAGGAACGTGTGGGGGCGCGCACCGTCCCTGCGCACCAGCAGCTCGACGTGCAGGAAGCCGCCGTTCGCCACGGCCCCGTCCACGATGGCGGTGGCGCGGGCGGCGAACACGAGCGCGCCGCTGCCCGCGTGGGAGGCGGCAGCCTCGCGCTGCCAGGCCCGTGCGGCTGCCGCATCGCCGAACCGGTAGTCGTCGATCGCGTCGAACACCGGCTCGCCCTGGCGATAGGCCGCCGCCGCGGCCTGGAAGTGGCCGTGCGTTCCGCAGCCCGGCGGCGAAGCGCGGTCTTGTGCCTGCGCGAGCGCCCGGGCGTGGAAGCCAGCAAGGTCCTGGCCCGCGGCGCGCTTGGACAAGACCAGGACCGAAAAGGGGAGGGCGGGAGCGGGCATGGAGGGTGATCCGTTCGTGTTTCCGGCCACTGGGCGCAACAAGCGTGCCACGGCCCTCCTGCCTGCGGAAGGTGTCGCTTTGTCCACGGCGAGAACAGCGCGGCCGCCGGTGTGCCGCCGTGGGAGACACTTCAGGGGGTGCGGCGGCCATTGGCCATGGCACCAAATTTGCGGCACAGAATCCGCCGGCGCGCCCGCGCCGCTCATGCCATCTGACCACCAATGACCAAAGAGACCAAGACTTCCGCGCTGGGCTTCGACCCGTCCGGCGAAGCCACCCGCCGCCGCCTGCTGGGCGACGAGACCTTCGACAAGGCGCTCGCGGCGATGACGCCTTTCGATCGCGAATACCAGCTGTTCGTCACGAACCAGATCTTCGGCCGCACCTGGTCGCGCGGCATCCTGAGCCAGCAGCAGCTGAGCCTGCTCAACCTGGGCATGCTGGCGGGCAAATCCTGCATGGAGGAGTTCGCGCTGCACTTCCGCGTCGCGCTCAAGGTGACCGGCGTGCCGCTGGTGCAGCTGCGCGAGGCGCTGCTGCACATTGGCCTGTACTGCGGCATCCCGGTCGCGCGCGAGTGCTTCCTGATCGCGCGCCGCGTGCTCGCGGAGGAGGGCATCGATCCCTCGGTGCTCGACGAGGAGGACGCCACGTGACGGCCGCGGACGCGCTGTTCCGGCTCGACGGCCGCGTGGCCGTGGTCTCCGGCGGGGCCGGCGGCATCTGCGCCGCGATCTGCCGCGGCTATGCCGGGGCCGGTGCGCGCGTGGCCTGCCTGGACTTCGATGCCGCCGGCGCCGAGGCGGTGGCCGAGTCGATCCGTGCCGAAGGCGGCGAAGCCCTCGGCATGGCCTGCGACGTGGGCGACGAGCGTTCGGTGGCCGAGGCGATGGCGCGCGTGCGCGCGGCCTGGGGCCCGGCCGAGGTGCTGGTGAGCGGCGCGGCCGTGCTCGACCGCACCGGCACCATCCTCGAGATCGACCCGGCCGAGTGGCAGCGGGTGATGAACGTCAACCTCAACGGCTCGTACCACCTGTCGCGCGCGGTGCTGCCGGACATGATCGCGGCCGGCCGGGGCTCGATCATCCTGCTCGCCTCGATGCACGGCTCGGTCGGCCGGCCGGGGCGCATCTCCTACACCACGGGCAAGGCCGCGCTGGTGATGATGGCCAAGACGATGGCGCTGGACCACGCCCACCAGAACGTGCGGGTCAACACGCTCTCGCCCGGTGCGGTGGCCACGCGCCGCGTCACCTTCCGCTACGGCGAGAACGCCCAGGAGAAACTGCGCGAGGTCGCCCGGAAATATCCGCTGCAGCGCTTCGCGGAGCCCGAGGAGATGGTGGGGGCCGCGCTGTTCCTGGCCAGCGATGCCTCCTCGTACATGACGGGTTCGGATCTCGTCATCGATGGCGGGTATTGCGCCGGCTGAGTGCCCGATCAGCCCGCGGCGCTTGGGCCCTAGAACCAGGCGTCCTGCATGTCCAGCGTGGTGTTGTCCAGCGAGGCGAGCAGCGCGAGCATGGGCCCGACCTTGGGCAGCTCCCAGCGGAAGAAGAAGCGCGCGGCCTGGCGCTTGCCGGCGTAGAAGGCCGCGTCTTCCGGGGCAAGGCCTGCGGCCGCCGTGGCCCGGTGCGCCGCCAGCGCCTGCTCGAGCCAGATCCAGGCCATCACCACGTGGCCGAAGGCTTCGAGGAACACGCTCGCGTTGGCCAGCGTGCGGTCCAGGTCGCCTCCTGTGCCGTGCAGCGTCGCGACCACGGCTTCGATGCCGGCCAGGTGGGCGAGCAGTTGTTCGCCCCAGCGCGCGAGCTCGTCCGGCGCGCCGGCATCGCCATGCAGGGCTTCCTGCGCGCGCGCGGCGCTGGCCTGCATGCGCGCGCGCAGCAGCGCGAGCGCGCGGCCGCCCTCCAGCCGCACCTTGCGGCCGAGCAGGTCGAGCGCCTGGATGCCGTGCGTGCCTTCGTGGATCGGGTTGAGCCGGTTGTCGCGGTAGTACTGCTCGACGTTGTAGTCGCGCGTGTAGCCGTAGCCGCCGTGCACCTGGATCGCGAGGCTGTTGGCTTCGAGGCACCATTGCGAAGGCCAGGACTTGGCGATCGGGGTAAGCAGCTCCAGCAGCGCGTGCGCGTCGGCGCGTTCGCCTTCGCCCGGCGCGGTCTTCGCGTCGTCCAGCAGGCGCGCGCAGTACAGCACCAGCGCGAGCCCGCCTTCGGCGTAGCACTTCTGCGCCAGCAGCATGCGGCGCACGTCGGCGTGCGCCACGATCGGCACCTGCGGCGCGGCCGGGTCCTTGCCCTGGGGCGGACGGCCCTGGGGCCGCTGGCGCGCGTAGTCGAGCGCGTGCAGGTAGCCGGTGTAGCCGAGCATCACCGCGCCCAGGCCCACGCCCACGCGCGCCTCGTTCATCATGTGGAACATGCACTGCAGGCCCTTGCCGGGCTGGCCCACGAGCCAGCCGATGGCGCCGGCCCCGCCCTGCGGCGTGTACCGGCCTTCGCCGAAGTTGAGCAGGCAGTTGGTGGTGCCGCGAAAGCCCATCTTGTGGTTGAGCCCGGCGAGCGCCACGTCGTTGCGTTCGTCCGGCGCGCCGGCGGCGTCCAGCAGGAACTTGGGCACGAGAAAGAGCGAGATGCCCTTGACGCCGGGCGCGAGCTGGCCGTCCGGGCCGGGGATCTTGGCGAGCACGAGGTGCACGATGTTCTCGGCCAGCCCGTGCTCGCCGCCGGAGATCCACATCTTGCTGCCGAACAGCCGGAAGCTGCCGTCGGGCTGCTCGATCGCGCGCGTGCGGATGTCCGAGAGCGAGGAGCCGGCCTGCGGCTCCGACAGGCACATGGTGCCGAAGAAGCGGCCCGTGAGCAGGGGCGGCACCCAGCGCTGCGCGAGCGCGGGGCTGGCGTGCGCGAGCTGCAGGTTGGCGTTGCCGATGGTGAGCATGGCGTAGCCCGCGGCGCCCACGCTCGCACCGTGGAACCAGGCCATGCAGGCCTGCGCGAGCAGTTGCGGCAACTGCATGCCGCCGAGCTCGGCGTCGTGCGCGGCGGCGATGAAGCCGGCGTCGCAGAAGGCGCGCAGGGCCGGCGCGAGCTCGGGCGGCGTGTGCACGCGCTCGCCGTCGAACGTGGGCTCGTGCGCGTCGAGCAGCTTGTTGATCGGGTAGAAGGCCTCGGTGGCGATGCGCTCGGCCGCATCGAGCGCGGCATCGAAGGTCTCGCGCGAATGCTCGGCGAAGCGCTCACGCCGCGTCAGCGCCGCCGCGTCGAGCCACTCGTAGAGCAGGAAGCCGAGGTCGCGGCGCGACAGGATGCGGGAAGGCAGCGGCGTGGCGTGGGGGTCCATGGTGGGGCAGGATACAGGGAAGGAAGGGACGATGGCCTCAACCCAGGGACAGCGAGGGCCCGGCTCCGCCGGCCCAAGCTGTCGTCCCCCCTCCAAGCGCCG
>CAZAPJ010000023.1:0-64266 GCA_964487025.1 uncultured Hydrogenophaga sp.
CCTTCGGCGCGCTCGACGCCAAGGTGCGCAAGGAGCTGCGCCGCTGGCTGCGCCGCCTGCACGACGAGCTGCACGTGACCAGCGTGTTCGTCACGCACGATCAGGAGGAGGCGCTGGAAGTGGCCGACCGCGTGGTGCTGATGAACCAGGGGCAGATCGAGCAGATCGGCGCGCCGCAGGAGGTCTGGGACCACCCGGCCAGCCCGTTCGTGTACGGCTTCCTGGGCGACGTCAACCTGTTCCATGGCCGCGCCAACGAAGGCCAGTTGCACCTCGAGGGCTTCTCGATCGACACGCCCGAGCACGCCGCGGTGCGCGACGCCCAGGCCTACGCCTACGTGCGTCCGCACGACCTCGAGGTGCAGCGCTACCAGGCCGGCCGGCCCGGCATCGTCGCCCGGCTCGAGCGCGCAGTGGTGGTCGGGCCGATCGCGCGCCTGGAGCTGCTGCCGGTGGACGCGCAAGCCCCGGGCGGGCACGATCCGCTGATCGAGGCGCGCATGCCGTCCGAACAGTACCGGGCGCTGGACTTCCACGAAGGCGACACGCTGGTGGTCTCGCCCAAGAAGGCGCGCGTGTTCCTGGCGCCGCAAGCGGCCTGATGTTTGCCTGATGCTTTCCTGACGCCGGCTGTGCTACGTTGCGTCCGATGACGCAGACGCACACACCGGCGCCTTCTCCCCCCGCTGCACGCTGGCCGGCTGCCGTGGTCTGGGCGCTGGCCTGGACGGCTATGTTCGCCCTGCGCGACCTGCTGGACCTGGCCAACCTCGCGCTGCTGCTGGTGCTGGCGGCCGCGCTCGCCGCCCTGTGGCTGCCGCCGCTGGCCTCCATGGCCGTCTGCACGGTGGCGGTGCTGGTCTTCAACGTCGTCTTCGTGCCGCCGCTGGGCCTGCTCAAGGTCGACCTGCGGCAGCACGCGCTGCTGCTGCTCACCATGCTGGCCGTGAGCTGGATCGTCGCGCTGCTCATGGCACGCCAGCGCAGGCTGGCCCAGGCCGAACGCGCACTGGCCTCACGCGCGCAACAATTGCGCGCGTTCGGCGACCTGCTGCGCGATGCGGACGACCCGCGCTCATGCGCCGCGGACCTGCAGGCCGCGCTTGCCGGCCTGGTCGGCCAGCCTGTGGCCCTGCTGCTGCCCGGCCTGCGCCTGGGCGAGACCGACGCCGATGGCTGGTCCGGCCTGGCCCAGTGCCAGCACACCGCACGCGCCATGGGCCCCGGCACCGGCCGGCACGACGAGCAGGCCGCCTGGTACCTGCCGCTGCGCGGCCGCGAGGCGGCCCTCGGCGCGGCACGCCTGTCCCTCCCGGACCCGCCGGGCGAGCCCGCCACGGCGCTGCGCGAGCACGCCCAGGCCCTGTGCGACCAGATGGGCCTGGCGCTGGAGCGCGCCGAAGCCGCGCGGGCCACCGCCGCCGCGCGCGAGGAGGCCCAAGCGCACGCGCTGCGCAGCACGCTGCTGGCCGCCATCTCGCACGACTTCCGCACGCCGCTGGCCACCATCCTGGGCGCGGCGTCCGCGCTGCACGACCAGGACACGCGCCTGTCGGACAGCCAGCGCCGGCAACTGGCCGCCACCATCGTCGACGAGGCAGGCCAGTTGAGCCGCATTGCCGACAACACCCTGCAACTCGCGCGCCTGGACGCGCCCGGCCTGAGCTTGCACCTGGACTGGGAGTCCGCCGAAGAAATCGTGGGCAGCGTGCTGCGCCGCGCGCGCCAGCGCCACCCCGGCCGCGCCCTGCTGACCCGCCTGCCGCCCGGCCTGCCGCTGCTGCGCTGCGACGCCGTGCTGCTGGTGCAGTTGCTGGACAACCTGGTGGACAACGCGCTGAAGTACGGTGGCGACGCCGCACCGGTGGAACTGCGCGCCACGCTGGAGCCGGGCCGGCTGCGCCTGGCGGTGCTCGACCGCGGCCCGGGCATCGTGCCCGAATGGCGCGAGCGCATCTTTGAGGTCTTTCAGCGCGGCGACCCCGCCACCGCCGGCCCGCGGCGCGGCGCCGGCATCGGCCTGGCGGTGTGCCGCACCATCGCACGCGCCCACGGCGGCGAGCTCACGCTGCGCCCACGCCGAGGCGGCGGCTGCAGCTTCGAATGCACGCTGCCGCTGGCCCCCACCGCCGCGGGCGAAGCGCCGGAGGCCGCCGCATGACCCTGGGCGTGCTGCTGGTGGAAGACGACCGCGAGCTGCGCGCGACCCTGCGCGCCGCGCTCGACGTCGAAGGCTACCGCGTGCTGGCCGCCGCCAGCCTGGCCGATGCGCGCGCGCTGCTGGCCCATGCCGGCGTGGACATCGTGCTGCTCGACCTGGGCCTGCCCGACGGCGACGGCGAGGCCCTGCTGGCCGAACTGCGGCGCACGCGCGGCACGCCGGTGATCGTGGTCTCCGCGCGCGAGACCGAAGCGCCCCGCATCCGCCTGCTCGATGCCGGCGCCGATGACTTCCTGGTCAAGCCCTTCAGCCTGGGCGAGCTGCTGGCCCGCATGCGCGTGGCGCTGCGGCACCGCGGCACCACGGCGCGCGCCGCCGTCACGCACTACGCCCAGGGCGACCTGCAGGTGGACCTGCACGCGCGCCGCGTGCGGCGCGGCGGGGCCGACGTGCACCTCACGCCCACCGAGTTCAAGCTGCTGGCCCGCCTGGTGCGCAGCGCCGGGCAGGTGGTCTCGCACCGCCAGCTGCTGGCCGACGTCTGGGGCGCGGAGTTCACCGAGCACACGCACTACCTGCGCCTGTACATGGCCCAGTTGCGGGCCAAGCTCGAAGCCGATCCGGCCGACCCCCAGCGCCTGCTGACCGAGCCCGGCGTGGGCTACCGCCTGATCGAAGGCGAAGACTGAGACCCGCTCCTTATGCGTTCCTGATGCGAGTGCCGCTACGCTGCGGCGCACCTTCACTTCAGGAACCGTTCCTTCATGACAGCCAGCACCGTTGCGGCCGACGCCAACCCGCTGCGCCGCCAGGGCACCGCCGCACTCACACTGGGCGCGGTCGGCGTCGTCTACGGCGACATCGGCACCAGCCCGCTCTACACCATCCGGGAGGTGTTCTCCCCCGCCAACGGCGTGGCGCTCGACACGCACAACCTCATCGGCGCGGTGTCGGTCATCTTCTGGGCGCTGATGCTGGTGGTCACGCTCAAGTACGTGACCCTGATCCTGCGCGCCGACAACCGGGGCGAAGGCGGCGGCCTGGCGCTGACCGCGCTCGCCGCGCACGCCGTTCGTTCGCGGCCGGCGCTGCGCCGCGCCCTGCTGCTGCTGGGCGTCTTCGGCGCCACCCTCTTCTATGGCGACAGCGTGATCACGCCGGCCATCTCGGTGCTCGGCGCCATGGAGGGCCTGGAACTCGTCACCCCGGTGCTCACGCCGTACGTGGTGCCGATCACGGCGGCCATCGTGGTCGGCCTGTTCCTGGTGCAGCGCTTCGGCACCGGTGTGGTCGGGCGCCTGTTCGGCCCCGTCATCACGCTGTGGTTCCTCACCCTGGGCGTCACGGGCGCGCTGCACATCGCCGAACAGCCCGCCATCCTGGCCGCGCTCAACCCGGCGCACGCCTGGGACTTCCTCACCGAACGCGGCTGGAAGGTGTTCGCGGCCATCGGCGCCATCGTGCTGGCCCTGACCGGGGCGGAGGCGCTCTACGCCGACCTGGGCCACTTCGGCCGCCGGCCGATCCAGCTCGCCTGGACCGGGCTGGTGCTGCCCGCCCTGGCGCTGAACTACATGGGCCAGGGCGCGCTGCTCATGGCCTCGCCCGACGCCATCGAAAACCCCTTCTACCGCCTGTTCCCGCAAGACTGGGTGCTGCCGGCGCTGGTGCTGGCCACGCTGGCGGCCATCATCGCCTCGCAGGCCGTGATCTCCGGCGCCTACTCCATGACCAAGCAGGCCATGCAGCTCGGCTTCCTGCCGCGGCTGACGGTGCGCCACACCTCGGCGCGCGAGGCCGGGCAGATCTACATGCCGGCGGTGAACTGGGCGCTGATGCTGGGCGTGCTGGCCGCCGTGGTGGGCTTCGGCAGTTCTTCGGCGCTGGCCGGCGCCTACGGCATCGCCGTGACGCTGACCATGATGGTCACCACCGTGCTGACCTACTTCGTGGTGCGCGAGGGCTGGCGCATGCCCGCGCCGCTGGCGGTGGCCGCCACGGCGTTCTTCCTCGCCATCGACGCCCTGCTGGTGGCGGGCTGCGCCATCAAGTTCTTCGACGGCGGCTGGTTCCCCCTGGCCCTGGGCCTGGTGCTGTTCGGCCTGATGAGCACCTGGTCGCGCGGGCGCGACCTGCTGACGCGCAGCATCCGCCGCGAGGGCCTTGAACTGCAGCCCTTCGTCGACGGACTGGATCCCAAGTCCGTGCCGCGCGCCGCGCGCACCGCCGTCTACCCGGTGGCCGACCCTGCCACCGTGCCGCAGGCCCTGCTGCACAACCTTAAGCACAACCAGGTCCTGCACGAACGCAACGTGGTCCTCACCGTGGTGTTCCACGAGGTGCCCTGGGTGCCGATGCAGGAGCGCGTCGACGTCGAGCCGTTGGGCCACGGCTTCTGGCGCGTCACGCTGCATTTCGGCTTCATGAACACGCCGGACGTGCCCAAGGCCCTGGCGCTGGCCGAATCCCATGGCCTGCGCATCCCCGTGTTCGAGACCAGCTACTTCCTGAGCCACGAAACCGTGGTGCCCACGCCCGGCTACGGCATGGCGAATTGGCGCGAACACCTGTTCGCCGCCATGAGCCGCAACGCGGCCGGCGTGGCGGGCTTCTTCCGGCTGCCCGCCAACGCGGTGGTGGAGCTGGGCACGCGTGTGGCCATCTGAAACGCGCGCCCCGGTCACGCCAAGGTGATCTTGCCTTCCTCGACGTAGCGTGTGAAATCGATCAGCGGCATGGCCGCCGAGTTGTGCGTGTCCTCGTCTTCCCAGCTCAGCGTGGCATCGGTCAGCCCGGTCTCCACGCTGACCGGGCCGGGACGAATGACGAGGTTGGGGCCATCGCCTTCCCGAAACTCCACTTTGCCGACAATCTGTGCGCGCTGTGCCATGCGTCCTCCTCTGGTGGGTTGAAGCCATCACAGGCAGCGGATGCCGCCGTCCAGCCATCCTAGGCGACGGCGCCCGCGCCGGGCAACCCGTCGCGTAACAAGCGCAACCACACGCTACAGGGGCTACAGGGCGTTGCCTGCCTCAGTGCGCCGGGTGGCAGGCGCAGGCCTCGCCGTGCGCGGCGGAGACCAGTTCCTCGAGGATGCCGCAGGACGCCTCGCCCCCCGCGTGCGACCCGTCGCAGCGCGAGCGCAACTGCAGGAGCTGCTTTTCCAGCGCGCGCATGCTCTTGAGCCGCGCGCGCACGCGGGCCAGTTGGGCATCCACCAGTTGATCGACGTTCAGGCAATGGCCCGCGGGATCGTCCACGAAGCCCAGCAGGCGCCTCACGTCGGCCAGCGGCATGTCCAGCGCGCGGCAGTGGCGGATGAACGCCAGCCGCTCCAGGTGCGGCTGCTCATAGTGGCGGTAGCCGTTGTCCAGCCGCGCCGGCTCGGGCAGCAGGCCTTGCTTTTCGTAGAAGCGGATGGTCTCGACGTCCACCCCGGTCGCGCGCGCGAGTTCCCTGATCTGCATGGTGTAGTGGCCTCCACTGGGATGCCGGCGGTCGGCTGGCCGGCGAGGTCCCACTGTAGCCGCTCAACCCTTGGGCGCGAAGGCGCTGCACCAGCCCACGGCGGCGACCTCCCGGCCGGGAAAGATGCCACAGCCCCCGGAGGGCGCGCCGGGCCGGCCGGTGTAGAGCTGGCAGGCGCGGCACGCCTGCCCGGTCTCGTAGCGGGGAAAGCGCCGGCGGTTCACCCGCGTGGCGTCGGCGACGTAGCCCAGGGCGGCCGCCGTGGAGTCCTGCTCGCTCACCATGGCGGCCGCCTGGGCCCGGGCGACAGGGGCGGCGGCCAACAGGGCGGGGCCGGCGGCGGCTAGGCGCAGCATGAAGACGCGGCGAGGGGATCGGTTCATCGTGGGGATTCTTGGAAACAGCCGTGGGAAGGCCATGCTACCGAACGCGGCCCCGGCCGGCCCACGCGCGCGGACCGGCGGCGCCGGTTCACGCCTGCGGGGCGCGGTGCGTACACTTCACACCCGGACCCCACCCCGCGTGAGCGCCGCCTGGCCACCCGAAGGCACACCCGTGAGCCCATTCGACTACGTTCAGCAAAAAGCCGCCGCCTCCGGCAGCAGCTTCTACTACGCCTTCCTCTTCCTGCCCGCCGAGCGCCGCGCGGCCATCACCGCCTTCTATGCCTTCTGCCGGGAAGTCGACGACGTGGTGGACGAGGTGAGCGATCCGGCCGTGGCGCAGGCCAAGCTGGGCTGGTGGCGGCAGGAAGTCGGCCAGGCCTATGCCGGCCAGCCCAGCCACCCGGTGATGCAGGCGCTGATGCCGCACCGCAAGGCCTACGGGATCGAGTCGCGCCACCTGGTGGCGGTGATCGACGGCTGCCAGATGGACCTGGAGCAGAACCGGTACCTCGACTTCCCTCACCTGCAGCGCTACTGCCACCTGGTGGCCGGTGTGGTGGGCGAGGTCGCGGCGCGCATCTTCGGGCAGACCCAGCTCGCCACCACCGACTACGCGCACCGGCTGGGCCTGGCCTTGCAGCTCACCAACATCGTGCGCGACATCGGCGAGGACGCCGCGCGCGGACGCATCTACCTGCCCATCAACGAACTGCAGAGCTTCAACGTGCGCGCGCACGAGCTGCTGCAGCGCGGCGCCGCGCCCGGCACCGACGCGGCCGATTTCCAGCGCCGCTTCACCGGCCTCATGCAGTTCCAGTGCGCACGCGCGCTGCAGACCTACGACGACGCGCTCGCCCTGCTGCCCGCGGCCGACCGGCGCGCGCAGAAACCCGGCCTCATGATGGCCAGCATCTACCGCACGCTGCTGCGGGAGATCGCGGCCGAGCCCATGCTGGTGCTGACGCGGCGCGTGAGCCTCACGCCGCTGCGCAAGTTCTGGCTGGCCTGGAAGGTCCAGGCCCTGGGCAGGTTATGACCCCCACGCTCCACCGCTGCGCGGGTCGCTGCCCCCCGAGGGGGCTGGCCTTGCTTGGGGCGGCCCGGCGCGGCGGCCGGCTTCCTATGACCCCCACGCTCCACCGCTGCGCGGGTCGCTGCCCCCCGAGGGGGCTGGCCTTGCTTGGGGCGGCCCGGCGCGGCGGCCGGCTTCCTATGACCCCCACGCTCCACCGTTGCGCGGGTCGCTGCCTCCCAGGGGGCAGTCCTTGCTGAAGCTGGCCATCGTCGGCGCCGGCTGGGCCGGCATGGCCGCGGCGGTGCGCCTGGCCGAGGCCGGCTGGGACGTCACGGTGTACGAGGCCGCGCGCACCCTGGGCGGCCGCGCGCGCGCCCTGCCCGCCCGGCACCCCGACGGCACGCCGCTGACCCTGGACAACGGCCAGCACATCCTGATCGGCGCCTACCGCCAGGCGCTGGCGCTGATGCGCCAGGTCGGCCTGGACCCGCGCGAGCAATTGCTGGCGCTGCCGCTGGCCCTGCCGTATCCCGACGGCTCGGGCCTTCGCACGCCGGCCTGGGCCGTGCGCTGGCCCGCGCCGCTGGACGCGCTGGCGGCCATCGCCAGCGCGCGCGGCTGGCGATGGCGCGAGCGGCTGGCGCTGGTGCGCGCTTCGCTCGCCTGGCAGCGCCAGGGCTTCCGGTGCGACCCGTCGCTCAGCGTGGCCGCGCTCGGCGAGCGCCTGCCCGATCGCGTGATGCGCGAGCTGCTCGAACCGCTGTGCGTGTCCGCGCTGAACGTGCCGGTGCACGAGGCCAGCGCCCAGGTGTTCCTGCGCGTGCTGCAGGACGCCTTGTTCGGCCAGGGCGCCGAAGGCTTCGGCCCGTCGAACCTGCTGCTGCCGCGCACCGACCTGTCGCGCCTGTTCCCGCAGGCCGCCGCCGACTGGCTGGCCCGCCACCACGGCGCGCGCACGCGCGTGCTGGCCGGCCACCGGGTCACCGGCCTGTCGATCGACGGCGACCGCTGGCGCTTGCAGGTCCAGGGCATGGCGCCCACGACCTACGACCGCGTCATCTGGGCCACCGGCGCCGGCCCGGCGGCGCAGGCCATGGCGGAGATGGCGCACCCGCCCGCGGCCGCCGCGGCGTGGACGCGCACGGCGCAGGGGCTGCGCTTCACCGCGATCACCACCGTCTACGCCTGGGCCGACGGCGCCCGCCTCGCCGCCCCGCTGCTGGCGCTGCGCACCGGCCCCGACGCCCAGGCCACGCCCGCGCAGTTCGTGTTCGATCGCGGCCAGCTCAGCCCCGGCGACCCAGCCGCCCAAGGCCTGCTGGCCTTCGTGGCCAGCGCCAGCCAGGGCGAGCGCGAGGATCTGCAGGCACGCGTACTGCAACAGGCGGCGCGCCAATTGGGCCTGCACGCGCTGCAACCGGTCCAGACCGTCGTGGAGAAACGCGCCACCTTCGCCTGCGTGCCGGGCGTGCAAAGGCCGCCGCCCGCGATCGCGCCGGGCCTGTGGGCCGCGGGCGACTACGTGCAAGGCCCCTACCCCGCGACGCTCGAAGGCGCCGTGTGCAGCGGCGTGGCCGCAGCGGCGCTGGCAGCGGACGCGCCGGTTCCCAGGAACCTCTGACGCCGCAGGCGTTCAGACCCGTGGCAGACCGATCGGTCCACCACAACCCCTCACACGAAAGAAAGGAGCCTCTCCCCATGCAATGGAGTCCCACCGCCCGCAGATGCCTCACCGCCGCCGGCCTCAGCCTGCTGTTGCTGGCGCCAGGCGCGGCCATGGCCCAGACCATGGTCAGCGTCAAGGGCAACACGCTCAACATGCGCGAAGGCCCGGGCACCCATGCGCCGGTGCTGTGGGAACTCAAGAAGGGCTATCCCCTGCAGATCACCGAACGCCGCGGCAACTGGATCAAGGTGCGCGACTTCGAAGGCGACACCGGCTGGGTGGCACGCAACCTGACCGGCTCCACGCCCCACCACGTCGTCAAGGCCAAGGTCGCCAACATCCGCAGCGGCCCCGGCACGCAACACCGCATCGTCGGCAAGGCCGACTACGGCGAACTGCTGCGCACCCGCGAAAAACGCACCGGCTGGGTCCGCGTGGAACGCGAACAAGGCGTCGGCGGCTGGATCGCCAAGAACCTGCTCTGGGGTTGGTAGAGCGAGCGAGCCGACTCAAACCCAGAGACAGCAAGGGTCCGGCTCCGCCGGCCCAAGCTGTCGTCCCCCCTCCAAGCGCCGCGCAGCGGCGCGCCAGAGAGGGGGCTGAGGGCCGCGGCTCCAAGCCTGCCTGCGCAGGCTTGGACGTGCCCGAAGAGCGGCCGCCTCTGGCGGCCGCACGGAGCCGCAAAGCGGCGCAGGGGGGAGTCCTAAGTCTCCGCCCACTGGCGCAGCAAGTTGTGATAGACCCCCGTCAGCCGGTTCAGCGAAGCATGCCCCGGCGTGTCCCGCGCCAGTTGCTGGATCGCGGCGTCGAGCTCCAGCATCAGGGCACGCTGGTTGTCGTCGCGCACCAGGCTCTGGACCCAGAAGAACGAGGCCAGCCGGGTGCCTCGGGTGACCGGGGTGACGTGGTGCAGGCTGGTGCCCGGGTACAGCACCAGGTCGCCGGCGGGCAGCTTCACGCTGTGCTCGCCATACGTGTCCTCCACCGTCAGCTCACCGCCCTCGTATTCGTCGGGCTCGCTCAGGAACAGCGTGACCGACAGGTCGCTGCGCACCCGGTGCGGCGTGCCCGGCACGCTGAACACCGCCGCGTCGATGTGCGAGCCGTAGTTGCCGCCGCCTTCGTAGCGGTTGAAGCGCGGCGGCAGCACCTTCAGCGGCAGGGCCGCTGAAACGAACAGGGGGTGGCGCCCAAGCGCCTGCAGCACGAGATCACCCAGCTCGCGCGCCACGGGCGAGTCCTCGTGCAGTTGCAGATTCTGCTTGACCTGCGCCGCCATGTGCCCGGCCGTGGCTCGGCCGTCGGACCAGTCCGCCTGTGCCAGGCGCTCACGGCAGTGCCGGACCTGCTCGGCGGTCAGCACCTCGGGAATGGTCAGCATCATGTTGGGCGCGCGTCCTCGTTCGTCTGGTTGGCTGAGGCCTGGCAACACCCGGCCCCGCATGGCATGGAGCGGTAAGTGTATTCCCCAGGAAAAATTGAATACAAAAGATTGCAATTGCAAATGAGTTTGATTACCATCAACATTATGATTCTTTAAGAATCACCACCCCCGGCGCACCTCCCGGGTTCCCTGCCGCCGGGCCACCCCGAGCAAAACCGCCCCCTCGGGGGCAGCGACCCACGCGATGGTGGAGCGTGGGAGCCTTTTTTTCATGCCAAGGAGATCCCTATGCCCGTTTCCGTCCGTCGATGCCCGCGCCTTGCGCCGTTGTCCGCCGCCGTCTGCGGCGTCCTGGTGCACCTGGCCACTGCGCCAGCCCATGCCCAAGGCACGCCATCCCCGTCGCCAGCGAACACCCTCTCGACGGTCACGGTGACGGCATCGCCCGAGGGCGAGGTGTCTTCGCCGAAGTCCACCGCGGCCAACCTGGACACGCCTCAGTCGATCCAGGTGATTCCGAGCCAGGTGTTCCAGGAACAGGGCGCGCGCAACCTGACCGAGGTGCTGCGCAACACCCCGGGCATCAGCTTCAACGCGGGCGAGAACGGCTTCGGCACCAACAACAACGACTTCAGCCTGCGCGGCTTCAGCACCAGCGGCAACGTCTTCGTCGACGGGGTGCGCGACTCGGGCAACTTCACCCGCGACGCCTTCAACCTCGAACAGGTCGAGGTGATCAAGGGCCCCGCGGCCGACAACGGCCGCGGCGGCGCCGGCGGCTACGTCAACCTCGAGACCAAGACCCCGAGGGTTGGCAACTTCGTCAACGGCAGCGTGGGCCTCGGGTTCGACAGCACCGACGCCAAGAACCGCCTGCGCGGCACGCTGGACCTGAACCGCCAGCTTTCCGAAGGCACTGCCGTGCGCCTGAACCTGCTGGCCGAGGACAGCGGCATCGCCGGGCGCGCACACGCCAAGCAGCGCAGCCTGGGGCTCGCACCCTCGGTGGCGTTCGGCCTGAACACCCCGACCCAGGTCACGCTGTCGTGGCAGCACATCGAGCAGGACGACCGGCCCGACTGGGGCGTTCCGACCGCGATGATCCCCGGCACCGCACGCTACGACCCGACGGCCGCGGCCGCACGCCGCGACAACTTCTACGGCCTGCTCGGCGACACCGACAAGGTGGACGCCGACATGCTGACGGCCCGCATCGAGCACCGCTTCTCGCCCACGCTCAAGCTCACCAACCTGACCCGCTGGGGCAAGACCGAGCGCCGCGCCTTCGTCACCGCGCCGACCGGCTACACGCCGGCCACGCAGCTCGTGACGACGCAGCGCTGGGGCTTCACGCGCGAGAACACCATCCTGGCCAACTCGACCAACCTGAGCAAGCAGTTCGCCACCGGCGAGCTGCGGCACAACCTGGCCTTCGGCCTGGAGCTGACCCGGGAGGAGTCGGACAGCGGGCGCTTCCCGACCCCGGCAGCCGGCACCACAGACATCTTCAACCCCGACCCCAGCCGGCAGCCCGGCGGCGACCTGGTGGCGTCGCAGACCGGCCTGGTCAAGATCGACACCGCCGCGGTCTATGCCTACGACACGGTGGAGTTCAATCCCCAATGGCAGATGACGGGCGGCCTGCGCATGGAGCACTACAAGGTCTCGCTGGCCAGCCGGACCGCGGCGGGCGCGCCCGTGGGCGCGATGGATGGCTACCAGCGCAGCGAAACCTCGGTCGGCGGCAAGCTCGGCGTGGTCTACAAGCCGGTCCCACACGGCAGCATCTATGCCTCCTACGGCCTGTCGTCGGTGCCGCCGGGCTCCTGGCTGTCCAACCCCGACAGCGGCCGCACCGGCGACAACGCCTTCCCCGGCTGGGACGGCCAGAACTACGCCGGCGCCAAGGAACAGAAGCTGACCAACCTCGAACTCGGCACCAAGTGGGAGTTCTTCGACAACAAGCTCAGCACCACGGCCGCCCTCTTCCGGACCGACCGCAAGAACGTCGCCATGCGCTCGGCCGCCGCCAACCCGGGCGTGCCCAGCGGCTACGGCCGGCAGAGCGTGCAAGGCATCGAGCTCGGCATCAGCGGCCACGTGACCAGCGCCTGGGCGGTCTACGGCGGCCTGGTGCTGCTCGACAGCGAACGCCGGCACGACGCCACCGTCGACGCCGCGCTCAGCAGCGACTACAGCACCGCCGGCGCGGCCGACCCCAACTACACCGCGGTCACGACCACCAACGGCGACGAGCTCGCGTTCACGCCCAAGGCCACGCTCAACCTGTGGACCACCTACCGCTTCGCCAACGGCATCACCCTGGGCGGCGGCCTGCAGCACGTGGGCAGCGCGTGGGTGGGCCGGCCCGACACGGCCGACCGCGTGATCCCGAACGGCAAGAACGGCAAGGTGCCCAGCTACACCATCTACAACCTGATGGCCACCTACGATGTCTCGCCGAACGTGCGGCTGCGGTTCAACATCGACAACGTGACCAACAAGCTCTATGCCTCGTCGGTCAACTGGTCCGCACAGCGCGCCTTCATCGGCGCGCCGCGCACCTACCTGCTCAGCGCGGACTTCAGGTTTTGAAGGAGGCTCCCCCCTGCGCCGCTTTGCGGCTCGGTGCGGCCGCCAGAGGCGGCTGCTCTTCGGGCACGTCCAAGCCTGCGCAGGCAGGCTTGGAGCCGCGGCCCTCAGCCCCCTCTCTTGCGCGCCGCTGCGCGGCGCTTGGAGGGGGGACGACAGCTCGGGCCGGCGGAGCCGGACCCTTGCTGTCTCTGGGTTTTTAGCGGCTCGCTTCGCTTGCCGCTTCTGTTGTTCACCTCAGCCCTTCTCGCGCACCTTCAGGTAGGCCGGCCGCGCCAGGCAGCGCCGGATCCAGTCGTGCGTGGCGGGGTGGGCGTCCATCAGCGCGCGCGAGGGCCGCGCCCAGTTGAGCACGCTGGCCGTGCACAGGTCGGCCACGGTGAAGCGGTCGGCCGCCAGGTGGGCATGGCCCGCGGCCCGCTGGCGCTGCAGGTGCTGCTCGATCACCCGCAGCGGCACCGCCAGCCGCCGTTCGGCGGCCTCGGCCAGTTCGGGCTTGCGCCGTTCCTCGGGCATCACCATGCGGTGCATCAGCACCGTGAGGGCATCGGCCTCGGCTTCGTTCACGGCCCAGAAGCTCCAGCGCAGGGCCTCGGCGTCTTCGTGCGGATTCGCCGGCGCGATGCCCACCCCATCGGGTTGGCCGTGGTGGCGCGCGATGTAGAGCGCGCACGCCATGCTCTCCCACACCACTACCTCGCCCTCGGGCCGCGCATCCACCACCACCGGGATGTGGCCATTGGGGTTGAGTGCCAGGAACTCGGGCGTGCGGGTGGCGCCGCCCTGGTAGCCCTGCGCGACGTGCCGGAAGTCGAGCCCGAGCTCGGTCGCGGTCCAGAGCGGGCGAATGGCGCGCGACGCGGGCACGCCGTGGATGGTCAGGCTCATCGAATCGGGTCCTCCGGAAAAATCAAGCCAGTTGCCGGCACAGCGCCTGCAGGTCGGCCACCGTCGCATGGGGCCGCAGCGGATCGTGCTCCCAGGCGTGCGCGGCGCGGTTGACCCAGGCCGTCTGCATGCCCGCGCCGAGCGCGCCCAGCACGTCCAGCCGCGCGTCGTCGCCGATGTGCAGCACCTCGTGCGCCGCCACGCCGGCCGCCTGCGCCGCCGCGTGGAAGATGCGTGCGTCGGGCTTGCCCACGCCGAACTCGCGCGCGCTCAGCGCGGCGTGGAAATGCCGGCCGAGCCCGACGCGCTGCACGTCGGCGTTGCCATTGCTCAGCGCCACCACCGGATAGCGGTCGGCCAGCCACTCGAGCGCCGGCAGCGCGTCATCGAACAGCTCGACGCGCTGGCGCTCCGCATGGAACACCTCGAACGCGGGTTCGGTCAGCGCCGGGTCGTCGCCCGCGCGCTGCAGCATCCGCCGGATCGCCTCGCGGCGCAGCGCGCCCAGGTCGTGGGCCAGATCGGGACGCTCGGCCTGCAACTGGCTGCGCACCTCGTGCAACAACGGCGGGTCGGCCCACTGCGCCGCCGTGGCCGGCGCATGCCGGGCGAGCCAGGACGCCAGCACCGCTTCGGCCCGCGCGATGGTGGGCCAGATCGGCCACAGCGTGTCGTCCAGGTCGAGGGTGATGGCGCGGACGCGGCGGGCGTCCAGCATCGGGGTGGCGCCGGGGTCGGGGGTTTTCACTGCGTGTCGGCCGGAGAAATGTGGGCAGGAGCTGCGGGAGAATAGCGCATGCGCTTTCGCCCCGAACCGGAGATCCCCCATGGCCAGGCGGCCCACACGGCCATCGTGTTCTGCAACCTCGGCACGCCCGACGAGCCCACGGCCCCGGCCCTGCGCCGCTACCTGGCGCAATTCCTGAGCGACCCGCGCGTGGTCGAGATCCCGCGCCTGGCCTGGTGGCCGATCCTGCACGGCCTCGTCCTGCGCACGCGGCCCGCGGCCTCCGCCGCCAAGTACGCCGGCATCTGGACCCCCGAGGGCTCGCCGCTGAAGGTCTGGACCGAGCGGCAGGCCGGCCTGCTGCAGGAACGCCTGGCCTCGCGCGGCCACGGCCTCGTGGTGCGCCCCGCCATGCGCTACGGCAGCCCCGCCATCCCGGCCGTGCTCGACGCGCTCAAGGCCGACGGCGTGGGACGCGTGCTGGTGCTGCCCGCCTACCCCCAGTACAGCGGCACCACCACCGCCAGCCTCATCGACGCGGTGGCGGCCTGGACGCGCGGCGTCCGCCGCCTGCCGGAACTGCGCTTCGTCAACCGCTACCCCGACGACGCCGGCTACATCGATGCCCTGGCCGATCGCATCCGCGCGCACTGGAGCGCCCACGGGCAGGGCGAGCAACTGGTCATGAGCTTTCACGGCGTGCCTGAGCGCACGCGCGACCTCGGCGACCCCTACGAAGCCGAATGCCGCACCACCGCCCGCCTGCTGGGCGAACGCCTGCAGCTGGCCCCGGCGCGCTATCGGCTCACCTTCCAGTCCCGCTTCGGCAAGGCCAAGTGGCTGGAGCCCTACACCGAGCCCACGCTGATCGACCTGGTCCGCCAGGGCGTCCGGCACGTCGACGTGGTCTGCCCCGGCTTCACCAGCGACTGCCTGGAGACGCTGGAAGAGATCGACGTGGAGGCGCGGCACGCATTCCTGAACGCGGGGGGCCAACGGTTCGGGTACATCTCTTGCGTGAACGACTCACCGAACTGGATCGGCGCACTGGCCGATCTGGCCGAACGGCACCTGCAAGGCTGGCCCACAAAAGGGACCTGAGACCATGAGCGATACCCCCACCACACGCCATGCAGCGGCTGAGCGGCAGCCCCGGCACGTGGCCATCACCGGCGCCTACGGCGGCATCGGCGCGGCGATCGCGCGCCGCTTCGCCGGCGACGGCGCGCGGCTGCACCTGATCGGCCGCAACGCGGACCGGCTGCAAGCCCTGGCCGCCTCGCTGCGGGACACGGCGGCGGACAGCCTGGCCGAGACCCATGTCGCCGACATCGGCGATGCGGCCTCCATCGCGGCGGCCCTATCGCGCATACCGCACCTGGACGTCCTGGTCAATGCCGCCGGCAGCATTCCACGGCTGCCGCTGGCGCAGACGCAGCCATCGGACTGGCGCGGCGCCTGGTCGGACAAGGTGCTGGGCAGCATCGAGGCCACGCGCCTGGCCTGCGAACGCATGTCGGCCACGGGTGGCGGCAACGGCGGCGTGATCATCAATATCATCGGCACGGCGGGCGTTCGCCCCAACCCCAGGACCATCCTCACCACCACGGCGAACGCGGCGCTGATCGCCTTCACCCAGGCCGCCGGTGCCCTCAGCGTGGACACCGGTGTGCGCATCGTGGGCATCAACCCCGGGCTGACCGCCACGCCACGCACGCAGGACCTGCCGAACAACGCCCCCGGCAACCCCTACGCCAAGAACATGGCCAGCCTGCCCTTCGGGCGCATGGCGCACGCCGAGGAGATCGCCGAAGCGGCGTGGTTCCTCGCCTCGCCCGGCGCAAGCTATATTTCCGGCGCGACCATCGACATCGATGCCGGGGGACGCTGGCGCGTTTGAAGGGTTTGCCAAGGCCCCGGATCCGGCCGCGCCGCCTGGAAGGGCGCCGAAAACGCTTCGATTCTTCGCGCCTGAACCGCTGAAAAAGAGAAAAAAAATCACCGTCGAATTCACACAATCCAACGCGGTGAGTCCGCGCAACGATCACCCAACTCCAGGAGCCCACCCATGTCCACCACCCCCCCGCCCTCGGTGCAACGCATCGGCATCCCCCAGGAAACCTTCCCCGGCGAGAAACGCGTTGCCACCGTCCCCGACGTGGTCGCCAAGCTTCTGAAGCTCGGCTTTGCGGTGTCCGTGCAGTCGGGTGCGGGTGAGGCCGCCCATTTCAGCGACGACGCCTACCGTGCCGCCGGGGCCGAGATCGTCGAGGGCGCCGCGGCGCTGTGGGCGGCCTCGGACATCGTGCTCAAGGTCCGTCCGCCGAGTCCCGAGGAAGTGGGCCTGATGCGCGAGGGCGGCATCCTGATCGGCTTCGTCTGGCCGGCCCAGCACCCCGAGCTGATGCAGCAGTTGGCGGCCAGGAAAGCCACCGTGCTGGCCATCGACTGCCTGCCGCGCACGCTGAGCCGCGCGCAGAAGATGGATGCGCTGACCTCCACCGCCGGCGTCAGCGGCTACCGCGCCGTGATCGAAGCGGCCAATGCCTTCGGCCGCTATTTCAACGGCCAGATCACGGCGGCCGGCAAGGTGCCGCCGGCCAAGGTGTTCATCGCCGGCGCCGGCGTGGCGGGCCTCGCGGCCATCGGCACGGCGGCCAACCTGGGCGCCATCGTGCGCGCCAACGACACGCGCGCCGAGGTGGCCGACCAGGTCAAGTCGCTGGGCGGCGAATTCGTCAAGGTCGACTACGAGGAAGACGGCTCCGGCGGCGGCGGTTACGCCAAGGTCATGAGCGAGGGCTTCCAGGCCGCGCAGCGCCGGATGTACGCCGAGCAGGCCCGCGACGCCGACATCATCATCACCACCGCGCTGATCCCCGGCAAGCCCGCGCCCAAGCTGATCACGGCCGAGATGGTGCAGAGCATGAAGCCCGGCAGCGTGATCGTCGACATGGCGGCCGAGCAAGGCGGCAACTGCGAGCTGACCGTGCCCGGCGAAGCCGTGGAGCGCCACGGCGTGACCATCATCGGCTACACCAACCTCGCCTCGCGCCTGGCCAAGCAGTCCTCCACGCTGTACGCGACCAACCTGCTGCGCCTGACCGAAGAGCTGTGCAAGGCCAAGGACGGCGTGGCCGTGGTCAACATGGAGGACGACGCGATCCGCGGCCTGACCGTCATCAAGGACGGCGCCGTCACCTGGCCGGCCCCGCCGCTCAAGGCCGCGCCGGTGCCCGCACCCAAGCCCGCCGCCCCGGTGGCCGAGAAGAAATCGGGCCACGGCCACGGCAGCAGCGGCCCGCTGCCGGCGAAGACGCTGGCCATCCTGTTCGCAGTCGCGGCGGTGGCCTTCTGGTTCATCGGCGCCTACGCGCCGGCCGCCTTCCTGGGCCACTTCACCGTGTTCGTGCTGGCCTGCTTCATCGGCTACATGGTGGTGTGGAACGTCACGCCGGCGCTGCACACGCCGCTGATGAGCGTGACCAACGCGATCTCCAGCATCATCGCCATCGGCGCGCTGGTGCAGATCGCGCCGCCCGAGGCGGGCACGAGCGGGCGCCCCGACGGGCTGATCCTGTGGCTGGCTTTCGCCGCCCTGGTCTGCACCGCCGTCAACATGTTCGGCGGCTTCGCCGTCACGCGCCGCATGCTCGCCATGTTCCGCAAATAACGACAAGAACGACGAGGAGATCAGAACAATGTCCCAAAGTCTCGCCACGGTCGCCTATCTCGGCGCCGCCATTCTTTTCATCCTGAGCCTGGGTGGCCTGTCCAACCCCGAAACCTCGCGCCGCGGCAACCTGTTCGGCATGATCGGCATGGCGCTGGCCGTGCTGGCCACGGTGTTCGGCCCGCGCGTCGGCCCCTCGGGCATCGCCTGGATCGTCGCCGCGCTGGTGATCGGCGGCGGCATCGGCCTGTACGCGGCCAAGGTCGTGAAGATGACCCAGATGCCCGAGCTGGTCGCGCTGATGCACAGCCTGGTCGGCCTGGCGGCCTGCCTGGTCGGCTTCGCCAGCTACGTCGACACCTCGGTGCAATACCAGGGCGCCGAGAAAGCCATCCACGAAGTGGAGATCTACATCGGCATCCTGATCGGCGCGATCACCTTCTCCGGCTCGCTGATCGCGTTCGGCAAGCTCGCCGGGCGCATCGGCGGCAAGCCGCTGCTGCTGCCGGCGCGCCACTGGCTGAACCTGGCCGCGCTGCTGATCGTGATCTGGTTCGGCCGCGAGTTCCTGCGCGCCGAAACCATCGAACAAGGCATGCTGCCGCTGATCGTGATGACCGTGATGGCGCTGCTGTTCGGCGTGCACATGGTGATGGCCATCGGCGGCGCCGACATGCCGGTGGTGGTGTCCATGCTCAACAGCTACTCGGGCTGGGCGGCGGCGGCCACCGGTTTCATGCTCAGCAACGACCTGCTGATCGTCACCGGCGCGCTGGTCGGCTCGTCGGGCGCGATCCTGTCCTACATCATGTGCAACGCGATGAACCGCAACTTCGTCAGCGTGATCGCCGGCGGCTTCGGCTCGGGCGGCGGCGCGGCGGCCAAGAAGGGCGAGGCTGCCGCGGAACCGCAGGGCGAAGTGGTGCCGGTGAGCGCGGCCGAGACGGCCGAGATGCTGCGCGAGGCCAAGAGCGTGATCATCGTGCCCGGCTACGGCATGGCCGTGGCCCAGGCCCAGCACACGGTGTACGAGATCACCAGGACGCTGCGCGAAAAGGGCGTGGACGTGCGCTTCGCGATCCACCCGGTGGCCGGGCGCATGCCGGGCCACATGAACGTGCTGCTGGCCGAGGCCAAGGTGCCGTACGACATCGTGATGGAAATGGACGAGATCAACGAGGACTTCCCCGATGCCGACGTGGCCATGGTGATCGGCGCCAACGACATCGTGAACCCGAGCGCGCTCGAAGACCCGACCAGCCCGATCGCCGGCATGCCGGTGCTGGAGGTCTGGAAGGCCCGGCACTCGATCGTGATGAAGCGCTCGATGGCTTCGGGCTACGCGGGGGTGGACAACCCGCTGTTCTACAAGGAGAACAACCGCATGCTGTTCGGGGACGCGAAGAAGATGCTCGACGAGGTGCTGTCGGCGCTCAAGGGCTGAGGCCCGGCAGGGCCGCCTTGACCTGGCATCACACTTGCCAGGACTGACGGCCACCCACTCAATACCCGGCCAGAAACCGCTGCACCAGTTCGAACTGCTCCGGCACGTTGAGCGCCGGCGCGTGTCCGCAGCCGGCGATGGTGACCACCAGGGCGCGCGGCCCGCGGTCGCGCATGGCTTCGGCGGTGTCGGCGCGCAGCAGGTCGGAGTCGGCGCCGCGCAGGCACAGCACCGGTATGTCGATGTGGTCGTAGACCGGCCAGAGGTCGTAGTCCCTCGGGTGGTGCACGAACTGCTGCGCCATCGCGGGGTCGTAGTGCGGCGTCACGCGCCCGTCGGGCAGGCGCCGGATGGACGTCTCGGTGAGCAGCCGCCACTGCGCGTCGCTCAGGTAGCCGTACGGCTTGTAGATGGCGCGGAAGTACTGCTCGAGTTCGCCCACCGTGTCGAAGGCCGGGGGGCTGCCGGCGTAGTCGCGGATGCGCTGCACGGCGGCTTCGGCCAGTTGCGGGCCGATGTCGTTGAGCACCAGCCGCTCGATGCGCCCGCGCAGCGGCCCGGCCGCGCAGACCATGCCGATCGCGCCGCCCATGGAGGTGCCGACCCAGTGGAAGCGCTTGAGCGCGAGCTGGTCCGCCAGCGACGCGGCGATGCGGCTGTAGAAGTCCAGGCAGTACTCGGCCTTGGGATCGGGGCTCCACTGCGAAAGCCCGCGCCCGATGGTGTCCGGGCAGATCACGCGCCAGCCCTGCGCGCTCAGGTGCGCGGCCAGCGGGTCCATGTCGCGCCCGGTGCGCGCCAGGCCGTGCCAGGCGATCACCACGGGGCCGTTGGCGGCGGGCGTGGCGGGCGACCAGTCCATGTAGTGGATCTCGCGCCCTTCGCAGTTCAGGTAGCGCGAGCGGGGCGCGACCGGGGAGCTATTCAGGTTCATGCCGCCGCCCCTTGCCGCTGGCGTTGGCGGCGCGCGGCGCGCTCGCGCAGCTTGCCGACGATACCGGTGGGAAAGTAGTAGACCGAGAGCACGAACAGCAGGCCGAGCCAGAGCAGCCAGCGGTCGGGCGTGAGCAGCGCCGGCAGCAGCGGAATGCCCTCGGTGGCGCTGCCCGCCAGGCGCAGCAGGTCCTGCAGGTAGCTCTGCGCGACCAGGAACAGCACGCTGCCGATCAGCGCGCCGTACAGCGTGCCCATGCCGCCGATGACCACGATCAGCAGGATGTCGAGCATGATCTCGAACGACAGCGAGGTGTCCGGCCCGTTGTAGCGCAGCCAGAGCGCGAGCAGGCAGCCGGCCAGCGTGGCGAACGCGGCCGAGAGCACGTTGGAGAGCGTGCGGTAGACCACGGTGCGGTAGCCCAGCGCCTCGGCGCGGAAGTCGTTCTCGCGGATCGCCTGCAGCACGCGGCCGAACGGCGAGTTCACGATGCGCAGCAGGGTCAGGAAGATCGCGGTGACCGCGGCGAAGATCAGGTAGTAGGTGATCAGCCGGCCGTTGATGTCGAGCTCGCCCAGCGGGGTCTGCAGCGGCTCTTCGGTCAGGCTGAAGCCGGGCGAGAGCAGCTCGGGCACGCGGAAGGTCAGGCCGTCCTCGCCGCCGGTGAAGTCCGAAAGCTGCGAGGCCAGCGTGAGAAAGGCCGAGGCCACGGCCAGCGTGATCATGGCGAAGAAGATCGCCTTCACGCGCAGCGAGAACAGGCCGATCACGAGCGACAGCACGAGCGAGACCGCCAGCGCGCCCAGCACCCCGAGCACGATCGCCGACCACGAGGCCTCGTCGGCGGCGTTGAGCGCGATCGCCACGCCGTAGGCGCCGATGCCGAAGAACATGGTGTGCGCGAAGCTCACGATGCCGGTGTAGCCCAGCAGCAGGTCGAAGCTGGCGACCAGCGCCACGAAGATCAGCACCTTGGCCGCCACGTTGAGCGCCTTCACGCCCGGGAACAGGAACGGCGCGAACGCCAGGCCGAGGAACAGGACGACCAGCAGCGCCGCGAGCCAGCGGCTGCGCGGCAGGTCGTTGGAAAGCAGTCGGTTCAGCATGCGTGGCTCCTTGCTCACCGGCTCGTGACGGGGTAGACGCCCTGCGGCCGCCACAACAGGATGGCGACCATGAGCGCGATGTTGGAGAACAGCGCGACCTTGGGCGCCAGGAAGCCGGTGTAGTTGGCCATCAGCCCCACCAGCAGCGCGCCGATCAGCGCGCCCAGCGTCGAGCCCAGGCCGCCGATGATGATCACGATGAAGATCAGCACGTTGACCTGCGCGCCCATTTGCGGGATCACCGACTGCTGGTACAGGCCCCACATCACGCCGCCCAGGCCGGCCAGCGCGCTGCCGACCACGAACACACCCACGAACAGCCGGCGGATGCGGTAGCCGAGCGACTCGACCATCTCGCGGTCCTGCACGCCCGCGCGCACCAGCAGGCCGACCTTGGTGCGGTTGAGCGTCCAGACCATGGCGGCGAACACCGCCGCGCCCACCAGCACGGCCAGCAGGCGGTACTTCTCCACCGCCGCCTCGCCGAGGATGAAGGAGCCGCGCAGCGACGCGGGCAGCGACAGCGCGATCTGCTCCGGCCCCCAGACCACCTTGATCAGCTCCTCGCCGATGATCATGCCGCCCATGGTGATCAGGATCTGCTTGAGGTGCATGCCGTACACCGGGCGGATGATCACGCGCTCGAACACCCAGCCCAGCGCGCCGGCCACGGCCATCGCCGCCAGCATCGCCGGCAGCAGCGCCACCAGGTTGAGCCACAGGCTGTCGGCCGCCACGTAGCTGTTCATGCCGCCCAGCACGGTGGTGGCGACGAAGGCGCCCAGCGCGATGAACACGCCGTGGCCGAAGTTGAGCACGTCCATCAGGCCGAACACCAGCGTGAGGCCCGAGGCAATGATGAAGACGATGAGGCCCATGGCCAGGCCGGCCACGGTGAGCGTGAGCCAGGTGGAGCCACTGCCCACAGCGGGCAGCGCCAGCGCCGCCAGCAGAGGCACCAGGGCCACGGGCTTCCAGTCGAAGTCCTTGAGGGCCTGCCAGCGCGCGACGCTGCCGGTGGCGGGTGTGGTGATGACCGAGGTGTTCACTGATGCGCTCCGAGCGAAAGGCCGAGCAGGCGCGCCTGCAGGGCGCTGTCCTCGGCGAGTTCGGCCATGGCGCCGCTGTGCACCACGCGGCCGTCGTCCATCACGGCCACCGTGTCGCCCAACTGGCGCGCGAAGTTGAAGTTCTGCTCGACGAGCAGGATGGTGGTCTGCGCGGCCTTGAGTTCGCGAAAGGCCGCGATCATGTTCTGGATGATGGCCGGCGCGAGGCCTTTGCTGGGCTCGTCGATAAGCAGCAACTGGCGCGGCTCGACGATGGCGCGCGAGACCGCGAGCATCTGCTTCTGCCCGCCCGAGAGCTTGCCCGCGGGGTGCAGCCAGAACTTCTTCATCGCCGGGAACATGTCGAAGATCCATTCCAGGCGCTTCGTGTCCACGTCGTCGATGGTGCGCGCGCCACGCGCGGCCAGCAGCATGTTTTCCTTGACGCTGAGGTCCGAGAAGATGCCCATGCTCTCGGGCACGTAGGCCACGCCGCTTTGCGCGATGTCGGGCGTGGCCCGGGCGGTGATGTCCTGGCCCGCGAGCGTGATGCGGCCCTGGCTGGCGTGCCACAGGCCCATGACGGTGCGCAAGGTGGTCGTCTTGCCCGCGCCATTGCGGCCCAGCAGCATGGTGAGCTGGTTGGCGGGCACGCTCAGGTCCACACCGTGCAGGATGTGGTACGCGCCGATGTGGGTGTGCACACCCTCGAGCGTCAGCAGCGCATCGCTCATGCCGCCACCTCTTCCTCGGGGTTGATGCCCAGGTAGGCCTGCTGCACCACCGGAGACGCAATCACCGCCTCGGGCTCGCCATCGGCCACCAGCTCGCCGTTGTGCAGCACGATGATGCGGTCCGACAGCTCGCGCACCACGTCCATCTTGTGCTCCACCAGCAGGATGGTCTTGCTCTTGTCGGCCTTGAGGCCGCGGATGAGATTGAGGATCACCGGCACCTCGTCCACGCTCATGCCGGCGGTGGGCTCGTCGAACATGTAGACCTTGGGGTCCAGCGCCATCAGGATGCCGACCTCCAGCTTGCGCTGGTCGCCGTGCGGCAGGCTGGCCGCGCGGGCCTCGGCCTTGTCGGCCAGGGCGACGGTCTCCAGGATGCGGTCGGCCTGCTCGATCAGGTCCTTGCGGTCGCTCCAGATGCGAAAGAAGTCCATGCCCGCGCCGGCGCGCGCCTGCACCGCCATGCGCACGTTCTCGCGCACGCTGAGCTGCGGGAACAGGTTGGTGAGCTGGAAGGCGCGCCCCAGGCCCGCGCGCGTGCGCAGCGGCGCGCTCAGGTTCGTGAGCTCGCGCCCGTCCAGCGTGACCGTGCCGGCGCTGGCCTTGATCTGGCCCGAGATCAGGTTGAAGTAGGTCGTCTTGCCCGCGCCATTGGGGCCGACGATGGCGGTGAGCGTGCCCGGCGCGAACGCGCAGGAGACAGCATTCACCGCCACGTGCCCGCCGAAGCGGACCGTGAGGTTCGAGGTTTGCAGCATGGGGGTTCGTGCGCCCGCCGGGCGCACGCCAGGTTCAGCGCTTGTTGCGGATGGGGATGTTCATGTCCCCAGGCTTGATCTCACGCACGAGTTCAGGCACACCCCAGGCGAAGGCCGGGTCGGCCTTGATCCTGAAGTGGTACATGCTCTGCATGGCCTGGTGGTCTTCCTTGCGGAAGGTCATGGTGCCCTTGGGCGTGTCGAAGCTCATGCCCTCCATGGTCTGGATGAGCTTGTTGGTGTTGGTGTCGCCGTTGGTTTTCTTGAGCGCGGTCACCACGGCCATCGCGGCGCTGAAGCCACCGGCGGTGAAGAAGTCCGGCGGCGCCTTGAACTGCTTGTAGTGCTCCGACACCATGGCATCATTGATCGGGTTCTTGGGGATGCCGAAGTAGTAGTACAGCGCGCCTTCCATGCCCGGGAACTGCTTGTAGGCCACCATGGCCGGCAGGATGTTGCCGCCCGTGGCGAGCTTGATGCCGTAGCGCTTGTCCAGCTCCATCTCGGCGATCTTGGCGAAGGGCGTGGGCGCGCCCGACCACACGACAGAGATGTACTTGTTGCCCGGCTGGTCCTTGAGCTTGTCGACCAGGCGCAGCAGGCCGGCGGTGAAGTCCGTCGTGCCCACGGGCAGGTACTCCTCGTGCACGATCTTGGCCTTGGTGGTGAAGTCCTTGGCGGCCTTCACTGCGTCGCGGCCGAAGGCGTTGTCGTTGGCGAGCACGCCGATCACGTTGTTCGGGTTGTCCAGCGCCACGGCGTTGGCGGCGGCGTCCTGGCTGCTGTTGCGGCCGGTGCGGAAGATGTACTTGTTCCACTTGTCGCCGGTGATGGAGTCGGCCACGGCAGGCTCCACCAGCAGGATCTTGCGGTACTCCTCGGCCACCGGCAGCATGGCCAGCGCCACGGGCGAGGCGGTGGGGCCGATGGCGAGGTCGACCTTGTCGTCGGCGTAGGCGGCGGCCAGCAGGCTCTTGCCCACGTCGGGCTTGCCCTGGTCGTCCTTCTCGATCACCACGATCTTCTTGCCGGCCACCGTCATGGTGCCGCCGGTGGCGTAGGCCAAGCCCATCATCAGGCCCGCGTGGGTCTGCTTGGCGTAGGCTTCGAGCGGACCGGTCTTGCTGTGGATGTGGGCGATGCGGATCTCGCCCTTGTTGGATTGCGCCATGCCCAGCGAAGCGGTGCAGGCGAGCGCGATGACCGCGAGGCGGCGGGTGAAGTGCGTCATGGTGTCTTGTCTCCTGGTGGAAAGGCCACAGCGTGTGGCGCCGTGCCCTCTTTACGCAGAAGCCGTGCCAGGAGAAAAAATCCTGGAATTTCAACGATCTTCTTCTCGCACGCCACACGCTGCCCGGGGAGTCGCCTGAATTTCAGACAATTCGATGCGGCCAATTCGTCTGAAATTCAGACAATTGTCGATTTTTCGGACGATTCCGATGGTCCCTGCGCCGGCACGGTCCCCGACGACAGGCGGTCGTACAGGCTGGCGCGCGAGATGCCGAGCAGCCGGGCCGCCGCGGTGCGGTTGCCGCCGGTGTGGGCCAGTGCATCGGCAATGGCGCGCCGCTCCAGTTCGGCGATCTGCTCGGGCAGCGGGCGCGGCGCCGGCGCGGCGCGGACCGCCTCTTCCACCGGCGCACCCGCCGGCGCCGGTGCGGCCGGCAGCAGCGCGGGCAGGCCCGCCTCCCACAGCACGGCATCGACCTGGTCGGCGGCGATGTGGTGCGAATCGCTGCGCAGCGCGAGCTGCTCCAGCACGTTGCGCAGCTCGCGAATGTTGCCGCGCCAGGGCTGGGCCGCCAGCAGCGCCTGGGCGTCGGCGGTGAGCTCGAGCTGCACGCCGCCGCCGCTGCGCGCGGCGATGTCCTCGCACAGCGCCTCGATCAGCAGCGCGATGTCGTCCCGGCGCTCGCGCAGCGGGGGCACCCGGATCGGCAGCACGTTGAGCCGGTAGTACAGGTCCTCGCGGAAGCTGCCTTCGCGCACCATCTGCTGCAGGTCGCGCGAGGTCGCGGCCACCACCCGCACGTCGAAGCGCACCAGCTTGTTCGAGCCCAGCGGCTCGATCTCGCCCTCCTGCAGGGCGCGCAGCAGCTTGACCTGCACCGACATCGGCATGTCGCCCAGCTCGTCCAGGAACAGCGTGCCGCCGTCGGCGAGCTTGAACTTGCCCTCGCGCCCCTTCCTATCGGCGCCGGTGTAGGCGCCCGGCGCCACGCCGAAGAACTCGGCCTCGAGCAGCGTATCGGGCACGGCCGCCATGTTCACGCTCACGAACGGCCGGCCCGCGCGCGGCGAAGCCGCGTGGATCGCGTGCGCCAGCAGCTCCTTGCCGGTCCCGGTCTCGCCCAGCAGCAGCACCGGGCTGGCCGACTGCGCCGCGCGGCGCGCCTGGCGCTTGACCTCCAGCGCCGCGGCGCTGCTGCCGACGAAGCTGGCGAAGGTGTACTTGCTGCGGCGCTGGCTGGCGAGTTCGCGGCGGGCCTCGCTCAGGTCCTGCTCGAGCCGCGCGAACTTGCTGATCAGCGGCTGCAGCGTGGTCTCGGGGTGGTCGAACAGCACGATGCCGAGCACGCCGATGACCTCGCCCGCATCGTCGCGCAGCGGAATGCGGCTGACCACGAAGGTGCCGGCCCGGTTGGTCAGCAGGTCGATCAGGATCGGCTTGCCGGTCGCCAGCACCTGGTGCATCTGCGTGTTCTGCACCACGCTGGAGACCGGATGGCCGACGAAATCCGCCTCGCGCTCGAAGCCCAGTGCGGGCAGGAAGCGGCGGTACTGGTCGTTGATCCAGACCACGCGCCCCTCGCGGTCCACCAGCAGCATGCCCTCGCTGGCGTTGGCGAACAGGTCGAACATCGATCGCGCGGCCAGCGCCAGGATGCTCTGGGCATCGCGCGGCAGCAGGGGTGCGTCGGCGGCGGCTTTCATGACCCGCATGGTAGCGCCGCCCCGGATGGGGCCGCGGCGGCCGTCACGCCAGCCGGCGCCTGCGGGCCAGCAGCCGAGGAATGATGAGCACCAGCGCCACGATCACCACCAGGGTCAGCGACATCGGCCGCTCCAGGAAGATCCACCAGCTGCCCTCGCCCAAGGCCACGGCGTTGCGCATCTGCGCCTCGGCCAGGGGGCCCAGGATCATGCCCACCACCACCGGCGCGGTCGGGAAATCGAAGCGCCGCATCACCACGCCCAGCAGGCCGATGGCGTAGAGCAGGAACAGGTCGAACGCGCTCTGGCGCATGCCGTAGGCGCCCACGGTGGCGAAGATCAGGATGCCCGCGTAGAGCTGCGGGCGCGGGATCTTGAGCAGCTTGACCCACAGGCCCACCAGGGGCAGGTTGAGCACCAGCAGCATGACGTTGCCGATGTACAGCGACGCGATCAGCGCCCACACCAGCGCCCCCGAACTCGAAAAGAGCTGCGGGCCGGGGTTGATGCCGTAGTTCTGGAACGCGCCCAGCAGCACCGCCGTGGTGTTGCTGGTGGGAATGCCCAGCGTGAGCAGCGGGATCATCGCGGCCGTCACCGCGGCGTTGTTGGCGGCTTCTGGGCCGGCCACGCCTTCGATCGCGCCCTTGGTGCCGAACTCGGCCTTGTCCTCGCCCTTGGCCAGTTTCTTCTCGGTGGCGTAGCTCAGGAAGGTGGGGATCTCGGTGCCGCCTGCCGGGATGCAGCCGAACGGCGTGCCGATCGCCGTCGCGCGCAGCCAGGCCGGCCAGGAGCGCTTCCAGTCGCGGCGCGTCATGTGCACGCGGCCCATCCTGTTCTGCGTCTCGTTGACGCGGCCCTCGTAGAGCGCGGCGTAGAGCACCTCGGCCACGGCGAACAGGCCCACCGCCACGAGCACGATGTCGATGCCGTCGAGCAGTTCCATCTTGCCCGCGGTGTAGCGCGCCGCGCCCGTGATCTGGTCCATGCCCACGCAGCCCAGCGCCAGGCCGATGAACAGCGCCGTCATGCCGCGCAGGCCGCTCTGGCCCAGCACCGCGCTCACGGTGGTGAAGGCCAGCACCATGAGCATGAAGTACTCGGGCGGCCCCAGCTTGACGGCGAACTCGGCCACGCCCGGCGCGAACAGCGTCACCACCACGGTGGCGATGGTGCCCGCGACGAAGGAGCCGATCGCCGCCGTGGCGAGCGCCGCGCCGGCCCGGCCGTTCTTGGCCATCTTGTTGCCTTCCATGGCCGTGACCATGCTCGCCGTCTCGCCCGGCGTGTTCAGCAGGATGGAGGTGGTCGAGCCGCCGTACATGGCGCCGTAGTAGATGCCCGCGAAGAAGATCATCGAGGCCGTGATGTCCACCTTGGCGGTGATCGGCAGCAGCATGGCCACGGTCACCGCCGGGCCGAGGCCGGGCAGCACGCCCACGGCCGTGCCCAGGGCGCAGCCCACCAGCGCCCAGAGCAGGTTGGCCGGCGTGGCGGCGGTGGCGAAGCCCGCCAGGAGTGCGTCGAAGATTTCCATCTACAACCACCCCGTCTCGGTCAGGCCCGGCAGGTTGATCGCCAGGAATTGCGTGAAGAGCCAGAACACCGGCGCCGAGATCAGCACGCCGGTCAGCACGTCCCTGGCCCAGGTACCGGGCGAGCGGGCCTGCGGCTGGCCGCTGGCGCGGCGCAGGCCCTGCACCGCCAGCACGTAGCAGAGGGTGCAGCTGACGACGAAGCCGGCCGTGCCGATCAGCGCCGCGTTCACCAGCAGGCCCGCCGACACCCAGACGAAAGACCCCATGTCAGCCTTCGGATGCCCGCCCGGGTCGCTCGCCTCGCGAAAGCCGCCGGTGCGCGCCTCCCACACCAGCCACGCCCCGCACACCGCCAGCACCACGGCGCACAGCCAGGGCAGGAAGTTGGGGCCGACGCCGCCGTAGCCGGCCTCGCCCGAGATCTGCAACGCGCCGAAGGCCATGCCGGCGGCCACGAGCAGCACACCCGCGCCGACGATGGCCTGCGCACGCGGCGAGGGAATGCTGTTGGAAGGTTCCGACATGGACGACTCCTGAAAAAAATGCGGCGCATTACCCGCTCAGCCCACGGAAACGGGTGCGCCGCCAAGCCAGCGGACGCCGTGGAACGGGCTTTGCCCGGCCACTGGCGTCGTCCCCCTGCCCGCATGGCAAAGCCATGCGAGAGCGGGGGGAAGCCGCAAAGCGGCGCAGGGGGGTGTCCCCGTCACACCATCCCGGACTTGACCATGGTGGCGCGCAGGCTGGCGAACTCCCGGTCCACGAAGCTGGCGAACGGGTCGCCGGCCAGCCAGGCGGGCGTCCAGTCGTTCTTTTCCAGCGCCTCGGCCCAGGCCTTGCTCTTGGTGGCTTTCTCGAGCATGGCAATCAGCGCGTCACGCTGGGCCTTCGAGATACCGGGCGCGCCGTACACGCCGCGCCAGTTGCCGAGCTCGACGTTGATGCCCTGCTCCTTGAGTGTGGGCACGTCGACGCCCTTGAGGCGCTTGTCGGAGGTGACGCCGATGGGCTTCATCTTGCCCGCCGCGATGTACTCGGAGAACTCGCTGTAGCCGCTGCCGCCGATGGTCACGTTGCCGCCCAGGATGGCGGCCACGGCCTCGCCGCCGCCCCGGAAGGCCACGTAGTTGATCTTGGCCGGGTCGACGCCCACCTCGCGCGCGATCATGGCCGCCGCGATGTGCTCGGTGGAGCCGCGCGAGCCGCCGCCCCACTTCACGCTGCCGGGGTCCTTCTTGAGCTGCTCGACCACGTCCTTCATGGTCTTGAAGGGCGAGTTGGCAGGCAGCACGAACACGTTGTACTCGCTGGTCAGGCGCGCGATCGGCGTGACCGCATCCAGGCCCACGGGCGGCTTGCCGGTGATGATGCCGCCCAGCATCACGGCGCCCATCACCATCATGGCGTTCGGATCGCCCTTGCTGCCGTTGACGAACTGCGCCAGGCCGATGGCGCCGGCCGCGCCGCCCTTGTTGTCGTACGTGACCGAACTGGCCACGCCCGCGTCCTGCAGCGCCTTGCCCAGGGCGCGGCCGGTGGTGTCCCAGCCCCCGCCGGGGTTGGCGGGAATCATCATCTTGACGGCCTTCGCGGTCTGCGCCGACACGGGCAGCGCCCCTGCGGCGGCCAGGGCCGCCAGTGACTTGAGAAAGGTATCGCGACGCATGGATGTCTCCTTGATGGGTTGGCGAACCACTGCATGATGCGCGTGCTGCCTGTCAATCCGCTGTCCTCCGACTCAGGGAAAACACCCATGCAGCAGGCCCGCGCAAACACGTTCCAATGCCGCGCATGCAACTGCTCCTCGTGGAAGACGACCCCACCATGCAGGCCACCCTGCACCGCGCGCTGACCCGGCGCGGCATGGAGGTGACCGCCGTGGGCGACGGGCGCGCCGCGCTCAGCCAATGGGCCGCCCGGCAGCCCGACGCCGTCATCCTCGACCTCACCCTGCCCGGCCTGGACGGTCTACAGGTGCTGCAGCAGGCCCGCGCGCGCCAGTTGCGCACGCCCGTGCTGGTCCTCACCGCGCGCGGCACGGTGGGCGACCGCGTGCTGGGCCTGAACGCGGGCGCCGACGACTACCTGCCCAAGCCCTTCGACCTGGACGAGCTCGAAGCGCGCCTGCGCGCCCTGGTGCGCCGCAGCGCCGACCCCGCGGTCGCCGCCACTGTGGTGCAAATCGGCGCCATCCGCTACGACAAGGACAGCGGCGCGCTCTACCTGAATGGCGAGGTGATGGAGCTCACCCCGCGCGAGCTGGCGCTCATGCACGCCCTGCTCGCGCAGCCGGGCCAGGCCGTCGCCAAGGAACGTCTGTACGAACTCGTTTTCCCGGGCCAGCCCGACGTGCAGTACGAGGCCATCGAGGTCGTGGTCTACCGGTTGCGCAAGAAGCTCGCGGGCACGGGCCTGACCCTCATGACGCTGCGCGGCCTGGGCTACCTGCTGCGGGCAGACCTGGCATGAAGACCAGCGGCAGCCACCGTCAACGCTCGCTGCGGCGGCGGCTGCTGCTGGGCATCCTGCTGCCCGTCGTGCTGTTCATCGGCTTCAACTCGTTCAGCCTGTACCGCCAGATGCTGACCTCGCTCAACACGGCCTACGACCGCACCCTGCTCGCTTCGACCAAGAGCATCGGCGAGCACCTGGACGTGACCGGCTACGACGAGGCCGCCCGCCTGCGCGCCATGGTGCCCTACTCGGCCCTCGAAGCCTTCGAGGCCGACAACCAGAGCCACATGTTCTACCGCGTCTCCACCCTGCAGGGCGAAATGGTGTCGGGCTTCGAGGACCTGCCGTTCTGGCGCGGCCGCATCCCGGACCGGCCGCCCTACGCCGCGCTGGTGGATTTCTACGACGACCGCTTCCGGGACCGCAACGTGCGCGTGGCCGTGCTGCTGCAGCCCGTGACCAGCGCCGCAGGGCGCGGCATGGCGGTGATCCAGGTGGCCGAAACGCTGGAGGTGCGCGAGGCGCTGGCCCTGCAGATCCTGCGCGACACCGTGCTGCGCCAGGCCCTGCTGATCGCGGTCATCGCCTTCACCGTGGTGCTCGTGGTCCAGCGCGCCACCCGGCCCGTGCGGCAGCTCAGCCATCAGTTGCAGGCACGGCCCGAGGGCGACCTGAGCCCCATCGCCGCCCCCTCGGCGCCGCGCGAACTGCAGCCCCTGATCGACGCCACCAACGAGGTCATGCAGCGCCTGCGGCACCTGCTGGCGCACCAGAAGCGCTTCGTGCGCGACGCCTCGCACCAGTTGCGCACGCCGCTGGCCGTGCTCAAGACCCAGGTGCAGTCGGCTTTGCGCGGCGACGTGGCCCCCGAGCAAGCGTTGCACGAGATCAGCGGCACCGTGGAACGCGCCACCCAGCTGGCCAACCAGATGCTGGCGCTGGCCAGGGTCGAGCAGCTGCGCCAGGACCAGGACGTGCCGGTGAACGACTGGTCCGAAGTGGCGCGGCAGGTCGCGCTGGACATCGCCCCGCTGATGGCCGAGCAGCGCCTGGACTTTTCCATCGACACCGAGCCGGCGCCCGTGCGCTCCCACACCTGGGCGCTGCGCGAGCTGACGCGCAACCTGCTGCACAACGCGATCAAGCACTGTCCGCCGGACGGCATCCTGTCCGTCGCGCTGCGCGCGCAGGGGCCATCGGCGGTGCTGACCCTCAGCGACAGCGGGCCAGGCATTTCGGCCACTCTGCGGGAGAGCCTGTTCCAGCCGTTCGCCACGGAGGTGCGCTCGAGCACCGCCGGCACGGGCCTGGGACTGGCCATCTGCCACGGCATCGCACAATCGCTGGGCGGCAGCATCGAACTCGACAACCGTCCAGGCCCGGACGGCCATATCGCCGGGCTGGACGCCACCGTCCGGCTGCCCCTGGCCAGCGCCGCCGCCTCCACCCTGCCACCCACATCGCCATGAAACGCCCGCCGACCGCCGCCGAACCCGCTGAAAAGATCCGCCTCGACAAGTGGCTCTGGGCCGCGCGCTTCTACAAGACGCGCGGCCTGAGCAGCGAACAGATCGACAAGGGGCGCGTACAGGTCAATGGGCAGGACGCCAAACCGGCACGCGAGGTCCGCATCGGCGACCGCATCGAACTGCGCATCGGCCAGGAACTGCGCACCGTGGTCGTGCGCGCCTTGAGCGGCGTGCGTGGGCCGGCGCCCGCGGCCGCCCTGCTGTACGAGGAAACCGCCGAGTCGCTGCAGCGGCGCAGCGATGCCGCCGAACGGCGGCGCCTGGCCCCCGAGCCCGCCCAATGCCAGCCGCTGGGACGGCCCACCAAGCGCGACCGCCGCCGCATCGACGGGCTGCGCGCCGGGCCCGCCGAGCCACCGGGCTGGAACGAGCGCTGGAGCGCTTCACTGGGGGATTGAGGTGGCCTGCCTTCACGCGGCACCAGGGGTCGGCGCAACCACTGGCCGAACAGGTCGGCTGCGTGCACGCACAAACAAAAAAGCGCCCTTGGGGAGGGCGCTTCTTGATGCGGATCCTTGGCGGAGCGAGAGAACTACGAGCATCAAGCATTCATGCGGTCTTCAGGCCCATTTTTTCCCTGGTGCCTACGGGGATACCGTCAATTTTGGCCTTCCATGAATCCCCTCCAGGGATTCCAACCACCGATGAGCGGACCATGGCCACCCTCAATCACTGTATATTCACTCAGTGTTTTACGAGGTCACCCTACTCCGTCGAAACGGCATGCGCCTGCGCCCAGGCGAGCTGCAGCCACCCATCATCGGGCGGCTGAACGTGTTCGACTGGGAGGGCGCCGGCAACAGCCACAAGCGCATGATCCGGGTGCTGGAAGTGCTCGTACAGGCCGCCCACACGATCGAGCAGCCAGTGGTTCGGATCAGCGATCCGCGGCTGATCGCCAGCAAGGCCGATGGCACGCTGGTGTTCGCGGGAACTGAGGTCAGGCACGACGAAGGCAGATTCTTCGAGTACCAGCAAATCTGGCGCGTGCGCCCGACCACCGCTGAAAAGACCTACCGGCCACCCCGGCCTGATGCGCCGCCGGCACCAACTTGAGCGGCGCCCACACCCCAGGCCGTGATCACCCGCAGGCAGCGCCGCAGACGCGCTGAACAAGCGCCAGCCCACGCCGGCACGTCGCCAAGGTATTGGACAGCGCAGACGGGCTACAGCCCGCCTGGCGGGCCGCATCGGCCGGCTGCAGGCCCTCGACCAGCACCAGGTGCGCAGCGGCCGCCTGCGGGCCCGCTCGCAGGCGCAGCAGCTCGGCCAGGGCCTCGAACTGGTCAGGCGCCACGGTTCCTCGCCTCCCAGTCCCCAGCCTCCCTGCCCAGCCGGATCAAGCGCCGCGCAAGATCATGCGCGGGCACGCCACGGGCCAGCTCGTAGGCCTGGAACTCGTCCAGCGTTTCTGGGGCAGCCCTTATGTCGGTGTAGCCCTCGCCGCGCTCGAGGATGAACTCGGCCCCGCTGATGTGGCGGAGCCGGCCATTCGGCAGCCGGGACCAGGCCCGGTGCCAGTTGAGGTGCTTGCCGGTCACAGATACCCGACGCGACCATCAGCCAAGATGCGCAGCGTCTTGACGTTGATGTTGAGCCGGGCCGCTGCGCGAAGAGCGGCAGTGGCCGGAACAATGGACCATTGACCGGCGACGACTTGGGGAAGCTTGGCGACCTGGGCGCGCGATGCGCGGATGGCTACGTGGCCTTCGATGGTCTTGATGTACGTGTGCATGTGAATCTCCTCAGAGAGCCCGGAGCCGCCGGGCGTCGGTGGACAGTTCATCCTATCCATGGGTTCTATTATTCACGCTTAAACGTGAAACGTCAATGCCGCTCATCGGAAACGGAAAAAGCCCGCCCACCCAGTGCGGGCAGGCGGGCAAGACCGGGCGAACTCGGTCAAGGAGACAACTGGGTCAGGGGGATGAAGCGAGCGCGGCGGCCCGGCACTCGTGGTAGGTGCCAGCCACGGCCGCCAGCTTGTCTAGGGCCTCGCCCATGCTCACCGTGCCGTCAGGGCTAGGGCGCAGCGCCGTCAGGGGCGGGCAACTGGCCAGCACCAGCGGGCTGGGCCCGACCGGTGATAGCGTCGTTGACGAGGCGCACGCCGTCAGGAGGCACGCGGCAATCACGGTAGACGGTGTTCGTGCGAATCTCACGTTCAAGCTCCTGGCGGATGGTGACATTGCGCGGCTTGAGCTTGGCGATGGCCTCGGCGGCACCCCGCTGCCCGGACTCATAGGCCACCTGGGCGATGCGATCGTCGCGCGCAGCCTGGGCCTCAGCGCCTTGTTTTCCGATCCGTTGGCCGTAGAAGAACCCGCCCACGCCCGTAACCAACGACAGCGCTAGCAGGTAGGGTGTCATCGATCGCCCAGGCACTGCTTATGCGTGGCCAGGCGCCGCTGCCACAGGCCCCAGCAGACCTTGTTTCCAGGCACGGAGCAGTCCTGTTGCCCCACCCTTTTCCACATCAAGATTGCATTGCAAGCACCTTCATAGTCGCCGGCATTGAGCCTGCGTACCATCGTCGATCCGCAGAAAGCACCCGAGCCGATGTTGTAGGCCATGTCCACGTAGGCGTCGTACTCGTGCTGGTACAGCGGCACCTTGACGCAGGTCTTCAATGCACCTTCGAACTTCTGCAAGTCTCGCGCCTTGCGCTGAAGCGCTTCGACAGGATTCGTGGTGTCACCCATACGAACCGGTGATCCATCGGGGCGCGTCGTAGTGCCGAAGCCCAGCGTTGGTACATCACCCTTGGTTGGAATGTAGGCCGCGTCCCTGTACCCTTCGCTCACTGCGATGCCGATCAGCGAGGCGGCGCTAAGGCCCAACGCTCCGACAGCGATTCGAGCAGCCGGCGTCACGGCTCATCCCCCGAAGACAACGGAGCTGGCGCCGTGCTCAGCTTCTTCATCTCCTTCTGCCACTTGGCCTCACGTCGTCGGTCTTCCTTGTGCTTGTAGTACCAGTTAACCAGAAAGCCACCGACGGCCACGATCAAGCCGACAAGGCCGATGAAATGTGAGCTCCCCAGAAAGCCGACAAGCCCCGTTCCGCCGCCCACCATGGTCACCTTCGACGACCAGGCGCTGATGATGTCTTGGGTTTCTTGTTTCATTCGTGCGGCCTTACGACGTGATCAAAGCTCCGCAGCGGCGGTGAAAAGAGCGTCCAACTGCGCATCGGACAACTCCAGACCAGCGGCGAGCATCTGCATGGTTGGAGAGTGCCGATCCACCTCGGCGGCGTACTCCCATTCGATGCGGGCCGCCTCTTTCAGCGGAGAGTCGAGGCCGTCGATAGCGTTTTCGACCGAGCCCAATAGGCCAGCACCAAGAAGGGCCAGTCGCGCCTGCCGCATCGTCACCTGTTGGGGCACGTCCGGACCGGGCTCGGGCTCTTCCGGCTCCGCGCTCGGCACGAGTGACCAGGCGCCCGTCTGCTCGTTGAAGGTCGCAATCTGCCCCTGTGCTGGCGACGGAGGCATCAACTCGGTGGCGTAGGCTGGTATCAGGAACTTCCCCGGCTCCAGCGGACTAGGACGTGCCTCCGACGAACCCAAATACGCGAAAGTGTCTCGGTCGTAGTGATAGATCAGCATGACTCAATACTTGATGATGGGCAGAAGAGTTACGTTGGTCGGGCGGGTTTCCGCACCACCTTCGACGGAGGTCGTGAATGTGTGGCTGTGATAGCCGGCCGAGCTCGTTTGCATGGTGCCCGTGGTGATGGAGTCCGATGCGGTGATGCGCGAGGTGTTGCCGGCGAACTCGCGCGCGTTGTAATCGTGGACGTGCTCACCCGCTCCACCAGTCGTCCCTGTGTGCTGGTGGGATTGATAGGACTGGCTCTGAAGGCTCCCGACCAAGCGACCGGAATCCGGGTCGATGCCTCTGCCGAGGTCCAAGCCTCGAACGAAAACGCCGCGCAGGTCCGGGATGCGGAACTGCGTGCCGCCGCCGCCCGTGCCGTACCAAGCACCCAAAGCCGCGAACAGGTCCGCATAGACCGTGGTGGACAACAACGAGCCATCGCACACCAGCCAGCCGGCGGGGGGGTAAGCCATGGGCCACCAGATCATCGATCCCACGGGAATCATCTGTTTGACCTGCGCCGTACTCAGAACATCCAGCACCGCGCGCGCATCGGCAGCATTCGAGGCGGCAAGGAGGGACTTGGCGAACGCCGTCTGTGCGTCGTTGTCCCGCAGGATGGCGATGAACGCGGAGATCGTGCGGATGTAGTCGTCGATCAGCGCCGGAGACTCAGACCCCGCAGGGGAGTTCAGGGCCGGGGTTTGGCTGAGATCACCAATTGATCCTGGGACGGGCATTTGCTATGCTCCAAAAAGAAAGCCCGCACGGGGCGGGCTCAAGAGAGAAGGCGGCGAATGGACATCACCGACTGGATGCTGTGGAAAATGATCGGCCTGGCAGTTCTCGCCTTTGTGGTCGGTCTGCTGGGCGGATTCAGCGGGAACCGATAACCGGGGCCGTCCGCAGTAGGATTTGTTGCAACTCAGGATTGACCAGCAACTCGGCCAACGCCTCAGCCCCTGCGGAAGCCTTTGGCGCGCTCCCCACAAGCGACTTTTGAGCCGCTTCCCGAAACATGATTGACCTCGCCGCCGGGGGCGCAACAAACGGAATCGCGGCAGCTCCAACCCCAGCGGGGCCAAGGAGAGATGCCCCGCCTGCGCCGGACACCAGGGACATTGCTGCCTTCAGGTTGTGCGCCGCTTGACTGCCGACTTGTTGAGTTGATTTAGAAACAGTCGGGAATGCGCTGGCGAATCGACCGACCACATCGAGACCATCGGACAGCGGCTTGCCCTTTTCGTAGAGCCGCCCAAGCACTCGGGCATCAACCGTCCCAGATGCGTCATTGAGCGCCCGGCTCACGGTGTAGGTTTTTGCGATCTGCTTCCTGGCATCACGCAAAGCTGGGATTAGATCAACTTTCCCGGCCCCCTTCGCATGAGACTCAAGTGCGGCCTCTAGTTTTTCACTCAGAGTCCTTGCAGCCTTTGCCTTCGCAAGATCATCAGGTCGAGCAGAACGGTTGTACGCCTGGAACCATCCCGTTGCCTCGTTTCTCGCCACCTTGAGCGCTTCCAGGTCGGCAGCGGCCTGCGGGGAGAGATTCGCCACATCCGCGTAGGCATTTCCGGCCTTCCTGCGGATGTCTTCAAGGGCCGATCTACTCAGGTTTGCGTCAGGACTCATCCCAAGCGACTCACGAACAAGCCGGCCAGTCACCTGTTCATTTCGCCCAGACGCGATCTGTTGCGTTGCCTGCTTTCCGGAGATCGACTCGATGATCTGGTTCTTCAAGGAAGGCTTGACCATATTCGGCGGGATCACGTAGCCCGCGTCAATAGATTTCTGGATCGTTTCGTTCAGGCCAGATCGCTGGTTGTATCTTGCGGTCTGCCCAGCAAGTCGCTCAGACAGCTTCCGATTGAAGTAGTCCCCCAGGAGGCCGCTACCCTGAACAACGAAAGGAGTAAACCCGCCGATCACCCCGCCCATTGGGGCATATTCCGGATTGACCAGCCCCGCAGTCGCAGCACCAGTCGCGCTACCACCAACTAACCGAGTCGCGGCACCACGGAGACCTCCAGCCCCGGCAGTGTTCATTCCCCCGGTTTGCAGCGCGCTGACCAGCGATGGACCAGCCCCAAGCGCTCCAGCCCCCTTTGCCAATAGCCCTCCTACACCGCTGGTCCCAGCGATCTCGGCGATGAGCTGGTTGGTCTTGAATTGCGTGGAATTCGTATCCACACCAGCCGACTCAAGTCCAGCATCCATGCCGACACGCCTGTCATGGCCGAGCACGTTGTACCCACCGATGTTGATGGGCTGGCCGTTGTTCGAGGTCCTGGCGAGCCAATCAATCGGGGCCAGAAGCGTCGCGCCAATCGACCCAGCCCCTCGGGCCAGCCCGCCAATAGAAGTTTTGGCGTCATAGTTCCGGGCGCTGTCAAGCACACTTCGATGGAAGTCCTCGGCTCGGTCACGCTTGGATTTCGGCTTCTCCCATTGCACCGCCGCCGGATCAATAGCGGGCGACGAATCCCATTGGACCTTGGACTTGTCAATCGGCATAGTCCACGCTCCCGTCGGAGTATTCAACCACGCGACGGCCGTTGTGCGTCCCGGACCGAACCACCGTCTTTTGACTCAGCCCACCAGCGCCCGCCGGCGCGCCTTCACCACCATCCAGTGTCGCCAGCCATGCGTTGTAGTGTTTCCTGATCTTCTGCAAGGACGCCCGCAGTTGCGCCGGGCTCTGTGCTTGATCGAGAGAGGCTACGGTCGATTGCAGCGCGATCAGTTCCTGCACCGCAACCTGGCCGAGCGCTCCACCAGTCGGGCTCATGTCACGCATCTGTTGAAGCCTGTCGAAACCAAGGTTGGCCCGAATGGTCTCTAGCTGAGCTTGGAGGTCACGAGCGTCCGTCCCCGGGATTCGATTCAAGCTGGAACCTAGGCCGGACGTCATTACGCCGACCAACTTATCAGCGCTATCGACCGCAGAAAGGACGTTGCCTGCCGCAGTCCTTGCGGCAGATGCGCGTTGACCCGCCTTGCTCGCATCCTCAGACGACTCACGATCAACCTTGCTGCCAGAGACCGGCAACGCCATCGGTCGATATGCCCCTGTTGCTTGATCGAGTTGGGTAACCACCTTCCCATCCGGCCCACGAGCCCACACCATGTCTTTCGGCGGCTCGCCCCATTGCGAGTCTTTCTGCCCGGTGTTGACATTGACCTTCGACGCCCCAGCCCTCTTGTTCTCGCGCAGCCACTCCGTGAATCCAGGGTTGTCCAGCCCATGCTGGTAGTTGCGCACGTCCGAAGTAGGGGTCTCAGGAGCCCGGAATGCCTCCTTGACGCCCCCGCCCCCAATTTCCACCAGTGAGCCGCCGACCGTCTTGTATTCTGGATTCTTCGGCAGGTACTGAGCCTTGAGAAGTTCCATCGCCAGCGGAGAGCCCGGCTGCATGGCGTATTCAAGGAACGCATTTGGATTGCCCGGCGTCATGGTCGGGCCTTCCTCTCCTGCACCGTAGGTCGGCTGCATCTGGCCCATCACAGCAGGCAAACCAGCCTGCCAGTCCAGCGCCTGTTGTTGTTGCCCCATCTGCTGGCGCATCTGCTGCATCTGGAGGTCGCGCATGGCGCGGTTTTGCTCACGATCCTGAGCGAGCAAACCCCGCTCTTGCTCCTGGGCCTGACGGTCCAGGGCGTTGCCGTAGGCACCAATACCGCCCAGAAGGCCGCGACCAGCGTTGTTCCACGGGGTTCCCCTACGGGCTCCGGCCATGCCACCAGCAGCGGCACCCAACAGACCCTGGACTTCAGGTGATTTCAGGTAATCAAGCAGCCCGGCCATTACAGCAACCCCCTGCGGGCCTGCCGGCGCGCCATGAGGCTTTGATTGATTCCGCCCGCCTGCGGTTGCGCGGCGAGTGCAGCAAGGGTCTGTGAGCCCGTCTGTGGCGCGAGTTGAGGCGGAGGAATCATCTGGTCAGGCTGATCGAACATCGATGCGGCTTGCATGCCAGAGCCAACAGCATCAAATGCAGGCTTTGCGCCTTGCAGCGCCCCCAGCAAGCCATTGCCCATGCCGGCCTCTTGCGCGGCGAGCATCGCGGTCTGCTGGCTGCCAAGCCCGGTGCCATAGGTCATCGCCGTGGCTGGGTTGCCAAAAAGACCTCCAGCCGCCGAGGGACCAAGCAAGCCACCACCAGCCGCACCAAGGCCGGCGCCGAGCAGTGCCCCTTTCAGCGGCTTCTTGCTGGTCAAGCCGCCCAAGGCGGCGCCAAGCAGGCCGAGTGAAATCGGATCGAACATGATTTACTTTCCGCCTCCGCTTTGCGTGGTCGTCGAGCTCTGTCCAGGGAACGAGCCGAACACCCCTGACATCGCCGCAAGTTGCTTGTAGGGCAGGTTCTGCTCGTCCTGAAATTGCTGGTAGTTGAAGTCCAGGCCTTGCTGTTGTTGGTCTTGCAGCACTTGGCCTGCGTTCATCAACTGCGATGCATCGGTGTAGGCTTGGTTGCCGAACTGCGGCGCCATGCCGATGGCCTGAAGTTGGCGGTTTCGGTCCGTCTCGTAGGCATTGCCGTACATCGACGAAGCAACATCACCAAGGTTCTGCGCAAACTGCTCTTGCAGCCCTGAGTTCCCAAACGACCCCGAGTTCACGGCCCCGGTGTTGAATTGAGATCGGACGGAATCCTGAGCGCGGCCAACCAGAGAATCAAGGTACGGGTTCGTATTCCCACCCGAGATCATGTTGTTGAGGGAGGCATCCGCGTTGTTGATCGTCGCCGACCCGTTCAAGGCTCGATTCGTGATCGCATCAACGCCTTGCTGCTGGGTCTGGTTGAGATCAGCGAACCTCTGCCCGCCGAAAGGCGTGTACCCCTGCTGGGACAGGTCGATTGCTTTGGCCGAGTACGCCGAAGCCAATGGCTTGAGTTCCTCTGGGATATTTTGCACGGTCGTCGAAGTACCGCCACCGCCACCGCCACCGCTCATATCAAATCTCCACTTCCAACGTTGTGTAAACCGGCTTGAAGTTGCACTTCATCCGGTAAAGACGTTCCTGGGCGGGCTTTGCAGCGCAACGAACCCGAGAACATCCTTGTGACGCCGCCAGCTTCTTCAATTCCTCGAAGAAGCGTTCAAACTGCCCGTTGTGGGCCACCATGTCCGTCGCGAACAGAACCCGCATGTTCGGCAATTGGTCGATCCTGACCACGCCCCAGCCGACGGTTTGTCCACTGTCATCCATGCGGAGAAGAATGCGTTCTCCGCGCGAGAGAATCATCTTCAGTTGGCTCCCGGTGATTTCCCCGCCGGAAGCGTCACAGGCTTCGGAGAGAACGTGCGCTCCATCGCGCCAGGCCATATCGATGTGCGTGGCGGGAATCGGTAGCAACTTCATCAGTTTCCGGTCGGCGGCTGAATAGGAACGAAAGCAAGCGGGCTGGCAGCTATGCACATCCAGCCCAGTACAACGTACTTGCTTCCAGGCGATCCGAGTTCAGAAGGCGCGCTGTTCCGAACGAAGTCCCCCACCATGTATTCCCCCGTGGTTGGCGCAGCGCTCTGGGCGTTGTATGAACCAGCCATTCGCCCCTCCGCAATCAGATTGACCTGCGCGGCGTGCTCCCGCATCTCACGGACGAGAGAGGCATCGGCATTCAATCGGGGAGTGGTATTCAGCTTCATCGCGTCCCCTGCGCCTTGTACCTGGGGTTGATGTGGGTCACCGTCACCGGACCAGTGAAATTGACAACCGCCCGATGCCACCTCGCAGCTTTGAGGGTGTCAAACTTCCCGTCATTCATTACGCCATAGACGCCGTTCGAATATGCCTCGCCGCTGTTCATCTTGTGAGATGTCTGGACACTCGCAGACGCCGGAGCCTTGGCATACCTGAGCCGAAGGCCCTGTAACAAGATGACTCGATCATCATCTCCCGCATCCCCGGTTTCCATGCCCGACGTGTCCGACTGACCGGACAAGCTCACGAGTTGATTGCTGGAGTCGAACACCGAGAGAGACCGCCCCCCGGCCCGCCAGAACTGCGAGTCAAATCCAATGTCAGGCAAGCCATCGATCGTGCCCGAGAAGGCAGGCAGGCCATCAATGGTCACAGAGGGAGAGACATACTCCAATGCCGTCTGGATTGCGCGATTTGCCCTTCCCCACTTCTTGGCCTTTATGTGGTAGACCAACGTGGCATCGAGCGATTGGGAGCCTGTGGACGGGTAGAAAATCCACACCTGATTGCTCGCCCGGTCGTAGACGCACTCCGTCAGAAACAGGAATGAGGGATTGCTGTTGACCTTGAACCAGTCCCGCAAGGTTCCGTCAGCAATGGGCACAGGTCGGGTTCCGTCGAACAGCCAGAAATTGTCCTCGCCGACAAAGAAGTGAATGCCGTCCACGTCGCAGATAGCCTTCTTGCCAACGCACCCAGCATCCCCGCCCGAGACCTGGGTCCAGTCCCACACCACAGGAGCGCCGACGTACTGCCCGATGTAAACCGCCCTGGCTTTGTAGGCCACGGCATATTCCCCAAGCCTTGCCCCCGCCAGGATCGGGCCGGGAGCAGAAACCAGCCGCCCGGATGCGGATTGCGTCGTGACACTTTGAACCCAATCCGTGTCATCGAAGACGGCGCTACAGTGCCATCCATCGGGCTTTTCCGTCCCGTCGTTGACATTGAGCGCCATGACATGCGCGCCGACCGAGAACACGATCTCAGCCTTTGGAGCGCCAGGGATTACGGCAAAAGCACCGGAGACGGAGCGTTGTATGGCGTCGGACCTGTTTGCCATCAAGGTCGCATCACCAAACTGCGCAACCGACCACTGAGACACAACACCGCCGTTATATCCTCCGGCATCACTCACGTCTGTCCAAACTCCGGCCAAGAGTTCGTAGATCGCGTCCTTTGTCCCGGCGAGGATGCGCCGGTCCCCATTCAACTTGGAAATCACCGCCGCCCCCTGGCATGGGCCCGCCAGGGCCGGGACACCATTCGGCGTAACCGCTGTCGGCCCACCAGACATCCCAACCAAAGTCGGGATGAGATTTCGACAGTCGGCCAGGACGCCAGGCGTCGTCAGATCAGCGTCGGGAGCAAAACCGAGGATCGGCGTCATCGTGCGCGAGCCCTCAAATCTCCCGTGTAACGCTGATCATTGCCGGATACCTCGTTCACTGCTGCGGTGTACTGCTCCTGATAGAGCAACGGGTCGTCCTTGGTGTAGATCGCGGCCTGGATCAGCGCTCCGTAAAGATACACATCCGGCGACTCGCTTACGAGCCAGTTCGTCAAGTTCGATCCGCTCAAGGCGGGAATCTTGCGATACAGGACACCCTGCACGCTTCCGCCGCCGTTGAAATGCAAGTCCCTCTCTCCGGTCCTGGCGTACATGGTCGGCAATCCCTGCGTTCCACCTGAGACGGCCCCCAGTATCGATTGCCGCTCAATCGGCGTACCCTCATACCCAGGCACCCACAGGAGTTTCACGTCTGCAATATCCTGGGCAAGCGTGATCCGGTTGTTCAGGATTGCAGTCGGAGCAAGGTCCGTCTCCATCTGCCGCACGCGAAGGTGACGATTCAACCGCGCCTCGGCCAGAGAAATGAATGTCGGAATAGCTGCACCCAGGTCCGTCCGGTGCATCAGGTCCGCGATGGCCGAAACCAACTGCGTGTAGTTCATCGCAGAGCCTTCGTGAAGGTGCAGAACGCCGGGTTCTTCTTCAAGAACTCAACGCAGCGCTTTTTGTCAATGGTTCCGTCCTGGCGCATCATGGTCGCCAGCTCGGCGGCCGGGATGGTTCCGATGTGGCGCATATCACCCCATCGCTCACCTTCGGTCACGGCACGTTTCTCGGCACAGAAGTCCAGCAACGGCTCGGCGTCGTAGGTCTTCTGAATGACCGTTTTTCCGGCGTCCTCGATGTAATGCATCGTGGTCGTAATGCCGGTTTCAGGGTCGTGTTCTTTGAATGCAGGCATGAAAAAACCCGCCGAAGTTGCCCCCGGCGGGTCCGTTCAGGTTGAGACGATCAGGCGTTGAGGTTCTTCACCGCGCCGATTGCCTTTTCAGCCGTCACCACCAGCGTGCACTCGACCGACACCAGTTCTTTCTCGGTGTGGCCGGTTTTCGCCAGCGGCTCGGACTTGTATCCACCCAGATAGGCCACGCCAAGGTGCTCAGGGTTCAGGATGAACGCCGTGTTCTGGTTCGCTACGCCCTGGATGTAGTTCGGCACCACAGTCAGTTCACCGAAGTCGGACATATACACATCCGCGCCACCGACGATGGTCCCCTGCTTGCCGTTCTTCACGTTCACACGGTTTGCCGCGATGCCCGAGAAGCCGGAAAACGCCGTCTTGTGCGAAGGCGTCAGGGAGATCAGGCCGGGGAATTCCCCGGAGTTCGTGTAGATGCTCTGGAGCACGCCTTTGAGAAGCGTTTCCGAGAACGCACGGCCCGTGCCCGGCGTCTGCGCGACCGTCGCGAGACCAGAGGTGTGGCTAGGAGTCACACCAGCACCGCCGTGGGAGATGTTGGTGTAGATCAGCGTCCCCAGCCCCGCAGACTTGCGAGCGGCTGAGGAACTGCCTTGCACCGCCACGTTGTCAGAGACAACCATGGCTTCCACGTCGCGCTTGAGTTCGACCATGCACTTGCCAACTTGGTACTTCATTTCAGAAGACCGGCCAGCAGACTTTGTTTTCTCCTGCGTGGTGGACACCACGGCAACCTTGTCGAACAACTGCACGGTGTTCGCCACACGGTCGGTCGGGGTCAGTGCGGTGCCGGTACGGTCATCGCCCTCAATGACGGCGTTGTCCTTGTTCGGCGTTGCGAGCGCGTCGCGCTGCCACTCGTGGATGCGCTGGGTCGCCTTGAAACGGCGGATCGAAGACACGATGGGCGTCTTCTCGGGCGAGACCATGTAAATCTTGTCTTGCAGGTCTTCCCGATTGCCGATAGCGTCATAGCTATCGAAGGTGTTGGCGGGTTGTGTCATGTTGGTACTCCGTTAGAGGAAATTGGCCAAGTCCTCGATGCGCCCATGGTTCTTAAGGCGGTCGAGGGCGGCCTGGTTGGTTCGTTGCTGCGGCGAGCGAGCGGCCTGCGGTCGGATGACTGCTTTCGGAGCCGCTGCCACCTTCTGCATCGCGTTGGGCTTTTGGGCCTGGAGTGCGCGCCACTTCATCGCGTCGTGCAGCACATGCACGAAACGCGCGTCGGGCCGTTCTTCGGAGATCGCTTTCAGTTCGGCATCGGTGATGCCGTACTCACGGGCCGCCGCGCTGATCTGCTCGGCGACTTGCGGGCCAAAGTCAGGGATTCGCTCTTTCAAGTCCTTCTGGGCCTGGGTGAGCAGTTGCTGACGCTCAATCGAGGTCAATTGCTGCACCTGGCCCTGGGCCTGCTGGAGCGCCTGTTGCTTCTGGCTCAGGTCTCGTTGGGCTTGCTGGTAAGCGATCTGCAGTTGCATCGCCTGGCCTGAATCGGCCTGGATCAGCTCCTGCCAGTTGATTTGCTCGAATTGAGCAAGGCGGTTCTGCGCTTCGCGCACTTGGACCGCCTGGTCGAACGCCTGCGTCATGGCGCGGGTCTGGTGTTCAAGGAGCTGCGCGCGCTCCTGAATTTCCCGACGCTGATCGGCCAGTGCCTGCGTTTTCTGCGTGTAATCCGAAGCCTTGAGGTAGCCGTCCTTCAGCTCTTTCGGAACCTTGTACGTCTTACCTTCAATCGAGACTTCCTCGAACTCGTCTTCAGCCTGCTGCTGCTCGCCCTCGGGTTGGTCCAGTTGCTGGACTCCCTCGTCTTGAACTTGGTCAGGTTGATCGAGTACCGTTTCGGTCTCGTCAGGTATCAGATCGGCCACATCGGCCAACGACACTCCAGTTTCTTGGTTGGTGTCCATTCACGCTCCAATGAAAAAGCCCGCACGGGGCGGGCATAAAAAAACCCGCCGAAGCGGGTTGACGAATCGCCGGTGGCGAATCAGGCTTGGAACAGCCGGCGGATGCCGCGCGGCTCTTCAAATCTCGAAAGGTTGTGCGTGGCGAGCTTTCCGGTTTCCACGTAGCCAACGAGGATCGATCGAAACTTCTGTGCCGTCTTGGCGAGTTGCCAGAGCGCTTCCTTGCCCTCCTTGTCTCGGGCCGGACACTGCATCCACTGGTCGAAGACTTCTTTCTCCAGTGCGTCCAGAGCCTCTTTCAGAAGCTCGTTTTCCAGAAGCGATGCGCTGATTTGGCCTCGCGTTTGCTGGCCTAGAAGGTCTTCCTCTGTCATCGTTTCTCCATGGATGGGTACATGCAACTGCGCATGGTTGCTCCGCCAGATTGCGATCCGACAGACGGGCCGGTGTCTTCAGGCGTCGTAAACAGCGATGAGCTGGCGACATTGGAATAACTGGCACCGCCTAGATCGTGCACGAAGTGGATGTAGTAGCCGGTCTCCGGCGTCAAGCCGAAGCTCGTGACCACCTGAGTGCCTGCGCTACTGACAGGTTGCGAGCCGCCGAGGATCACATCCTCGACATCTTCGGACGAGTTTTCGGAGACGAGCCAGTACAACAGCCCCCCAGTCTTGTCCGTGCTCACCGAACCGACGGCGCCGAAGGCCCCTAGCGCGGCGCCGGTAGGGCTTGTGAGCACCGCAGGAGCCGCAGCGTCAGTCGTGAACAGGCTCGTCGAAACAACACCCGATTCGGCGGCGTCCGGGCCAATGTGGAAGATGTGATGCCGATAACCAGTGCCCGCCGTCAGGCCGCCAGTGGAAAAGCTTTGCGTTCCCGCCACAGTCACCGGCTGGCTGTTGCCTGAAGCCTGGATCGTGGATTTGCTTTCCGTTGCGTTCGTGGTGGTCGCCCAAAAGAGCGTTCCTCCGGGCACATCGGTGTCCACGGACCCGCTCGCGGTGTTTTCCCCCGTTGCAGCCCCCATAGCATTTGTCAGCACGGGGTTTGTTGGGATGACTTGGTCGTACAGGTACACCACGAACGTCCCCACCGCCACACCGTTGCGCTTGAGGGCGATCACCATCGACGAAGGAGACGGCCCGATGTAGACGCAGGTGCCGTTGGGGTACGGGCCGTCGGTGAACTCACCCGTCGCGGGCGGCGTGGCGATCTCGTAGCTCATCCAGTCGGTGTCCGGGTCTCCGACCTCCACGCACTGGGCCATGAAGGAGATCGGGTTGTCGCGAAGCCACTCGACCGACGCGCCTGCCGGGTAGGTGGTGACCTCACCCAACGCCAGCACGTCGGACAGCTCACCGCCTGGCAGCAAGTGCACCAGGTAGGCGTAGTACGTCGTCTCCGGGTCCGGCGCCGCGATGACCAGGGAGTGCGCACCGGTGGCGCTGATTTCGTGACCAGCCGCAGCCTCGGCCGGGTCGCCGGCATAGTCCTGGCCGTCGCGCACCTGTTCGGCGGTTGGCTCATCGTCCGTGGCGGTGAGAATCGCCCGATACCAGCCGCCCGAGCTGTCGGTTGTGGCACCAAGCTCGATCTGGTGATCTGTCAGCGTCAGCTTCGTGCCGTCCGAAAGCTCGGGCGGATCAACTGGGACCGGCATCTCCAGCGGCCCGTAGGTCACCACATCGGCCAGGTCAGGCGAAGTCCCTGCGGTGAAGTGCAGGTAGTAGTCTTCGCCGGGCGTGGCGCCGGAGAGATCAAACGCCCCCGGGTTGGCCCCCACCGAAAGCGCAGCGTTGTCCGCCAGCGTGCCAGCCACCGGCGTACCTGTGTGGTCCTCCCCATCAGCCACTTCGGCCGGCGTAGGCTTCGTGGCGCTGGTGGTGGCCACCACGTACCCCGTCGCGGCCTTGTCGATGGTGACGCCGGCCGAAATCGTCGTGGTGCTGGTGGCGCTGGCGCTGGGCGACGAGAGGACTGGTTTGGCAACGATATCGCCGGCCTGGAACGACGTGATGAACGACGTCAGGACAGGCGTGCTCCCATCGGTCGTGCCACCGAAGCCGGCCCGGGTGAGCCCGGTATCCGCGGCCAGGGTGAAGGTGTCCACCAGCGTGCCATTCTTTCGGACCGACACGAGCAAGCCCTCGACGGACAGGCGAATTACATCTCCAGAGGCCGCCGTCCCGCCCATCGTCTTGCTCAGGGTCGCACCCTCGTAGAGCAGCAAACCGCTGCTCGTGCTCCACCGGAGAATTACCCCGGTCGTCGGATTGGTGCCGTTAGCGCGCACGTTCAGCAGGTTCGGCCCGATGCCGGATTTGCCATTGAAGTCTGCCCCGAGTGTGCACTCAGCGTACATATCGGACGCACCGACGTTGACGGTCACGTCTGCCGGAGAGCCCGCCGTCCACGTCAGGTGCTTGACGCCGCCCGAGCCGTTTTGCCGAACGAACTCGGTGCCAGAGGTCTTGGTGACCCCGCTCATCCCGGAGACGAGATCGCCATCGGCGCCACTGAAGGTCAGATTGATCACAGTCATCGTGAATCCTCAGGTGCGCGGCTTGACCGAATAGCGCGGGTCATGGTCGAACCACTGGCAGTTTTCGTACCACGGCTCAAGCACCTCCCAGGCGGCGGCCTGATCCGGATGGGTGTTGGCCATCGCGATGGTGGTCGAGGCGATCAGCGCATACGACTCGGCGATCACCTGATAGGTGTTGGGCGCTCCGCTCGTCGCGAGAAATCCTTCGGACGAATCCAGCGGCATCGTGGCCGGCTCGGTCTGTTGGCCATCGTTGCTCCAGCCGTCATATATGTCTTCCAGCGTCTGAAACAGACCTCCGTCTGTTTTGACTTGCGGGAAAACGAACAACCCCACAAGTCGAGGCCGGCTCGAAAGCACGATCTGGATCACCAGATCAGAAGTCCAGTTGGCGAACCCTTGGGCGTCCGCTCGACCCAGGTCAAAGGCGTGCGTGGTGGACATGGCCGTGTAGTTCTGCATCCACTGCGACTGGAATCGGAGAGCGTCTGCCGGATCGGAGCCCGTAGTCGAGCCGACGTTGCCGAACCACTGCAGGGCATTGGGCCGGCCGGCTGTGATCGGAGACGCCCACCACGATGCATAGTTGGTGTTCCATGCTTCGCGGATGGTGTTGCCAACGAAGTAGTCGGGGATGCCGTACAAGCCCGCTTGCTGCGCCAGTGCGTCGGTGACCATTCGGTCGCACAGCGCCTGCTCGGGCGAATCGTCCAGGGCGGCCCACCACGCCCGCGCGCGGTTGCGAAACTGCCATCCCCATGCCCGAGGCTGCACACCATTGATGATCAGGGCGGTGCTGGCGTTTCCGTTCCCGACGCTGTTGTAGGACAGCCCCGGGTTGACGAGCCACTGACTCCACGCCGCCATCTGGAGCAGCTTCTCGTGCCAGATGTGCTCGCCGGACGTAACGTACTGGAACCAAAATGCACCCGGTGTGTGCGCGTCGTCCTTCGCGAACCCGTTTGGGGATGTCTGGTTGATCGACCCATCGATCACCCATCGGTTCTCCACCGCGCCGGTGTTGAAATTCGCCCAGAACTGGGTAGGGCGAGACAACTTGCTGGGGATGCGCCCATCGCCCGTGGTCGAGTCGATGATGTCCTTTCCGGCGTTTCCTTCTCGCCAGAAGAAGTTGAAGGAGCCGAAAAGCTCACAGTGCTTCTCCGCGATGTCGAGCATCGTGGCGTCACCAGAGACGAGTGCGGCGGCGTCCCACTTTGGCATCAAGCCCAGCTCAGGCCGGCCTCCCGTGGCCCCCATGGCTTTGTTGTAGTATCCCGCCGCGCCCAATGCCTTGCTTGCTCCGGCCCAATTGGAAGCGTAGCTCGCCAGCACTTCGGCCTTGATTGGCGTCGTCGCGTGTCGTGGCATGACCTTCGTGTCGGCCAGGTATTCGACGCCGTGCTTTGCGTTGCAGCGCGGCACGTCATCACCGCCCCAGTACGCGCGGGTTTGGAACTGACCATTCCAAATGCCGGTGTCGGCCTGGCTGAGCTTGGTCGCGGGGCTGGCGTAGCCCGTCGTGAAGGTGATGTCGAGGTTGGTCTCGTCCTTGACCTTGGTGACATCGGCCACCTCAAGGATGTGGCGCACCTTGTACCGCCCGATCCCCGGCCAGAACTGCACCTCGAACAGAGGGCGGATGGCCTTGGTGGCATTGGTCCCGAGGTCGTAAGACTTCCCGGTGTGGTCGTGCAGAAGCACCGTGGTGCAGATCGGCCCCCGAGTCCAGTAGCGAGCGTCAACGCCGCCGGCAGCAGTTTCGGCCGCGAGCAGTTCGTTCGTGAGATCGCCGAGCATCGCGCGGGCCGAGACCGGAGAGTCCGCCACCGGCGTGCTGTCCACCGCAATCCCGATCGTCGCCTCGAAGTCGTAGGCCGACAGCATGTTGGCGATCGTCTCCGGCGTACTGTCCTGGCTCTCCCGGTTGCGGAAGGTCAGCACGCGCTCGGAGGTGGTGAGCGAGGGCAGCACCACGCTGATGACCGCGAATTTGACCGAACCATCGGTGTGCCGCGTCTTGACATCGGCCTGCGTGGCGATGGGCTCGCCGTCGAGCAGGACCTCCGGCAGCGCCTCGATCTCGCCCGGGCGGAACGGCCGGCCGAACTGGTACGGGTAGTCCTCGTAGCTCCCGCTGGGCAGGCTCAGCCGCAGCTCGTTCAGGACCGCGAATGGTGGCGGCGGCTCGATGCCGATGTACAGCGGCTCACCCGGCGTGCCGGGGTAGAGGCGGTTGACTGGCTGGACCATTACTGACTCGCTAGAACGACAGGAGCGCCAGAGATGGCGACAAACTGGTACTGGGCACCAACAACCGGGTTGGAGACGATGGGTGCGTCGTTGCCAGTGATCGAGCCGACATTGGTCCACGGAGACCCAGAGTCCGCCCTGCGCTGGAGCGCCGCGACTCCCGACGAACACTGAACGATGAACTCACCCGATGCGGGCGTGAAAGGCGTGTTGACTGCCGATGCGATGGTTGCCATTAATCAGGCTCCTGAAGTTTCGATGCCGACAGCCTTAGCCAGCGAATTGAGAGTGCCCGCGATCTCATCGATTCGGGGTGATTGCTGTTGCGCTTGCTCCCTTTGGATCGCAAGGCGCATTTGCTCCATTTCCAGCTTGTGCTGGCGATCCAGATCGGCTTGTTGGGCCTTGAAAACCAACTCTGCCTGGAACTTCTCGCGCTCCAAGGTGAGTTCAGCTTCGGACTTCTGCTTGTCCGCGACCAGTTCGGCCTGGGCCTTCTGCTGGCTGTCCTGCAACTTGGCTTTTTCCAGCTCGACCCTTGGATCAGGCTGCGGCGGTTGATCCGGTACGTTGTCGGGATTGGTCCAGAACTCTTCCGGGTTCTTGAAGCCCGCGTTTTCGACCAGACGGGCTTGAAGGTTGTAGATGTTCTTCGGCGTGATGATCTTTCCAGCCAACGGACTCTGCATCGCCAAGGCTTGTGCCTGGGCCATCTGCTGCAGGAACGCACTCTGCTGCATGGCATCCCCCGTCCCGATGCCGACGTTGATGCTCATGTCGTATTGATCGCGCCATTCCTGCGGGTCGTACTCCACGAATTTCCCGTTCAGGCGGTAACTGATCTTCTGCATGCCAGAGTCAGTGAGGGTTTTGAAGATCCCTCGAAACATCGGAGCGACAAGAGCCTCAGCCACGATGCGAGCCATGAGCTTTTGACGCTTCTGGCTCGCGTTCATGATCATCGAAATGCCGGTCGCCGTCTTGTTCAGGCTGTTGGCGTCAAGGCCCTGCGAATACCGCGTGTAGCCAGTGCGGTTTTCTTTCGCAACGTTAAGTTGCTCCAGCATCGGCACCGCCTCAATGCCCTGCCAGCGCTCTTGGTAGGGCCGGACGGCGTTCGGTATGTGTTCCCGGATCACGCCGCCAGGACGACGGTTTAGAAGGTCATCGATGTTGGCCCTCGGATTGCCCTCACCATCGGTGAGCACCACTGTTTCCTGGTTATTCGCAAGAAACAGGTTATCGAGCTGCTGGCGCCAGATGTCCGTGTGGATGCGCTGGAAGTCTTCGACCAGCTCTGCAACAGAAATCCCGCTGAACTGGTGCGTGAGGATGTACGGCGTCCAGGCCGCCATCGGGACATGCGAGAACTCTTCGTTCTCCAGCACCTTCTGACCCAGCCGAACGATCTTCCGGCGCTCCGCGATGCCATCACCGTCGAAGTCGACGAGGACATATTCCTCGCGAAGCCAGCCACGGACCATCGAATCATCGAGGTCGTGATCGTCCTTGCGCCAGCCGTATCGGCGGTCACGATCCATTACCTCATCATCGACATAGCGGTCATTCTTCGATGCCTTAACGTCGTCGAGGGTGACGTTGTATCCAAGCTCCTTGATCTCGCTCAGGGTCTTTTCGACCACATGAGCAACATAGGGCGATTCGTCCAACAGGACCGAGTTGTGCCGAGAGGACACCTGAAACTCAGCCGGGGGAACCGGGACAACGCGGACGATGCCTTTTTCTTCGATCGTCTTGACCTTGACCGAGTACCGAACTGGCATCGGCGGCGGCTCAAGCCCAGCGGCTTCAAACTGCATCGCCGCCTCGGCGTGCTGCTGCACTTCCTCTTCCGAGGGCTCCGATTCCTCTTTCTCCAGCACCTCGGCATCCGGGTTCGTGACGAGGAACACCGCAAGCTGCATCTCATCGACGTTCTGATACCGTGTGAACGTCGGCGTGCGCTTCTTCTCGAAAAACCACTTAACACCACCAGTGCGCAGCATCAAACCGTCTTTGATCGCTGAGTAGAGAATCAAAAAACCGTTGTTCTGCTTATAGAACACGTAGTTGCAGGCGTTCGTCACCTGCTCTGCGCTCTCCTCGTCCTCCGGGCCAACGGGCTCAAAGACCACTGCCTTGTCGCTGCCCGTGAACACCTCGATCAGGTCAGGCAGCATGCCCTCAACAGCGTCGAAAACATCGGACGCGACGACGGCGGACCGACCCGCTTCTTCTGTGCCGTAACGCTCGCGCATGTACGATCGCACGGCCTTCGCCCGGGCCTTTTCTTGCTCGCCAAAGTTAAAGTGATGCGCCTGCTTGGCCTCCTCTTCAAGGACTCGCAGCAGGTCAGATTCGGTCATTTTTGTCATGCGGTCCTGCGATTCCTGTAATTCAGAGCCTGGGGCGGTCTGCTGGCCGGTGCCTCGTAAACGATGCACATCAAACCGTAGGCATCTGCGCTGTGCGATGCCCAGTCGTGCTCAGGCCCAAGCCCAACACCCCGAACCTCATCCCGTTTTTCGTGATACCAGCCTAACGCCGATAGACCGGCGTCGGTCGTGGACTCGTGGAACCACATGGCCGGGAACAACCTGCGCCCAGCCTCAACGCGCAGCATCGCCGCGCCCTTGCCTTGGTTGGGTACAACCGTCACCACATAGCCTGCCTGTTCGAATGCCGAACGGTAGGACACGTCATGCACCTTGTCTTGCGTGTCGCCATCGTGCGGCAGCCAGATCTGTGCCTTGTCCGGTGTGTAGCCTTGCGACCTCAGCCAGGCCAGATGCGCCTCGATCGGCTGGCCCTGCTGCTCATAGTGATTGAGCACCCGGATTTCGCGTCCGACGAATTGCGCGGCCCAAAAAACAAAGTTGTCGGCCCTCGCGCCAGTCCCACCGATGTCCGCAAAAAGGCGGATCGTCATCAGCGGATCAGGAGCAACCTTGCCGATGCGCCCCTCAAGCCTGGCCTGGGTGAGGGCCTGGGCGAAATAGGCACCTGCAATGGAGGTGGCGTATTCGCCCTCCCAAATGTGCCCATATTGGTCTGGACGCTCTTGCAAATCCCGCTGGCGATCCCGCTCCAATTTTTCCGGAAACTTCGGGTTGTCCCGCCAGTTCAGGCTGACGATCTTGGTAAGCGGGTCTGTGCTGAATCTAAAACGGCCCTCAACCGGGGCCGTCTTGCGCTTGGGGTTCCACGTTACCCACAGTTCAGCGTTCCAATCGCCCCCCTCTTCTCGAAGGGTTGGGATCAGCGTCAGCCAAGCCTCATCGGTGACAGGTTCTGCCTCATCCACCCAGCACAGCAGCAGCCGGCCCTTGGACTTGATGGAGGCAATGTTGCGATCCAAGCCTGCAAACGAGAACGTGATGCGCCCGTCGCGGCTCTTGATGTACTTGTCCCCGCAGTCGTAATAGGCCGCAAGGAACGGCTCTTCCTCAATCGCCCGCTTCACCTCCTCAAGCGAGGAGTCCTCCAGCGAGTTCATAAACTGGCGAGCGCACAGGATGATCCCGGACTCTCCAGCCATGCCGTGGATGTACCCACGCACAGCGGCCATCTTGGCGAAACTGCGGGTCTTTCCCGACCCCCTGCCCCCGTACGCCCCCCTGACATCTGCCCGGCCATCAAAGACCGGGATCAGCTTAGGCGGGAGTGCTATCCGCGCTGTCTGCGCCAAGTGCGACCAACTCAATCCGGGCCACATGCTGAACCGGCCCACCACCAGCGCCGGTCAACTCCACGCCCTTGTTCTCGCGCCAGTCCTCCGGGAACCGTGCGGCCATGCTGCGCGACCACACCGAGGCATTGAACCCCGGGCCGGTCATGCCGTTTTGGCCCGCGTCCTCCCACCACTGCTGGGCGTATTGCTTCGCTCGCGTGATGGCGTCAGAAAAATCAGGGTGCACCCTCATCCATTCGTAGATGGTTTCTCGGGTAACGCCCAGCTCGGCAGCCATCCAGGTAATGGACTTGCCCTGCTTGCCGTACTCGATGACGCGCTCGCAGAACTCCGAGAGATAGGTGGACGGTCTTCCAGCCATAGCCAGTTCCTTTTCGGATTGTTGGCGGTTAGCGGCTGCTAACTTGATTAAGGGATAAGCACCATCCGGCTACAGGGCTTGAGCTGGCCCTGCTGGCGTTGTGCGGTATCGCGTTGCCGCTACGCCCTGCACGCGAGGCAGGGGATGCAACCTCGCTCATTTGCCCCTGAGCGAGCCCGCCTTCGGCTGCGGGAATGGTGGGGTGAGTGGGTGCGGGCTCTGTCCCTTTGAGGTCAATGACGACTTGGGGTGATCGGACAGGCCCGCGAAAACAAAAAGCCCTCCGTGATGGAGGGCTCTACCTGAGCTTTATCGGCGCCGCCGCCTCCGTCATGGATGGGCGACTCCAATGCGTCTGCGCTCAGTCGTTAGTGGATTGTAGACCACCCGAAGCAAGAGCGCAAGATTCCGATGAACGGTATTGACACAAACGCTTAAGCGTTTATAATTGAATCCATGGACAGCGCAGTGCAGTCCACCGGCGCCGCATCCGTGCTGGACCAGCGCAAGGTACTGGCTGCGCTCACTGCACTGGATGCAGATTGACCCCCGATCAATTCGACGCCCTGGCCAAGCTCCTACGCCTGCGCGCCGGCCCTGCGCGGCAGGTGGCCTACCTCGTGCTCGTGGATGGCCTCAGCATGCCCGATGCGGCGCGATCGGCAGGTCTGGAATACACAGCTGCCGGCCAGGCCGTGCGGCGCGCCCGGCGTGGGTTGGATTTGGCGAGGAGAGTCACTGCGACTACGCCCCCCGGTTGATCAGCATCTGCCGACCATCCCTCAAATACTGATACAGCCCATCAAGACTGGTCCCGATGGACTTCGAGGCCCGGATAGGCGCCACTGGCTTGACGTAGCACCACTGGATGGCCGCCCTGTGTTTCTCGGGGAGGTGGGCCACGGCTTTGGCGATCCTGGCTGCGTCCGCGCTGTCCACCGGACTGACTGTTAGCGCCCCGTAGTCGCCCCGCCCTCGGGCGGTGCCACGGTACATGCGAAACATCGGGCTTGTTGATGGCTTGGATGTGCCGTTACACCAGCGCCCCCAGTTCTCCAGCCGGGCATGGATCGCCTGCTGATGGTCCTCGACAAGGTGGAAATCGATGTCCCGTTTCAACTGCCCCCTCCATCTATCCATGATTTGACCAACTCATGCCCTTCTTTCCAGCGATCACAGAACACCCTCTCCAAGGCGGCGCGGTATGCCGGCGTGATCCGGCCGGCCCGGCTGGCCTCCCACAGGTCTGTGCCACGCGCAATCGCCCTCGCCTTGCATCCCTCGCAATTGGCGTTGTAGCGCCCGGTGTTGGGGTTGCTGCGAGCAGTAGCGCAGGCATCGCAGCTCATCCGATCAGTCCTGCAAATGGGTTGCTGTAGTCCTTTCGGGAATTCCCTCGGCGGATCATGTACCCATAGGTGTCCGAGATTCCGTGCTTTGCGGCCAGGACGGAGACGGGCTCGTCGCTGTACCGAATCTCCTGCACCGCCTCATCGCTGAGTTTCGATTTGGCACGCTTGGTCATGGCGATGTTGGCCCGGACCTTGGTCGTATGCAGTTTGCCGTCGGAAACCGTCCTTTGCAGTACCTGGCGCTTTGTGGCGGTGGTCAGATGATCCGGGTTGCAGCAGTGCGGATCGTTGCAGGTCTTTTTGTTGACCACGCAATTTCCAGCGGGGATGTCTTTGCCGTTCGCTGCCTTCCAGGCCTCGCGTTTTGGGTAGACGCTTTTGTTAGCGATCTTGACGATGGGAAACCGGCCGCGCAAGAAACCTCCTTGCCATATCCAGCACTCGCCGACTTCCTCGCATCGGGCCTTTATTTCGTTTAGTGTCATGCTTCCTGCTTTTTAAGTTCTCTCAGCTTTTCTCGGTAGCGGTCCCTGATCTCGATCAGTTCATCACGATGCCACTTGTGGGGTGTGTTGTCGGCTTCAAGGGCCTCCACGCGGTCAATGCCAATGCGGTCGATCAGGCCAATCCGGTATTCCACGGCATTCCCGGCCAGATAGCGGTTCTCGCGTTTCGATTGGGCGTGACAGTTGTCTGGGTGGTAGCGGATTTGAGATGCGGCACCACGGCTGCGAAAATGACCTGCATCGACCTGATTTCCGCTCCAGTCCAGCGGCTGTCCACTTGAGATGCACGCATACCCTGCCTGCCTGTCACGCTCCCGCACCCAGGCCATGAACGCCGTGTCAGCCTCGGCGATGAGCTGATGAATGGTTTTGAGATCAGCCTTGCGCCGACGAATCTCCGCACGCTCGACCTTCGCTGCCATGCGGGCCTTCTTCGCTTCCTCGCGCTCTCGCTTGGCCGACTGAGCATGCGTCCAATCTGCCGCGCACTCCGCATGCACGATCTGCCCAGGGCGTTCAGGGTCCAGGTGCTTCTTGCAGTGAGCGCAACGGGTCCGGCGAAAGGTCATCGCGTAGCCCTGTCCTGAGACCTATTGCTGGCTTCTTGCGTGCGCCAGATTTCGACACGGGCCTGCGCTGCAACCAGATGCCAGCGCAATGTCTCTTCCTCAACCACCGCGGCTTTCAGGCCATCCAGCAACGCGATGTAGTCAGGGTGTGCGTAGGCATCCCGTTCTTGAGCCGCAGCAGATGACTCGCTGCTCTCCTTCATCAAGATCGCCTTCTTGGACTTCCTAAACTCTTCGATCCAGACTCGATCAGAGCGAGCCTTGGCGAACTTGCTAGCGTTGGCGATGATGTAATCAACCGCGCGGTTCGGATCTATTGCATCCATGACCATGTCGTCCTTTGCGAAATCCGTACAAGGTTGGCCGATGAACGAGGCCAGCGGGTGATCTCCATGAAGTTGCGCGCAGGCAACGGGCCGAGGCGCAGAAGTTGCACGGCAGCGTGTTCGCGGGTCATGCGGCATCCAGGTTTGAAAAAAGATCAAGCACAGGAGAAACCGGGACGCATCTCGGGCTGCACCACAGCGTCTCGCTTCTGCTGTTTTCGATTGCTTCGTCGGTCCTGGCGTACCCCTTTCGGGCCGTCCATTCGCGGACATGCCAGCCGTGCTGCAGCAGTTCGTCGTGTTCCCCGGCGTGGCCGCATAAGACGATCCGCAGGGCTTTGTCTTGACCGGCCTCAATGCACCAACCGCGAACGGCTTCGGCGATTCCAAGTCCCATGCCGCCCGCGCTGTAGTCCATTGATCCCTTGGCATAGGGTGGATCAAGAAACACCGCCGTCAGGCCGTGGCGGGTAGTCACGCTGTCTTTGCAGACTCGTTGCCAATCTCCGCAAGTCACGCGCACATCACGCAGGCGGGCGTGCAGAAGGGCGAACCATTCCATGATGTATGCACGCCTGCCCCGCCCTGCTGAAAGATGCGGGAGTTGGCGGTTGATGCCCTGCCCTGCTGAAAGATGCGGGAGTTTGCGGTTGATGCCCCGCCCTGCTGAAAGATGCGGGAGTTGGCTGGAATCAACCAGCCTCTCGCCGTCATGCACCCACGGCCCGGTTCCGCTGCACCAACCAGAGCCGATCCAGTTGCACGCACCCCAGCACCACCAGCCGGCAATCTTTGCGTCGAAATAATCAGGATCAGCGTGCAGCCGATCCGTCAATCCTTCGCGCTGACGAACCAGCCACGAGTGCCGCGCAAAAAGGTCGTTTTCGTTGCACGGCCAATCGGCATTATGTGCGACAGCTTCTGGATCGTGAGCAATAGCCCGCCAGAAGTTCGCCACAAACCCGTCAAAGTCGTTAATCGTTTCGACGCGCTTCCCCTCCGGCGCACCGAGCAACATGGCCGCAGAACCTGAAAACGGCTCCACGTAGTTGTCCACATGCCCGAACGCCGCCCAAACTTCCTCGCAGGCATTGGCTTTGCCACCAAACCAAGGGAAAGGCGCGGCCAAGGTTCCGGCTATGCTTTTCATGCAGCCTCCCAGCATCGGACAGACAGACGCTCGCTCATTTCTTCACCTTCCCACGCATGTGGTACAGGTGCTGCGCACAAGCCAGGTTGATGTACCGCTGGATGCGCTTCATGTCCTCGGCGCACATTCGGTCGAGGTTCACTTCGCGCCCTTCTCGTACCGCACCACGCGCGTGTTTCCAAGGCCGAATGGGCCAGCGAATCGCTTGTCAACCAAATGTAGATGCTCGCGAAACAACTGCGCACTCAAGCGGGCCGCCTTGCGCGTCTCGAACAGCCCCTTGTTAACCCATTTGTGCGCTCTACTCTTGCGAACCTGAACCCGCCAAAGAATCTTCGTGTAAGCCATCTCAGCTCCTTTTCAATTCGTCGTAATCAAGGACAGGAAGGGAAATAATCTGGTCCGTCAAAGCCGTCACGTCATTGACCTGCACGTCTTCAACGTGGTTCATGGTGTAGATCCGTCCTGCCGCCTTGTCGGCCAGGTCGGGAATCGGTTTCGTATGCTTCACTTCGATCAGCAGGTAGGTTTTCATGGCATCACCGCGCTGTAAAACTGGCCGCGCTGGTAGGCCGATTTGCCGCGCCTGCGCACCAAGCCTTGCTGGACAAGGCCACTCAGGGCGCTGTCAACTTGACGGCCCGGCCATCTCGTGCACTCGATCATTTCCGCCCGAGTCATCTGGCCGTGCTCCAGCAGGCGCTTGAGGGCATAGGTCTTGGTCATTGCGGAACTCCAGCACCTGTCAAGGCATCTTTGGCAATTTTTAGAACGGTTGGCGTGACTCGCTCGCATGCTGAATGACGAGCAACGATTGCGCGCGCCCAATCAAGCCGCCCGGTCGGGTTTGTTGACAAAACCTTGGACCGTAACTGGCCCAACTTCGACAACTCGACCGTCAAGCGTTCGGGGTTGGCTTTGGGTTCAGGCAAACGAGGAACATCGGGCGCGGGGGCTTGCCGGCACAGGTTCTTGAACTCGATCACGTTCGGGCAGCGCGCCGGCAGGTTCTCCAGCGCCCAGGCAAGCCGATGCAAACTGCCGCTGAACACGTCAAGCTCATGCGCCCATGCGGTCTTCACGTCCGCCATTGGCACGTCCTGCCATTGACGCGTCCACTGCGCTCCGTAGGTGGTCGCCAGTCGTTCAAATAGGCGGTCGATGGCCTTGATGTGCAGGCTCATGCTGTGATCCTTTGGGAGGTTGGAGTTACGTCGATCACGTCGCCGGAATCCGGCCATTTGCGGCCAGTCATCTCCTCCCACTTTCGGCGGCGGGTCTGTTCGTCGTGGTCGGCAAAGCTCACGCGGCTCTGCGTCTGGCGCTCGTGGGGCTTGAGCCAGTCGGCCTGCAAGCCCTGCGATCCGCGCATGCACCAAACCTGCAGGAATGCATCCAGGGTCATGCCGGCCGTTGCCGCCTCTGATCGCGCTCCGTTCAGCACGGTCTCGGTAACTGGCGCCTTCTTTGCCTTGCGCAACGCGAGCCAGTCGGCCCATGTCTGCTCAGCAACATCCGCAGGGCAATCCTGGGCCGGCGCGACGCGCTTACGCGGCGCGTTACCACCTACGTTAGTAGGTGGTATATCTTCTCTTCTCTTCTCTTCTCTAGGTAACGCAGTGCTAACGCGATTCTTCTCATTTGGTAACGCTGTATGCGTTACCTCTGCGTTAGCGGTTTTGTGTTTTGCCACACGTTTTGCCGTCTGGCTGCGTTTTTTCGCCGACTCTCCGTTGTGCTCATTGAAGTGAGTGATTCGGACTCCCTCCGGGTGGTCAGCAAGCCACCCCACCCTGCACAAGGCATCAGCGAAGCCCGGCACACCAGTCTTGCGATCAATCTGACGAAGGGACAGTCCGGGGAGTATTCCGTCCTCGGTGTGTTGATCTGCCATGGCCCAAAGCCAGTACAGCGCACCAATCACGGCGGCCTCGCTGCTGTCCGTGGCATCCACGATTGCGCCGACTCGCGGGTCATCCCACAAGTTGGTGCGCATCTTGATCCAGTCGCCGGCCATCAGATGCTCGCCTTCGACAGCGCACGCCGCCGCTCTGTGTCGGCCTTGGTGCCGATCGTGATTGCGTTGAGGCCCTTGCCAAGCTGCTTCCTGGCGCGCGCGCTCAGGTTGCCCATGACCGGGTGCGCTGGGGCTGATGCGGCGTTGCCGGGCTTCTTCTTCGGCTTAGCCTGGTTGCTCAGCGTGGCGCGCACACGGGCAAGTTCTTGCGGCGTGGCGAAGACAGAGCCCTCGGACCGCTCCATGGCGGTGAATGCGTTGTTGGTGCTGCGCACGACGGACGTGCCGGGCCAGAAGGTCGTCATCAGGAGGCCATCCACACGCGGTATCCATCCCGCTCAAGGGGCAGACCGCCACGGGTGACGACGCTCGCACCCGTGATTTCTGGCAGCCGCCGGCATACCTGTTCAACCGACAGGCCGGTGTGTGCGCTGATTTCCCTTGCCGTCATTGGCTGAACGCGCAGGGCCTCCAGAATTCGGCCGGCGTGGGATGTGGCAAACCGCTCGGCACGCTTTGCAGCCGCGCGGCTTGTGTTTGGGTCAGTGTTGCGCGCGCGAGGCGCTGTGTTGGCATGGGGGGTCATGCTGCGGCCCTCAGTGCAGGGAGGATCGTTGCCAATTCGGTAAGCAGACGCTCGGCCTGCCCTGCAATGCGCGCCTGACGCGCTTCTTTGCTGTCGAGGTACTTGGCGGCCAGGTACTCAACGATCGACGCGGCATCGCCCGTGCTCTTGATCCAGGCCTCAAGGTCGTCAACGTTGAATCGCTGGGTGTCCGAATCGCTCGGGTTGAGCTTTCGGCTCAGGGTGCTGGGCGCGACATCCAGATCGGCGGCCTGCATGCCCATGGGCTTGGATACCTGCGTTGCACGGAAAGCCACGTACTGGCGAAGCGTGGGGAAGCGCTCCGGAATCGCGGGCTCAAAGTTGAACGTGTACTGGCTCATCAAACTGTCTCCGGCAACAGATGGCAACTCGACTTGCCATCTGTTGCCATCTCAAAAATTGCCAAAAAAACGACGATGCAGGCCATGGAACACGCCTACACCGCAGCGCTCAGGGGGCTCAGGGATATGCTGGGCGTTCGCCCTCTTTCTTGGAACAATGGAAGTACCACCAACCAAGTCCTTGAAAGGGGCGAACATGAACGAACTACAGAAATTGCGCGGAAATGCCCTGGGGACGAACATGGCACTCATGAATGCGGTTCGGGCGCTCATCAGGACGCACCCCCAGCCCCTGGAACTGGCGAAGGCGCTGAACCAAAGTCGGGAGGAAGGTCTTGCCCCTCTTCTGCTCTCAAAGGACAAAACCGACAGCGCCGTTGCTGCCTATCAGGACACTTGGGAGGCCATGATTCACTGGGCGAATACCCCGCATTCGTGACAAGGCGCTCCTGTAGCCTGTACGCCTCGGTCTCCAAAAATGGGTTGATGCATCTGTTCATCTCACGCCCCCTCCTTCTGCTCGGAGAGCTCGGGGGCCTCGGATGCAGGCATCACCCGGACGCGGGCATGATGCTTGGCGCGATCCGTCAGCGGCAGGTCATCCAGGGTGATGCCGTCGCAGAGAGCCACGAGGCAATCAGCCAGGCCAAGCTCAATTTGCTTTCGGCCATAAACAATCTGGTGCAACAGCCCGGTAGTCGTGCCGGCCGTACTTGCGAGAGCTTCACGGGCTCGGCCGTTGAGCCCGAGGTAGTGCTGTCTGAATTTATCCATACCCATAACAATACCCAAAGGTATTGTATGAGTCAATACCCAAAGGTCATTTACCTACGGGTACGCGCTCCAGGATGATCCAGTCATGGACGAATATGAGCGCCTTCAATCCTTGCTGGCCTTGCTGAGAGATGAGTTCTGCCGTGGCGTCGCAGCGGAATTGGGGCGCAAGATCGACGCAGACGGGTCATACGTGAACCGGCTGTTCTACCCAAAGACGAAGAAGGGAGCCAAGGGGATCGGTCCGGCGGTTATGAGGGACTGCACGGAAGCGTTTTCTTTGCCCAAAGGCTTCTGGGACTCCGATAGCCCAGAGGATGCGCTGGCATTGCTGGCGGGCGATGTTGGCGCCGTAAGCCCGGTTCGACAGGCCGAAGGCACGGCTACAGTGATACCGTTACCGGCCAGGACGATGAGCGCTATTCAGGCGTTTGAGGTGTTCGTCACCGCTGTGCACGCCCTCCCCCCGAGCAAGCGAAAGCGAGTGATCGACGCCACCGGTGAATACGCCGCCGACATGACGGACACCGCCGAACGCGACTACGTGATCAGAGTGTTGTCGGGGGAGCTTCCACTTGGCAGGCCGAGGCGCAAGGTTGGAAACGGCAAATAGCCCCCGCACGACTTTATGCCCTCATAAGGGCTTCCCCGTGGAAGGAAATCCCGGTCATTCGGGCTATAACCGGCATATGTAACAAAAACCTCACATTTTGGTGTACAAGCCGGAGGCCGCAGCCGGCCTCGCCTGTACTGCCGGAGATGTGTGGGTACTCTTGTAGGAGGTAGGAGACAACAATGGGTGAGTTTTCAATCTGGCACTGGCTGGCGGCCATTTTGGTATTCTTCCCGGCCTACTATTTTCTGATTCGGCCATTTCGCAAAGAGGCGGATGCGGCAGAGGATGCTTATCACAGAGCTGCGGGAATCGGTAGGCACTTCGTCGATAAGAATGTCTCCAACGAGTGACCCCCTCCCTACTCTGCCCGGTAGGTGGGCTTTTTCTTGGGCGGTCGACGCCCCCCAGCCCGCCCCGAGCGGGCTTTTTCACACCCTCCCCCAGCCCACCATCAGGTGGGCTTTTTGTTGCCCGCAAGCCCGGCAGGCTTCCTTCGGGGCCTGAGCTTTCCCCCTCGCGGCACTTAACCGCAACTGCTCCGCTGCCGCCTGGGCGGCGATCTCGGCCAGTCTGTACTGCTGCCGCACCTTCATCTCTCTCGCTTCCATCACGTCTCCTTTGGTGACCGTTTGTCGGATTGGCCAAAGAATTGTACCTCATGCAATACCCATAGGTATTGACATCAACAATACCCATGGGTACAGTTATCTCCAACGCGCCACCCTGGCGCGGCAAGGAGATGAGATGCAGACGACCCTCAACGCAATCCGCGAACACCGTCCCTGCCAGGATGGCTGGGCCAAGTTGCTCAAGCATTTGGGCAAAACCAAGGCTGACGACGAGCCGCTGAGCATCGTCACGATCCTCGACAGCAACGGCCTTGATGACGCGCTGTGGTGTCTGCGGGCCGTGAAGGGCTATGACCGTGAGATCCGTCTGTACGCAGTCTGGTGCGCTCGACAGGTTCAGCACCTGATGGAAGACCCGCACAGCGTTGCCGCGCTGGACGTGGCGGAGCGGTTCGCCAATGGCGCGGCGAGCGATCAGGAGCTGGCCGCTGCGAGGGACGCTGCGAGGGACGCTGCGTGGGACGCTGCGAGGGACGCTGCGAGGGACGCTGCGAGGGACGCTGCGTGGGCCGCTGCGAGGGACGCTGCGAGGGACGCTGCGTGGTCCGCTGCGTGGGACGCTGCGAGGGACGCTGCGAGGGACGCTGCGAGGGACGCTGC